>NZ_CALXSK010000047.1 GCF_944391105.1 uncultured Victivallis sp.
TTGAGGATTTTACTCAATTCAAACTCGTAAAAAATTGAGTTTTTCCCGGCATCGAAGTGGAATTTTATCATAGGAGTCTGAAATGGAATCTAAGCAACACAAATCCGCCTGGTTCACGTTGATAGAACTTCTGGTTGTGATTGCGATCATCGCGATTCTTGCATCGATGCTGCTGCCGGCGTTGAATCAGGCCAGGGAGAGAGCCAAAAGCTCCAGCTGCACAAACAATCTCAAGCAGTTCGGTGTGGCCTGCGCCATGTTTTCCAACGATTTCGACGACTGGGTCTGTCCCGCGACGGCAGATGAATGGGGACAATTTGCCAAAAATACGAATAAAGTGTTCAAACCTTATGTGAGCAACTATTATGTTCCATGGCTGGAGATGCTCTACCCGTATGTGGTTTCGGGAACGAAAGTGACCGATCAGATGATCAAGGATGGAAATTTTTCAAAGCTTTATCTCTGTCCTGGCGACAGTGAGGAGATCCTGATGCTCAGTGACAAATATCCGATTTCCAACTACGGCAGGAACGCCTTTTTCGGTTCATACAGCCGTCAGACCGATACGTTCAACAAGCAAAAATTCGGGTACACCAAGCGGATCAAATGGAAGAAGCCGTCACGGCGCATGGTGATGGCCGATTACCGGGCCAAAACCGAGCAGCCCTACCGTGCATGTGATCTGGAGTCGATCTACAGCAATCGGTTGAATCGCGTTCACGCCCGTCACAGCAACAGTTCGAGCATCAACGCGGCCGCGCTGGACGGCCATGTCGAAACCATCAACGTGTTCACGATCAGCGATCGGATGTACAACTCCATGTTCGCAACCTCCTGGATGGATGATGGCAGAGGGATTTACGACTGATCCGGAGGAATACGGAAGCGGCTCACGGCAGCGGTCGTGAGCATCCCGTCGGGCAGAGAAGCGGACGAACGGACGGATGATGGTTGCCGATGAGCCTGGCCTGGCTCGTTCACGAAGAGCGTTTGGTAAAATGAAAGAAAGGTATTGATTGAAATGATGTTGTCGAATTTTTTCCGCCGGACTTTGCTGTTCGGCACTGTGTGCTGTTCGGTCTGTTCCGCAGAGAATGTGGTTTTGAAGGAGGATTTCGATACGGCGGAGAACAAGGAGAAGTGGACTCTCTCCTCCTTCCGGAACGGCAATTATTTCTCGGATGCCGGATGGGCGACGGAAAAGGATCGTAACATTCTGCTGCTTCAGGATTTCGATTACAGCGATGCTGCAGCCGAGGCGGTTTCGCCCGCTTTCCGGACCGGGGATGCCTGGAGCGTCACCTACGATTTCTCCTTTGCTCCGCCGAGCTGGGGGAAGGAAAAGCAGCCGTATGCCTTCCGGGCGGAACTGCTCGCCGGTGACGGCTCGGTCATCGCCGATTTCGGGGCCTCCTATCTGCGGCTGGTCCCAGGCGGATTTCTTCCCGGAAAAATTCCGGTGAAGGACAACCGGTTTTACCGTCTCAGCGCGGTCTGCCGTTACAACGACGGAACGTACGATTTGAAATTGACGGACCTGACCGACGGAAGTGTGAAGGAGGTTTCGGAGCTGCCGCTGAAATCCGTCGCAAAGCCGGAACGGTTTCGTTTCCGGGCGATTCCGGGCAGGGACACCTCCGGCGTGTTGCGGGTCGACAATTTCTCCGTTTCCGATCTGGGGCGGGCCGAAAAGCGGGTGCGTCCTCAAATCGGACGCATGGAAAATGATCGCCTGATTCTCCGGTTTTGCAAAAACGGCTGCACGGAAATTGATTTTCGCAACTCCCCCGACGGCAGCTGGAGCAGTCTGGGCGCAATTACCGCGCCGGAGGTTCCGGGCTGCCCGTCCGAGCCCGTGAGTTTCCGGACGGTCAAGCTGCTCGATGACAATCCGAAACTTCCTAAAATCAATTTTGAAATGATTCCGACGGCAACGGATATGGTCGGCTCCGGGAATCAGGTGCTCGGCGTGGCGGCTCTGGATGGCGAAGGCAAACAGCTCTATCTGATGCAGTGGACTCTGTTCCCGGAGGGAGCGCGCTGCCGGGTTTATCCGACCTGGGAGGTTTCTCAGGAGTGGGAAAAGAATCTCGCCTCCGTCCAGCTCAGATTCGATCCGAAATTCAAGGAACACGGCCGTTTTTCTCCGGAGAGATATTATCTGCACCGCACCGGCGGTGAACCGGAGGAACTCAACCGCGGACAGGCGATCGAATTCGGCGACGGCGTGAACTTCGTCACCTTCGCGGCCGCCGGTCAGAGCCCGACCTACTGGCGTTTTTATGAAAATCACAGTCTGAATTTCGAAACGAAACGCTGCCGGCTTCCGTGGGCACCGACCTTCTATTGCGGCACGCTGGCGTTTTCGGTGCGCGGCAATGCCGATTCCAGAGTTCGCGAAGCCATAGCCCGTGCCGGGGATGAGCGATTGCTCATGGAGGTGAAATCTCCGGACCGCTTCTTCCTTCTGAAAGAGCCCGGCGAGTACCGTCTGACCGCATACGTCGGCAACTATTTCCGCAAACCGACACGAATTCATCTGAAATATACGGCGAGAAACTTCAATGGCGATGTGCTCAAGACGGAGCATCTCTCGCAGGTTGTGCCCCCCGGGGCCGAGGCGGTGTTTCCCCTTTGCGTGAATCTGACCGAGGTCGGACCGGTCTTCTTCGACATCTACGCATCCAATGAGTTCGGCGGCGATTACCGTCGAGTCTGCGGAGGCGTGCTGCCGGAACTGAAGTTCAAAGCCGGAAAGGAGTCCCGCATCGGCGTCACAGGCTGGCGCGACAATCCCGGAGAAACCGTCGAACGTCGCTCCTCCGGAGAGGTCCTCGATATGATGAAACGCATTGGAATCACCACGATCCGCCAGAGTTACAGATATGAAAGCGAGGCGCAGCAGAAAGGCTTCCGCACCTGGTATCACAACAACATCGGAGACAGTGCCAGCCTGGAACGGTATATCAAGGACGGAACCAGCTGGCTGGCCGATCCCAAGGCGATCCGCCACTTCCTCAAGGGGAATCTCGAACACACGCGCAAGACCGGCTCCGAGGTCCTCGAGCTGACGAATGAATGGAATCTCTATGGCGGCGAGCAGAATGCCGTCCGGGAAAAGGCGCACGCTGATTTTACGAAGATTCTCCGCGAAGTCCGGGATCAGTACTATCCCGAGATCAAACTCACCGGCCTGACCATCTGCAACGGGGACATGCCATACATGCGGACGATCTACGACAATGGCGCCTGGGACGATTTTGATTATCTGGCCGTCCATACCGCCGGTGTCAACCGTTCCCCGGAGACGGATGACTCCTACTGGAGTTTCATGAGAACTCTCCGCGCGGTCCGGGAGGCGCTCCGCCGGTACGGCGACAAACCCGTTTACATCACGGAACATTATGCCGCGACCGCTCCGAATATGCAGATCACCAACAACGAGCGGATCAGCGCCGACGATCTGGCCATCTCCGTGGGACTTGCCGTGGCGCTCGATGCGAAATGCATCATGTATTATGTCTTCAACGATTTTGAAAACAGGAAACTCAAGAACCCGAACGTCAATCTCGACGTTCTCCGGGAACATCATTTCGGTCTGTTCCATCGGGACTGGATGCCGAAACTGACCTTGTGGGCATACCAGACTGCCGCGCGGTTCTTCGATCCGGGTGAATTTCTCGGCGATCTGAATTTCTCCGAACCCGGCGCTCGCGGACTGCTGTTCGACAAGGGACCCGATGGCGAATTTGCTTTGCTGTGGAGCCGCAAAGGCGGTCTGCGGCAGCAGGAAGCGATCATCGATCAGGGATTCAACCTGCCTCCCTGGCAGCCGGCCGACGTCGCCGGGCCGGTGGAGATCCGTCTGAAACCCCGCAGCGGAAACTCCATTCGGGTGACCACCGTGATGGGGCATACCTATACGATGGAAGCCGGACGCGACGGGAACGTTGTGCTGTCGCTTACGGAGTCGCCGGTGTATGTCGAGAATGCTGATCTCAAACCCGTCAAGGGAGCGGTATACCGGATGCTCTCGCCCAAGGCTTCCCCGGAAGAGTGGATTCGCATGACTCCGGAAAACAGTCCCGGATCCGTTTTGTAAATTGTGAAAATTGACGTATATTACGACAGGACGAGACGGAATACCGTCTCATTCCTGTTTTATGCGGAAAAGACAGTCGGAGAACACTGTGTTTTATGTTGGTTGCTGAGAAAACATTGCTGAAAGTTTCCCGCATGGAAGAGGTTTACCGGAAATTGATATTCGAACCGGTTGCCGTCCTGGAGGCGGAGTTTTTTGAGACTGCCGAATATTTTTCCGCTCCACCGAAAGAGGCCTTCTGGCGTCCTGCCTCCGACGGAATGCGGTGGGGAGGAGATTCGAAAACGGCCTGGTTCAGAGCCTGTT
This sequence comes from uncultured Victivallis sp., assembly GCF_944391105.1. GTDB lineage: Bacteria > Verrucomicrobiota > Lentisphaeria > Victivallales > Victivallaceae > Victivallis. Next base: position 4,409 of record NZ_CALXSK010000047.1, read on the forward strand.
ACAAGGTTCCGGGAGAGTTGTGGAATCAACCGCTTTTCCTTCACGCGCCGGCTGTCGGATGCGAGGCGCTTTTTTATGTCAACGGCGAGGAGCGGGGCATGTTCAACGCCGCCGGCTTCCGCAATCAGCGCGGGACTCATGAGCAGTGCCAGTTTTATACGCCTGGGGATGAGGCAGTTGAATTCATGTTCCATGTGGAAGCGTATGCCGGGCATCGAGTCATCGGCTCCAACCCGTTCGACACGGAGCGGACAGCGAATGTTTATCCAGATCCGAACGATCAGCGGTTCGGCGGACTTTTCGTGACCGTCCGCAATGATGCGGTCCGGGATTTTGTGTTCGATCTCGCGGTTCTGAACCGGTTGAGCGAATCGCTCGGCGCCGACAGTTTCCGCAAAGGTCGCATCGACCGGGTTCTGGAAACCGTGTTCGCCATCGTGCCGCAGAAGCCGGAAGAGGCGGAGCCTGCCGATTGGATGCCTGCTCTGGCCGAAGCGCGCCGGATCATGGCCGCTGAGCTTGCGTCCTGCAATTCCGGTTCCGCTCCTTTTGCGGGGTTGATCGGTCACAGTCACATGGACACCGCCTGGCTCTGGCCGGTCCGGGAGACTGTGCGCAAGTGCGCCAGAACCTGGAGCAATGCCCTGGAGCTGATGCGGGAATATCCGGAATATCTTTTTACGCAGAGTTCTCTGGTGCACAACGACCTGATTCGGAAAACCCATCCCGCGCTGCATGAACGGATCATGCGGATGGTTCAGGCCGGGCGCTGGGAACTGATCGGCAACGCCTGGGTGGAACCCGATTGCAATCTCTGTTCCGGCGAATCGCTGATCCGGCAATTTCTGCGGGGATTCCGGTTCCTTGACCGTTATGCCGGCGGAAGACGTTCCTGTGCTTTTTTTCTGCCGGACTCCTTCGGGTATCCGGCTTCGCTGCCGCAGATCCTGCGCGGTTGCGGTATGCGTTATTTCCTGACGACGAAATTGAGCTGGAATGAAACCTCCACATTCCCTTACGACACCTTTCTGTGGCGGGGAATCGACGGCAGCGAAGTTCTTACGCATTTCAATGAGATACACTGCACACCCGATCCGCGCACTCTGCGGGAAAAACTCGGTCGTGGTCCGCACGATTACCGCTCCACAGAAAATTACATTCAGCACAAGGATCTGAATTCCATGCGGTTGATCACCTACGGCTTCGGCGACGGCGGCGGCGGTCCGGGGTATGAGATGCTCGAATACGCCCGGCGGTGCCGGGATCTGGAAGGGTGCCCCCGAAGCGCCCATATAACGGTCGAACACTTCATGGAAAAGCTTGAGGCGTCTCTGAAAGAGCCGCCGCACTACACGGGGGAACTTTATCTGGAGCTCCACCGCGGAACCCTCACCGGAAGAAGCGCGATGAAACGGGCCAACCGGAAACTTGAACTGGCTTTGCGCGATCTGGAGATCCTCATCTGGCTGACCGGAAGTGATCCGGAGCGGTATCGGGAGCGGATCGACGAATTTTATGACGTTTTGCTGCTCAATCAGTTTCACGATATTCTGCCGGGAACCTCCATCCCGTGTGTGCATGAACAGGCGGAGCGGGAGTTGTGTGATTGCCTGGAACAAATTCGCCCGGTTCTCCGGGAACTCGGGGGCGGCGACGGGGGGGACCGCTTTGTCACGGTCTGGAATACGTTGAACTGGGATCGACGCGGGCATATCGAGCTGGAGCGCTTTTCGACCGGCTGTGTGCGCGGGGAAGGGGGCTGGATCGGGCAGCCGGCCCGTCGGATCGACGGCACGGAGATCACCGTGATCGGCGGCGTGACGTTGCCGTCCCTGGGGGCGGTTACGCTCGACCGGGGGAGTGCAAAGCCGTTTTCGCCGGGGTCGGTTTTCCGGTATGAGCCAAGCGAAAAGTTGCTGGAGACGCCGGAATTCCGTCTGCGGTTCCATGATTCCGGGGCGATTGTTTCCCTGATTGACCTGAGCTCCGGCCGGGAACTGGTCCGGGAAGGGGGATTGCCGCTCAATACGCTTCTGTGCGGGGAAGACGTCCCGCTGAACAACGACAACTGGGATATTGACGCGGATTTGCGGTTGAAGCTTCAGCCGGAGGAGCGCACCGCAGAGTTCCGGGTCGTTTCGGACGGTCCCCTGGAGTTCCGGTTGGAATGCGACCGGCCGGTCGGAAGAGGGTCCCGGATGCGACAGCAGATGATTTTCCGCCGGGGCACCCGCCGGATTGATTTTGAAGGTGTTCTGGAATGGCATGAAAAGCATCGGTTTCTCAAGACGGCATTCGAGCTGAATGTTTTCGCTGACGAGTGCCGCAGTGAAATTCCGTTCGGTCATATCCGGCGGACGGTGTATCGAAATGATCCTGTCGAGCGGGCGAAGTTCGAGGTCTGCCAGCACAAGTGGAGCGATTTATCGGAAGGCCGCTTCGGCGCGGCCCTGCTGAATGACTGCAAATACGGAATATCGTCCGGGCCCCGGGGAATGTACCTCTCGCTCTGCAAATCAGGAGGACATCCGGATCCATCCGGAGACGAGGGCATACACCCGATGAATTACGCTCTGATTGTTCATGACGGCGGTTTTTCCGCGGGAACGGTTGTGCGTCCCGCGTACGAGTTCAACATCCCCCCGGTCGTCTGCCGGGGGCGTTCCAGGTGTTCCGGGGAATCCCGGGCGGCTCTGGATGCCGACAATCTGATTGTCGAGGCCGTCAAGATCGCGGAACACTCTTCCGATCCGGTTTTGCGGATCTATGAGTGCGAACGTGCGGCGGTAACGGCTTCTCTGCGCATAGACGGCAGTGCGGTCGAGTGCGATATGCGGGAGTGCGAACTGCGCCCGCTTTCTGAGTTGAAGGGTGTGAGCCGGCTGAGTTTCCGGCCATTTGAAATCAAAACAGTTAAGATCAAGAGAACATGCAGGATTTAAAGAAAATGCTTCCGTTCCGTAATCCGTCGTTGACCCCTGAGCAGCGGACGGCCGATCTGCTCGCCAGAATGAGCGTCGAAGAGAAGATCGGCCAACTGGTCAAACTCGATGGCTTCAGCTCGTATGAAAGAATCGGCGACTCTTTCCGGCTGCGGAATGCGTTCGTTGCGACACTCGGTCAATGGGTCATCGGCTCCATGTACGGAGTGATCCGGGCGGACTGGTGGACGGAAAAGGATTGGGAGACCGGAGTTCCGCCGGAGCGGATGAACGAGGTCGTCAATCTTTTTCAACATGCCGTTCTGGAGCGTTCGCGCCTGGGGATTCCTCTTTACATTGCCGAGGAGGCGCCGCACGGATTGATGGCTCTGGGCACAACCGTTTTCCCAACCGGGCTCGGCATGGGAAGTTCCTGGGATGTCGGACTGATCCGGCGGATCGGGGAGGTCATTGGCGCGGAAGCGCGCTCCGCCGGTGTGCACGCGGTATATTCGCCGATTCTGGATGTCGTGCGCGATCCCCGCTGGTCGCGGGCGGAGGAGAATTATTCCGAAGATGCCTTTCTGACTTCCGCATTTGGTCGCGCAATGGTTGCGGGAATTGTCTCACAGGGAGTGACTTCCACATTGAAGCATTTTGTCGCGCACGGCAGTCCGGAGGGAGGGCACAATCAAGCCTCCTCGCATCTCGGCATGATCGAACTGCACAACTGCCAGCTGCGGCCGTTCCGCGATGCGATCCGGGCCGGAGCACGGTCGATCATGAGCGCATACAGCGATGTCGACGGGGAGTCGTCCAGCGGCAGTCGCCATCTGCTGACGGAGATTCTGCGTGACGAGCTCGGGTTTGAAGGTTTCGTCGTTGCCGACCGCGGTGCCATTCCGCTCCTGCTCAAGTCCCGTCTGGCCGATGACGAGGCCGAATCTTCCGCAAGAGCGTTGAAGGCCGGGTGCGATGTGGACGAGGGGTTTCTTGAATTCCATACGAAAGGATTGCTTGAGGCGCTCCGGCGCGGACTGATTTCGGAAGCGGATCTCGATGTCGCGGCAGGGCGCATTCTGCGGGTAAAATTTGAAACCGGTCTTTTTGAGCATCCGTATGCGCAGGAGCGCCCGCTGGAAGTTCTCCGGTCGGAAAAACATTGCGCCGTCGCCCTGGAAGCCGCGCGCAAGACGATGACTTTGCTGAAGAACAACGGCATCCTTCCGCTCAGAAAGTGCGGCACTCTGGCCGTGATCGGTCCCAATGCCGACAATATCATGAATCAACTCGGTGACTATACCGCGCCCCAGCCGCCGGGAAACGTGATCACCGTTCTGGAGGGGTTGCGGCAGGAAGCGGACGCACGGAACATGAAATTGCTGTATGCCCGCGGTTGCGGAATTCGTTCCTTCGATCGTTCCGGATTCCCCGGGGCACTGGAGGCCGCGGAGATGGCCGATGCGGTCGTTCTGGTGCTGGGTGGGTGCAGTACGAAATACGGTTCCGAAATGAAGCGCACCTCCAGCGGCGCCGCCTCTCCGGAGATCTTGCCTCCGGAAAAGAGCGAGAAGGAGAGCGGAGAGGGAACCGACCGGGCCGAGTTGAATTTGTCCGGTGTTCAGATGGAGCTGTTCCGGCGGCTGAAGGAGAGCGGAAAGCCGGTGATTGTGGTGTTGATACAGGGGCGCCCGCTCTGTATCGGAGAATTGCTCCGGGAGGCGGATGCGTTGCTGCTGGCCTGGTATCCGGGGGCGTTCGGAGGGCAGGCGGTTGCGGAGGTGATTTTCGGGAAATACAATCCTGCGGGGCGTTTGCCGGTCTCCATTCCCCGCTGTGCCGCGCAGATCCCGGTTTTTTACAACCCCTTCATGGAGCGCGATGATTACATCGATTGTCCGGGTACGCCGGAGCTTCCGTTCGGTTTCGGTTTGAGTTTCACGACTTTCGAGTATGAAGATCTGCAGATTCATGATCGCCGGGTTTCGGTGAAACTCACCAACCGTGGAACCTGTCCGGGAGAAGAGGTCGTTCAGTTCTATCTGACCGACATGGCCAGTTCCGTGAAGCGGCCGATTCGCGAGCTCTGCGCGTTTGAACGGATCTTCCTCGAAGCCGGCGAAAGTCGTGTGGTTTCGGTGGAGCTGACGGATGATGTTCTCGGGTATTACAATGAGAAGTTGCGGTTTGTCGTGGAGCCGGGCCGTTTTCGGATCGGCGTCGGCGGCAGTTCCGCAGAACTTCTGGAAAGAGATTTTGTGTTTTCAGGGGAAAATAAGGATGAAGATTGAAGCTTTTTTCGCCAAACCGGTTTCCATGGTTCTTCGCGGGGAGCCAGAACTGCAGAGAGTGGAACTCTGGATTCGTTCCGATTTCAACGGACATGTCAAACTCCGGGTGTTTCATGACGACGTCCGGGCGGGGGAGGATTTTGACATCGCACTGGAGAAGGGGAAAAACAGACCGTTCATCATGGTTCCGGCTCCTGCTGCGGAAGTCGCGGGACGCATGGAAATTTTCGGCGCCGGAGGAGAAAAACTCGCGGAGTGGCGGGAGCGCTGGTTTCCGCCGCGGGAGTGGGTCATCTACATTATGAGTTCGTCTCATACCGACATCGGTCTTCATAATTCGCAGTATTTTCAACGCTGGCAAAGCGAGAATTTCATCGATGAAGCCGTGAAGTTGTCGGATGAGGCGGAAAAACGCAATCCTCCGCTGGACTACCATTATCTCATGGAGGGATCCTGGTTCTGGAACAATTACGGCATGGACCGCGGTCGAAGTGCCGCGTTGAACATCCGGGACCATTATATCCGGAGCGGAAAACTCGGCGTCTGCTGCGGAATCGCGGGCAATCATACGCAGACATATGGTCTGGAGGAGATGTGCCGCAGCGCATATACGCGCAGGAAGCTGGAGGATCAGTGGGGAATCGAATCCCATACGATGAGCATGATAGACAACAACGGCATAAGCTGGTCATTGATCGCTCCTTATGCGGAGGCCGGGTATCGGAATGTCATTTTTGCTCCGAATCCATGGAATCCGCTCCCGTCGACCGTCTGGCGAAGCAACATCCAGGTTCCCGGATATTCCTGGAATCCGGATGCGAACGGCGGTGGCTCGCGCATAGATGTCCGGTACGACTCGGATTTGCCGATGGTCTTTTACTGGATGGCGCCGGACCGGGAGAGTCGACTGCTGGTCTGGTGTTCGACCGGGTACGACTGGGGCAGCTGGCGGTTCGGTTTGCGTCCCCGTCAGGAAGCGGACTTTGCGACCATTCAACGAATGGAGTCCGCCACCGCGGAGACGCTCCCGCTGCTGGAGTCGAAGTATCCGTACGACCTCTGGTTCGCCGTTTGTTACTCGGACGACGAAAAACCGAATTTGAAGCTCGCGGAAACGTTTGTCGCGTGGAATGCAAAATGGAAATCTCCGCAGTTCAAACTCGTCGGCGATCCGGATGAGCCGTTTGAACTTCTGCGCCGCCGGTTCGACCCGCAGATTCCGACCTTGCACGGCGACATCACGGGCGGTTGGTACCAACATCCCGCGGCGGCTCCCGATTGCCTTGCGGATAAATTCGCGGCCGACCAGGAATTGCCGACCGCGGAGAAACTTTCGGTTCTCGCCGCGCTGGTGAATCCGGAATACCGTTATCCGGCGGAAACTTTCCGGCGAGCCTGGCATGCACTGCTGCTGAACGACGAACACTCCTACGGCACGAGCGGTTATCAGGGACGGCGCGTTTACGAAACCTGGCTCCAGCATCGCGACTGGATCGATTTCGCCGCCCGGACGGCACGGGAGGAAACCCGGAAAGCCATGGAGACCCTCGTTTCGGAGATTTCTCTTGATGCGGAATCCATCGTCGTTTTCAATCCGGCCGCTTTTCCCCGCCGGGAGCGCGTTGCCGTTCCGGGTCGAGGCGAATTTCTGACTCCGGAGATTCCGGCTCTGGGGTATAAAGCCATTGCGGTATCCTCCGTCAGGGGGGAGCAGAGGAAACTTGTGCCGCTTTCTGCACCATGCGTTCTGGAGAATCGTTATTACCGGATCCGGTTTGCCGGGGATGGTTCGTTTCTTTCTGTTTACGACAAGGAGCTCAAGCGTGAACTTTTCGACCAGAAAGCTCCGTTTCGGGGAAATCAGTTCGTTTATACGAATGACAATCACCGAAGTTTCTTCACGCAGGCCGACGGCGCCCGCTTCGAATATGGAGAAAATGCGCTTGTTCAAACCGTGCAAATCCGGACGACGGAACCGGTGTCCGGAGCCGCGGTGGAGATGACCGTCACGTTGCCCGCTTACGAAAAACGCATCGACCTGGAGATTCGCCTCGATCATGTCCGCGATGTGATCAACAATCACAGATATTACCGTTACGGCTATTTCGCATTCCCGTTCCTGGTGGAAAACGCTTCGCGGAAAGTGCATCTGAATGGATGTGTGGCTTCTCCCGGTCCGGACGGGCAGACCGGTCATGGCACGGAAACCTATCTCGCCGCCCGGGAGTGGTGCTGCGTCGAAAACGACGCCTTCGGAATCGCGTTGTTTCTGCAGGACAGCCAACTTGTCGAGTTCGATCACATCCACCCGGACAAGACCGACTGTTACATGAATGAAACGGGATCTGCGGTTTACGCCTATTTGTTCAACGACTGGCTTCAGATGCATTCCCCCGGAGGATCCCACGTGAATCTGCGCTTCCGTTTCTCCCTGGCGTCTTATTGCGGAGATTTCCGGATGGCGGGGATTCCGGAGATGGCGGAACGTCTGGCAAATCCTCTCGTCTGTCAGGTTTCTCCGCCCCGCAAAGGGGGGCTTCCCCGGGAAAAGAGTTTTCTCTCTCTGCCCGCCGGAATGCGTCTGCTCACATTGAAGCGGGCGGAAAGCGGAGATGGCGTGGTTCTGCGTGTACAGGAAACGCATGGAAGGGAACGGCAGGTCGCGGGACCGGAGCTGGCCGGAGTTTCTCCGGTTCGCGTTTCCGTTGATGAAAGGGCTTTTTCTGATACGGGAAAATGTCTGCCGTTCGGCACTGCCACATTCCTGTATCGTGGTTTGTCGATCCAGGAAGAGGAGATCTCCGAACCCGGGGAGGGGACCCGGCCTGCGCCGATCGGCAGTTGGTATACGGGACTCATCACCGAGCCGATGGCGTGCTGCGGAGCCATGGATGGACAGCTCTATCTGATCTGGGGGCAGAACATGGAGAAAAATCTCTCCCATTACGAGTTGTACCGTTCCGGCGAGAGTGGTTTTTCGCCGGGGCCGGCATCTTTTGTGGCCCGGGTTGAACCGGGGCCTTACCGGGTCGGATTGTATGAAGATTCCGGGCTGGCGGTTCATTCCCGGTATTATTACCGACTTCGCGCGGTAAACCGGGAAGGGGTTCCCGGACCGTTCAGCCGGGAGTTTTCCGGACTCACCAGAGAAGCTTCTGCTTGTTGAGCAGACGGACGCCGGAGGCGGACCGGTCTTTTCAGTGGAGCCGCCCCCTCCCGTGGAAATTCGCCAAATAAGCCGGAATCCGGCGGAAACACGGCGGTTTCAGGCGCGGGGGGGGCCTGGGCTGCTGCGCACAATGCGTGTTTCCGGTTTGAAATCACAAATCGGTATTGATTCTCCTTTTTTTGCTATTCATAAAATGCCATCCTGGTATTATACTATATGCAAGGCAACAGGAGGATGGAATCGATGAACGATACGGAAAATCTGGAGTCGCAGGTGACGGGCCGGTATGTTGAGGTCAAGCGGTTTGCCGTTCATGACGGGCCGGGCATTCGGACGACCCTGTTTTTGAAGGGATGTCCGCTTTCGTGTATCTGGTGCCACAATCCCGAGACGATCTCCGGGAAGCCGGAACTCGGGTTTCATGAGAGTTGCTGCATCCATTGCGGCGAATGTGCGAAGGTGTGCGATTGCCATTCGGTGTCGGCGACGGAGCACCGGATTGACCGGAAGCGCTGCACGGTTTGCGGCAAGTGTCTGGACGCGTGCATGTTTGGTGCTCTTGAACTTTACGGGAAAACGATCACTCCGGAGGCTGCCGCGGAATTGTTTCTTCGCGACCGGATGTTTTACGCGGAGAACGGCGGCGCGACGCTCTCCGGCGGGGAGCCGCTGCTTCAGAGCGAATTCTGCGCGCGGCTTCTTTCTCTGCTGAAACGCGATGCGATTCATTGTGCGGTCGATACCAGCGGAGCGGTTCCGTGGGAAGCGTTCGAGCGGGTGCTGTCCTGCACCGATCTTTTCCTCTACGATTTGAAGAGCATCGATCCGGTTCGTCACAAGGAGTTTACCGGGTGTGACAACCGGCTGATCCTCGAAAATCTGCAACGTCTCGACGCAACCGGAATTCCGATTGAGATTCGCATGATTCAGGTGCCGGGACTTAACATGAACGCCGAGGAGATTGCCCGTGCGGCGGATTTTCTCGCCGCAAGGAAACATGTCTCCGCCGTCCGGTTGCTGCCGTATCATGCGCTGGCCCGTTCGAAATACCGGGCCGTCGGTCGGCGCGACACCATGCCGGAGGCGGCTTCCCCCTCTTACGAAGATCTGGAACGCAGTGCCGCGATCCTGCGGGAGCGCGGATTGAAAGTCATTCATTCTCTGGAACTTGCTGATGGAAAGTGAGGCTTGCAATGGAATTCGGCAGATTCGAACAGGATCGGGAATATCTGAACAGGAAATTCCAGAATCCGGAATTCGACCCCTCGACCGGGCTCGACAACGAAACTCTGAAGCACCAGACCCTGGCGCTCGCGGAAGAACTGACCGCTCTTCCGCGCCCGGTGGTCAAGGCTCGCTGCTTCGAGTTCATCGCCCGCAACATGCGCATCGATGTGAATCCGCACGACTGGTTTCCGGCTTTCGGTTGTTATGACCGGTTCGACCGGCCGCTCACACCGGTTCTTGACCGGTTTCGCGAGGAGGTTTGCGCGACGAAGGTCGAGCATCGTGAATTGTGGGAGGCGCTCAAGCGCTCCGGCGCGACCAATATCTGGATCGATTTCGACCACTCCGTTCCGGACTGGGAGGCGATTCTGCCGCTCGGATTCCCCGGAATTCTCGAACGGGTGCGCACTTATCGGAAAAAACATGAGTCGCAGGGGACGCTGACGCCGCGCGCGAAGGCGTATTTCGAGGGGATGGAGATCACGTATCTTTGCGTCCTGGAAACACTTGACCGGTTTCGGAGTCTCGCCTTGCGCAACGCAGACGGCAGCGGACGCCTCGAACGCGAGGCCGAATGTCTGCGGCAGTTGCGCGACGGCGCGCCGCGCGATACTTACGAGGCGCTCTGCTTTGTCTATCTCTACTTCATGTTCGGCGAGTACGTCGACCGTATGCAGGTGCGTTCGCTCGGCAACCTGGATAATCTGCTGTTTCCTTATTTCGAACGGGATATCGCGAGCGGACACTTTTCGGAATCCCAGATTCGGGAACTCTTCGACTACTTCATGATGCAGTGGGCGTCGATCGACAACTACTGGGGACATCCCTTTTATCTCGGCGGCACGGATGCGGCGGGGAAGAGCCGCATCAACGCACTTTCCTATCTGATTCTGGAGGAGTTCGACAAACTTTCGGTGCCGACTCCGAAGATCCAGTTGAAGATTGCCGCGAACACGCCGGACCGGTTTCTCGATCAGGCGTTGAAGATGATTCGGCGCGGCAACAGCAGTCTGGTGTTTCTCGGGGAAGAGGGGCTGCGTCATGTCATGACCGGGCTCGGTATGACCGAGGAGGATGCCCGGAACTGCGACATCCGCGGCTGCTACGAATTCGCCGCGCGCGGGCTGCACAACAGCAATGAGACCGCCTGTGGACACCTGAACATGCTCAAGGGAATCGAACTCGTGTTCCACAACGGAACCGATCCCGGAACCGGGCTCGCGGTCGGTGTCGGGACCGGAGAACTCGACGAACTCCGCTCTTTTGACGACTTCTACCGCGCCTATACCGAGCAGCTTGCGAAGATCATTGAGGATAATATTCTTTGTGTGAACGACTTCGAACGTTTTCTCGACGAGATCAATCCTGCGAATTTCTTTTCCGCGACGATTCTTCACAGCCTTGAAACGGCCGAGGACGCGTTCTCCCGCGGCAGCTATTACAACAACACGACGTTGCTGAATGCCGGATTCGGTTCCGCGCTGGACGCGCTTGCCGCGATTCGGGAGTTCGTCTATGAAAAGCGGGAGCTGACACTCGCGGAATTCCGGGAGATTCTCGCGGCGAACTGGGCGGGACACGAAAAACTCCGCCGCCGGATCCTGAACAGCTCCCGTAAATACGGAAACGGCGATGAGAGCGTCGACCGTTACGCCGATCAGCTGAGCCGTTTCATCGGCACACGGATCAACGGCCGCCCGAACGCGCGCGGCGGCATCTGGGAAGCCTCCGCCCATTCGGCCCGGCAGTTCATCGAACTCGGCGAAAAAACCGGCGCAACGCCGGACGGACGGCTGGCGGGGGAGGAGATGTCCAAGAACCTCTCCCCTGTTCAGGGAGCGGATGTGAGTGGCGTCACCGCGCTGATCGAGTCCGCCGTAAGCATCGATTCAGGCTGTTTCCCCGGTGACTTCCCGCTCGACGTGATGCTGCACCCGTCGGCGGTTGCCGGAGACGAGGGGCTGGCCGCGTGGCGGACCCTGATCCACACCTACATGGCGCACAACGGGCTGGCGATCCACTTCAACGTCTTCGACGCCGCGACGCTCCGAGATGCACAGCAGCATCCGGAAAAATATGCCGGACTGCAGATCCGCGTCTGCGGCTGGAATGTCAGGTTTGTCGAGCTCGCTCCACGCGAGCAGGAAATGTACATCCGCCGCGCCGAACGGATCGCCCCGTAGCAGACGGCTTTTTCACGACAGCGGCGGGTCGGGTCAGTAATATCGCCACTTGACCTTGCCGTTGTTGTAGTTCGGCCAGTCGTCCTCGATCCCCTGGACCACTTCCGTGACCCGCAGCGTTGCGACATGACCGTCGATGAAGAGCACATTGTTCTGTTCGCCGCCATGGTAGGAGACCACACTGCGGTTTCCGCCGGATGGAACCGTGATCGCCCAGACGCCGTTTCCCTGGTTCTGGCTGGAGGCCTCGCAGGAGTAGAGCGTGAGCGAAGGCTGTTTGACCAGTCCGAGTTTCCGCGGAACGGTGCCGATCTGATTGTTGATTCCGTAGACCGGCTGGTCGTCATCCCGTTCATTGATGTAGCCGGGGCACTGCAGCACCTTGCAGGCGCGGCCGGATTTGCTGTATGTGTCGTAGTAACGGAAGTTCGATGGTCCGGGCAGATAACCCTTTGTCACGAGCGCCACATACCAGCGGTTGCTGTTGTCCCCCATATTGTCGCTCAAGACCGTCACATGCATCGGCAGGATGATTTCGTTGTTGTCGCTCATGTAACTGAGCACGGCCAGCCCGATCTGCTTCATGTTGTTGACGCAGGTCGTCGTTTTCGCGCGCTCCCGCGCCTGGTTCAGGGCCGGTAGAAGCATCGAGGCCAGAATCGCGATGATCGCAATCACCACGAGGAGCTCGATGAGGGTGAAACAACGGGAAGAAATTCCGGAGAAGGAGAAGGGCCGATGAATGGGTTTCATGGTATCATTTCCTTTCTTTGAATGGGATTACATCGCCACACCGCTGATGGCCAGTACGATCGGCGTCTGGTGGCCGGAACGGGAGCGGACGTCGATCGATTGGATCTCCACGTCTGTCCGGGGATTCTGCCACTCGAACATCCGCAGATAACGCCAGGCCGGAATTCCGGTCATCGTATTGCTGACCTGAACCGGGATCGGCCGCGACTCCTCTTTCGGATTGTAGCCGAACCACCAGTTGTTGTTGTTTTTCGGAATGTCCATCTCTATTTCGACACTTTCCCCGTCCGCGTAATGGATGACGTAACTGCCGATCACACCCGGCGTTCCCCATGAGGCAGACTGCAGGAAATAGAGGTTCCGCACCTTGCGGTTGACCGGAATTCCGTTGACCGCCTCCGGCAGTTTCGGCGTCAGGTTGCGGCTCTTGAGCGTGATGACCGCACGTCCGTTGTTCGACGTCGGATCGATGAGGTCGAACGGCACGCCGTAAAATGTGCGCCGTCCGGTTTTGAGGTCGCGCATATCGTTCAGATCGCCTTCGTCGGCCCAGCCGCCCCGGCCGTCTCCGGCGACTTCATCGGCGAGCCCCATGTTGCAGAAACTGCGCAGATCGACCGTGAAGAGTTTGGAGGGAGCCTCGGCCGGAGCCGAATAGTCCGGCAGCAGCGGCACGCCGTGGCCGGTGTCGACATGTTCCGGAACGTAGGGACGGGAGGGATTCTCCACCGCCAGTTCGGCCTTTTCCAGAGCGTGTGCCACATCTTCCGCCGCGGCGTTCAGCGCGAGATAGGCGGGTTCTTCCGTGACCGGGACGGGGCCGGCCGGATCGAACGGGAGATCATTCCCCATCAGATCGATGCGTTTCCCCCCTCCCGGCCAGGTTGTGCGAAGTTCCATTTTCCCCTCCGGGCCGCACCAGAAGAGCACCCGGCTCTGTGCCGGATCGCTTTTATGCCGGAAAACGAGCGCCCAGAACCGCTGATTTTCCCGCCGGATTGCCCGGAAGAATTTCGTGTAGTCGAGCTGCTCCTGCATGGCGGCGCGGGCCATCAGATAAGGTTTCGGGGCGTTGTTCACGTCGAGGGTCGAAAGATTGGAGTAGGCTTCATTGTGATCCGGCCCGATCCGATTTTGGAAATACATGAAATTCTTTTCGATTCCGAGCATTTGCAGAATCGCTTCGAACTGCACGGTTCCGATTGCGGTTTCGCGCCAGTTTTGCGGGGGGCGCTTCCCTTCGGGCGCGATGAGCGGAAAATCGACGCCGCGCAGGAAGGTCGTGCTTTCGACGCCTCCCTCCGAGTCCCACACCGGCAGCTCCCGGCCGTCGCCGTACTCCTTGAGGAGGGCGTTGAAGTGGTTGAGCGCGTCCTGAATTTTATCGAGTTTCGCCTCGGGCTCCTGCTGACCGGCGTAGATGTGGATCGAAAGGATGTCGAGATTTTTCAACGCCCCGGCTTTCGCGGCGCGGCGGTGCCAGACACGTGCGACGGTCGGGAAGCCTGCCGCCATGATCTTCGCCTCGGGATCGGCCCTGCGGGCCGCGCGAACCGCAATCTGGACGAGCTCGGCGAACTCCTCGGGGGTCCCTTTCCAGAACATGCTCACGTCGGGCTCGTTCCAGATCTCCCAGTATCGAATCTGCCCGCGGTAGCGTTTCACGGTCTCATAAACGTAGGTTTCGAATGCGGCGGGATCGGGGCGGAAACAGGAGTTGTAACCTTTGGATTCGGGACGCGGTCCGCCGGCCGCCGCCCAGTTCGGCGTCGTGAAGAGCTGCCCCAGAACCGGCATGTTGAGTTCCCTGAGTTCCTTGAGAACCGCATCGCCGCGCCACTCGAAGGGGCCGGGTTTCGGCTGGGCGTGCTCCCACCAGGTGGCCTGCAGCATGTTGTGGTTGCGCATCCAGTTCAAGCCGAGTTTGGCGGCCTGCCGCAGAAAGGCGCCTTCTGCCCAGCTGTTTACGTGATTCCCGAAAAAGCTGTCCGGATCGGGCTCCTGCCGTTTCTCCCAGCAGCCGAAGCTCGCGACGTCGCGGATGCACGATTTGCCGTCCTTCCCCGGAAATGCGACTTCAACTTTGTAGATGCCGCGCTTCTGAACCGTGAAGGCGCGGTTCAGTTCGGTCACGGCGTTGGCGTCGAGCCGGAGCGGAACGGTTTCGGTCGCGACCGGCTCCATGTGAAAATTGCGCAGCGTGACCGTGAGCGGCAGCTCCACCGGATTGAGCGAATGGTTCTCGACCCGGATGACGGCATGGAACGGCTCTCCGGGTTTCACCACGGTCGACTCGGGGGAGAGTTCGCGCAACGGCAGTTTCAATGTGGCGGCGGGATCGGTTCCCTCGGCGAGTTTCCGGCGGCATTTGTACTGCATGGGCAGAGTGCGTTCAACCGGCTCAGCGACGAGCCCGAGTCCTTCTGGAATCAGTTCCGGATAGCCGCAGAGTTTGGCGATTTCCGCCGGGGCGAGGGCGCGGGTCCAGACCGCGAATTCGTCATATTCTCCGGGAAATTCCGCGAAGATGAATTCTCCTTCCGGCTGAATCCGGTCCGGAAATACGGTGGTTTTACTCATTTTCGCCAATTCTCCGTCGAGCCAGATCGCCTTCTGCTGCGCGTTGCGATCCCAGGTGACTGCGAAATGGTGCCATTCGCCCGGCTTCCAGCTGCGGATCGAACTTGTGCCGCAGCTGTAATCCCAGTGGAATTTACCGTCGTCGGTGCGGCCGGTCATGAAGCTGATCCCGTCCGGAAAGAGCGTCAGCGCAAGGTGGCCGGCCCGGAAGTAGTGAAAATTCCCCTTGCGGTCGAGCCATTCGGGACCCGGCCGGAACCAGAAGGAGACGGTTCCGGCGGCGGGATCGACGACGTCGTTCGAATTGAAATCCACACGG
This sequence comes from uncultured Victivallis sp., assembly GCF_944391105.1. GTDB lineage: Bacteria > Verrucomicrobiota > Lentisphaeria > Victivallales > Victivallaceae > Victivallis. The sequence goes on from NZ_CALXSK010000047.1 coordinate 19,852, forward strand.
GCGAGTTTCGCGCCGTTCCCGACGATACCGGAGGCGAAGGCGGCGGGGGTTTTCTGTTGATTGCGGAACGTCCCGGTGGAGCGGTCCGGAGCGGTGGAGTTCTGGAGCGAGGCGTAGAAACTCAACTGTTCGAGCAGCGGCGCGGCTTCGGGTTTCGGCGGCTGCGCGCTTTCCATATTCCCGGCGAGTTCGCGTGCCGCCTCTTCCGGCTTGACGGCAAGTCGACTGATTTCGGACGCGCTCAGCGGGCGGTTCCAGATCGTGATCTCATCATAGACGCCGGGCGCATTGATTCCGAATTCGATCGGAGCGGAGCTGGAGATCGAAGTCGGGAAGTATTTCCCCTTCTGCCGAACCGCGGGTTCTCCGTCGATCCAGATCGCCTTTTCGCCGGTGTCCCGGTTCCAGGTGAAGGCGACGTGATGCCATTCATCCCGCTTCCACTGGTTCACGCGGTTGGTCGCGGTCGAGTAATCCCAGACGAATCCCTTTTCCGGGATCGTCGTCCCGGTCATGAAGAAGAGCACCTTCGAGTGCGCCGTGTAGGCGCCGTTCAAGTGAACCGCCCGGAAGAGTGTCCACTCATCCTGTTTCGTCGCGCCGTCCCAGGCGGGTTTGACCCAGAACGCGACGGTTCCCGCCCGCAGGTCGAGGTTGGCGACGTTGTTGAACCGCAGCGGTTCGCCCTCGATTTTCACGCCGCTGCCGAGGCGGCCGCCCGGAGTGAATGCGGGCTCTTTCTGCGGCTGTCTGGAGCCTTCGGCGTAAGCCACGGGATTTTCCGGTTCGAGGGGGGCGTGGAAGAGCACTCCCTCGTTGAGTGGAGCCGCCCAGAGCGCGGTGCAGCTTCCCGTCAGGGCGCAGATCAGGTGGAAACGGTTTTTTTTCATAATGAACTCCTCGTCGATGATCGTTCCGCGATATGTAACGTTCCAGCGGGCGGGCGCAGAAATTCCTCTCCCGAGTCCCCCCGCAGCCGGCTCAGAATGAACCGGGCGCCGCGCCGTCCGAGTTCGGCCTCCGGAAGCATGACGTAATCGAAAAAATCGTAAATCCCCCGTTCCTCCCAGCTGGAGGCGAAGTGCACCAGCGGAAATCCCATGGGGTTGACGCCGCTTTGAATCAGCGTCCAGAGAATGGCGTCGCGGTAGTCGAAGTTGTAGCAGATCACCGCGTCGAATTCTCCGGAACTTTCCGCGAAGGCGGCCGCCTTCGACGGGAGCTGTTCGCCGAAACGCGCAAATACGGAACGTACAAGGGTTCCGCCTGCCGCGGTCAGTTCCGCACTCAGTGCCGTGTAGCGGTCGCGCGAAGAGTAGTGAACGGCGGAATCCATGGTGAAATCCGGTCCGAACCATGCCAGGCGCCGTTTTCCCTGCTGGAGCAGGTGATGAACCAGTTCCCGCACGCCGGCCGCCTCGTCAAATTCCAGACAGACGGTTTCCGCGTCCGTTGACCGGCAGTTCAGCCAGACGGTCGGAAGTTCCAGCTGCCGCACCCGCGCATTGATTTCCGGCGGAATCCAGCTGCCCGGAATCCCGATGATCCCATCGACCGAGATCGAGTCGAAAAACTCCGGAAAGTGCACCTTGAAACCCGGCTGCGACACATAGACCGGTTCGAACAGCAGCGAATATCCCGCCGCCGACAACTCCGAAGCCGCTCCGTTCAGATAAGCCATCAGATGGGGATGAATCACCTTGCTCCGGTCGCCGTACTGCATCACCACGCAGGCGATCCGGTTGAATTTCCGGCTCCGGATCGAGCGCGCCGCGAGATTCGGCAGGTAGTGGTACTGCCGTACCACTGTGCCGATCCGGTTCCGGGTGCGCTCCGCGATCTTTCCCGGTTCCCGGAAGTAGAGCGAAACCGTCTTCTGACTGACTCCCGCCCGCTCCGCGATGAATTTCTGATTGACCAGCATTCTACCCCTTTCAATAAGGATGTATACGTATACATCGCCAATTAAAAAAATAAAAACCGGACAAGTAAACTGCGCGATTTTTTATGGTATACGTATACAATTATACCCGGAATGGATCTGTTTGTCAAGGGGTCGGATGAAAAAAAAAGGAAAAAATGCTGTTTCGGAAAAAGGAGTGAATCGTGCGGTTCCCTTTCCGGAACAGAGATCCCCCTCCGCTCATGCAAAAACGGGAGCGGGGCTGTTCCCGTGTGTGAAAATCAGACTCCGGAGGAATCTTTCCGACGAAATCGAGGAGGATCCGGCCTGTCCGCACCTATGTCGATTCGCTGGTTTCGGCGGGAGGCGTGGAGAGTGGCGTAAGTTCGATTTGAAAAATGGAGGCGGGTTGCTCCCCGGCCTGAATCTCGATAGTCGCTTCGGGAGCGGGAGTTGTCGGAACGAATTCGCCGGAGGCTTTTCCGGAACCGGCCGATTGCAGGGTAACTGGAATCCCGGCAATCCACCCCCGGCAGCTTTCCGGATTCTCGCCCCGGAGCAGAAGACGGTATCGGCAGGCCGCCAGCGGAATTCCCGTGACGCGCCCCTTTTCTCCGGCGGCGAGGCTGAGGCGGACACGGGGCTGTTCGGGATCGAAACGGGATGCGGGGATGAAGAGCGTTCCGGCATCCGGTGCGGGCGGCAGAGGAGGGAATCCCGGTACCGGAACCGTGCTGCCGGCGATCAGGCCCTGGCCGAATTCATAGCAGTACAGGCCGCTGCGGCCGATGAGGCGGCGTGCCCGGAAGAGATAGAGAATGTGATCCGGCAGCCTGCGGTTTTCGTCGAGCATTCTGAGGATTTCATGTCGAATCGTCTTCGGACGCGGCTCCGGGCGCGAAAAGTAGAAATCGCTGAGCGGAATCCCATTTTGCAGAAGAAAATATCCCGGTTCCAGCAACTCGTATTCAGAGCCCTGAATCAGGGCGAACAGGCGGATTTTTTCCGGCAGAGAGCGCATGAAGCGCGCCCGGAGCGGATCTGGAACCGGGTCCCTGGCCGGATTCCGGAATTGTTCCATGCTCGCCCGGACCATCGGTTGAAGTCCGAATCCCTGCACCGCGAGCACGATCAGCAGCACCGCCGCCCGGCGGCGGGGCGGGAGGCAGCGCAGCACCAGCGCAATCGAGAAGAGCATGAGCGCATACATCGGCACCCAGATGAACCGTCCGGAGGCCCGGAAGATGTTGCAGAGGTGAATCGCCGCTTCCGGCAGCGGAATCGTGTACAGCACATGGTCGTTCCAGGCGACCTTGATCGAGAGCGCGTAGAGGAAGAAGAGAAGGCAGACTCCGAGGAAGGGGAGGGGGAATCCCTTCGGCGTCAGCCGCCGGAACGCCGAGGGTTTCCCCGCGACCCGGAGACACAGTGCGAACAGTACGAGGAGAAGCATTCCGGCGCCGAGAAACGCCTGCCCCTCGTACTGTCCCGGCAGGACCGGCTGCTGCTTCAGCAGAGCGTCCGGCAGCATCGGATTGTAGAATGAGTTCAAATTCGCTCCGAACGAACCGAATTTCCCCGCCCCCTCGCTGACTCCGTGAAAGCCGCCGATCACGAAGAAGAAAAGCGCGGTAATCCCGGCGAAGATCATTGTCCCGAGCAGCGGCCGGACCAGCATCCGGCGGCAGAGGGCGATCTGCACCATCTGTCCGAGAAAAAGTCCGCAGACCATCGCCGCGAGAAACGGGTGAATCGCAAAAGTGACGCATCCGAGCGCCGTCCACAGCAGCACCACCCGTCGCAGCGGTGTTTCCGGGCGGGTGTAGAGCCAGATCGCAAATCCCGCGAGAATCGTCCAGTGCGCCGTGAGCGACGTGTGGTAGTACATGCGGAAAAACAGTGCCGGTGCAAACAGAAAGAACAACGCCCCGAGCAGACAGGGAACAAGACGCTTGGTGAACCGCCGCAGCAGCAGCGCCGCGAATCCTCCCTGCAGCAGGAAACTGCACAGCCCGAAGAGCCCGAGGTACTGAAACTGCTCCGGCAGGAGTCCGCGACACAGCTTGAACGGCAGCGCAAACAGCGGAATCGAATCGGTGAAGACGATCGAAGCCTCAAAGGGGTACGAGAGCATGTCGGTCAGGCAGAGCGGAAAATTCCAGGGCGAATTCCGGAATGCCACCCATCCGAGAAAGTGCTGCGTCGGATCTCCCCGGTTCAGCAGCCAGCCGATCCGCTGCGGATCGAGCACCCGCCAGCCGAAACTGATCAGGAAGGCCGCTGCACCGAGCAGCACTCCCGGGAGAAACACCGACAGAGGGGAGTTTCTGTTGAATTTCAGCTTCATTGGCGTCCTCCTGCGAACGGCGCCGTACTGCCGCGCGGAGCGAGGCGGTAGTCGATGAGCATGTCGCCGACCGGTTCCCCCGCGAGCAGGGAACGGAACATCTCACAGCCGGCGCGGATGAGTTCCGGAAAATTCTGTTCCACTCCTGAGAGCGTCGGCTTCAGATATTCCGCAGGGTGGGGCTGGGTCCAGGAGAGAACCGAGACCTCTTCCGGCACCCGGACCGACAGCAGATCGAGCGCGTGCAGCGTCTCAAGTTCCAGCCCTTCGTTGACCGTCACAATCGCCGTGACGCCGCGGTCGAGCAAAGATTTGAGCGCATCCAGCGCCGGAGCCACTCCACCGGAATTCGATGCGTAGAGTTCCGGTTCCAGACCCTGTTCCGACAGCAGTCTGCGAAAAGCCTGTTCCCGGTTTACGCTGTTCCAGTTCGAGGGGTCGTGGAAACTCGCGAATCCGCCGAATCGCCCGATGCGCCGATGTCCGAGCCGGATCAGATGTTCAATCCCGATCCGGACGCCCTGTTCGTCATTCGACGCGACCGTGTAGATCCCGTCGAGGTGGCGCGGCTGCGTATTGATGCAGACCAGCGGCATGATGTGGCGGTTTCCCCAGTAACGCTCAAGCCCGTTCTGGGCCATGATCGAAATCGCTCCGCAGAACGAATGCTCTTCCAGAATCTCCAGATTCTCCGAGCCGATGACTTCGCAGGAAAATCCCATGCGCGAAAGTTCCAGCGCCAGAAAACGCAGCACGCTGCCGAAATATCCATCAAATTGAAAACGGGGCACGATAAGCGCAACGTTGCGGCACTCCGCACGGTATCCGCAGCGGCGCGCCTGCTGAAGCACCGCCCTTTTCGTCTCGGCCGTGATTTTCTGCGAGCCGTTCAGCGCGCGGGATACCGTGGCGATGGAGTAACCGGTCGCTTCGGCAATCTGTTTCAGGGTTGACCGCATCGTTCTCCGCTTCCTTCCTTCCGGATAAAATAGTTCCGGTCGGGAGAAAATACAAGCGTTTTTACATTTTTTGCATGATTTTACATTATGTTTCACGTAATCCTGCCTCGTACGCCTTGAATAATCGTATTTTCTCAATATATTGTACGACCGGAAGATGTTTCATGTCACGCAACAACCTGTGAGAGGAAGGCAAATATGGATTCGACGATGATCGATTTGAGCGGCGAGTGGCGGCTCGGAACCCCGGAGTGGGGCGGGAAAACGATTCCGGCCACGCTGCCCGGAGACAACTATTCCGCGTTGCTGGCGGCGGGGATGATTCCCGATCCGCACTTCGGGCGGAATGAAAATCTGGTTCAGGAGTTTCGCCGGTTTGAGTGGACGTTTACACGGGAGTTCGAGGTTCCCGCCGGTCTGCTTGAACGGCAGTATGTCTATCTGAACTGCGAGATGGTCGACACGTTCGCGACGATCCGGATCAACGGCCGACGGGCTGTTTCGATGCAGAACATGTTCAGCTGCGCGCACCCCGAGGTGAAGTCCCTGCTGCATCCCGGCGTCAATACGATCGAGATCCGGATCAAATCCCCCGAGCTCGAAGCGAAGAAAGCCGCCGCAACGATGCCGTTCCACATTCCGATGAACGGTTGCTGCAAGGTGCCGAATCTGAATCTGATCCGCAAACCCCACTGCCACGGCGGCTGGGACTGGGGGCTCACACTGCTGGTGAGCGGCGTTTACATGCCGCTCACGCTGACCGGCGTCGACGGCGGCCGCATCGACGCGGTCTGGACGGAGCAGAAGCATGAGCGCGACTTTGTCGCCGTGACTGCCGTTGCGGAGATTTTTGCGGAAAAACCGTGCCGTTTGCCGGTCGCCTTCCGGTTCAACGGCGAGGAGCGCAGCGTGAACGCTCCGCTCAAGGCCGGGCGGAATCTCGTGCGCATGAAGTTCGATGTCGCCGGGCCCCGTCTCTGGTGGCCGAACGGCCTCGGGGATCAGCCGCTTTATCCGCTGACGGTTTCGACCGCCTGTCAGTCTGTTACCAGGGAGATCGGGCTGCGGACGATAGAGGTGGTGAACGAACCCGATGAATTCGGCGTGTCGATGCGCTTCCGTGTCAACGGGGTCGATGTTTTCTGCAAGGGCGCTGACTGGATTCCCTGCGATGCGTTCCCCTCGCGCCAGACAGACGCTGTCTACGAGGATCTGCTTGAATCGGCCCGGCTTGCGAACATGAACATGCTGCGCGTCTGGGGCGGCGGCCAGTATGAGAAGGAGATCTTCTACACGCTCTGCGACCGCAAGGGACTGATGATCTGGCAGGACATGATGTTTTCCTGCAGCCTCTACCCCTCGACCGAGGAGTTCATTGCGAATGTGATGGACGAACTCGATTTTCAGATCCGGCGGCTGAAGCATCACGCTTCGCTCGCGATCTGGTGCGGCGACAACGAGGTCATCGGCGCCACGCGCTGGTATGATCAGGACAAGTGCCAGACCTATCTTGTAAACTACGACCGGCTGAACCGCGAACTCAAGCGCAAGGTTGCGGAACTCGATCCCGACCGGATGTTCTGGCCGAGTTCGCCCTGCGGCGGTCCGAACAACTTCAACGACGGCTGGCATGACGACTCCTGCGGCGACATGCACTACTGGGAGGTGTGGCACGGCAGCAAGGATTTTGATGCGTACTACACGGTTCGTCCGCGCTTCTGCTCCGAGTTCGGCTATCAGTCGTTCCCGTCGCTCGAAACGGTCGAGAAATTCTGCCCGCCCGACCAGCGCAACGTCTTTTCTCCGGTGATGGATCACCATCAGAAGTGTGTGCGCGGCAATGCGCCGATCATCGGCATGTTCGGCCGCTACTTCCGCATGCCGGAGAGTTTTGCGGACTTCCTCTATCTCTCGCAGGTACAGCAGGCGCTGGCGATCAAGACCGGCGTGGAGTTCTGGCGCACGCTCAAACCGCGCTGCATGGGCACGATCTACTGGCAGCTCAACGACAACTGGCCGGTGGCGTCCTGGTCGAGCATCGAGTACGGCGGCAAGTGGAAGCAGTTGCACTATCATGCGAAACGATTCTATGCGCCGGTGATCGGTGTCGCCTATCGTGACCCGGAGGACGGGATGATCCGGCTTTTCGTCACGAGCGACCTGCGGTGGAAATGTCGGGCGACGGTGGTCGCGACGGTCTATGATTTTGAGGGAAAGCCGCTCAAACGGTTTGAAGTTTCCGCATCGCTCAAGCCGGGCGAAAGCAAATGCGTCAGGACGTTCCGCCCCGTCGACTTCGAAGGATTCGATCCGGAAGAGTGCTTTATGGAGCTCGTCACGACGACCGTGTGCGCGGAGGAGCCGGTTCCGGTTCATGAGAACAGCTTTTTCTTTGCTGTGTTCAAGCGCTGTGCATTCCGTCCCGCCGAGGTCACGTGCGAGGTGCGGGAGGGAGAGCCCGGGACGTTCGAAGTTGCGCTCTCCACCGACAAGCCGGTATTTTTCGTCACGCTCGACACGCCGGGAATTCCGGGCATTTTCAGCGACAACTCTCTGACGCTTCTGCCCGGCGAACCCAGGCGCCTCGCGTTCCGTCCGAAGGAAAAGACCAGCGCCGCCGCGCTCCGGAACTCTCTGGCGGTCAACTTTCTGCGAAAAACCTACAACTGAGGGGGGCATCATGAGCAGGATTCTGCCGCGTTCGATTCCGGAGGCCGAAGGGGTTTCTTCGGTGGTTCTCCGGCGTTTTGTCGAGGCGCTCGGGGAACTCGATTCCGTTCACAGCGTCATGGTGATGCGCCATGGCCGCGTGATTGCGGAGGGGTGGAAAAAACCGTATGCGCCGGAGGTTCCGCACATGCTCTTTTCGCTCAGCAAGAGTTTCACCTCCTGCGCGGTGGGGTTTGCCTGTGCGGAGGGGAAATTATCGCTTGATGCACGTCTCGTCGACCTTTTTCGCGACAAACTGCCGGAGCGGATCGATCCGAAGTTCGAAACCATGCGGATCCGTCATCTTCTGTCGATGAGTTCCGGTCACGACCACTGCACGATGGATGACATACAGGGGAAGCCGGACTGGGAGCGGGCGTTTTTTCAGACGGAGCTCGCGTATGAGCCCGGAACGCATTTCTGCTACAACTCCGGGGCGAGTTATATGCTTGCCGCCGCCGTTGTTCATACGACGGGTGAGTCTCTCTGCGACTATCTGCGTCCGCGACTGTTCGAGCCGCTTGGAATTGCACCGCGGCTGTGGGAACTTTCCCCGCAGGGGATCGAAACCGGTGGTTGGGGATTCAATCTCACGACCGAAGAGATCGCCTCCTTCGCGCAATGTCTGCTGGAAGGGGGGCGGCGCAACGGGCGGCAAATCATTCCTGCGGAGTATTTCAAGCAGGCAACGAGCGTGCAGGCGGACAATTCGATGAACGACCAGCCGGACTGGAAGGTCGGGTATGGATTTCAGTTCTGGCGCTGCCGGCACAATGCGTTTCGAGGCGACGGCGCGTTCGGGCAGTATGCGATCGCAATGCCGGAACAGGACATGGCGTTGGCGATCACTTCCGGGCTGCGCAACATGCAGCAGATTCTCGATCTGGTCTGGGATCTTCTGCTGCCCGGCGCCGGAGAGTCGGCGCTGCCGCCCGCGCCCGGAGACGTTTCCGCACTCCGGAACGAGCTTGACGCCTGGGCGATGCCGATTCTCGCCTCTGTCGGGATGAAACTTGAGATGCAGCGTTATCTTCTGGACGAAAACGACTTGCATTTCCGGAACCTCGAATTCGTCTCCTTCGATGATCACGTGGAGCTCACGCTTGACGGGGAGACTTTGCGAGCCGGATACGGGTATTTGGCCGACAATCTGCCGACCTGGCATGAACCGATGCCGCGCCGGATTGCGGCCAGTGTGCGCCGGATTTCCGACCGGGAGTTCGAGTTGCTCGCATGCTGTTACGAAACGCCGTTTCAGTGGGATTTCCGGCTGGAGATCGGTGCGGAATCCGTGACGCTTGCGCGCACGGCGAATCTCTGTTTCCGGACAGCTGACTGGCCCGTTCTCACCGGGCGTCGACAGGAGTAGACGACAGAAAATCGTAATTTTTTGACTTCCGGAGGGTTGATTTTTCGGGACGGGCGTTATATTCTGAAATTTTATACCGGAGGTGAAAATGAGAGATAAGATGTTGCTTTCCGCCGTATTTTTTGCGGCTTGTGCCGGAGCGCTTCTGACGCTCGGGGTTGTGGGAGGATTTCCGGAGAGTGCGTCGGCCGGGGCGCCGTCGTCGCCTTCTCCGGACGCGAAGCTGCGGTCGGATGCGGAAGCACACGCGGCCGCGTCGAATCTTCAGGATGCTTTCGCTTCCACGGTGGAAAAGACGATGCCCGCGGTTGTGCTGATCACCGCCCAGAAGCGGGTCGGAGTTGTTTCGCCGGTGGATTACTATCGCAGCCGGATTGAATACCGCGATGTTCCGACGGGACAGGGGTCCGGTTTTTTCATCCGGGAGGATGGATATATTCTGACGAACTTCCACGTTGTCCGCGACCAGGATTCGTTCTACATTACCACGAATGACGGCGAAGAGTTTCAGGCGAAGGTGGTGGGTGTGGATCCCCCGTCCGATCTCGCGCTCCTGAAAATCGAAACCGAAGATCGAAAGTTCGAAACGCTGAAATTCGCCGATGTCGACAAGGTGAAGATCGGTCACTGGGCGATTGCGATCGGCGCTCCGTTCAGTCTGAGCCGGTCGGTGACGGTTGGCGTCGTTTCCGGCATGAAACGGCGCGGCGTCGGCGTGAATCTGCACGAGAGTTACATCCAGACCGATGCGTCGATCAACCCGGGGAATTCGGGCGGACCGCTGCTGAATCTGTCCGGAGAAGTGATTGGAGTGAACGATTTCATCTTTTCGCCGTCCGGGGGGAGTGTCGGAATCAGTTTCGCAATCAGTTCGGATCTCGCGCAGCATGTGGCTGAAGAGATGATCAAGCACGGCCAGGTGCGCCGTCCCTGGCTTGGTGTGGTACTCGAGCCGCTTTCGCGTCAGGTTCGCAGGCAGCTCGATGTGGAACACGGCGTCGGGGTTTCTCAGATTTTCCGCGACTCTCCTGCGGCAGGGGTTTTGCGCCGCGGCGATGTGATTCTCGAACTCGGCGGCGAGCCGGTTGACAGCGCCGGAGACATCCAGAGCCGGGTCTATTCATCGGAGCCCGGAGACGAAATGACCGTGAAGTTTCTGCGTTCCGGCAAGACGTGCGAGGAGAAGATCCGGCTTGAGGCCGCTCCCCGCAACTGGTTTCGCCGCAGCGCCGGAGCCCGTCAGGATTTTCAGGCCGCCGGCGAGTGGATGTAGCTCCTTTGCGCGGAATTACGCTTTCCGGATGATGCGGAGCGGATTCCCCGGGACGATTTCGATTCCGGGTTCGAAGCGGAGTGCGCCCTGTTCGCGGGTCCACGCGACGGGTCTGCCTTCGAGCCGGAGGTCTTCGACTTGCTCCGCGCAATCGAGTTCGAGCCGCCGGAGTTTGAGAGAACCGGCGAGGAGCTCGACTTCGTCGAAGTCGTTGTTGCGGTGATAGACGCCCCAGCCGCTGCCCGCGCTCCAGAAGCAGCGGAATTCATTCCCTTCGAATGGGATGGGGGCAAAACGAACCGTTTGTTCTGCGAGATTGCAGCGGAATCCGCTGAATGCCGCGAGCAGTGCGTAACTGGCCATCGAACGGGCGTAGTTGCTGCCGCATTCGATTTCATTCCACGGGTTGCGTTTGACGCCGTCGTAACGGTCGCGGACAGCCCGGACCATCTCCAGCCCCAGCTCGGGAAAACCGCGCAGAATCAGGTGACAGGCGGCCTGATATTCGAATCCGTGCATGGTTTCGGTGGCGTACGGAACCGGGATGGCGGGCATGTCGCCGTGCGGCCAGCTGCAGATGACGGTCCCGGCTTCGTCGTTGAGTCCGAAAACCCGCCAGAAATTCGCGTAGTTCCGCAGGGTCGGCTGATAGTTCCAGCGGTGAATCGCGAGCAGCGCGGACGCAACACGGTCGGGGGAGAAGATGTCGCCGAGTCCGATCAGGTCCGCATGCCACTGGGCGAGAACCTGATCGATGAGACATCCGTTGCCGATCTGGTATTTGATTTCGTGGGTTTCGTCGTTCCAGTAGCAGGTGTCCGCTCCGTCGAAGGAGTTGAGCAATGTCCGGTCGGAGAGGTCGATTTTCTGGATGTAATATTCTCCATTGAAGAGTTCGTCCTCCATCCGTTTGCGGCCGCGTTCGAAGATGGAACGGTAGAGTTCGGCGTCGGCCGTTTCCCCGAGCGCGTCGGCCATTTCTGCTCCGGCTTTGAGTGCTGCAAGGTAAAAACCTGTGAGCCAGGAGTTTGCACCGAACAGCTCGACATCGAGCGTATGGTGCTGGCGTCCGGTGATCACGCCGGATTGTTCCGGGTCCCAGCGATCGGGATTGGCCGGGCTCCACGCATATTCGAGCGAACGCCTGACGGCCGGATACCATCGTTTGAGCCAGGCGGTATCCCCGCAGATTTTCCATTCGCGGCAGGTCTTGATGACGCCGCCCATCTGACCGTCGACACACGACCGGAATGCGGAAGGTTTGCGTCCGGGCGGGAGCTGCAGGCGGAAGCTGAGCCCGCCATCCTCCCGGAAGTTGTACGTAAAGTCGAGTTCACGCATGGAACGCTCCAGATCCGGGAAGAGATAGGGCAGCGCATAGGCATAATTCCAGACATGCGTACAGGAGCCTTCGCAGCTCCCGACGAGGCTCTGACTCCCTTCGAACGCATAGAATGCGCCGTTTTCGAGCCGCAGGCAGGTCGGGGATTTCAGAGTCGACAGGTTGGCGGAAACCGCATCGATCACCTCCGGCGGCAGCGTTGAGTCTGTGAGCGCCGAACGGAAGCGGAATGTTTCCCGGCGGAGACGCCGGTAGTTGCTGGTCAGGTATGCTGCAACTTCCGCGGCATTAGCGAATTGTGTTGCGTACCAGTTTTTCCAGATTGCATCGGCGTATTCTCCGGGATTCCAGTCGTTGCGGCGATTGGGAAAGTACCAGGCGAGTGCGAAGACGATGCAGCGGCTCTGGCCGGGAGCGAGATCGAACCGGGGGGCGACCGTTCCGGTTTCGCGTTCGCCCGGAGTGTCGAATGAGCGCTCCCGGAACGGGCCGGGCCGGGTGAAGTCATTCCAGAACATGTTCAGGTCGTCCCGCCAGGAACCGCGGAACCAGCTTGCCTGTCCGGAAACGGAATCCCCTCCGGTCGCAGTTAGTGCGAGCTCGCCGTAATGAACCGACTCCGGCGATTCCTCCGACTTCAGAGTCAGGAGGGAGGCGTTCAGAGTGGATCGGAAGCGTCCGGGCGTGGCGCTCAGCGAACCGGCCAGAGTATAGGTGATGGCTCTTTGAGAGGTGTTGCGAACCGTGAATTCAAAGAGCGCTCCCGGCAGCGATGAATCAAAGGAGTTCAGCGGAATGAACGGATTGAATGCGCGCAGAGTCATTTCTCCGGGGAATCCGGGGTCTTTGAACTGCATGGTCGCAACGGGGAATTCCCCCTCGAAGCTGGTGTCGCGGAAATGCGGCAATCCGGGGAGCAGATCGGCTTTCACTCCGTAACCGAATCCGCAGTGATTGTATCCGGCCACGATTTCAGCGGGTGAGGGACGGCCGATGTAGGGAGGCGGGAGATCACCGTTCAGGATTCTGGCATCGAGCACTTGTCCGTCGGCTTCGGCTTTGATTGCGAAGTGGCTGTACCGGTTGGAACTCTCTTTGTTCGGGTGATTTTCGATCTCCCAGTCGACGAGATGACCGGAGCCGGAGAGTCCGATGGAACCGGTTCCGATGCCTCCGAGCGGGAATGAGATGGCGGAACGATGATTCTGATCGTATTTCATGGGGTCCTCCCGGTTGCTTTTTTTCGATTTACTGATAATTTATGGTATAAAAGTTCAAAATGGAATAGACGATTTCGGGAAAGGCATATCTTTTTATGGGACTTGCGCGTCATGATGAACTGACTCGGCTGTTTCGGGATGTGAGCTGGAATTTCACGGAATTCGGGGAGGCGGATTTCGTCTGGAGCGGGCGGAACAGTTATCGCTGCAACCGTCTTTTTCTGGTTCGGGCAGGGGAGGGGAGTTTGGCGAATCACACGAGCGGGGAGTCTCTGGTGCTGCGTCCGGGATATGGATATTTCATGCCGCCGGAACTGGATCTGGAGTTTGATTTTCCGGAAGGATTTCGTTTTTTCAGTTTTCACTTTCAGCTGGAAGCGTTGCCCGGTGTCGATCTGTTTGCCGGGAATCCTCATTGTTCGGAGTTTCAATTGGAATTGGACACTCTGGAAAAGGCCTCGGCGCTTGCCGCGGCTTTGCCGGGCTGGGAGACGTTTTTTCAGCTGGAGCAGTTCATCTGTGGTCTGCTGGGCGCAGTTGCGTCGCAAGTGACGCTGGAGTGGGCATGGCGGAAACATTTGAAGGAGCGCTACGGCACTCTTCTGGAATATGTGCGTGAGGAGGCGACAGCGCAAAGCAGCGCTGCGGATCTCGCATTGGCCGCAGGGCGTTCCTACGACCGGCTAAGCCGCGAATTCAAGCGTGATTTCGGGCGGACTTTGAAGGAGTTTCTCGCCTCGGAACTCTGCCGGAGGGCGGAACAATTGCTGCGTCGCGGAGGATTGTCGGTGAAGGAGACTGCGGCGAAATTGGAATTCAGCAATGAATTTTACTTTTCGCGTTTTTTCCGGCGGCACACCGGGATGTCGCCGCGGGAGTGCCGGAACAATCAATTCTGATTTTTTTTTTTTTTTTTTTTTTTTTTTTAAGAGCCATTTTCAAAAGTTTTGTGTTTTTTGTTTTTATTTCTTTTTTTTTTTTGCGTCAAAA
>NZ_CALXSK010000048.1 GCF_944391105.1 uncultured Victivallis sp.
ATGGGGAGTTTGATGGTTGTTCGGTACGGGGAGAGACGCGGCTGCCATAGCCGCTTTCTCTCCCCCGAACCCCTCTCCTGACTGCGGAGCGGGAATCCGGCAAACATGGGATATTTGACAAATTTTTACCACCAGAAGTTCAATCAATGTTAAATTTTTGCGGGACATTGCTTTCCTCCTTGCGTGAATATGTGGCATGGTTGAACATGGTTGAAAAACGGTTTCGACTTGACTTGACTTCATTGCGATTTCCAGACATGAGATAGATAGATGGATCATCCTGCGTTCCGGGCGTAAGTGACTGATTCGCGGCGGATGAGTTTGCCGGGGATCCGGATTGAACAGCCGCGATAGTCGTCGGGATGCTTGAGTTTTTCCGTCAGGATCCGCACGGTTTCGTGTCCCATCTCGGCGCCCGGAACAGCGAGCGAATCGAGCGGCGGAATGGTGAACTCCTGTGCCGGCGTTGCGTTGAAGGTAATGACACTGAGCTGATTCGGAATCTGGATTCCACGCCGCCATGAGAAATAGAGCACTTGCTGGGCGATGTCGTCATTGTAACAGATGACGGCGGTGATGTGCTGTTTGAGCAGTTCGCTGAACTGGGTTTCGAGCGGTTCGTATTTCCACGGTTCGCTCTGGAACTGTTCCAGCTCATATTCGTCGCAGAAATCGGCGTAACTGCGCTTACGGTCATTGAAACTGTGATGATGGTTTCCGGGTTGAAATCCGTCGAGATATCCGATTTTCCGGTGGCCGAGCGAGTGGAGAAGTTCCATGACCATGCGCATGTTGGCATTTTCGTCACTCATGACCGCGCTGCCCGATTTGCCGCAGATGCCGTTGAGCACCACGTATGGAATTCCGGCCTCTTCAATCTCCCTGAGCTGACGTGGGTAGATCACATCGGGGATGACGAGCGCGGCGACCCTCCACTCCGGGAGTGGATAATAGATGTTGCGGACCGATTCGCACGGAGTGAAATTGAACGTGTAATTGTGTTTCGGCATTTCGCGCGATATGACGTCGACCGCTTCGGCGACCGGAGTCGGGTATCGCAGGAGATCCCGGTCGTAGAAGAGAAAGGAGATCAGATTGCTCTCCTTGCTGCGCAACGAACGGAAGATCCGGTTCGGGGTGTAGCCGTTTTTCTGAACATGTTCGAGGATACGGGCGCGCACTTCCGGCTTGACGGTGAAGTTCTTGTTGCAACCGTTCAGTACCCGGCTCACTGTCGAGGGGGACACATTCAGTTCTTCCGCGATCTCTTTTAACGTCATGTTCGTCTCTTTTTTTTAGGAATCCGTTTTCTTAAATTAATTATGGCAAATTACCCTCAAAATGTCAAGTGGGAAAGTCAAAAAAATATCGTTTTTTTTGATGATATCCGGAAAATCGGTTTTTTTGCTGAAAAATCTAGAAAACAGATTCCTATAATGGCGCAAGCTGTGGACGCGAGAAGGCGCCTTCTCGCTTTCGGACAGGAGAATGAGAGTGCCGGCGGGAGATAATTCGGGTCGTGCCCGGAGGCTTCGGTTTTTCGAATATTTCCGGAGCTGCGGCCACGGCCGCGTTTTGCGCAGCATGGTTTGACTTCCATTTTCTCTCCGTGGGCCGAGTGACACTTTTCACATAAAATGTAACATGATTTTCCCGCGGCGGCATTGCTTTTTCGGAAAAGGACCGGTATACTTTTCCGCAGACGACACAAGGGAAAATCATGGAACCAAGACGCGGCATCAACAAGATCAATTTCCGGGCACTGGCGCGCGAGTTGAACATCAGCGCCATGACGCTTTATCGCGTGATCAATAACGTTCCTTCCGTCAAACCCGGGACGCGCAACCGTGTGATCGAGGTTCTGAACCGGCACGGGTTCTATTCGCTGAAACATTCCGGAAATCTGCGGATCGTCTTCGATTTTTCCGACAATGCGTTTCAGCGTCATTACGGGATGAGGCTCCTGGAGCGTCTCGCCGCGCGCGGCTGCCGCTGTGTCGAAACCGACCATCGGAAGAATTCCAGCCGATTCCAGAATGCCGTCGCCGAGAGTGATGTGGTTGTGTTCTGCTCGGTTCCCGGGCCGGATACTGTCGACCTTGTCCGCCGGATCAATCCCCGCCTCTGCTCGATCAGTCTTTACACCCGGTGCGGAGCCGACATCACGATCTCGTCGGACAATACGCTTGGCGGCGAGCTCGCCGCCGAACATCTTCACCGCATGGGGCATCGCCACATCGCCGTGGTTCTCGCACTCGGGCATCCCACCCGGATTGAGCGTTATCAGAGCTTTTTTGCCCGCATGAAACTGCTTGATCCGGGTTGCCGCATCGATTCAATCAAAGAGCGGCGGGAGTTCGGTTTGACCGGCACGATTCTGCGCTATCTCGAATCGGCCGCTCCGTGCCCGACGGCGCTTTTTTTCCCCGCCGGCGGTTTTGCCCAGCAGTTTTACGACGAGGCCATTGCCTCGGCACCGGAGAGATTCTCATCTTTCAGCATCATGAGTTACGACCGTCCCGGCGACTTCTGGCCGCCGGTGGAGAACGCCCACGAATTCGACCGTATTGAATTCCATACGGAGGAATTGCTCGACTGGGCCGAATACTACATCATCAACCGACCGATGATGGAGTCTGGAACCCCGATTCATACCTGCATCCAGGCGTCTCTCCGAGTGGTCGGCAGCGTGAAGAACCTCTCCGGAACGCTTCTTCCGGAGCAATCGGAAATAACGAAAGGAGAAAAGGATGAACTGGGAGAAACCGGGCTGGGAATTGACGTTTCACGATGAATTCGACCGGCCGCAGCTGAACGACATCTACTGGTACCCCGCTTACCGGTCGGGTCGTGTGGAATATCTGAATCGCCGCGGACTCGAACAGCGCTGGATCGACCACAACGCCCACTATGTGATCGAAGACAGCGTGCTCAAGCTGCGTATCTCCGAAACTCTGCCGTTCCGCCCGGAAAAGAGTTACCGGTGCGTCAGCTGCATCACCACTTCCGACCACCGCATCGGCGAGACCCCCGATCATTATTGCGTGATGGAGAAATTCTCCCAGAAGTACGGCTGGTTCGAGATCCGCTGCCGCATGCCGCGGGGGGAGGGGCTCATGAGCGCTTTCTGGCTGCATCAGGTCGACCCGGCCCGCCAGGAGTACACCATCGACGGCAGACGCAAGGATCTTCGCGACGGCGCGCTTGAGATCGACATCTTCGAACAGCAGGGCCGCTATATCTCCGATACGGAGAGCAAGGTCGATTTGAATGTCCACTTTACGGACAAGGGACATTACCTGCATCGGCTTTCCGCCGATGTTTCCGCCGATTTTCACGTCTGGGCGATGGAGTGGGAGGAGGGGCGCATCGTCTGGTACTTCGACAACGAACCCATGGAAATCTGGGAGGGACCGACTCCGTCGGAGAAGATGTTCCTGCTCATTGCGCTCTTTCAATATTCCGGCTGGATCGGGAACGTCGATCCGGAGTTGCGGTATCCGAAGGACTTTGAAATTGATTATGTGAGAGTCTATCGGCGAAAATGAGTGTCGCGGATCAGTCGACGCGTCTGCGGGCGGAACGATTGGCGACGCTCTCCTCCTGCTGCGGTTTTCTGGGGGAGACGGTTTTGACTGACAGCGCCGTCATCCTCCTGTTCGCCGGGATGCTCGGCGCGGGGGAGATGCTGTCGCTTCTCACCACCGCCGTTCTGCCTCTGCTGAATGGATTGTGCATTCTGCCGATGGCGCTGCTTGCGATGCGGATCGGGATGCGTAAGCTCATCTATACGGCGTGCGTTTGTGCATCGCTGGCGTATTTCGTCGCGGCATGCGCGCCGTTTGCCGGATCGGCGAAGGTTGCGGTTCTGACCGGGGCGGTATTTTGTTTCGCACTCAGTCTGACCGGATTCATCGCCGGCTGGTTTCCGTTGCTGGATTCGTTTCTGACGCCGGAGCGGAGAACGGGTTTTCTGAGTCGGATGCGGTTCTGCCATCAGCTCGGCGCGACGCTTTTCCTGCTTCTTGTCGGATTGCTGATCGGCCGGAGTCCCTCCGTCGGCGAGCTGCAGACGGTGCTGTTCGTCGCCGCCGTGATCTTTACGGGACGAGGAATCGCGATCGGGCGGATTCCCCGGTTTGAGATGACCCGCCCCGATTCGCCGGGCGTCGTCGCCGGAATCCGGACGGCGCTGGGGAACGGGCCGCTGGTCGGATTTTCTCTCTATTGCTTTGGGGTGAATCTGGCCGGATGCGGCGCGGTTCCGCTGACGATCCTCTATTTGAAGAACGGACTTCAGACGCCGGACAACGTTGTGGTGTTGATTTCAGCGTGTTCGCTTGCGGGGATGCTGTTCGGCTATCTCGGAACCGGGCCGCTGCTCCGGCTGTTCGGACTGCGGAACACGTTTCTGCTGTTGCACCTGCTTTTTTTTCTGGTGAATGCGGGGCTGTTTGTCGTGCGGGACGACGGGACGGCATCCCGGGTGTTCGTTGCGACGCTGCTGATGGCGGGGTCGTTTGCAACGGCCTCTTTCTCGATCGTCGCCTCGGCGGAGATGATGAAGCTCGCGAAGCCGGGGAACAAGGTCATGGCGATGGCGTTCAACGGGGTGTTTTTTTACGGCGGCTCGGGAGTTTCGCGGTTTCTCTCCTCGTTGCTGCTGGGGGCGGGATTGTTCGCCGCCGAATGGAAGTTCGGAACTATGACGGTCTGCCGTTACCAGACGTTTTTTCTGGTGTATGCCGTGGCGGCTCTGCTGGCTGCGCCGTTTCTGCTGCTGGTCCCGGCTGTCAACCCGGAAAAATTTTACGGATGGTCAAGCCCGGAGGATTTTTGATCTGAATGATTGCGAAATTCTGATGATCATGGTTTCTGTCAGGAGAACCTGGAGGTTTTATAGCGTGATAAAGAGGTTCCCCGTCAGCAGGGAGCCGGCTCTGTACGAGGAGTTGCCGGATGTCGTTCTTTCCCGCACAGGGAAACTGGTCTGTGTCTTCAGCGAATGCACCCATGGCGATACGCCGGTCGCTTTTCTGCTCGAGAACAGTTTCTGCGGTTTCGACTTCCGGCGGGAGAGAGGTTTATATCGTCAATTACATTGTCGACGATGCCATCGACAAGGCGCAGATTTGAGGTTGCCCGCTGAATCCCGCCGAACTTGTATTGTGACGGGACGGGCCGTCATCGGCGCACGACCGGGCCGGGTTTTTTCCGGACGGAGTAGCCGAAGTGACCGATCGCACCGCCGACGCGATGGTAGTGTCCGTGAATGTAGGCGGCAAGTCCGGCTTTTTCCAGCTCGAGCCGGCCGGAGGCGTTCACGAACTCCTCCGACACCTGCACGGCGACGATTTCGGCAAGAAACAGTGTGTGGCTCCCAAGTTCAAGCGTCTGGACGACCCGGCATTCGAGCCCGAGCGGACTCTCCACGACCAGCGGGGCCGCGACCTTTGAGCCCCGCAGCGGCGTGAGATGCGTCTCTTTGAACTTGTCGTGGTCACGGCCCGAGACTACGCCGCAGTAATCGACCGCCCGGATCTGTTCCGCTGTCGTGAGGTTCACTGTGAATTCGCCCGATTCCCGGATGAGAGCGTAACTGTACCGCTCCGGGCGGATCGAGATCGACACCATCGGCGGTTTGCTGCAGACCGTCCCCGCCCATGCGACCGTGATGAGATTATAGGAATCCGGTTCCGTTCCGCAGCCGACGAGCACCGCCGGAACCGGAGCGAGCTGCGTGCTGCCCGGCCAGATGAGTTTCTTCATTTCCCCTCCAGTTCGACCCGTTTGGCTTCAAGCTCCTCCCAGCGCGCATAAAGCCGGGCGGCTTCGGCGCGCGCGGCTTCGAGTTCCGTTTGAAGTTCCGCACTGCGAGGACCGTATTTTGCGAAGAAATCGGGATCCCCGAACATGGCTTCGAGTTCAGAGACCTTCTCCTCCGCAGCGAGAATCGCCGATTCCATCCCTTCGAGTTCGCGCGCTTCTTTGTAGGAGAGTTTTTTCTGAGGAGCCTTCGGTTTCGGCGTTTCCGGGGTGCGGGCCGGTTTCGGCGGGGCGGATTCCATTGCCTTTTTCGCTTCGCGTTCACGCCGCTTCTCCAGATAATAATCATAGTCCCCCGGCGTGTAGACAATCTCTCCACCCGGCTCGAATCCGAGGATCCCCGAGCAGACCCGGTTCAGGAAATAGCGGTCGTGGCTGACCACGAGCACGCAGCCGCCGTAGGAGACGAGCGCCTCCTCAAGCAGGCGCAAACTTGAAAGATCAAGGTCGTTGGTCGGTTCGTCGAGGATCAGGAAGTTGCCGCCCTGTTTCAGGATTTTCGCGAGCATGAGCCGCGCTTTTTCTCCGCCGGAGAGGTGACGGATCTGCGTATTGATCCGCTCGTCCTCAAAGAGAAAGCGCTTCAAATATCCCCAGATGGAGATTTTTTCGCTGCCGAGCCAGACCGTGTCGACCCCTTCGCTGACCTCTTCAGCGACGGTTTTCTCCGGATCAAGTGCGAGACGGGACTGGTCGATGTAGTTGAATTCGACCGTCGGGGCGATTTTGACTTCGCCGCGATCGGGCGTGAGCCCTCCGGTGATGATGCGCAGCAGTGTGCTTTTGCCGATGCCGTTCGGCCCGACCATGCCGATGTGCGCGCCGGGTGCGAACTCGAACGAAAAGTCGCGGATGATCGTTCGCCCGCCGAATGCGTGGTTGATTCCGATCAGATCGACGGTTTTATTGCCGAGCCGGGAAGGGGTCGGAATCAGCAGCTCCATCTCGCCGTCCCGGATGGGGGCGGAAATGGCGGCGATCTCCTCAAATTTTCTCATGCGCCCGAGGTTGCGCCGCAGCCGCGCCTTCGGAGAACGGCGCACCCACTCGATCTCGGAACGCAGAAAGCTGCGGCGTTTCTGTTCGAGGATGTCCTCGTTCGTCTCGCGTTCGGCCTTCATGGCGATGAACTCCGCGTAGCTGCCGGGATAGTCGTAAAATTTCCCGTGACTCAATTCGACGATCCGGCTTGCGATCCGGTCGAGGAAGTAGCGGTCGTGGGTCACGAAGAGACAGCTCCCTTTGTAATCCGCGAGAAAGCCTTCGATCCATTCGACCGTGTTGACGTCGAGATGGTTGGTCGGTTCGTCGAGCAGCAGCAGATCGGGTTCTGATATGATCGCGCGCGCGAGAGCGACGCGCCGCATCTCTCCGCCGGAGAGGTGGGAGCAGACCCGGTCCGCATCGGCGGCAAGGTTCAGTTTTTCGAGTACGGTGCCGAGTTTCGTATCGAGATTCCAGCCGTCGTGCAGCATGAGTTCGTGTTCGACGCGCGCATGCTCGGGAGAGTTGACCGGAAGCGTCTCGTAGCTCTTCTGAAGTCCGAGAAGATATTCGAGCCCATCGGCGACGTTTTCACGGATCGTGCGCTCGTT
Source organism: uncultured Victivallis sp. (assembly GCF_944391105.1). Taxonomy (GTDB): domain Bacteria; phylum Verrucomicrobiota; class Lentisphaeria; order Victivallales; family Victivallaceae; genus Victivallis. The sequence goes on from NZ_CALXSK010000048.1 coordinate 7,422, forward strand.
GTCGAGCTCGAAATCCTGCGGCAGCTCCGCGACGCGCAGATTCCGGGCGCGCGTGATGCTGCCGGAGCCGGGGAGCTCCTTCCCGGTGATGAGCCGCAGCAGCGTGGATTTGCCGCTGCCGTTGCGCCCGACGAGCGCGACGCGTTCGCCCGCGTTGATATGAAATTCGGCGCCGTCGTAGATCGTCTGCCGTCCGATGGTCAAATGGAGATCCTCCGCCGCCCACAATACCGTTTCCGCCATATTTCGATTCCGAAAGCTCCTCTGTTTTGCGTAATCGGAAACTATATACGCCCCCCGCCGTCTTTGCAAGTCCGGAAGGCCGGAAATCGCAGGAAAATCGTTGAAAAAATGACGCGGAAACAGCGCGTGATGTTCTAAATCGTTCAGGATTTTCCGTAACTCGTTGATAGTGATATGAAAGAAAGAAAATACAATATATTGTGAGAAATTCGCTTGAAATAACAATATAGTGTGGTATTCTATATGTATGGCAGGAAAATTGCTGCAAGGGAAAGAAGTGGTTTTCGCGGTCGGCTGTTTCAATGGCTGCCGGATTGTATTGTTTGAGTAGGGAACGGAAACTTCAACAAGGGAAAAAGGGGGTAGGCGTCTCATGAACAGCAGCGAGTCCATCCGGAAAATGAAGAAGCGCGACGGCCGCATTGTGGATTTCGATCCGCAGCGGATCGCGATTGCCGCCGGGAAGGCTCTGAAGGCCGCGGGGATGGCCAGCGACAAGGTCGCGCGCCACATTGCCGACGATGTTGTGCGTGAACTCATCGACAAGGGGTATGACGAGGAATTGATGATCCCCGATGTCGAGGTGATTCAGGACCTGGTCGAGCACGCGTTCGTGAAACGCGGACTCTCGCAGGCCGCGAAACTCTACATCCTCTACCGCGCGAATCACGCGAAGATCCGCGAGGCCAAGAAACTCATGATGGACGTGCAGGAGCTCGTTTCGAGCTACCTCGGGCAGGAGGACTGGCGCGTCAACGAGAACTCGAACTCCGGCTACTCCTATGCGAGTCTGCTCAACCATGTTTCCGGCTCGGTCATTGCGAACTATGCGCTTGCGAACATGTATCCTCCCGAGATCGCCGAAGCGCATACGAAGGGCGACTTCCATCTGCACGACCTCTCCTGCGGCATCGTCGGATATTGCGCGGGGTGGAGTCTGCGCGATCTGCTGGAGCGCGGATTCCAGGGGCGCGGCGGCCGCGCGTCGGCGGCTCCGGCCAGGCATTTCGATACGGCGACCGGGCAGATCGTGAATTTCCTCTCGACGTTGCAGACCGAGTGGGCGGGCGCGCAGGCGTTCAGCTCGTTCGATACGCTGCTTGCGCCATTTGTGCGGCGCGACAAACTGACTTACCAGCAGCTCAAGCAGAACATTCAGCAGTTCGTGTTCGGGCTGAACATCGCGAGCCGCTGGGGGCAGACGCCGTTCACGAATCTGACGTTCGACTGGGTCGTTCCGGAGGATCTGCGCGATACGCCGGTCATCATCGGCGGGCAGCCGCAGGAGGAAACCTACGGCGAATTTCAGGAGGAGATGGATCTCATCAACCGCGCGTTCCTCGAAGTCATGTCACAGGGCGACCGCGACGGACGGATCTTCACGTTCCCGATTCCGACCTACAACGTGACGAAGGATTTCAACTGGACCAGCGACAATGCGCGGCTGCTCTTCGAGGTGACGGGAAAATACGGGCTCCCGTACTTCCAGAACTTCATCAACAGCGACCTGAAGCCCGGTGACGTGCGCAGCATGTGCTGCCGGTTGCAGATGGATATGCGTGAGCTGCGGAACAAGACCGGCGGCCTCTTCGGCGCAGGCGAACAGACCGGTTCGATCGGCGTGGTGACGATCAACATGCCGCGGATCGGCTACCTCGCGAAAGACAAGGAGGGATTTTACCGGCGTCTCGACTACCTGATGCGCCTGGCGATGGAGTCGCTGGAAATCAAGCGCAAGGTCGTGCAGAAGCACCTCGAGGGAGATCTGCTGCCCTATACGAAGACTTATCTGCCGAATCTCGAGCACCACTTCAGCACGATCGGGCTGGTCGGGATGAACGAGTGCTGTCTGAACTTCCTCGGCTGTTCGATCTGCGACCCCGAGGGGGCGGAGTTCGCCCGCGAGGTGCTCGTGCACATGGCTGAGAAAATCAAGGACTTCCAGGAGGAGACGGGGCACATCTACAACCTCGAAGCGACTCCGGCGGAGGGGACGAGTTTCCGGCTTGCGCGGCTCGACCGCAAATATTATCCGGAGATCATCTGCGCGGGGACCGACAATCCCTATTACACGAATTCGACGCAGCTTCCGGTGGGCTACACGTCGGACCTCTTTGAGGCGCTCGATCTGCAGGCACCGCTGCAGCAGCTTTACACGGGCGGGACGGTGTTCCACGCGTTCATCGGCGAGAAGATCGACGATCCGGAACTGGTGGCGTCGCTCGTGAAGCGGATTGCGACGAATTACCGGATCCCGTATTTCACGCTGACTCCGTCGTTCAGCATCTGTCCGGTTCACGGGTATGTGCCGGGCGAGCACTCGGAGTGTCCGCTGGAAGTTTAATCAATTTCAAACCCCAACTCTCAAACAGGAGGAAAGATCATGGCCAAGTGTGGAGAAAAGACCGAAGTTTACAGCCGCGTCTGCGGGTACTTCCGTCCGGTGAGCAACTGGAACAAGGGCAAGAAGGAAGAGTTCAAGGACCGCAAGACCTTCGAAGTCGTTTCGAAGTAACGTCGTGGCGCGGCACGGGGGCTGGTCCGGCCCCCGTGTTTTTTTATCGGGGGGGATGCCTCCGGTTTCAGGAGAGAGAGTATGGATTTCCGTGGATTAGTCAAATTTACGCTGGTCGATTATCCGGGGAAGATCGGCTGCATTGTTTTTTCCGGCGGGTGCAATCTGCGCTGTCCGTTTTGTCACAATCCCTGTCTTGTGTTCGATCCGGCCAGCCAGCCGCGGGTGACCGAACAGGAGTTTTTTCATTTTCTCGAGCGGCGGAAGGGATTGCTTGAAGGGGTTGTCTTCTCGGGCGGGGAGCCGCTGCTGCAGCCGGACGCGCCTGAGATCGTCGGACGTGTGCGTGAAATGGGGTACTGTGCGAAGATCGATACGAACGGGACGCTGCCGGAGCGGGTCGAGGCGTTGCTCGACCGCGCCGGGGCGGACGCGTTCGGCATCGACTGCAAGGCGCCGAAGGAGCGTTACTGCCAATTGACCGGCAGCCGCGATCCGGAGGTTGCGGAGAAGGTTTACCGCAGCATTGCGCTCGCGCAGGCTTCGGGGGCGGAGCTCGATATCCGCACGACGGTTCACAAGGCGTTGCTCGACGAGGCTGCGCTCGGCGTGATGTATGAGGAACTCAAGGCCGCGGGAGTGGAGCAGTGGACGCTTCAGCAATACCATCCGGTGGAGGTGATCGACGATGAATTGTCGGCGAAGGAGACCTTTCCCGATGCGGAACTCGTGCATATTGCGCGCCGATTCGGAGCCGGTGTCCGGGTGCGCGGATTGACCGGAAGAATCATCGATACGCCGTAAATCGCTTTTTTTTTGGAAAAATACGATATTTTCCTTTTGTCCCGACTTGAATTTTGCCGATTTGATGATTCATTACTGCCGTATGCGACCGATATGAAGTTGCTGGATAAGAGCGGAAAACTGACAAGAGGAAATCAGCCCGATGAAGTATTACACCGAAGATCACGAATGGGTGGAGATAACCGGCGAAGAGGCGACGGTCGGCATCTCCGAATATGCGGCGGACGAACTGGGGGAAATCACCTATGTGGAACTCCCGGAAGAGGACGATGATTTTATCATCGGCGACCGCCTCGGAGAGGTAGAGTCTGTGAAGGCTTCCTCGGACATCTACTCGCCGATCAGCGGGACGGTTTCGCAGGTCAACGAAGCGCTGGCGGATGAGCCGAGCCTCATCAACGACTCCCCGGAGGAGAAGGGGTGGCTCTGCCGGCTCGTGAATTTCGACAGCTCCGAGCTGGACGACATGATGAACGAGGATGCGTATCAGAAGTACCTGCGTAAACTGCGCAAGTAGTTTTGGCCGGAAACGCGTCGGGCCGGAAATGCGGGAAGCATTTCCGGCCCGTTTTCTGTCTGAACCTACAGGAGAGTGTCAGGGGCGTTCCGTCGGCAGGACGGGTTTTTCCTGGCGCCCGCGGACGAACTGGTTGGGATCGTTCGAAAGGCTCTGGGTGAACTCCTGAAGCTGTTTGAGGGTGTTGTCGATCCGGGTGAGGGTCATTTCCATTCGGAGCTTCAGATCGGCGGCCTCCTCGCCGAGAGCGGCGCTGCCGGCTTCGGCCTTTTTGATGGCGTCAGAAGCGTCTGTGAGAAAGGCGTTGAGATTTGTCAGAAGCTGATGGAGTTCGGGGGCGTTGCCGAATTCCCGGAGGGAGATGATGCTCTCGTCGAGGTTGGTGATAGCCCGGTCGATTTTCCGGACGTTTTCCTCGGAGAGCGCGGTCTGGAGCCGGCGGCTCGTGGTTTCGAGGTTGGCGCAGATCCGGTTGATGCTGTCGAATGTGTTCTGAAGTTGTCCTTTTTCGAGGAGTTCGCTCGTATTGTCGAGTGTTTCATTGAGTTTGTCGGCCAGCTGGATGAAGTTGACTTTCCCGAGTTCATCAAGCATCCGGCTGATGTTCTGGATCGCGTTGCCGATGTGGGAAGGGCGCGACGGAATGTAGATGATGCCGTCCTCGGCGGGAACATCGAGGTGCGGGACCGCCGGAGGCAGCGAATCGCTGATCGAGAGTTCGAGATATGCTCCGCCCATGATTCCTGCGGCGTTGATGAAACAGCTGAGGTTCTTCTGCTGCATGACGGTTGCGAAATTTGTACCGACCGTGCCGGGGGGGAGGTCTTCGTCCTGTTCGACCGTGGAGGGGAAGATGTCGAAATAGACCGCGATGTAACCGTCCTTCTGGCGCATGGTCATGGCGGTGATCTTGCCGACCGGGAGTCCGAGGTATTTGACCGGAGAGCCGACGGCGAGCCCTTCGACCGAGGTGTTGAGCACGGTCATGGCACGGTAGCGCGGTTCAAAGAGTTTCGTGATTCCGATCGAGACGAAACCGATGATGAGGAGCGTGATCGAGATCAGCAGAAATCCCCCGAGTTTCAGTCGATTTGCTTCATTCATGATGTCTGTATGTCCTGATTAACTGATGAAACTGAAGATTGCAGTCATGGCGGCGTCGGAGACGACGATAAGAAAGATCGAGGTTACAACCGAACTGGTCGTCGCCCGGCCGACCCCCTGTGCGTCGCGCTCCGCGCTGACCCCTTTCCAGCAGCCGACTGCGGCGACGATCGCGGCGAAAATCATACTTTTGGCCAGCCCCTGTGCGAGGTCGACCGGCTGGATCACTTCGAACGTCTTGCCGAAATACTCCGCGACGGAGGTGTTCAGCATCGAACAGACGATCAGCATGCCGCCGACGATGCCGCAGACATCCGAGATGATCGTAAGACCCGGCATGACGATGACGAGTGCCAGGAGTTTCGGCATAAGTTCAAAGCGCCCGATATCGAGACCGAGCGTGGTCATCGCGTCGAGCTCCTCGCGGGATTTCATGAGCCCGAGTTCGGAAGCGAAGGCCGACCCGGTGCGGCCGGCGAGCACTACGGCCGTGACAAGCGGTGCGAGTTCGGTTACGATGACGGTTCCGACCAGATTCACGACGAAGCTGTCGACCCCGTAGCGGGAAAGCTGTACGATCGCCTGAAATGCGAGAATCACGCCGATCAGCAATCCGAGCAGTCCGATGATCGGCATCGCATCCGCCCCGCAGCTGTCCATGTAGTAGAAGGTGCTGCGCCATTTGATCCGGAACGGATGGCGCAGAGAATCCCGGATGGAACGTCCGAGGCCCCGCAGAAAGGCGAGAAAACCGAAAAGCTCCTCCCATATCTCGATCGAGGCGTCCGCAATCTGGAGGCAGAGAGCCCGGAGCGAACGTATGTGTCTGTTTCTTCCCATCCGGCTCATTCACCCGATCTGTTTTCGGCGCGGCTCCACTGCGAGAGCTGCCCGGCCAGCCGCCGGACGGCCTCACCGGCGGCCCGGGCGACCGCATCGGCGGAATCCTCCTCCACCGGTACGGAGAAGGAGAAACGGAACTCCCGGTCGCCGCGCGGCGGTTTCCAGCTTCCCGTGAGGCGGAACTGGTGTGCGGAACCGTCCACTTCGAATTCTTCGAGTGTTCCTTCCACGGGGAGCGGCGTCACGGATTGTTCGTCCGGCCGCAGCAGAGCCAGATTCAGTGCCCGGGCAACGAGCTGCTCCGGCGGCAGAACCCATTTGTTGTACGGGTCGCGGATCACCCGCCCCGAGGGATCGCGCCACTGGAGCCGAATCCCGGAAGTCGAGTTGTTGCGGAACTCCAGAATGCGCAATGCGCAAACCGGAGGTTCGACCTCTCCGGTGACGAGATCGAACTCCGCAACCGGACGGTAGGATTCAAATACGCAGCCGGTAAGAAGAGTCACTGCGAGAAACACCGGTAAAAGAATCATGCGGTTCATGGGGCCGCTCCTTTCATCTTTCTGTTGTATCATTATAAAATACCTTCAGAAGTGCCTGATTTCAAGAAGAGGTGATTGCAAAAACGGCAATGGAATGGTATTTTATGGTTCACAGGATGGAAATGTTCATATTCAATGGAGCTGGAATTCCGAATGTATCTGGAAAAGATCGATTCTCCCGCAGATCTGCGGAAACTGCCGCCGGAGGCGCTCGGCGAACTTGCCCGGGAGATTCGTGAACTGATTCTTGATGTCGTCAGCCGGAACGGAGGCCATCTCGGCGCGAATCTCGGGACGGTCGAACTCACGTTGGCGCTGCATTACGTGTTCGACATTCCTGCGGATTCCCTCGTGTTCGATGTGGGGCACCAGGCGTACACCCACAAGATTGTGACCGGCCGGCGCGAATTTTTCCAGACGCTGCGGCAATACGGGGGGTGTGCGGGATTCCCGCATCCGGGCGAGTCAAAGTTCGATGCGTGCGTCGCGGGCCATGCCGGAACCGCAATTTCGACTGCGCTGGGGATCTCCGCGGCCCGGGTCCGCGCCGGAAGGCCGGAGAAGGCGATCGCGGTCGTCGGCGACGGATCTTTGAACTGCGGCATTTCGCTTGAGGGGCTGAACAATGCGCGCGAGGGCGGGAAAAACCTCATCATCATTCTGAATGACAACAAGATGTCGATTTCGAGAAACGTCGGCGGCGTCGCGCGCTCGCTGAACCGGATCATTTCGGGGGGATTCTACAACCGGTTCAAGACCGGCGCCAAACGGCTGCTTTTCCGACTGCCGCGGCATAAGACGCTGCACAAGCTGATCCGGAGATTCGAAGATCTCATCAAATATCTGATTCTGCCGGGCGGACTTTTCGAGGAACTCGGGATCCGTTATATCGGGCCGATCAACGGGCATTCGCTGCCGGATCTGCTTTATCACCTCGATCATCTGAAGAAACAGCAGAACGGTCCGGTCCTGCTGCATGTCGTCACGGAAAAAGGACACGGTTACGAACATGCGCGGCTGAATCCGGCCCGCTACCACGGTGTGCCCGGATTCTGCAGGGAGACCGGCGCAATCGTCACCTCCGGGAAGCCGACTTTCTCCGGGGCGTTCGGGGAGGCGGTGTGCGAACTTGCCCGGCGGAATGGCGACGTGCACGCGATCACCGCCGCCATGACCGATGGTACGGGGCTTGCTCCGTTTTCGAAGGCGTTCTGGGAGCGGTTTCACGACGTCGGCATCGCCGAGGAGCACGCGGTCGCATTCGCGGCGGGACTGGCGACGGCCGGGGAGCGTCCTGTGTGCGCGATTTATGCGACTTTCTTTCAACGGGCGCTCGACTGCGTTTATCACGATGTGGTGCTGCCGCAACTGCCGGTGATTTTCGCGCTGGACCGGGCGGGGGCGGTCGAGGACGGGCCGACTCATCACGGCATTTACGATCTCGGGTTTCTGCGGGCGCTGCCGGGATTGGTGATTATGGCGCCGCGCAGCGAGGCGGAGCTTCGGAAGATGGTTGCGTTCGCATATGAGCTGAAATGTCCGGTTGTCATCCGTTATCCGCGCGGTGGCAGCCGGGTTCCGGGCGATGCGCCGGTTGCTGCGCTCGAACTCGGGAGAGCGGAAGTCGTCCGTCCCGGTTCCGGTCCGGTGATCTGGGCGATGGGAGCGGAGGTCGACACCGCGCTCGCGGTTTCCGATCTGCTTGCAGAGCGGGACTGTTGCGTGATCAACGCCCGTTTTCTCGCGCCGTTCGATGCGGAAAAGGCGCGGGAACTCGCTGCCGGAAGGATGACGGTTACGATCGAGGATCATGTGCTTTCCGGCGGACTCGCCTCCGCGCTGGATGAGGCGCTTGCGGATGTGCCGCACGGCCGGTTGCTTCATTTCGGCTGGCCGGCGGATCGTCCGATTCCGCATGGAAAGGTGGCCGATCTCCGCAGGGCGTTCGGACTTACGGCGGAGGCGATTGCGGAACGGATCGACGGCTCGCTCTGAAAGATTCGAAACGCTTTTTTTCTGTCGGAAAATTTGATAATCCGGAAAACGGCGGTATATTATAAGCTCTGCTTCCCCGGGACGCTTCTGTCGTGCCGGGGAAGCTGTGGTTTTGGAGCGCACGTCGCCACCCGCCGCCGGGAGCCTGATGCCGCGGTGCGACTCTTCGTGCGTCTTACGGAAAAATCAGGCGAAATCCAGGAATTGATTCGAAAATGTCCGGCAACGGTTCTTTGTCCGAGAAGATGACGCATGAACTCGGTACGCAGTCGATTTTCCGGCTGCTGTTGCGGTTCAGCATTCCGTCGCTTCTGAGCAATCTCATGTTCACGGTCTACAACGTGGTCGACCGGGTTTTCATCAGTTGGAAACTCGGGACCGATGCGATCGCGGGGGTGGGAATCACGTTCTATCTCTTCATGATCTTCATCGCGGTCGGCATGATGTTCGGCATCGGAGGCGGGACGCTCATTTCGCTGAAGCTCGGCGAGAAGAACAAGGAGGCCGCCGAACGGATTCTCGGGAACGTCATCATGATCTTCCTGATCGGCGGAGCGTTGACGACGCTGCTCGGCTTCACGTTTCTGAAGCCGCTGCTCTACTGTTTCGGCGCGAGCGAGGCGACCTATCCGTATGCGGCGGAGTATTTCCGGATCCTGCTCTGGTTCATGGCGGCGGATTTCCTGTCGATGGGAACGACGAACCTCATCCGGGCGGAAGGCAGCCCGAACTTTTCGATGTTCTTCATCGCGGTCGGCTGTTTCGCGAATATCGCGCTGGACTGGCTCTTCATCATGCAGTGGGACTGGGGCATCGCCGGGGCGGCATGGGCGACCGGAATTTCCAAGTTGCTCTCAACGATCCTCATGTTCTGGCATTTTTCGGTCGGGCCGTTCCGGTATCTGACGCTGCGCTGGCGGAATCTGAGGATCGACTGGAAGTACTTCACGGCGATGACCGCCATCGGCATTTCGCCGCTCATTCTGCAGAGCATCAACTCGGTGCTGAACGCACTCATCAATACGACGCTGCTGCGGAACGGCGGCGACAAGGCGGTCGCTTCGATGACCTGCATTTCGACGATCATCATGCTGCTGATGATTCCGACCTTCGGGGTGATGATGGGGTATCAGCCGATCGTGGGGTACAACTACGGCGCCCGACTGTTCCGGCGCGTGGCGCAGACGCTCAAGGGGGCGTTCCTGATGAGCGGCGGTGCGACGTTGGTGTTCTACGTGCCGGTGATGATCTGGGCGCCGGAGATCGTCGGATGGTTCTGTAACAACGATGCCGATGTTGTGCCGATGGCGGCGCATGGGTTGCGGATCTTCTTTCTGCTCTTCCCGCTGTGGCCGATCTTCTGCATCGGCTCGAACTTCTTCCAGTCGACCGGACGGCCGAAAAAGACGATTTTTCTCACGGTGTTCCGGAACGGTTTGTGTTTTCTCGGGTGCATCATCGTGCTGCCGATCTTCTTCGGCTTGAACGGTGTGTGGGCGACCGCGCCGGCGGCGGACGGCCTGGCCGCGCTGGTGATCGCGTTCCTTCTGTTCCGCGAATTCCGGAAGCTGCACCGGCAGGAGGAACTTGCGTCCGCGGACGGCCGTTGCCGGGGAGGGGTGCCGGAGGCGTCCGCGGTGATTCCCGGCTGAACACCCTCAAACGGATGAAAAACCCGGAAAAAATCTGCATAACTGCTTGTATTTTACGGGAGATAGAGCTATTTTAATAAAATACGGCCCTGAACCGGCGATTCGCGCCGGCGGCAGGGATGGTTTCAACAGATAACAAACAAAACAACAACAAGAACACAAACAACATGGCAGAAGAAAACAAATTCGCGGACAGCTTCCTGGATTTCTCGAACATCCCCGGCTCAATGGATGAGCTGCTGGCATCCGCCCAGAGCACGAACGCTTTCACCAAAGGCAAGATCGTGGCAGGCACTGTCGTCGCGAAGCGTCCGGACGGCGCGCTCGTGGACATCGGTTACAAGGCCGAGGGCTTCGTCCCCGCGGGCGAGTTTCTCAAATTCGATGAAGTCGCCGTCGGCGACAAGATCGACGTCTATCTCGAAGAGATCGAAAACCGTAACAACATGCCGGAATTGAGCCTCGAAAAGGCGAACTCGATCAAGGCATGGAACCGGATTACGACCGAATACGGCGAAGGCTATGTTGTCAAGGGATTCATGCGCCACCGCGTCAAGGGCGGCATCATGGTCGATGTCGAGGGCTTCCCGGCCTTCCTGCCCGGTTCGCAGCTCGACGTGGGGCCGGTGCACAATATGGACGACTACATCGGCAAAGAGTTCGATGTCAAGATCATCAAGATCAATCAGGATCGTCGCAACATCGTGGTTTCGCGCCGCGAGCTGCTCGAAGAGTCGCTGCGTGAATCGCGCAGCAAACTTCTGAGCGAGATGAAGGTCGACGATCTGCGCAAGGGCGTGGTCAAGAACATCACCGATTTCGGCGCGTTCATCGACCTCGGCGGCGTGGACGGGCTGCTGCACATCACGGATATCTCCTGGGGACGCATTTCGCATCCGTCCGAAGTTCTTTCGGTCGGGCAGGAGCTTGAGGTGGTCATCATCGGCATCGACAAGGAGAAGGAGCGCGTTTCGCTCGGCCTCAAGCAGAAGACCCGCAATCCGTGGGACGATGTCGTTGCGAAGTACCCGAAGGGGAGCAAGATCAAGGGTCGCGTCGTGAACATCATGCCGTACGGCGCGTTCGTCGAGATCGAGACCGGCGTCGAGGGTCTGATTCACGTCTCCGAGATGAGCTGGACCAAGCGCATCAGCAAGGCGAGCGATGTTCTCAGCATCGGCGACGAGGTCGAGGCGGTGGTTCTCGACATCGACCGCGACAGCCGCAAGATCTCTCTCGGACTGCGTCAGAAGGAGCGCAATCCGTGGGAAGTGCTGGCCGAGAAGTATCCGGTCGGCCGTCGCATCAAGGGCAAGGTCCGCAATATGACCAGCTACGGCGCGTTCGTCGAGATCGAAAACGACATCGACGGCATGATCCACGTCTCCGACATGAGCTGGACGCGCAAGATCAACAACCCGAACGAAGTTCTGAAGCCGGGCATGGAGGTCGAGGCCGTGATTCTCGACATCAATCCGGAGCAGCAGCGCATCTCTCTCGGGTTGAAGCAGGCCGAAAACGACCCCTGGGCGAACATCGACGAGCTCTACAAGGTCGGCGACATTGTCAAGGGCAAGGTCACGAAGATCGCGCAGTTCGGTGCATTTGTCGAGCTCTCGAACAAGATCGACGGTCTCATTCACATTTCGCAGCTCAGCCGCGATCACGTTGACAAAGTCAAGGACGTTCTCAACGTCGGCGACGAGGTCGAAGCGCGCGTCATCAAGGTCGACAACGACGAGCGCCGCATCGGCCTCTCGATCAAGGCGGTCGGCGAGAACTTCTCGCCCGAGGATCTGAAGGCTGCCGAAGAGGAGTACACCGCCGCCCTGAAGCCGGGCGAGGCGATGGTCGACATGGGCGAAGTCTTCAGCAACGAGTCCCTTGCGGGCCTCAAGCTCGACTGAGTCAAAACGTTCTGACGATAATAAAAAAGACCCGTGGATCAGCAATGGTCCACGGGTTTTTTCATGGTGCGATTTTCCGGGGAAAGGGGAAAGAGGGAAGGGAAGAGGCCGTTTGTTCAATCCGGTGATTTTCTGCCCGGCAATCCGGCCTGTGAATTGCTGGTGCGCCGCAGTTGTGCGTGAGCTGCAGTTTCAAGCGGCTCACCACTGGAGATTTCACCGCTCCGTTCGGTTCGGCAGCGGTAAATTCTCCTGGAGAGTTTTTACTTTTTCGCTTTCAGATACGCTTCGATGAATTCATCGATTTCGCCGTCGAGCACGCCTGCCGTGTCGCTGGTTTCGACTTCGGTGCGGAGATCCTTGACCATCTGATAGGGCTGCAGCACGTAGCTGCGGATCTGGCTGCCCCAGCCGTTCTCCACCTTTTCCCCGCGGATTGCGTCAGCTTCGTTGCGCCGCTTCTCCTCTTCATACTCGTAGAGTTTGGCTTTCAGCATCTTCATCGCGGTGGCGCGGTTCTTGTGCTGAGAACGTTCGTTCTGGCAGCAGACCACGATTCCGGTCGGAAGGTGGGTGATGCGGATCGCAGAGTCGGTCGTATTCACGTGCTGGCCGCCCGCGCCGCTGGAGCGGTAGGTGTCGATGCGCAGCTGGGTTTCATCGATCTCGATCTCGATGTCGTCGTCGAGTTCCGGAAACACATCGACCGAGACGAAGCTCGTGTGCCGCCGCGCGTTGCTGTCGAACGGCGAGATGCGCACAAGCCGGTGCACCCCCTTTTCCCCCTTCATGTAGCCGTAGGCGAAATCCCCGGTGACGTGCAGCGTCGCGCTTTTCACGCCGGCTTCTTCGCCCGGCTGGAGATCGATGACCTCATCCTTCCAGCCGCGCCGTTCGAAGTAGCGGCGGTACATGCGCAGCAGCATGTTCGCCCAGTCGCACGACTCCGTGCCGCCCGCTCCGGCATGGACCGAAAAATAGAGGTTGTTGCGATCGAACTTGCCGGAGAGAAAGCTCATAATCTCCATGCGGTCGAGCGACTTGAGCAGCCGCCGGTAGGCGATCTCCGCCTCCTTGAGGAACTCCTCGTCCTCCCCGGCAAGCTCGACGGAGACCGAGTAGTCCTCGACCTCCGACTCAAGTTTCCGGTAGGGTTCGAGCAGATTCCGGCAGGCGGAGAGCTTGGCGACGGTGTTCTGCGCCGACTCCTTGTCGTTCCAGAAGTCAGGGGCGGACATGATCTTCTCCAGCTCGGCCATCTCCTCTTTGCGCTCGTCGATGCGCAAAAAATCGTGCAGATGGCTCATCCGCCCCTTGAGTTCTCCCTCGGCCTGACGCAGTTCGTCGATGCTCATCATTTCTTGGCGGCCTCCAGTTTCCACATGTCGTCCAGCAGGTGCTGGATGTCGTCGAGACAGGCGCCGCAGGCACCGCCCGCTTTGCAGTAGTGGGTGACGTCCTCGGCCTTGTGGAGCTGGTTCTCCTTTGCGACCTTCAGGATCTTCACGTCGGTTACGCCGAAGCACTTGCAGACGATCCGCCCCTCATGATCCTTGTCGGCGTCGAACGGACTCGCTTCTCCGCGGTAGTTGCTGATCGCTTTCTGAAGCGCTTCCATGCCCATGACGGAGCAGTGCATCTTCGCCTCGGGCAGTCCGCCGAGCATATCGGCAATCTGCTGGTTCGTGACCTTTTCCGCCTCTTCGAGCGTCATGCCCTTGACCAGTTCGGTCAGGGCGGAGCTTGAGGCGATCGCACTCGCACAGCCGAATGTCTTGAACTTCACATCGGCGATTCGTCCCTGATCGTCGAGTTTGAACGTCAGTTTCAGAGCATCGCCGCAGGCCGCATTGCCGACCTCGCCGACGCCATCGGGATTTTCGACCTCCCCGACATTGCGGGGATGCAGGAAGTGATCCATCACTTTATCGGTATAGTTCCACATGATACAGTTCCCTCTCTTCTATTTTCCGGATCTCTCCGGTGTCGATGCGTCCCGCAGCATCTTTTCGACCAGAGCGGCGGAACGCGGATGTTTGATTTCCCCCCGCGCCAGCATCGCTTCGAGGTAATACCTCACCAGCGGATGCTGTTTCGCGTTGGAACTGAGCGACCAGTTGGCGGCCACGCAGATCAGAAAATTCATCAGTTTCGGCAAATCGTCGGGCGTTATCCCCCCTTTTTCTTTTTTCGCCTTGAACTCATCGGGCGTGAGCATCTCCCCGGAACGGCCCAGTTCTCCGACCAGGCGGCGGATCGGCTCCACATTGCCCGTGGCGAAAAACGCAAACCACAACTGGTCGAGTTCGCCGGCATTTCGGATCTCTTCTGGAACTTCCAGCGGCAATGATGCGAGTCCGTCGAGTTCCCGACGCGTTTCCGCATCGAGTTCCGGCCGCAGTTTCTCCGCCGTTTCCTTTCCCAGAAAGTGGATCACTGCTGCGACGGCCCGGCGGTTCTCCTCCGTCTGCTGTCCGGCCGCAATCCGGAGCAGTTCCCCGTGCAGTTGAGGATTCATCCGGAACAGCAGCCCGAGACCGTAATAGAGCGACAACGTCTTTTCTGTCACTCCCGGCCGCTCCCGCAGACAGCACTCCAGCACTCCCGGCAGCAGCTCCGGCTTCGGCGAACGGTAGTAGTTGGTCAGCACCTCATTGCTCTGTTTGAAGTCGACTGCCGGAAACTGCTTCGGCAACGCCGTCAGCAGCCAGGAACACTCCAGCTGCTTCTCCGAGCCGGAATTGCGGTCACGGAGCCGGGCGATCATCCGGTATTCCCCGGGGCGATCTTTCTCTTCCATCACGGCCTTGAGCTTGATGGTCGAGAGAAACAACCCTTTCCCGTCGCTTTTTCCCCGCCAGGCGGCAAGATCTTTCCAGAGCGTCTTCTTCGTCCCGTCCGGATCCAGCTGTTCGAGATCGACCGTCACGTCGGCCGCCCCGTCTTTGAGCGCAAAATCACTGAGGTACAGACAGATCGAAAACGGCTGGCCCGGCACTACGCGGTTGACGGTCGAGATGTGCGGCGGCCGGTTCGGAAGAATGTGATTCCACTGATCCTCCTGATTCCGGGAGAGCGTGGCGACGAGTTTCCCCTCGACCGCATGCACTCCGCAGGCGGCGATGAGGAGCAGCATCGCTGCGAACCATTTTCCCATTCTGCTGTTCATCCGCTCTCTTTCCCTCAGGTTCAACGTTTCCACCGGCCTCTCTGCCGATTGCAACAATATATGATTTTTCCAGGAGGTTTTCAAGCACCTCCCGGTGTTTTCTTCCGCGCGTCAGCGGTATTTTTCCATTTCCGCTTCGATCTTCCGCTTCAGAAGCTCCGCGACGGCGTCGACGGCGACACGTTCGGCGTCGCGGCTGCCGCGGATCTTGAATTCAACCTGATTCTCCGCGAGCGTCTTCGGCGAAACCACGATCCGGAACGGAATTCCGAGCAGGTCCGCGTCACTGAACATCGAACCGGCCTTTTCGCCGCGATCGTCGTACAGAACTTCGACTCCGGCGGCCTGAAGATCGGCGTAAAGTTTTTCGCAGACATCGCCGACGCCGTTCTTCTCCGGATTCAGCGCGCAGATCTCCACCTGATACGGCGCGATCGACAGCGGCCAGATCGGACCGAAATCGTCGTTCGACTGTTCGATCACAGCCGCCATCGCGCGGCCGACGCCGATGCCGTAGCACCCCATCACCATCGGATGCGACTTGCCGTCGCGGTCAAGGTAGTCACAGTGCATCGCTTCGGTGTACTTCGTCCCGAGCTGGAAGATGTTGCCGACCTCGATTCCGCGCGAAAAGATCAGCGGTTCTCCGGTCAGCGGGCAGGGATCGCCTTCACGTACGGTCGCGATGTCCGTCACAATACAGTCGACTCCGGCCATGTCGCGGTCGAAGTTGAAGTTCCGGTAGTGGTAGTCGGTCTCATTCGCCCCGACCACGAGGTTGCCGGACTCCGCCGCGGAGCGGTCGACCACAATCCGCACCTTCTTGCCGTCAATGCCCACCGGGCTCGCGAAGCCGGGAACGGCCCCGGCCGCCAGAATTGCTGCATCATCCGCGAATTTCAGCTCCGGAACCTTCACCGCGTTGCCGAGCTTCGTCTCGTTCACCTCGAAGTCGCCGCGGATCAGCACGAAGATGAGTTCTCCCGTGTGCGCGTCCTGGTAGAAAACCGCCTTGCCGGTGTTCTCCGCGCCGACGCCGAGGAACCCCGCCACCTCGTCAATGGTCTTCATGCCGGGGGTGTGCACTTTCTCCAGCGGCAGCGGTTCGCCCTTGTCGAACTTCCACGCCGCGACCGCGATCTCGCGGTTCGCCCGGTAGGAGTTGTCGGAATTCGTGATGACCGTGTCCTCGCCGCAGTCGCAGATCGCCATGAATTCGTGCGACACCTTGCCGCCCATCATACCGGAGTTCGCCTCGATCGAGAGAACGTTCTTCATGCCGAGACGGCGGAAGATCCGGACATAGGCTTCATGGCAGCGGGCGTAGTATTGTTCAAGATCGGCCTGGTCGGTGTGGAAACTGTACGCGTCCTTCATCGTGAATTCGCGCACACGGATCAGCCCCGCCCGCGGACGCGCCTCGTCGCGATATTTGGTCTGGATCTGGTAGAGCATGACCGGCAGCTGCTTGTAGCTGTTGATCTCGGTGCGAACAAGATGGGTGATCGCCTCCTCGTGCGTCATCGCCAGCAGCATCGGTTTGTCGTTGCGGTCTTTGAACCGCAGCAGCTCGGCTCCGACCGACTCGTAGCGCCCCGACTCCTGCCAGAGTTCGGCGGGCAGCACGACCGGCATCAGAACCTCCTGCCCGTCGATGCGGTCCATCTCTTCGCGGATGATCTTCTCGATCTTCGCGACAATCCGTTTGCCGACCGGCAGCAGCGAATAGATTCCTGCCGAAACCGGGCGCACGTAACCGCCCCGGATCAGGAATTTGTGGCTGACCGTCTTGGCGTCCTTCGGATCCTCCTTGATCCGGCGCCCCACCAGTTGACTCATTCTCATAACATTCGATCCTTCCGCAAAGGTTGTATTTTTTTTCAAATGATCGCAAGTCCGGCGGCCATCAGGAACATCCCGGCCACGAGCCCGTAGAGCGACCAGTGCTCTTCTCCGTATTTGTGCGCCATCGGCAGCAGGCCGTCGAAGGTCACGAACACCATGACGCCCGCCACCGCCGCGTAGATGATCTCCAGCAGCGTCCCCGTCAGAAACGGCGCGAGCACAAGATAACCGAGCAGCGCACCGGCCGGGTCCGCAAGCCCGGTCAAACTCGCGTACCAGAACGCCTTCGCCCGGCTGCCGGTCGCATAATAAACCGGCACTGAAACCGCAATTCCCTCCGGAATGTTGTGCAGCGCCATCGCGAGCGCGACCGGAATCCCAAGTTCGAGCCCGGTCAGACTCGCCGCAAAAACCGCCAGCCCTTCCGGAAACTTGTGGATCGCAATCGCCGCCGCAAACCGGATTCCTGCCCGATGCAGTTTCGCACTGTCGGGCGGAGCCTGGCCGTTCATCTCCTCAAGCGACTTCGTTTCATGCGGATTCACCGGTTCCGGAACGAGCCGGTCGATGATTCCCGCTGCGAGCATCCCGCCGAAAAAAGCCGCCATCGCCGCGAATGCACCCGTCCTTCCGCCGAACGCCTCGCGCAACGCCGTGTTGGCGCCCGCAAGCAGCTCGACGAACGAGATGTAGATCATCACCCCGCCGGAGAGACCGAGCGCCACCGACAGAAACCGCGTGTTCGTCCGCCGGGTGAAAAAAGCCGCCCCCGCACCAGCCGCGGTGGCCGCTCCGGCCAGCGTGGTCAGGAGCAGTGCGCCCCATACCGATCCCGATCCCGGCAACAGCTCCATGGGGTTACTTCCGTTCGTTCTCCACAAGCTCGCGGTGCAGCGCCTTCTGCGCGGATTCGAAGTCGCCGCGGTCGATGATGAACTGCATGTTCACCTGCCGGATGCACTGGTCGAGCGCAAGCACGTTGATGTGTTCTTCCGCAAGCGCCTTTGCCGCACGGTGCAGGAAACCCGGAATCTTCATGTTCGTGCCGATCACACTCACGATCGCGACTTCCCGCGTCGAAACCCGCGCTCCATGGAACCGCTCCCTGAGCTCTTCCAGGCACTGGTTGAGCCCTTTCGCCTTTTCGGAGACGAAATGGGTGATCGTGTTCGCGTTCGTGTTCTTCGCAATGTAGCTGATCTTGTTTTTCGCGAAGCTCGCGAGCACGTTGTAATCGTATCCGGGTTCGCCGACCATCTCGGGGTCGAACACCTCGATCGCAAGCACATCGCGGCGACCGCAGATCATGTCCACGCGCGGAGTCGGAGAAACGTAGTCGCGCGAAATCAGCGTGCCGGGATTGCCCGGATCGAACGCGTTCGCCACGCGGATCGGAATCCCCGCAAGCTCCATCGCCTTCGACGCCTTCGGATGGATCGCCTCCATCGCCATATCCGCGAGCTGGTCGGCGATGTCGTAGTTCGTGTGCCCGATCGTGCGGACCTTGTCCTGGCCGATCAGCTTCGGATCACCGGTCGAAAGGTGGAACTCCTTGTGGATGATTCCCTCGCGTGCGCCGGTCACGACCGCGAGTTTGCTGAAGGTGATCTCGCTGTATCCACGGTCGAACTTGGCCATGACGCCCTCTTTGCATTTCGCGTAGCCGGTCACGATCGGCATGCAGCTCGCGAAGTCGAGCCCCGCGAGGTGACTCATGATGGTCTCCTCCATCGATCCGGTATCCTGGTCGCGCCAGCCGGAGAGGTCGACAAACACCGCATTCACGCCGCGTTCGCGCAGAATCAGCGTTGAATTGAACGCACTGTGCGCTTCCCCGATCGAACTCAGAAGTTCGCGCGCCGCCGGAAGATAATCCTCGCGGTGGAAGTGGCCGAAGCTGCGCAGCTGCATGAGATGGCGCAGACAGTTCTTCACGCCGTCCATGCGTTCGTTCACGAAATCGTCCGCAGCGGTCTGATCGAGTCCGAGCTCCTCGAAGGAGCGGTTCAGCTTGATCATCGCGTTGCGGGTCTCTTCAAGCTTGTTCTCCCAGACCCGGTCGCCGGCCGCGAAACTCGCATAGATGCCGGGGGCGGCGGTCTTCTTGTTCTCCAGCAGCAGATTCGTGATGCCGCCGTAAGCGGAAACCACGAAGATGCGGTTGTAGAGCTCATCTCCCTTGCGGCTGCCGATCAGGATGTTGTCCATGAGCTCGCCGAAGCGGGTCATCGAGGTCCCGCCGATTTTTTCTACGGTATGCTGTCCCATTTCCTGAATGAATTCCTGTTGCTTAAATGTCTTCGATGCGCATGAGTTTGACCGGAGAGTGATTGATCGAAAGCGTGTCGATCTCACCGAGCGCGCTCTTGATCTCCTTCTCAACGGCCTTGTGGGTCAGAATCACGAGCGGAACCACTCCGTCCGCGTCGCGGCGTTCATGCTGAATCAAACTCGAAATGCTGATCGACTTTTCCGCAAGGATCTGCGTGATCGACGCGAGCACGCCCGGACAGTCCTTGACCATGAAACGCAAATAGTAGCGGGACGAGGCCTCGTCGATCGACACGACTTCACTGAACTGTTCCCCGGGGCGGAACGCCGGAATCCTCCGCACCGAACCGCTGACGATGTTCAGCGCCACATCGGTGATGTCCGCAACCACGGCGCTTGCAGTTGCACTGCGTCCGGCGCCGCGCCCGTAGAAGAGCGTCTGGCCGACGGTGTCGCCCTCGACCATCACGCCGTTGAACACGTCGGAGATTCCGGCAAGAAGCGTGCTCTTCGGAATCAGCGTCGGATGCACGCGCATCTGCACCTTGCCGTCGAGCTGCTTGATGATCCCGAGCAGTTTGATCCGGTAGCCGAGCTCGTCGGCGTACTGCAGATCAGCAAGCTCAAGCCTGCGGATTCCCTCGACATGGACCGGATCCATTCCGAACCAGCGCCCGAATGCCAGCGAGGCGAGAATCGAAGTCTTGTGCGCGGTGTCGAAGCCGTCGATGTCGAGAGAGGGATTCGCCTCCGCGTACCCGAGTTTCTGCGCGTCGGCCAGAACCGTGTCGAAGTCGGCTCCCTCTTTCTCCATCCGGGTCAGAATGTAGTTGCACGTTCCGTTCATGATTCCGTAGATGCGGTTGATCCGGTTCGAGACGAGACCTTCGCGCAACGCCTTGATGATCGGAATCCCTCCGGCCACGCTCGCCTCGTAGCAGACGTCCACCCCGGATTGTTCCGCCGCATCGAAGATTTCCTGCCCGTGCATCGCGAGCAACGCCTTGTTTGCGGTGACGACATGTTTGCCCGCCTTGATCGCGTCGAGGATGAACTTCTTCGCGATGGTGGTTCCGCCGATGAGTTCGACCACGATGTCGGCCGAATCGATCGCCTCGACCGCGTTGGTGGTCAGCAGCTCTTTCGGCACGGCGACACCCCGGTCGGTCGTGATGTCGAGATCGGCGATGCGGGTCAGAACGAGCTTCACGCCGGTGCGTTTGGCGATCACTTCGCCGTTTTTCAGAATATTCTCCGCGACTCCGGCTCCGACCGTGCCGAATCCGATGATTGCGACTTTGACTTCTTTCACGTTCTGTTTCTCCGTCCTGTGAGATGTTTACAGCAAACTTTCGTCAAAATGACAATATAGCACTCCGAAGCTGTTTTGTAAATACATCCTCCCGTCTTTTTGGCGAAAATCCACTCTTCCGCCTTGACTTACGGGCGGGCAGATGTATCTTTTACACGGATCGGCAGGAATGGAAAACATCACGGGGGATTTTATGTACAAGCGAAAACTCTGTCTCGGCGTCAATGTGGAATTCGGCGGTACGGAAACCGAACTGATCGAATCGATCGGGCAGGCGGGATTCGACGGCTTTTTTACCGGGTGGTCGCCCGATGCTCCGATCGGCGCGTGGCGGAAACTCGCCGACCGGCTCGGACTTTTTTATCAGTCGATCCACGCTCCTTTTCTTCGGGCCGCCGACATGTGGAAGGAGGGCGATGGCGCCGAGGCCGCCGTCGCGGAATTGCTCGCATGTCTGCGCACCTGCTCCGAACAGGAGGTCCCGATCATGGTTGCGCACGCCTTCATCGGTTTTGAGGATCACACTCCGAATGAGCGTGGCGTCGCGAATTTCGAGCGGATCGCGCGCGAGGCGGAGCGTCTCGGCGTCACGCTGGCGCTTGAAAACACTGAGGGAGAGGAGTACCTGGCCGCTCTCATGCCGCTGGCCGACGCATACGGCTGTGTCGGATTTTGCTGGGATTCGGGGCACGAAATGTGTTACAACCGCAGTCGCGATCTGCTTGCGCTTTATGGAAAACATCTGGTCTGCACCCATCTGAACGACAACCTCGGAATCCGCGATTTCGACGGGCGGATCACATGGCTCGACGATCTGCATCTGCTGCCGTTCGACGGCGTCGCCGACTGGAAGGCGATTGCGGCGCGTCTCAATCGCTGCGGTTACGACGGTGCTTTCACCTTCGAACTGAACCGGAAAAGCAAGCCGGACCGCCACGAGAACGACTGCTACGGAAATTTGTCCTCCATCGAATATCTCACCGAAGCGTACAAACGCGCCTGCCGGGTCGCGTATCCCGCATCCGGATTCTGAAAAAACGAAACCTCCGGGAGTCATCCCCCGGAGATCCTGATGTCGTGTGGATGGTTACTTCGTCTCTTCCGCAATCGTCGCCGGATGTTCGATCCGGTTCAGTTTACGTCCGTACCAGATGCTCCAGCCGGTCGTCACCAGGCAGAAGAGAATCGCCAGAATGTAGGCGGTACGGAGCTCCAGACCGCATCCGACCGGCGGTTTGCCGAGCGGCCCGCCGTGTGCCGGGGAGATCCAGAGAATGTAGGTCGTGACGATGAAGGTCATGAACGCCCCCGGCACTGCCGTGATCCATCCGGGTTTGCCGTGGCGGAAAAGCCAGACCGTGCCCGCGGTCAGCGTGCAGCTCGCGAGCACCTGGTTGCCCCACGCAAAGTAGACCCAGAGCTGGTTGAAGGTCTCCACGCTCTGATTTGACCACCAGAGCAGCAGAACCACGATCACGATGAGCGGCACGCAGAGCAGAAAGCGGTTGCGGATCGGCTTCTGCTGAATGTTGAACATTTCCGCGAGACTCAACCGCAGGCTGCGCATCGCCGTGTCGCCCGAAGTGATCGCGAGAATCACCACGCTGATGACCGTGACCGCCCCGACCCAGGAGCCGAGGAAGTAGGTCGTGATTTTCGAAAGGACCGTGGTCGCGTCGACCTTCATGAGTTCCGGGAAAAGGTTGTAGATCGCGAGGCCCGCCGCAGCCCAGATCATGCCGATCACCCCTTCGAGAACCATCATGCCGTAGTAGCTCGATCTGGCCTGGTTTTCATGGGCCATCGTGCGGGCGATGATCGGCGACTGGGTCGCGTGGAATCCGGAGAGAATTCCGCAGGCGATCGTAACGAACAGCATCGGCAGAATCGGGCTGTTGTTTTCGGGGGTCAGCATTCCGGCCCGAAACGCCTCCGACTCCTGAAGCAGCGACGGATCCTTGCAGGCGTGATACATCAGTACCGCGAAGATCGCGAAGGTTCCGAGGATCAGCAGCGCGCCGAAGAACGGATAGATCGACCCGATGATCTTGTCCACCGGGAAGAGCGTCGCGGCAATATAGTAAAGGAAAATCAGCCCCACAATGTACCAGAAATAGGGGCTTTCCGGCCAGAAGCCGTCAATGAGTTTCGCCGGGATGTTGATGAACACCGCGACGACGAGCAGCAGCAGGAGGATCATGAAGGCCGAGAAGATCCAGTAGAAAGCCTTCCCGGTGTTCATCCGGATCAGCGCCGGGAGGTTCGCGCCGTTGTGGCGCAGGGACATCATGCCGCCGACGAAGTCGTGCACCGAACCGCCGATGATGTTGCCGATCGGGATGATGAGAAACGCGACCGCCCCGAACTTGATCCCGAGAATCACCCCGATCACGGGACCGACTCCGGCGATGTTCAGAAGCTGAATGAGCATGTTTTTCCAGTGCGGAAGCCGGACGTAATCAACGCCGTCGCAGCAGGTCTGGCAGGGGGTCGGGCGATCGTCCGGACCGAGAATCTTTTCAACGAGTCTTCCATAGGTGAAGTAGCCGATGACGAGTATCGCCATCCCGATCAGAAACAGCAGCATGATAACCCCCTCGATTTGAGACTTGTTCTGAACGAAACTCATTAATATACTTCGAATTCCGTTCCAATGCAAGTTATTGTTTGCGTTTTCCGGAATCGAGGCGGAACTCCCGCGGTGTGCATCCCTGCTGCTTCCGGAATTGACGGTTGAAGCATGAAAGCGAGGGGAATCCGCAGCGTGCGGCGACCTCTGAAATCGAGGATCGGCCGCTGCGCAGTTCGGCCAGCGCCATGCCGATGCGCAGCTTGTTCAAATACTCCTGCGGGGAGCTCCCGAGTTCGCGCCGGAACACTCTGCGGAAGTTCGTCAGGCTCATGCAGCAGAGCCGCGCGGCGGCCGTCACGGTGGCCGTCCCCGCGCAGTTCCGGCTGAAATAGGCGATCGCGGGGGCCACCCGTTCAAATTCGCCGGCGCTCCGTTCCGGGTGGAGATGCGGAACGGTTTCCCCGAACTGTTTTCTGAAATGGAGCGCCAGCAGCAGCACCAGTGCGCATTGTTCCTCCTGTTCTTCGGCCCGGAACAGCTCTTCGAGCAGTCGGCTGCCGCGCGGATCGGTTCCGCCGTCCCGGATGTTTCGGAATCCCGCCCCCCGGAGCGCCGGGAGAAAGCGAAGGTCCAGATCCGGAAAATGCGGCAGCAGTATCCGTTCGAAATCGAGATAGTACCACACCCAGTGCGAAGTTGTCCCGGCGGCGCTCGTGGCAAGATGCGCCTCCGTCGGGTCGATCACGGAGTAGTCTCCCCGGCGGAAATTCATGATTTTACCCTCCACCACGAAAACACCCTCTCCCTCAAGGCAGAGGCCCAGTTCTAGGCAGTCGTGGCGGTGCAGGTAGTCGATCTCCCGGGCCGGATGACGCGGATGATCATGGATGCTCAGCGGAAATGTCCCCCCCGGTGCCTGCGGCAGAAATTGAATCGCATAATTTGGTCGATTCTGCATGGTTTTTGCTCTTTTTTGTCTGGTTTAAATCGTGATCGCCCATTATACTATAAATCGAGACCGGGAGAAAGACAAGAACACAGACCGGGAAAACAAGAAGGAGATGGTATGATAAATAGCTGACGTTCGCGGTTTCTGCTTGCGGCGTGTAATTTATGGCGATTAACTTACACG
>NZ_CALXSK010000049.1 GCF_944391105.1 uncultured Victivallis sp.
TTTGATAGTCCCAGAGTTAAGATGAACCTTCTGCCTCTTTTTTCATCCCGCCGAATTAAAAACTTTTGAAATTACCTTCCATAATATGAGAAGTAGTGAGCGATCTGAAGGAAATGGAATGCAAACGGCATTTCCCGTGTGAACCGCTCTGTAATAACCATTACAACCGGATGGAGGACTTTCATGCATCAAAAGAACTTTACCCTTATCGAGCTCCTCGTTGTGATTGCGATCATCGCGATTCTGGCATCGATGCTGCTGCCCGCGTTGAATCAGGCGCGGGAAAAAGCCAAGACGGCGAGCTGCATGAACAACTGCAAACAGCTTTGTCTGGGAATCATCTCCTACGACGACGAAACCGGCCAGGTGCCGCGGAACATTGTGTATGGCACTCAGAAATCATGGTGGCGGCAGCTCGCGGATAACGGCAATATTCCTGGCCCGGCCGACTCTACATTACACACCTGGGCCACCTATGGAATTACGAAATGCCCGTCCTCCAACTTATGGGCGGCCTATGGAATATTGAATTCCGCCCAGAACCTCTCAGGCGCGGAGAAGGAAAAGTACGACTTCAAGTCCCTCAAACAGTTTGTCAGGCCATCCCAGAAAGTTCTGATTGGCGACGCTTACTCCAGAAATGCCTCCCTCGGGGAATACCGTCAGTGGAAGGTCAACATGTACGGCGAGGAGGTTCAGCAGAATCAGCATGGTTTCACAGCCCGGCACGCCGGTCTCACCTTCAACGTCGGGTATGTGGACGGCCACGTGAAAACCAAGCGCTACGCCGGGACCGGCATCTATTGCCCCGGTTCGTTTGCGCATTTCTCGACAAATCCGGTCTGTGTTGAATACCGGTAAAGAGCCTCTTCCCGGGAACGTCAGTTGTAAATGAAAGCACATGGGGAAATGGAATGAGAGGTTTTCTGGCTTTTCTGATGTTGCTCGCTGTATCCGCGCCACTGCATGGAGCAACACCGGACGCCCGGGGTTTTGTCCGGGATTGGCTCATCGGCGGAGCTTACCCATCCTATCTGGTCGACGGCGTCGATCAGGGGTTTCGGGATGATCCGCTCGCCGCGAAGGGGGGCGAGGCGAATCTCCGCCCTTACGCGGGCATGCGTGACGATGCGCTGTTCAAGGCCGACAAATCCAGACTCATCGCCGGAATCGGTTCGACCAACGAGTGGGGATTCAAGGAGGACAAAACCTTTCCGGTCATCTGGAAGAAATTCACGCAGACCGGCGAATCACCGAACATTGTTTTTGACGGCTGGTTCGATCCGATCGACGACCACATGATCGTCTACGCCGTCTGCTACATCGAGTCGCCCGAAGCGCGCAAGATCCGGCTCCGCATCGGAAGCGATGACGATTTCAAGGCGTATTTGAACGGAAAACTCGTCGGTTCGGCGAACTCCTCACAGGGAATCGTCCCGGACGGCTTCCTCCATGACGCTGAATTGCGGCGGGGGCTCAACGTTCTCGTCATGAAGGTGGTTGACCGCACGTACGGAACCGGATTCTGCCTCGCGATCAGCGACCGGGAAAACCGCCCGATGACCGATCTTGTGATCCGCACCGACGACCCCGCCCGCGAAGCGATGCAGCGCGACAAACTCGCGGAGATTCCCGCGGCTTTCGACGGCGGCGCCTACGCGCTTTTCGCCCTGAAGGAAAAAATCAATCTCACCGGAAGCAACACTCTGGGCGTCACCATCGGCAGCGGGAACCGGGAGGCTTGTGACGCGAAACTGATTCTCTCTCCGGCAGCGGGCGGGCGGAAGATTTTCCGGCGCAACCTCGAATTCAACGGCAAATCCATTCTCTGGCAGGAACAGGTCGAGCTGCCCGCCGGCATCTGCCGTGTCAGACTGGAACTTTCGCGTTCCGGCGAAACGACTCCTTTTGCCATTCTCGAAGAGGCGTTTGAAATCCATGATCCTGCCGTTGTTGCCGCCCGCAACGCCGAATTGAAGAAGCAGCGCGCGGAGTGGCTCGCAAAAATCAAGGCCGGAGACGAGCAGCGGGATTCGCTCATCCGCACCGGCGCCGAACTCAAGCAGCGCCACGCCGGACTCTACGCCGGGCAGGAGGAGGCCTGGGAGGCGCTGCGCCGGAAAAACCGCGGCGGCGAGGAGGCGAACTCCATCGACGAACCGCTCTCTCCTGCTCCGGTGGCGGCCCGACGTCGAATTCTGCTGAACGGCGACCTCTGGAAAATGGGCGAAGGCTTTTCGCGCGAGGCGGAAAAGAGCGGCCATACCCCGCCGCCGGATGAGGCGTGGAAACCGGGATTTCTGCCGCGCACGCACTTCAACCGCTACTTCCGCACATGGTACTATCCCGTTCAGAACGTGAAACCGAAGGACCCTTACGGCAAGGTGGTCTCCCGCAAGGGGTGGGAGGATTATACCTTCGACGAAATTGTGACATGGCAGAAATTCTGGGCGCGGCTCGATCTCGACCTCGGCGCCGACGCCGGAACCCGCAGCTGGGATTTTGTCTGCGAAGGGGTCAACGGGCTTCTCAAGGTCTATATGAACGGCGAGTTCTGCGGCCGCTGGGAAGGGAACATCGGCATCGTGCGGATTCCCCTCAAAGGGGTCAGACCCGGAAAAAACCGGCTGGAACTCTACTTTTCGGATCCGGTTACGGAATTTCAGCTGACGGGAATTCCGAAGTTCCAGGAGAGATTCGGAATCTCCGGCGATTTGCGGCTCGAATCCTCCGCCGCCGGTGTGCGGATCGGCGATGTCGCAGTCAAAACCCGTTTCCGCAACAACACGATCGAAACCGTAAGCGAAGTGGAGAACCGTTCCCGGACTCCCGCCGAAGTGCGGCTGGTCAGCAGCTGTGTGCTCGACGGCCGCGTCCGTTACCGGTTGCCGGAGATGAAAGGCGTTGTTCCGCCCGGAGAAATTGTGGCGTTCAAGAGTGTCGGACTCTGGAATGATCCGGTGCTCTGGGGCATCGGCGGAAAGTATGGCGACCCCGTTCTCTACGATCTGGTCAGCGACCTCTACGTCGACGGAAAGCTTGTCGACCGCACCATCGAACCGTTCGGCTTCCGCGAATTCTGGATTGCGGGAAGCGATCTCTTTCTGAACGGACGGCGCATTGTGTTGCAGGGGGATGTCGGCATGAAGGGGCTCGACAACCGCAAGGTGTGCGACGTGATGTTTCCGCTGCTGCGGGCTGACGGAATCAATACGATCCGCAATCACGACGGGGCGTTCCAGTCTCCGGAGTTTTTCCGCTCCTGCGATCGGCTCGGCATGCTCGCCTATGCGAATATGTATCCCGTGCTGCACGAACGGGGACGCGACAAACCGGAGAATTTCATCCCTTATGACGAATTCGTGGCGAGTCCGCGTCATGCGTTCAATCTGCGCAACTATCGCCGCTGGTACGAGATGGTTCGGAATCATCCGAGTGTGGTCGTGCTCGCGACCGACAACGAGATCTTCACGCAGGCGTGGGACACCCCCGCCAAGGAGAAGTTCAACGTCCGCAATGACCGGCTTGGCGCCCTCTACGGGCAGTATGTCAAGAGCCTCGATCCGGAGCGGATCATGACGAGGGACGGCGACGTCGGTACCTGGGGATTCGCGGATAAGTATCACGACGATCCCCCGTGCGACACTGCGAACTACCACTACCCGGACTTCAATATCGACCGGTTCGTGCGGAACTGGCAGAGCGTTTTCGGTTTCCGCCCGGTGATTTACGGCGAGACGCTCTACTACTCCTACGGTGCGTGGGACAACTGGATCGGCGCCGTCCCGAGTCAGGTGGAGGCGAAGGCGAAACGGGTTGCCGAGGTCGCGCGCCTTTACCGGGAACTCGATGTGCCCGGCCAGATCTACATGGGGCTCGCGCACGACGGATTCATCCAGTTCGACGACACCGGCAAGGGGAACGTCTGGGGAATTACGGCTTCCCAGCACAATGCGGGGGAGGTCCCCGGCCGACCCGGATATCCGTGGCTCCGCATCCCGTGGCCTGCGCTTTCCGGCACCGGCCTTCGGGAGGAGTTCACGGCGACCGACGTGAAAAAGAGCGGGATGACCGTGCTCAACTGGTTCGACGGCACCCACCCGTCTCATGTCCGCAACGCGGTCAACGAGGCGTATCGCTCCACGCTGCGCCCGATGCCGCCGCTGGCGGCCGCACCGGATGCCGAATGCGTGGTTGAACTCGGTTCCGCCGGAGCCGGTCGGATCGTCATTGCGGAAGCCGCGGACGGCTCGACCGGACAGTTCGGCGTCACTGCGGACAGTCAGGGAAGAGCCTGGTTTGTCCTGCCGCGTCCGGGGCGCTACCGCTTCCATTGGGATGGGCGGAACCGTGAAGTCGAACTCCCGGGGCGCGCCGCCTATGCCGCCCAGCCCGGATTCGACCGGATTATGAAAATCGACTGGAGGAAACAGCAATGAAATTCCCATCGACCTGTGCCGCTCTGCTGCTGCCGCTTTCGTTGTCGCTGCCGCTCGGCGCGGCCGACCCGGTGAAGCTCGTGGAGGAGAACCGCCGTCTTGAGCTGGAGATCCGCGAACTCGAAACCCGCTGGACCGATCAGGCGAATGCCAACAAAAAACTTGAACGGGAAAATCGGAATCTCGAGCGCGTCATCGCACAGCAGCAGCAGGTGCTTGCCGAAACGAGGAATCAGCCGAAAGGAGCCGCCGTTTACGGCAGTTCCGTGGTGAAACGCGGCCCGGCGGAGGAGCGTACCGGGGAGAATGCGCCCGCCGCCTCCGCCTCCGGTCCGGTTTATCAGCAGGATTTCAAGCCGCCGTTCCAGGTGACGGGTTCAAGTGCGAAGTTTGCGTCGGTTCAGACTCTGGAGGACGGCAGGCCGGCGCTCGTGGTTGACTACCCGGCTGCTGACGGCAAGACCAACCCCTGTCTGCTTCTGTGGCTCAAAACCGACGATGTCGCGGGCGCGAAGGTGCGCTTCTCCGCGCAGATCAAGGCGGAGAATATCTCGAAGCCTCCCGCGGGCCATCTGGGAGGTAAATTCGGACTTATGGTCTCCCGGAATGACGGCAAGACGGAATGGCCCGCCGCGACCATCGGCGGCGGCTCTTTCGACTGGAAACAAGTGAGCTTCACGGCGGACATCCCTTATGGAGTCCGTTCGGTTGCGATCATGCTGGGGTTGCAGGGAGTCACCGGCAGAATTCTGTTTCGGGATCTCAAGGTTGAGTATGCCGAATGAAATCCGCCGCATCCGCTGAGAAGCAAAAAGGCGGGAATCCCGCAGGAGAAGGGCAGTTCTCTCTGCGGATTTCCCGCCTGCCGTCCGTCCGGAGCGCTCCGGACGGACGGTTTTTTCAGTGTTTCTTATATCCGCACTTCGGGCAGACTCCGTTGACGAGAGCCACGCCGCAGAGCGGACAGCGGTCGACGGTTCCGGCCGGCTTGTACTCCTGAGTCGCGGCGTTCACGCCGCTCGTGAAGGTCAGCTTTGCAATGTTGAGCTTGTCTTTCAGCAACTCGTAGACGATCTTGATCATTCCTTCGACCGTCATGGTCTCCTTGGTGACGACCAGTCGACACTCCGGATAGGCGGTGGCCAGTTCGGTTTTGAACGCTTCGCCCTTCATCTTGTTCGAAGGCGCGCCGTTCCGGATCCCCTGTTTCTCATAGACCGCAAGGATCGCCGGGAGCAGCGGATCATCCTCACGCAGAATGAGCGCATGGTCGAAATTCTTCAACACATCCCACGCCACTTTCTGGATCTCGTTGCACGGGAACACCATGTTGACGCCGGGATCAACGGTGTCTTCAACCTCGATGGTCAGTATGCCGGTGTGGCCGTGCAGATACTGGGCTTCGCCCTGGAACTTGTAGAACCGGTGCGCATACTGGAGTTCGATTTTCGTGATGCTTCTCATGGTGACACTCTCCTGGTTGATGGTTAGGGGATACTGGTTCCATTGCAATACGGGATGAACCCGTTCTGCTCACGTTTCCGAACACTCGGGGCATAGCCCCACGAGCCGGACCTCCGCATGAATCACTTTGCCGGGCGGCGCTTCATGCGGAATCGCCGCTCCTTCCGGCCAGTCGAAGTCCGAAATCTTCCCGCATTTTGTGCAGATGAAGTGTCCGTGTGCATCCGTGCGTGAATCGTATCGTGCGTTCTCGATGTGATCAAGCCGCCGGATGATCTCCTTTTCCGCAAACTCGTTCAAAATCCGATAGACGCTTTCCCTGGTGATTGTCGGAAGCGACTTTCGAACCGCCGCCAGAACCGCGTCCACGTCGGGGTGTGTGAGATTTCCTTTCAGATACTCGTACACCGCCAGCCGCTGCGATGTGCATTTCCAGCCCGCCGCCCGGCATTTCTCCGCAAATTCCGGATCTGTATGGATGTTCGTCATGTTCATGTTCATGTTCTTCTTATTGTATCCTGCTTGTAAATAAATATAAAAGTTATTTAGAAAAAATCAAGTTGTGATTTGAATTTTTTTTAATTTTTGATACCTGTTACAGTATGAAATTTGATTTTCCTGGAAGAAAATCATAGTGTCAGCAGGCAAATACATTATTTTACCGAATAAAAAATAAAAATTTCGAAAATTTTATGAGATCAGCTTGACTTTTTCCGAAAAATTGATCATAATATTTACAAGTTCTCAATGGCGGATTTATCAAATGACACGCAGAAAAAAAGAAATCAGCATCCATCTGGTGGCGGAACGGGCCGGAGTTTCGGTTGCGACCGTATCGAGGGTGGTGAACAATCGGACCGATGTGAGCGAGACTTTGCGCCGCCGGATTCGGACGGTGATCTCAGAATTGAATTTTTCTCCTAATAAAGGAACGGAACGGGTATCGCATATCGGAGTGATCGTTTCCACTGAGTTCCCCGCACTGCCCGAGTATACCTCCCAGATCATCAATGGCATGACGGGATATGCGAAAACTCATCACAGTGTGGAGATGTCGATTATTATGGATTGCGGTGAGGTGGATGGTCAGGCGTTGATTCGTCTGAGCCGGACCCGTCGCTGTGATGTACTTTGCCTGGTGATGGCGGATCGGCTGCTCCCCGCGCTGCCGATGCTTGAGAGGGCTGGAATTCCCATCATGCTGATCAATACTCCCGTGCAGAGCGGCAGGATGGGTTATGTGAATAATGATTCCAACCGCGGAATTCGCGAAGCGATGGAACTGCTCCTTCAGAAAGGGCACCGCCGGATCGGATTTCTGCCGGTCGGTGATGATTCCTCTGACAACTGCCGACAGCGGCTGAGTGAGTATCGTGACGCTCTACTGGAAATCGGCGGAGGAAAACCGGAATGGGTGATTCCACATATCCCAACTGTTCACGCGCAGGAAGCCGGTTATCGCCAGGCTGTGAAACTGCTGACTGCTTCGCCGGAGATCACGGCGATTCTCTGCGGCAACGACGAAATGGCAATGGGTTGTTACCGAGCGTGTTATGAGTTTGGAAGACGGATTCCGGACGATGTTTCCATCATCGGTTTCGACGATCTTCCCTTTGCCGGTTATCTTGCTCCTCCATTGACAACCGTGAGACAACCGCTGAGTGAAATGGGACGAAAGGCATTGTATTATCTGGACGAGTATTTGCAGCGAAACCGTTCTAATTTGCCGGGAGAAATTTTGCCAACGGAGTTGATAATTCGCCAATCCGTCGGAACGGTGAATCAGGAAAAAAGATAACTCTCTGTACCATACTGAACAGGAAAGGATGATAAATGTCAAAAATAAAGCTTCCACTCCCGTCAAACGTCGTATCCGAGCGGAAATGGGAATATCCGGTTTCCCGTTTCAGAAACCTTAGCCATTTCACATTAATTGAACTTTTAGTAGTAATTGCGATCATCGCGATTCTTGCTTCCATGCTCCTTCCTGCTCTCAACAAGGCGCGTTCGACGGCCAAAACGACCAAATGTCTTTCCAATTTGAAGCAGCAGGGCGTTTACATCGCGCTTTACGGACAAGATTATCAGGATTATTTTGTCCCGGCTGTGGCACGAATCTATATGCCGGAAGGTGGAGACTGGTACAGCAACTATGCACAGCTGCTCGGTTATCTCTATCGCAACAACGGGAGCGACATGAGGCCCTCCGTCTTTTTGTGTCCTGCGCTTGAGCAGCGGGAGGTTGGACTGGAGTCCTGGTGGTGGATGGGAGGCTATGCCATCAATTCCTGTGATACCAATATCGGCGGCGACAAACCAGCCGGACTGATGAAGGAGGTCTACGCTGTTACACTTGATGAAAAGGGGTCCATTCCTCGTAAGTTCGGACAAGTTCCCAGTCCGAGCACTGTCATGGAAGTGACGGAAGTTCAGGTCACTGCGGAACGATCACAGGTGTTTCTGTATTCCGGAGCCGATACTGCGACCAGGCACAACGACAGCGGAACCCTGCTGCTGGTCGATGGTCATGCACTGAGCCCCTCCCGTAACTCATTCATGAAAAACGTGTGGCAGGACAGTGTGGAAAACTCCCTCTGGTATCGCAACCGCAACGGATTTTAAAAGGACAGCTTTCAATGAATTTCGCACATCTGCTTCTCGCCGGAATTGTTTCAGTTTCCGCTCTTCAAGCAGCGCCGGCACTGCTTTCGGACAACAATTATCCGAATCATGATTCCGCGGCCTTTGCCGGTGATCTTCCGCGCATTGAGACGGGTGCGACCGTCTCCTGGGTGACGGATGGAGCTTTTCCCACAGACCGGGGCCTGATCACAATCGGGAATAATCAACTTCAGACTCTGATTGATGGACGGATCGGGCCGGAAGGGGCCAGTCAGGCATATGGCAGCTGGGGGCAGCCGGATTATTACGGGAGTTTCATCATCGATTTGAAACAACCTTTCCTCATTGAAGCCACTCGTGTGTGGGCGCAGGAACGCGATACGATGGGAATGGGGCAGTATGAGGTGCTTTTGAGTCTGGACGGCGTTCATTTTACGAGTGTCGGCAGTGCGGTTTCGGATACCAAGGCACGATCTGTAAATGAGAAGGGAGTTCCTCTTTCTTTCACGTTGGAAAAGCCGGCGGCAGCGCGTTATGTTCAGTTCCGGGTCAAAAAGCGGGTCGGAGCCTTTCAGCTTGTTTTAAGCGAAGCCGCGGTTTTCGGTCGTCGGCTGAATACAGGAGAGGCGGAAAAGCTTTCTCCGGAGAAACAGCGTCCCGGCGTCAAATTCTCCGTCACCGGCATTCAGGAGGGTGCCGTGATACTTGACTGGAGCGATTTCGCACGTCGCGTTAGCGAAGTGAAGGAGTGGCTGGTATACTCCGACATCTCCGGACGCGAGGAGCTGATTGCGTCTCTGCCGGTTACGGAAACACGGAAGCTTATCTTTCCCCTGGAACCGGAGCACGATTATCGTTTCGGCGTTGCTGCACGCAACGTGGATGGCTCAGTCGTACCGGTTGAGTGGAAACAGTACCGGACTCCACGTCCACTCGAATGCCGTACGTTCGGTGATATGCTGGCGGTCAATTTTTACTGGGGAGGTAGCAGTGAGGGCACTGTGGCTGATCGACCGGAACATATAGCGTGGAATACGGTTGCTGTGCAACTGCTGTCCCGAACTCCATTCCGGCAGATCCGCTGGTGGCGGTGCTCGCCGGAGATTGTACAGAAATATTACAATGTCGGAGTCGGAATTTTTTCGTTTCCTCATGAGCAGGCATTCAAAGACGGCAAGGCGGTTGGCTGTTATGCGTTCACTGCGGGAAATGAACCTCATTTGTGGGGAAAGCCCGTACAGGCCTATCTTGATGTTCTAAAAAGTCACTATGAAATGGCTAAGAAATACGATTCTCGCAATGTGATTACGGCTCCGACTACCGGCTTGGAGAATCATGCGTTGAAATATCTGGATGATTTTTATGCTGCTGGCGGGAAAGCGTATTTCGATGTCCTCGATCTGCATACCTATACGGGAAATTCCGCTGATTTCCATACTCCGGAAGGATATCCGGGCGGAGCCCCGGAACAGCTTTTTGAACGGATCACCCGAGTGAGGGAAATCATGGCCAAATACGGTGATGCCGATAAGCCGATGATTTCCACGGAATACGGTTACAGCGATTGCAATGTTGCCAATCCGCTCGGTTACTCCGTCACCCGGGAGCAGGTTGCCGAGATGATCACTCGGGGATTACTGATTCACTATGTCCTCGGTTTCAAGCGTGTCTTTCTGTACAGTTACTGGGATGCGGGAAACGATCCGAATTACACGGAACACGCCTTCGGCATGCTTGACTGGGATTTGCAGAAAAAGCCCTCTTTCCATGCGGTGGCGACCCTCGGAAGGGAATTGGGGAATTGTACGCTCGCCGGTCCCATGAAGGGGGTCGATAATGAGCTGGTCTACGGTTATATTTTCAAGGAGAGTGACAAGGAGGAACATGTCAGCGTCATCTGGGATGGACGGGGACTCTACAGCGGCTCCTTCCGGACTGCACCCGGAAAAGTTGAAGTGATTCGCATGAAGGGTGAGCAGGAGACTCTGCATACTTCCGCCGATGGAACTTTCCGCGTGATCTACGGGCCGGGCCCGATTTATCTCCGCAGCATTCAACCCGTTGAACTGGTCGACAGTGTCAAGGTTGAAAACAAATCCGGAAGCGAAGAGATCGCAGTGACTCTGGAACCGGAAAAAACGGTTGTGGTGATCCCACCGGGAAATACGCAGGCTTCGGCTAAGTTCTTCCTGAAGAATTCCAGCGGAGAAACTCTGCGTGCCGAAGCTGTACTCGAGCGTGACAGCGGGGAGAAACTCGCCTCCCGCAGCCTGGAGTTGCCGGCGGGAAAGCTGTCTGTTCTGGAGTTCTCGATCCAGGCGGGAAAGGATATTCTTGAACCGTTTCGGCTTACGGTGACTTGTGACGGAAAATATTCGTCGTCCTCCGTCGGATGTGATTTTTATGTTCGCCGGCTTCAACCAAACAGTGGAAAAACTGAGTTGAAAACAGCGACTATTTCCGGCGGAAGTTCCCCGGTCTGGGTGCTCTCGGACGATACGCTGGAACTGACCGTCGACCCGAAACGTGGCGGGCGCATTCTTGAAATTTATGATAAACGAACCGGCGCCAATCAGCTCAATATCGATTATTCCCGGATCAATCATCTTGAGAGTGTCAATAACTACTATTGTATCTGGGATGAAGTCCGCGATGCGGATGGACGCCCTGTGGATAGAAGCGCCGTTTATCAGGCGGAGGCGAAGGGGGACCACCTGATCCTGACTTCTCCGGAGGACGCTCCCGTTGGATTGCGCAAGGAGCTGTTCCTCACCGGAAACGGAGGTTTCCAGCTGAAGCTGACCATGACAAATCGTGATAAAAAAACACGTGAACTCACCTACTACATGCATCCGGAGTATACCGTCGGTGGAAGTGGTGACCACGGCATTGACAAGCTCGTTATGCCGATTGCCGGATCCGAAATCACCATGCCGTTCTGGACCGGGCTGGGAGAAAAACCGACCGGAACGTTTACCTCCGGCTGGTGGCGGGTCGATGATACTGCGTCACATTACAGTCTGGTTCAGCGCTTTTCCCTGAAGGAATTCCGCACGCCCCGGATCTGGTTCGGAATCGGTTGCTACAATCTGGAAATGCAGAGCCCTGAAGGGATGTCCCTGAAACCAGGAGAAAGCTGGAGCGGTACACTTGAGTGGCAGTTTCAGCCGGCACCTGTGCAACCATGACAGAATGATACCAGAAGCCCGTCAGTCGCGTCCCGGCTTCATCGGTTTGACGAAGCGGAAGAAGTAGTTTGCGGCTTCGTCGGCCATGTTGCAGGGGCCGTCGCCTTCCCGGAGCGGGAGCTTGTGTCTCGGATTGAAGAATTCTACAATCCGGAATCCGCAGCGGTTCACGTAGAAGTGGATGTTGCGCTTTTCGAAATAAGGGGTGAAGGTCTCCCACTCTTCCGTGTCAGGGTAGAGTTTTTCGATGGCATTCCAGATGTTCTGCCCGATGCCGCGGCTCTGTGTTCCGGCTTTGACGAAGAGAAGTTCGAGCTCGTTGTGCCGGGTCCGGCGGTTGATTTTCACGACCGCTCCTCCTGCCATGACGCCGTCGATCCGGGCGGCATAGGCGACGGCGCCCTCGGCTTCCAGCGATTGGTCGATGTCCTCTTCGGGCAGGATCGGCTTGTCGCATGGACCGAATTCCGCCTCGTATCCGAGCTGGAATGCCCGCTGCATCTCCCGTTTGAATTCCGGCAGTTCCGCATCGTTGAGCGGAGTCAGTGAGAAGTCGTCGGACATATCTTTTTCTCCCGGTTTTCGTTTTTCTCCCGGTATCGCTTCATGCCGAACCAGAAGTAGAGCAGAAGCATCATGAGCAGAATGCGCGAGACCGGCATTGCGAGCCACACGCCGTCCATTCCAAGCCAGAGCGGCAGCGTGAAGATACACAACGGCAGCGCCGCAAACGAGTCGCCGTAGATCAGAAACGACGATTTCGCGATCGCTCCGGTCGACTGATAGTAGAAGGCCGCCACCCGGATCACCCCCAGCAGCAGAAATGCCGGTGCCGACAGCAGGATTCCGCGCATTGCGAGATTTCGCGCCTCCCCGTCGGCAAGTCCCATCCACCCCGGAATGAATTTGTGCATCGCAAAAGAGAACAACATAAGGAGCACCCCGGAAATGAATGCAAATAAATATCCGTAGTTCCCGAACCGGTTCTGCCGCTTGTATTTGCCCGCACCGTACATCGAGGCCGACAGCGGCTGAACGCCTCCGGCGATTCCGGTCATGAACATCGAGCCCAGCGCTTCGAGCGAGGAGATGACCGTGTATGCCGCGAGTCCGTCGATGCCGCCGTAACGGAGGGACTGCGCGTTGTGCATGTAGAGCATCGCGATGATCGAGAGCATGTTGCCGAAAATCGGCAGCCCGGTCACGGTGATGTCAATGATTTCCCGCAAAGCGGGCC
This sequence comes from uncultured Victivallis sp., assembly GCF_944391105.1. Lineage (GTDB taxonomy): Bacteria > Verrucomicrobiota > Lentisphaeria > Victivallales > Victivallaceae > Victivallis. Next base: position 12,951 of record NZ_CALXSK010000049.1, read on the forward strand.
GGAAGATTTCGCCGGTGAATCGCAGTCGCGTCAGCGGCGAGCAGAAATAGATCGCGCCGAGGAGGCACGCTCCCCCCTGGCTCACAACCGTTGCGATCGCCGCGCCCACCGCGCCGCAGCCGCAGAGAAAGACGAATACCCAGTCCAGGACGATGTTGCTGAGGAGTCCGGTCACCATCAGCAGCATCGAGAGCGTCGGGTGACCGTCGTTGCGAATCACTTCCAGACAGACCGACATGAAGATGGAAAATACCACCCCTCCGGTCAGGATCTGCGCATATCGGAGCGAGACCGGCATGAGTTCCTCCGTCGCTCCGAGCGCCGCCAGAACCGGGCGCAGAATCGGGAAACAGAGCAGCGTCAGTACTGCGCTCCAGGCAAATGCCAGAAACACTGTCCGTGAAAAGATTCCACTTTCGCGCCCGGCGTCGTTCGCTCCACGGCTCTGGGAGATCAACACCGCTCCTCCCGAGCCGACCAGAAATCCGAACGCCTGCAGCAGCATGACCACCGGCCAGGTGACCGCCGCCGCCGCAAGTGCGTTTTTCCCGCCCGAGAGCCCGATGAAGATCGCGTCGACAATCGCGAACGATCCTCCGATGAGCGCTCCGAAGACCGAAGGCGCCACGTATTTCCAGAAAAGCCGCTGGTCGTTACGCATCATCGCCGTCTCCATCCAGATTCAGGGCGCTCTGAAAACTCTTCGCGTAGAATTCCAGAGCATCGACGAATTCCGGAGAAAACTTCGCCAGGGTTTCGCGCATCGCCTTCTCCTCGGCCGCGTGGATTTCCGCAAGAATCAGATCCGCGAACTCCCTCCCTTTCGGCGTGAAGCGCAGAAAACATTCCCGCCGCCGGCCCGGAACCGGCTCAAGCGTGATGTATCCCGCGTTCCGGCATTCGGTCACAATCGTGTTGATCGTCGAGAGCGGCAGCAGCCAGTTGCTGTGCAGTTTGCTCTGGGAAAGGTTCTCGTCATTGGCAAGCGCATACAGCAGCACGACAATGTTCGGCTTCACCGCAAGCGACCTCCCCTTGACCAGATACGCATGGTCGATGATGTTGGTCGCATCCACCAGCTTTTTGATGCAGTTCCGCATGGAAAATCTCCTGAATTACGAATTCGTATTTCTGTAATATACTACGAATTCGTATTTTTGCAAGAGAAAAAAAGGGGAATCCGGGATTCATCCGGTCAAAGAAACCGCAGTTCAAATGCCGGTTGTGCCGATTCCAGTTCGTGCATCGGGAAGGGGAGGGGAAGTTCATACCCGGTTCCGATCCGGGTGTGTTCGGGCAGAACCGCCGCGTCGGCGAAGAAGAAACTCCGGAAATAGCCAGAGCCGTCTGGAAACAGCAGCTGGAACCGGATTCGTGCGAATCCGGGCAGCGGGCGCAGCAATCGGAAGACGACGCGTGCGTTCTCCCCGTCCGGCTGGATGGACGCCGTGAGAAAACGGACCCCCCTCTCATCCTCGATGGGGAATGGGCGGGCTCCGGAGAGATGCCGGGGAGGGGTCGGGAGGATTGTGCCGTCTCCGGGCGGGGAGGCCGCTCCGCCGCGCCGGAAGAGGAACAGCGTGCGCCCGTCCTCAAGCAATTTCGTCCGGAGCAGGGTCAGTTCCGGATCCTGGAGGAATTTGCGGTGTTTCTCCAGAGAGAGCCCCATCGGATCCTCACCGATGTGGTAGACCAGGAATTTCCCCTCCGGCCGCTCTTCCCCATAGACCGTATTCCGGAACAGGAACTGCGGGGCGGCTGAAATTCCCGCGGAGATCGGTTCACCGGGGGGAATCAGCTGCTCCATTTCCGCAACGGTACCCCGCACATTCGAGAAAAACGCCAGTCGGTCGAGGTTGTTTTTTCCGTAAAAGCTCTCCGCGAAGAAGAGGTGGGAAAAGAGGGCGCAGCCGACGGTTCCGGCGATCATTGCGAGGCGTGTGTTCCGGCGTCTGGCCCCCGTGAGTTTCCAGCGCAGCAGCCGCGCGAGTTTTCCGTCGGCTCTGACGCGGCGCACTCCGAGGACCAGGGCGACGGCAAACATCGCGATCGTTTCGACCTGATACTGATGGACGAGATTCACGATCGATTCGCTGCCGCGGATGAAATTGAATCCGATCAGGATCGCTCCCGCGCCGAGCAGCCACGGCCGGTTCAGCGCCCCCGGAAAAAACGGCAGCAGAAGCAGCAGTATGAACTGCAGATTCTTGAGCCGGAACACCTGTCCCCAGAACTCCGCCGGGCGTGTGAATGGCGAAAGCAGAATCTCCAGAATTCCGCCTCCGAGCTGCCCGAACTGGCTGTAAAAGATGTACTCCCCGCCCGCGAAATGGGGAATGAACACTTTCATACAGAGCAGAAACCAGGCCGTGCCGATCACACCGTAGAGGATGCCGTCCCGTCGGCGCTTTTCCAGGAAACTCACCATCCCCCAGCCGAGCCAGAAGATTCCGACCGTCTCCTTGAGTGTCAGAGAAAAGAGAAATACGAGAAAAGCGAGACGATAGCGTTTCGCTTCATACAGCATGTAGAAGCCGAAGAAGACCGGAATGAAGAATACAATCGCGTTGATTCCGTAAAACGCCGTCAGATTCAGATTCGATACCGACGGGCAGAGCAGCCAGACCAGCCCGAACGCCGCCGAGCAGGGGCGGGAAAATCCGCGCTGTCGCGCAAAGAGATAGAGCAGCCCCGCGCTTCCCCACAGCGCCAGCGCTCCGGTGACGAACACGGTGCAGACCGACGGCAGCAGCCCGTAGAACGGGGCGAGCAGGAAGAAGTAACCCGGCATGAAATGCCCTTCCGAGAAGTTCGGTCCGGGCCAGGTCCCCTGAAGAATGTGACCGTGAAATGTCCGCCATGCGGTCTGGGCGTAAACGCCCCAGTCAAGCATGGTCAGGAACATCCTGTCGTATGCGCAACTCGATGCGAAGACCCCGAGGGCGATCAGAAGAACTCCCGCCGCAGCTGCGAAAAACGGCAGTCTGCGGAGGTATTTCCGGGCCGTCTCCCCGTCGAATGTCCCCAGCAGTGCCCCCCGGTAAATCGTGAGCCCCGCCGCCGCCGCATAGGCGATCGGCAGATTGATCGAGAGCGCGAAAGGGAGAAACGGCAGCGTCAGCACGAAGGGCGCAAACACCTCAAGTATCGTGCGCGGTCTGATTTTGATCAGCAGAAGTTCCGGGAGAAGCATGCACCCGAGGAGCACCCCCGTGCCGGGCCACTCGTCGCCGACGACCGTGAAGTGCACCATATCGGTTCCGGCAAGCCCGAACAGCACGCGGGCGGTAGCCGCCCCGACCAGGGCGAGCAGTGCCGCTGCGGCAGGCAGAAACCACGGATGTTCGGCCGGAGCCGCCGGTCGTACTTCCGGGGAATGTCGCTTCATTTGCGCAGCTGCTCCACAAGGTCGACGAGCCGTTCCCGCACGTGACCGAGCAGTTCGATCGTCAATGCTGCGTGTGGAATCAGCGAACGTTGCAGTTCGCAGAGACGCCTGATCCCTCCGACCAGTTCGTTGAGATCCGCAAGGACCCGTTTCCCGAGGCTGATTTTGAGCCCGCGAGCGGTTTCCGCATCGGTGTCGATGAAATCCGCCGCGCGTGCGAGAAGTTTCCCGAAGGCGCAGACGATGCCGAGCCCGTGCAGATCGAGATTCGAACGCAGAAGCGAAGCGCAACAGACGTTCCACTCCGTGGCGAGGCGGTCGATCTCATCGATGATTTCAGTGCCGGGCCGCCGTTGCGGATCATCCGGCTCCTCCTCTTCTTCCTCGTCATCTCCCGGCCTCTGCCAGAAGCGGAGAGAATCAGGATTGCCGCCGGTCGGCACGAGATCCGGATGCGAAAGCAGGTTGCTGAAAATCATCTCCTCTTCGCCGGGAAGGTCGAGACAGCCGGGAAGTTCTCGGAAATAGCAGCTGATCCGCCGTTCGTCGCGGCGAATTTCCCGCTCCCATTGGAATTCGTTCCAGTTTTCCTCGTACTTTCTGTAATCCGCCATGATGCACCTCCCTTCCCGAAGCCGTTGATCCGGCTCCGGCACCGGATGTCACGGATGGTGTTCCGCCAACGTTTTCACCGCGTCTTCGCTGGGGTTCTCTCCCCAAAGTCCTTCGAGGTTGTAACGATCCCGGATTTCCGGGGTCATGATGTGAACAATCACCGTGCCGAGATCGATCAGAACCCAGCCGCTCGCGCTTTCTCCCGATTCCGAGAGCGGACGCAACGCGAATTTTTCCCGGACTTCCCGTTCAAGAAATCCGGTCAGCGCCCGAAGCTGCGGTTCGGAATTCGCCGTTGCGATCACGAAGTAATCCGCCACGGACGACGAATCGCCCACATGGATCTTCACGGTATTTTCCGCAAGTTTTTCATCCACGCACTTCACGCAGAAATCCGCCAGTTCGGCCGGGGTCGGTTTATTTACGCTGGTCATTCCTTCTCCACTGTAAAGCTGTTTGTCGCGGATGTACTCCCACACCCGCTGTGTCATTCCATTATTAATATGAACCATTTCCCGCTGTTTTGCCACATCGTTTCTGATTTTGGTCGAAGATATTTCAAAAAAATCGCCGGAAAGCACGCCGGAGAGCAGCTTTTTCACCATTCGCGGCGACCAGAAGCGGGCGAGAGTGTCCGCGTCGATCGACTCGCCCGGGCGGGGCCAGGTGAGAATTTCGTACCGTTCCGCGAGTTCCTCCGCACGGGCCCAGCTGTGGAGCTGGCGCAGACTGTCGCTGCCGATCAGCAGTTGAAGCCGTTCTCCGGGGCGTTCCCGTTCCAGGGCCGCAAGCACGTCGATTGTGTAGGAGGGGTGCAGCGCGAGGCGCGACTCGATGTCGCACGCCTCCAGCCCGGGATGTCCCGCGATCAGCAGTTTCACCATTGCGAGCCGGTCCGCGAACGGCGCCCGCTTCTTCCCGTGTTTGTGCGGCGGGTCGTAGGCCGGTGCGAGCAGAACGTGTTGCGTCCGGCCCGATGCGAGGGCGCCGAGCGCGATTCCGAGATGTCCCTTGTGAGGCGGATCGAAGCTGCCTCCATAAAATGCGGTCGCGGTCATGTCTGTTTTTTCTGAACCTCCTTCTGCTATTATATTAACCTGTTTTCGCGGAATTTCAATGGCATATCCGCGAAATCGGATTGACGAAACGGAAAAAAGAGAGTATAGTTTGCGCGTACACGATCGATTACAGGAGAGAGGATCATGATGCCGAATGGGAAAAAACTGTTTGCCGTTCTTCCGGGGGTTCTGCTGCTGTTCGGGATTGCCGTCATGAGTGCCGGATGCCGTTCCGAAGCGTATTATCAGGATCGCGCCGTACAGCGCGCCCGTGAATATCTGCTCGACAATGCACCGGAGCTCACAACCGAGCAGCTCTATTTTGTAAAATACAACCGTCCGCTGCTGCTGACCGGGGACATTCTTCCGGCCGCCGGACCGGGATCGGCGTCCAGTCAGCTCAAACAGATCTGCGTAACCTGGCGGATCCCGGGGCAGACAGACGACTTTCTGGTGTTCGGCGCTTCTTCCGGCAGCATGCGGTACTGGTATCCGAACCGTCTGATCCGAAAGAGCTTCCGGAAGTTCAGTCTGCCGATCAGCTCCGCCATGGCGCAGGCCAGGGCCTACGCGCAGAATTATCTGTACGGACAGCTCGGCGTGGCGGAATTCAACCGGATCCGGTTCGATTTCCCTTATGTGCTTGAGACGACGTTCGAACCGGTGTTCAATCCATCCGGCACGCTCGACGAGGCGGAGATCGAACCGCTCCGGAAAGCGCTTGAAATGAAAAAACAGCTTTCGCTCGTGTGGGAGATCGGTGACGCCGGACAGCGCGCGGTGTTCTGCGGTTACGGCCGGGGAGACCTCGCCGGATGGGCGATCAATTTCGGTGGAATCATGACGAAAGATGAGGTCGATGCCGCAACCACCAAAGTTCTGAAAACTCCGGACGACGCCCAGACACCGATCGAACTGCCGGCGGAACCGGACGGGTTCGAGGTCGATCCGTTCGCCGGCCCGGATCCGGCGCGGATGGAGCCCGCAGCCCCCGGAGAGAGTGAAAAACCGGTTTTCGAAGAGCCCGTCATCCGCGCAGAGGAGAGCCGCGACGATGCTTAGCATGACCGGTTTCGGGAAGGGGGAGGCGACGGTCGGCCCGGTTCGTCTTTCGGCGGAGATTTCAAGCGTGAATCGCAAACAGCTTGAACTGCGGGTGTCGGCTCCCGCGGAGTTCGCGGAATTTGAACCGCTTGCCAGAAAACTGGTCGGCGCGACGGTCAGCCGCGGAGCGGTTCAGCTGCGGATCAGCTGCACATCGCTTTCCGGCGGAGCCTTGCAGGCCTCGGTCGATGCGGCGTTGCTCGCGTCACTCGTGGAAGCCGCGAAAGCGGCGCGTCTGACGGCGGACCTCGACGAAAATGTCAATGTCGAACAGTTGATGCTGATTCCGGGAGTGGTCGTCTCGGCCGTTCCGGATGCGGATTCCCCCGGCATGGCCGAGGCTTATGAGCGGGCTGTCTCCTCGGCGATTGCGGAGTATCAGGCGATGCGTCAACGCGAAGGGGAGGCGCTCAAACGGGAACTTGAATCGCGGGAACAGGGACTTGAGACGCTGGTTTCCCAAATTGAGCCGCTTGTGGCGGAGATCAACGGCGCGATCAAGGCGAGACTGCTGGAGAAGCTTTCCGCCGAAAAGATTCCGACACCCGCCGACGATGAACGGCTGCTCAAGGAGGTGCTTTTTTATGCGGACAAGTCCGATGTGACCGAGGAGCTCACCCGGCTGCACAGCCATTTCGGGCAGTTTCGCCGCTTTCTTGCCGAGGAGACGAAGCCGGTCGGGCGCAGTCTCGACTTTCTGATGCAGGAGCTCTTCCGCGAGATCACGACGCTCGGAAACAAGGCGGGCATCCCGGCGGTCTCTCCGCTGGTGGTCGCCTTCAAAAGTGAATGCGAGAAGCTGCGCGAGCAGATTCAAAATGTGGAATAGGAGAGGGTATGCGTCCTGCAAAATACGATTTCAGCGACCTGGAGGGGGAGGCGTCGATCCGGCTCGGAGAGATCGTCAACCGGCTCGGGGAGAGTTACAAAGACGGGTTCGGGGTGAATCATCTCGATGGAGTGAATCTGCCGCGCCGGGCGGAGATCGTCGCGATCACCGAGAAGCTGCTTGAGGTGATCTTTCCCGGTTTCGACGGCCGGCGTCAGGGACACCGTGAGATGGTGTCGCACGACGTCGGCGAGTTGCTCAAGGAGATCTACTCCGAGCTGTTCGACCAGATGTGCCGCGCAATCCGTTACAACCGGCAGGTCGTCTCCTGCAAAGAGTGCGGTACGAACGAGGCGGTTTTCGCGCTGCTTGACGCACTTCCGGCGATCCGCGAGACGGCCAAGCTCGACGTCGAGGCCGCTTACGCGGGCGATCCGGCGGCGACTTCATATGACGAGATCATTCTGAGTTATCCGGGCATCAAGGCGATCACGATTCAGCGTATGGCGCATGTGCTTTATCACAAGAAAATTCCGTTTATTCCACGCATGATGACCGAACACGCGCACAGCCAGACCGGGATCGACATTCATCCCGGCGCTCATCTCGGGCGCGGCGTGTTTATCGACCACGGCACCGGTGTGGTGATCGGCGAGACCGCCGTGCTCGGCGACAACGTTCGCATCTACCAGGGCGTGACGCTCGGCGCGGGGAATTTCCCGAAGGACGCCTGCGGCATGCTCATCAAGGGGAACAAACGCCATCCGACCATCGGCAACAACGTGACGATCTATTCCGGGGCGTCGGTGCTCGGCGACATCACGATCGGTGACAACTCCGTGATCGGCGGTAACGTCTGGCTCACCGAGAGCCTTCCCCCCGGGACCAAGATCACGTCGCGCCCGCCCGAGAACAAACTGAAATTTGCAAACGGGCAGGGGTGAGGCGATGAGTTCGGTCGTTGCGCACTACCGCGAAGTGCGCGCGGCGCTGGACGCCGCCGCGCGCGAGGCGCTCCGCGATCCTTCGGAGATCGAACTTCTGGCGGTCAGCAAGACGTTTCCGGCGGAGGCTGTGCGGGAACTTTATGACGCGGGAATCCGCAAGTTCGGCGAGAGCCGCATCCCGGAACTCGCGGAGAAGGCCGCCGCTCTGCCGGATGACATCGAGTGGCATCTGATCGGGCGGCTTCAATCGAACAAGGCGCGCAGAGCCGTCCAGCTTGCGAAGGTGATCCATTCGGTTGACTCCCTTGCTCTGCTTGAGCGGCTCGACCGCATCGCGGGCGAGGAGAAAAAGCATCCGCGCATTCTGCTGGAGGTGAATGTCTCGGGCGAGGCGAGCAAGGCGGGTGTTCCGCTCCGGGAACTTGAGCCGCTGGCTCGGCGCGCGGTCGATTGCGCGAATCTGGAGTTTGCGGGGTTCATGACGATGGCTCCCGCTGATGCCGAACCTGTGAAGATCGCCGCAATTTTCGAGCTGCTGCGTCTCACGAGGGATGAGCTCGAAGGAAAACTCAGGCGCAAACTTCCGCTGCTTTCGATGGGCATGAGCGGGGATTTTGAGATTGCCGCACGTCACGGTTCGACTCTGGTCCGGGTCGGGACACGGATTTTCGGCGCGCGTTAGGCGGTACGGAGAAGGAGAGAAAAAGTATGTGCAGAGTTCTGGTCGTGGGCGCCGGCGGCGTCGGCGTCTATTTTTCGGGTCGACTCGCGCAGGCGGGGGCCGAAGTGGCGGTTGTGGCGCGCAGCGATTACGAGGTCGCTTCCCGTTCCGGTTACGAGATTCAAAGCATTGCCGGAGATTTTCACTTCACCCCGGCGGCGGTGCTGAAACATGCGGCGGATTATGAGGGCGAGGCCGACTACGTGTTTTTGACCGCGAAGGTTCTTCCCGGTGCGGACGCGGTGGAACTGCTGCGTCCGGCTGTGCGGTCGCCGAAAAGTGCGATTGTGCTGATCCAGAACGGGATCGACATCGAGCGCGAGGTGGCGGAGGCGTTTCCGGAGAATGAATTGCTGAGCACGATCGCCTACATCGGCGTTTCGCGTCCGCGGCCCGGTTTCGTGCTGCATCAGGGCAGCGGCGACCTGAAGATGGGGAATTATCCCTCCGGAATTGGAGAGGCCGCGCGGCGACTTGCCGCCCTTTTCGCCAGGGCGGGCGTGAAGTGTGAACTGCATGAGGACATCGTTTTCGTGCGCTGGAACAAACTTCTCTGGAATCTGCCGTTCAATCCGGTTTCGGTTCTTGCCGGGAATGCGACGACGCGGGATATGACCCGCAGGGACGAACTTGAAAAGCTCTGCCGGACCCTGATGGACGAGGTGATTGCGGTCGCGAACGCATGCGGTGTCGCGCTGACTGCGGAAAATGCCGACGCACAAGTCGAATATACGCGGAACTTCCCCGCTTATAAAACCAGCATGCTCCAGGATTTCGAGGCGGGACGGGAACTCGAAGTTGAGGCGATTCTCGGCAATGCGGTACGGCTGGCGGCACTTCATTCGATTCCGGTCCCGCACATGGAGACCTGTTACGCGCTGCTGAAGTCGGTGAACCGCCTTGCGCAGGAACGCAGGAGGCACTAGTCTCTCTGTTCGGCGGGGACGCCGGGAAAGAAGTCCGGGATGGAACATTTTGATGCGATTGCCGTTTGTTCAAGCCTGAGCCTGATCGCAGGCACATGTGTGCTGCTGGAGGCGTGGTGTCTGCTGACCGAGGTGAAGGACCGCAAGGGATTCCGGCTTGCCGGAGTGCTCCTTGCGCAGTTTGCGTTGCCGGTTTCTGTCGCGTGGCTCTGGCGGGAAGGAACCCTTGCCGCTCCGGTCGGATATGCGCTGACCCGGGGAGTGACGGTCGTGACGGTGGTTGCCGCACTGCTCGTCGCGTTACAGGTGCTGGCGGTCAACCGCCACCGGATTCCCGACCTTACGGTTTACGCGATCTGGACGATCGTATTTTCCGTGGCGACGTTTCTGCTTCAACATCTGGTGCTGATTTCGCAGTTTGTCTGATTCAGAAGAAGAGATAGATCGCGCAGAGTACGACGATGACCTGAATGATGTTTTCGAAGAGTTTCTGCGGCATCTTCGAAATCAGCAGAATCCCCAGCGCGCCGCCGACGAGCAGGAACGGAATCATCGTGAGGTCGACTTTCAGCGCTTCGAGCGTGATGCGCCCGTCCATGATGAAAAGCGGCATTTTCGTCCAGTTGATGATCAGGAAAAACCAGGCGTTGCAGCCCATGTACTTCTGTTTCGGGAGCTTCATCGCGAGGAAGTAGATCGCGGCCACCGGACCGGCTGCGTTCGCGAGATGGGTCGTGAATCCGAGCAGTGTACCGTAGAAACCGGCGGCGATCTTCCCGGTGGGAATCTGATCCGGCGCGACCCGCGAGCGGATGAAGTTCAGCAGCGCGAGCCCGAGTACAATTCCGCCGATGACCATGCGCATGATCCGGTCGTTTCCCTCCGGCAGCAGCCAGAGCACCACTGCGCCGACTGCAAGTCCCGTCCACGCCCACGGCAGCAGCCGCCAGATGATCCGCCAGTCCGCCTTGCGGCGATACCACGAAACCGCCATGAGGTCCGCCATTACGAGCATGATGAGCTGCAATCCGGTCGACAGCCGGCTCTCAAACGCCATCGTCAACATGATGACCGGCAGGACCCCGATGCCGGGAATCGCGGTTTTGTTGATCCCGATCAGGATCGCGCTTGCGATCAGAACTGCGATTTGAACCGGACCCATCCCGGCATAGAGTTCCGTAAACATGATTTTTTGATTTCCCGAGAATGAAAAAAGGCGGCGAATTGCCGCCTCTTTCCGGGTTGTTCCACCAACTCCCGGCTGCGTTTACAGGGATTTCCCCGTGAGCATCCGGTAGGCTTCCAGGTATTTTTCGGTGGTTTTGCTGACCACGTCGGCGGGCAGCTGCGGCCCCGGAGCGGTTTTGTTCCAGTCGAGCGTTTCGAGGTAGTCGCGGACATACTGCTTGTCGAGACTGACCGGGCTCGTTCCGACCTTGTACTGATCCGCGGGCCAGAAACGGCTTGAATCCGGAGTCAGCACCTCGTCGACCAGGATGATCTTTCCGTCGAGTTCACCGAATTCGAACTTCGTATCCGCCACGATGATGCCGCGTTTTTCGGCGTAATCGCGGGCGGTGGTGTAGATCTTGAGCGAGAGATCCCGCAACGTGGTCGCTTTTTCCTTCCCGAGCAGCCGAACCACATCCTCGAAGGAGATCGCTTCGTCATGCGCCCCGATTTCGGCCTTGGTCGACGGGGTGAACAGCGGGGTGTCGAGTTTCGACGCCTGCTGGTACCCGTCGCGCAGCTTGATGCCGGAGACGGTTCCGCTTTTCTGATAATCCTTCCAGCCGCTGCCGACAAGATAACCGCGGACGATGCACTCGACCGGCATGACCTTCGCCTTGCGGACGATCATCGAGCGCCCCTGAAGATCCTTTGCGTAAGCCGCAAGCTCCGGCCGCGTCGTGACGTCGGCGGAGATCAGGTGGTTCGGGATGTCGCGCATCAGGTCGAACCAGAAGAGCGAGATCTGCGTGAGCACCTCGCCCTTGCGGGGAACGCCGCACGGCATGACCACGTCGAAAGCGCTGATCCGGTCGGTCGCCACGAAGAGCAACGCATCTCCGAGGTCGTAAACGTCCCGAACCTTGCCGCGGTTGATCAGGGGAACGCCCGGAATTTCAGTCGAGAGCAGCGCTCCGTTCACATCATACTGCATGGCGTACCTTCTTCCTTACGGTTCAGCCTTTGATTTCGCCGATTTCGACGCGGGTCAGGCTCTGGCGATGACCCTGTGTGCGGCGGTAGCCCTTGCGGCGCTTCATCTTGAAGACCACGACTTTCTTGCCGCGGAACTGATCCTTGACTTCGGCGGAAACCGTCGCGCCCTCGATTTTCGGGGTGCCGACGTTGAGTTTCCCGCCCTCTTCGCCGATCGCGAGGACTTCGTCAAAAGTGACTTTCCCACCGACTTCGACGTCGAGTTTCTCGATGTCCACCACGTCGCCCGTCTTGACTTTCAGCTGCTTGCCGCCGGTTTTGATGATCGCATACGTCATTTATTGTGCTCCTTGAGAGTGATTGTAACCATCCGTTTTCAACTGACATACATCCGGTTAATATAATCCTGTTTCAACATTTTGCAAGCATGATTCGCGGCAGATTCTTGATTAACTTCAGAAAATATTCGGTTTCCGCCTTCCAGCGGGGCTGTCCGTAGCGGAGTTTCACGTGCAGTTCATCGCGTAGACACGCCGCGATGTTCCGGTCGGAAAAGCCTCCCTCGCGGTAGAATGCGACCGGTTCCGGAACGTAGATCACGTCGACGCCGCAATGGTTGACCGCACGGTACATGAAGTCATAGTCACCGAGCAGCCGGAACGACGTGTCGTATGCGCCGATGCGCTCATAGACGCGCCGCGGCACGAACATCGACGGATGCGGGGCGAAAGCGCCGCGGTAGCGGTTTTCCGGGCGAAATCCGCGGACACGTCCTTTTTTCTCGTAGATGACGTCTCCCCAGAAGATCGAGTTCCCGAGATCGCGCCCTGCGAAACTCTCCGCAACGAGCTTCAGGGCGCCCGGCAGATAGCGGTCGCCCGAGTTGATCAGCCCGATCACATCTCCTGTCGCGCGGGCGATGCCCTTGTTCATCGCGTCGTAGATGCCGCGGTCCGGTTCGCTGACAAAGACGGCGAGTCCGCCGCGCCGCTTTTCGATCTCTTCGACGGTCCCGTCGGTCGACGCTCCATCGATGACGATATACTCCAGCTCCGGATAATCCTGATTCAGCACGGAATCCATGGTTTCTCCGATCTGGGAAACGTTGTTCCGCACAATGGTCACGATTGAGATTTTCACGCCATCCTCCACAGTCAAACAGAATGTAAAAAGATACACGCGGAACTTTTTTTTTCAACCCGGTATTTAACATTTTGCGAAAAGCGGTTTAAGTTTATTTTATCCGGCAAGTTCAAATGAGAGAAGGAGGAGAACCATGAAGATTCTGATGAATGTTCTGTTCGGGGCCATGCTGCTCGGAGCCGTCGCCGCAGATGCGGATGACATTTACGATAATCTGCTTGAGACGCAGAGTGCGGTTTCGAAGTGGCGGAATGCGCAGCTCATGACTTTCCTGCCGAACGGCGCCCCGGAATCCGACGAGAGTGCGGTGCGACTCTTCGTGACCGATCCCGCGAAGGGCGCCATGGCACAGTTCCCCGTCGACGTCAATTTGGTTCGCGGCAAGACCGTGAAGCTCACCGGCAAGATCAAGGGCGAGAATATCTCTGTTCCGCCTCAGGCGTATCTCGGAGTCAAAATGATGTTCGAGATCGTCGGTGCCGACGGCAAAAAGAACTATCCCGACGTGCAGCCCAAACTGACCGGCACTTTCGGCTGGCGTGAAGCAATCACCATTGCGACGATTCCGGCCGATGCGAAGGCAGTGACGATCGTGATCGGACTGCAGAACTCCTCGGGCACGATCTACTTCTCGGATCTCGAACTCGATGAAGTGAAGTAAGCAGGCTGCCTGTCCCGTTGGAAATACGAACCGCCGGAGACCGGATCCGGCGGTTTTTTTGTGTCAAACCAGCTCCACCTCGCGCGCGAGATCCTGAAATCCTCCGCCCGTGACGTACTGCCCGATCCGTCCGAACAGCGTTGTCTGAAAGTTGAAGTGGAGATGTCCAGCGAGAATCGCCTTCACTTCCGGTGCTCGTTTTACGCGGTCGAGGAAGGAGAGGGTTGCGGCATCGGGTCGCTGCTGGCGGCGTCGATGGTCGCTGTAAGGGGTGAGCAGCTCGTCCGGGGTTCCGACGAGGTAGGCGCATTCGTTGCGGCGGTTGACCATCATCTCATGATAGAGTTCGTCGGTGTGGATCGGATTGTGGAACAGCAGCACGATCGGAAATCCGCGTGCGATTTCCGCTTCGAACCGTTCGAGTTCCTGTTCCCGGAAAAGGTAGTAGGAGTTGTCCACGGCGACGAGATTCACGCCGCCGACGATGCGCGAAGCGAAGCGCAGGTTGTTCGGGTAATATTTCTGCACCAGCGGCAGAGAATCGAGTTTGTACGCCTCGTCCTCCCACGCTTCTCCGACGTATTTGCTGAATTCGTGATTGCCGGCGGCGACGAAGCAGTCGTGGGCGGCGAAGAACTTCCCGGCCAGATCGAGATTCCGGTATGAGACGAAATCGATCAGGTCGCCGGTGTGGATGATCAGTTCCTCATGTTCGCGCGCGTGAGCAACCGCCTCTTCGAGATGACGCGCGAGATCGACGCCGTCGGCCGCGAATTCGGCGGAGCGGCGGCGGGCGAGTTCGCGTTTCCGCTCATCGTCTCGCTCGTCGGCAAAGGCGAGGTGGGTGTCGGTCAAATGCAGCAGCCGGACCGGTTCCGGCAGCCCGATTTCGATGCGCAGTTTCGAGAGTTTCATGATGCGGATCCGATTTTTCGTTTGGAAATCTGATTTCAGATAATAAAATCCGGTTTGAACATTTTGTCAATGAGACTTTGAAATTTTCCGCATCAGAAAACCTCGACCATTTTTTTATTTTCCAGAAAAATTCTCTCCACCTCAAACTGGCGAATTTTTCGAGTCTCAAAAGGAGGAGCATTTTCACTTCTCGAAAAATTCTCCGTGAGAAACTGGAACTTCATTCTACCTCAAAAAAGAGTTTGAACATCGCGAAAATGGTAGAAAAGAGATTCGAACTTCCGACCTCTACTCATGACCTGTCATACGAAAAAATCAGACTGGCAGACTGTCATAAAATCCCTATTTTTTCTGACAAGAGCGAAAATCCTCACGCGCGCGTAACGGGGGTGCATAAATTCCTCACGTTCACGCCGCCATCGGTTCCCGTCGATAACCGTGAAGCAAGCCACCAAGAAATGAAACCTCTCTGACCGGGGCATTCATATCCTGCGGATACGGTTTGACCATTTTGCCGTCAAGCCCGGCATGGGGACGATAATGGTTCCAGTATTCAAGATATTCCTTGACCGCCAGCCGAAGTTGCCGTTCTGAAGTAAAAATAATCTTGTTCAGACACTCTGTCTTGATCGCCCGAATGAAATTCTCCATGCGGGCATTCATCTGCGGTGTGAACGGCGGCAGCCTCTTGATTTGAACCCCAATAGATTCAAAAACAGAATCGAATCTCTTGTTGAAAAGCGGATCGCGATCATGGATCAGGTATTTTTTCCCCAGCATGAAACCGTCCCACATATCGCACATGTTTCTGGCAATCTGTGTAGTCCAGTTGCTGTCAGGATTATGAACAATACCTCCCAGGCATACTTCCCGGCTGCCGATGTCCATAAAAAACAGCAGACTCTCACGAACCAGTCCGAATGGAGTCAAACGTTCCACCTGGGCGAAATCCGTCGATGCGGTTACATACTGCTGCGTTTCGATAAATTGAGACCAATCTCCGCGTAATCTCCGGTCGGGATCAGGAACGATGCCGTTCGCTTCCAGAATATGCCGAATCGTTGTCGCACTGACGTTGTATCCCAGATACCGCATTGTTCCGGCAATGTGTTCATATCCCCAATCGGGATTGCTTTTCGCCAGCTGCAGGACTTTTTCAACTATTTCCGGAGAGATGGGCTTTCTGCCCCGTTTCTTCTGTCCCTCATTGACGCTGTTGTATTTTGCTTCAACCAGATCGGAATACCATTTCCGGATTGTTCCGGGAGCCCATGTCGGTTCTATGGAGGCAAGCAGAAAATCATTCAATTCTTTGCCTTTTTGAGCCAATCGGCGTTTGTCGGATTCCGTCAGGATTGGGCGTTCCTTGCCCGTCAGCGAAGCCAGATGCTCCTCGTAGATGCGGAGCTTCTCCGCCATGTAGTCATTCATTTTCTGCATATTCTCAAGAATTGTCCGCAGATCCCCGTCTTTCACATCCTGCATGAACGAAAACAGTTTATTGACTGTTTCATTGACCTGTTTACTGTTCATATTGTAATCGCTCCATCAACAATTTGGCTGCTGTATTTTTCACTTAATATACAGCTGAGGTTATCCGGTTGCGAATATGAGAATCTATGCACTTCAAAGTCTTCTGCGACACTCGGATCCAGCGGCGGGTGCTTTCGTAAGGAAGTTCCTTCAGTTCGCTGTATTCTTGAATCGTCAAGCCGCTGTCCCAATATTCGGACAATTGCTCCTCCCAATAATCTCGTCCTTCGCGTCCCATGCCGTCCTCCCATTATTCCGGTTTGTGGAAGAACATACCACGCTGTCTGACTCAAATCCAGATGGGGCTGGGCGCATACAGGTGATGAAATACATCAAATCCCTTGAAAGCTGCCGCTGCATCGGCCGGATCGAACGCGGCGACTACCCCTGTCTGGAACTGGCTCCGCACGGCATGGAAGTGCTGGCCGGACACGCCCAGGCCGAACTCGACGTACCGGAAGAACCGCTGCGGGAACGGCGGCGCCATGAAACTCCGGACGCCCGGCGCACCGCCGGCAGCACCGGATCTAAAGCAGCGAAAATGGAGCGGCACGCGCTTTACGACGCCTTGAAATCAGTCCGTTCCCGGCTGGCCGAACAGCGCGGCGTCCCGCCCTTTCAGGTACTCTCCAACGCTGCGCTGGCCGACTTCGCGGAACGGCAGCCGCTGACCGTGCAGGAAGCGATGGAAATCAACGGGATCGGCCCGGTGAAGGCCGCCACCGTCGTTCCCCTCTTTCTCGGAGCAGTCCGCCTGTGGCGCGCCGCCGAGCGCGAAGCCCGCGGCGGCTGACCGGATTCAGCGCAGGCGGATCGTTTTGGACGGCGTCGCGGAGTCGCCGCCGAAATAATGGGCGACCACGCCGTCAGGCGCAATATCCAGCCGGAAGTACCCCGCGCCGCGGGCATGCCAGTAGCGGGTGACGGCAGGCTGATATTCCGCCAGAAGCCGGATGCCGTCGGGATTCCGGAAGACCTCCTGCTGATTACGCCCGTACTCCGCCGCGGAGCCGGCTTCCTGAACGTATTGAGCCAGCGGCTCCGCGCTCCATACGCTGTTGGCCATCAGCTGGGTGATCCGCCCGGAATCGGTCGCGCACTCCAGAAGCTCCAGCGCGTGTTCATGTCCGGTCAGCACAATCACATCGTTCCGCAGAAAGAGTTCGCGGAAATAACGGCGGACATTGTCGGCGCCGAATCCGAAAAGAAACCAGGAGCAGGAACCGCTGTCCGCCGGCAGAACCGGCCCGTGCGTCACCACGAATTTATACCGGGCGTCCGGGTGTTCCGCAAACGCCCTGCGGATGGCGTCGCAATCCGGCTCGTTGAAGTCGATGAATACATAGAGATCACCTTCCAGCATGAAATGGAACGTCGTGGAAGTGATCTTCCGATTCAGTTCCCGCGACAGGTACGGCAGCAGTGTCCGGCGGCAGGCTTCAGCTGCGCCGGGACCGCGCACATCGTGATTGCCCGGCACCGTCAGAAACGGCAGCGCACGGAATGAAGCCTTGAACGCCGAGAGCGTATCGAGCATCATGCGCTCGTGCGTTTCCGGGTTGCCGCAGTCTCCCTGGACGAGGTCGCCGACCTGAACGACGGCGCGCGTCCTCTCCGTAATCTGCCCGGCGGCGGCCTTGAGCATGCGCGGCCCCCGTTCCCGCCAGATGGCTTCATTGCGGGCAAATTCCGCACGCTGAATCCGGTTGAGTTTCTCATCCGGTTCATTGTACGCACTGTGGTAGACCTCGTAAGGCGCGTCAAAATGCGTATCTCCCAACAGGATCAGCTGGTAGGAACTGCCGCTTCCGGCGGGCGGCGCCGGCGGAGGCAGCGTGCGCCGCGCCAGAATCTGCGGAACCGGCAGCGGCGGAACCGCTCCGCAGACAAACGTGAAAGAGTTTCTTCCCCGGATCAGCTTCACGGCAAGGAGGTTCATGCCTTTCTTCACCGGGATCAGCACGGGCTGATTCCACGGGGAATAAGAGCTGCTCCCGTTACCGGATTTCAAGGTATTGAGATATTCCCTGCCGTTGCAGAACACCTGCATCCACCAGTCGCAGCCGAAGCCGATCGACAGCATTCCGTCGCGCTCCGACAGAAAACGGTTGTAGACGACAGCGGTATCATGCTCTTTGCCGGCGGCTCCGCCGCGCAGCAGATCCAGATCGATTCTGCCGTCCTTCAGCGCAAAGGGCACCGCCTCCGCGGGAACACGGTTCTGCCACTCACCGGAAACGTGTTCCGAAAAAAACCATTGATCGGCGAGCGGGAAAAACTCTCCCGCAATGCCGTTCAGCCCTGCCAGAAGAGTCCCCAGCAGCATCCCAAGCAACCTCCGTGATTTCATTTGAATCCTCATCTTCTCCGTTATTGAAAGCGCTGAACCGGTTTCAGAAAGATTGTTCCTTCAGCAGCCATGTTTTGGACAGACCGCCCATGAACATTGAACCGGCCTGTTTTATAATAGTGCATGGAGTTCATTTTTTCAAGTCGTTAGAGCCAATTTCAAAAGTATTGGCTCTCTCGTGTTAATCACTTGTTTTTTCGTGCGTCAAAACCGTTTCGGCGCA
>NZ_CALXSK010000050.1 GCF_944391105.1 uncultured Victivallis sp.
TTTTTTTTGACTGGTAATATATCATGCTTTTATGATTTTTCTCGCAGAACTTGCTTTTAAGTCCGACAGGCTGCTAGGAATATATTGTATATTTTCAATAATTACTTGGAGGGATACAAAAAATTGGATTCCTACATTATTAATTGGAATTATTGGTGGTAGCGGAGTAATATGGCAAATGGTAGGAAGTCAAGTTCTGCTGAGTTTTGGAGGTATGGGAATACTCAGTTGAAAGATATGTAAACTCCCCCGATCCCAGCAAACCTTTTAAGGAACTTTTCTTCATGCTGTTAAAACATTACGAGACGATTGCCATGAAGCATAAATTTCCTGTGCTAAGCTGCGGGAAAATGGTTTGAAGAGGGGGACCGCGGGGGAAACCACGGGCTGTCACGATGGAAGATGATGTCATTTTACAGCTTCTGAAACAACAACAGCTGCATGGGAATCGCCATCGGCTGCGCGCGGTTTCTGCGGTTCATGCACAACATCCGGAATATTCCACAAGACGTTTTCAGGAACTGGCCAATGAATTGCGGTTCAAACTCCTGCGTGGAGAAAGAAAGTCCATGCTCTCGGTCGAATACTGCGAAGCGCATCTGATCTGGAGCATGGACATTTTTGAGCAGGTGCATCGCGGTGTGCGCTTTCACGTGCTTCAGGTGATCGACCTCGGCAGCAGAGTGAAACTTGAGCCGGCCGTCAAACCCGGAGCATTTACCGGTGAGGAGGTGGCCGAACATCTCAACTACTTGATGCACAAACACGAAGCACCACTCTTCCTGAAGCGGGACAATGGATCGAATTTGAATTCCGGCGAAGTACTTTCGATTTTGAAAATGTTTGCAGTGATTCCCTTTAACAGTCCCCCGGGATTTCCGCAGTTCAACGGGGTGATGGAACGAAGCCAGGGGGAAATCAAACGTTATTTGCGTGCGATCCTGAAAGACCGGGAGGAACTGGACTCATTCGCCGTGGCGGTACATTTGTCTGTCGAACGAGCCAATCGGCGCAGGCGTACAGTGCTGGCGGGGAAGAGCGCCCAAGAACGCTGGGAAGAGGAGTTTTCGCATTTCTCCAGGTGGGAACGGGAAAGCATTTATCTGGAAATCAAACGTCTGGCGGAATGGATTCTGGAGACATTTCCCCGGAAAAAACGACTGAGGAAAGACGCGGGCGCGCACGCCTGGAGAATCGCCATACAGCGTTATCTGGAAAGCAAAGAATACATCAGACTTTTTCGTGACGGAAGGGATTTGCATTAATCGGCGGCTTATTCCCGCGTTCACTCCGTCCTCCGGACGGTTCCGGCGCTTCCGGATCGCCTTTCCTTGAAAGCCGATCCTCCAGCGTCGGTCAATTTGATTCATGATTCAGAAATTCTGATTTGCAATCAGAATTTTCCATGCTATCTTACTCTTATTGACAGAATATGATGCATTGTTGCATCATATTGACTGTCAATTTATTAACATGGAGAAAAGTGTCACCTGTTTTTTACTGAAAAACAGAACCATTTATTCCCGCACATGACAGTATGAAAAATTGTTCTAAAAAATAATTTTTAGCTAAATATGTTACTAGATATTTATTAATAGTTTCAGGAGTGATTATGCGGTTTTATTACGTATTTTTATTGATTCTCGGAATTGTTATGACAGGATTTGAATCTATCTCTGGAGATCTACAAAAAAAAGAGCTTAATGAGTTATTATACAAGGCATTTAGAAATCATAACACAAAACAAATGTTGGCTTATATGCAAGCAGGGGCAGATATTAATGCTAAATCCACAGCCTTGTCATTAACACTACTTGAATTTGCTGTAGCGCAAGATGATACACCCATGGTAAAATTCCTTTTGACGCATGGAGCAAATGCGGAAATTATCGGTCCCAATGGGCGGAACTTATTATCTTATGCACGAAATAGAGATATTGCGTCTCTATTATTAATACATGGAGCCTCCCTGACACAAAATGATGACAACGGAAATACTCCTATGCACTGGGGCGGAATGTATTCCGCTGAATTAATAGACTTTTTTTTAGAACATGGTGGACATATTAATGCTCGAAACGCCCTAGGGCAAACACTTCTTCATCGAGTTTGCCTCAGAAAACCAGATTCTCAAAATCTGAAAATAATTACAACATTGATTAACAAAGGAACAAAATTGAACATTCGCGATTCAGCGGGCGCAACTCCGTTATTATATGCCTCTATGCGTGATTCCGAAAAAAGACTTAAATTGCTTATGGACTCTGGTGCTCAAATTGATTCCGTTGACAAAGAAGGTAATTCAGCCTTACATTATGCCGCTTCTGCTGGAGCAAAAAAGAATATTACATTTTTGATTAATCACGGTTTAAATATACATATAAAAAACCAAAGGGGAGAAACTTACTTGGATCTCATGAATAAAAATAGTCCAATGTCAAAAACTGCCCCATCATCCTCTGTGCCCCAATAAATCAAAGGATAAACATTTTCTAATCAATAAATTAGCCAGACGGTCACCAATCCGGATGGGACGAAGCAGGTCATCAATACGCTGAATGGCAGGACGACGAGCGTGCAGCAGATCAACGCCGACGGCACCAGCGGCAATCTGGTTTCCTATACTTACGATGAGTTCAACCGAGTTGTTCAGATGCTGGAAACGGTCGGAGAAACCACTGTTAACACTACAACGATGACTTATAACGCCAATGGGGCGGTGTTAACGCAGACAGTCAACGGCCAGACGACCAGCTTCGAATATGACAATATGGGTCGTCGGACGAAAGTCACAGCACCGGGTGGTGTTTGTGCTAAGCTGCGGGAAAATGGTTTGAAGAGTTTGTAAAAACGGGTAACACTTTTCTCTGAACAAGGAGGAGGGTGTGAAATGAAAGCTGCACCGGAAACTGGGCCGAATCGGAGTGGAACCCGTTATTCGGCGGCCGACAAGCTCAAGGCTGTGAAACTTTATTTTGAAGAAGGTTATCAGGCCAAAGACATCGCGCGGGAACTCGGAATCGGGAAAAGTTCCCTCGGCAAATGGATCCGCGAATGCCGTGAGAAAGGTTCTGGCGCTTTCACGTCTCCGCCGGAGAAAAGTGCTGCGGCAGCGGAAAAATCCGATCCGGCCCGGGAGTTTGTCCGCGCGCAAATTCTCGAACACAAAGCCGCACATCCGGATCATGGCGTCAAACGGATCACTCAGATCTTCCGCCGTTTTCTCGGTCTGCCGGTCAAAACTCATGAAGTTCGCGCTGTTTTGCAGGCGCACCCGTCATCGTCAACGGCGACAACGTCCCGTACCAGGCGTCCTACCGCTCCGATGCGGTTCTTTGAACGGCGTTCTCCCATGAACTCTGGCACACCGACGTGATGTATTTCATCATGCCGAACCACGAAAAAGTCTTTGTCATCGGCTATCTGGATGATTATTCGCGTTATGTGGTCGCCCTGGATCTGTTCCATCGCCAGACGGTTGGAAATACCATTGATCTGTTGAAAAAAGCGTGCGGTGACTACACGTTCCCGAAAGAAATCCTGACCGACGGCGGCCGTCAGTTCGTCAGCTGGACCGGGAACAACCAGTTCGGAACCTATCTGCGCAACCACCAGATCAAGCATACGGTCTGCCGCACCCACCATCCGCAGACCAATGGAAAAATGGATTGATTCTGGCGAAGTCCATGTCCGCAAACCGTTTATGATGGTTGGCTCGTCGAGGATTCCAGTGTGTCGATTCAGGAGAAAAAGAGACAATTCGCAGTGTTGGCGGGAAAAAGCGCATGGGAACGCCGGAAAGAGAAGTTTCCGCACTGTTATCCGGAAGCAAAGAATACATCAGACTTTTTCGTGACGGCAGCGAATTGCATTAATCGGAGGCTTATTCCCGCGTTCACTCCGTCCTCCGGACGGTTCCGGCGCTTCCGGATCGCCTTTCCTTGAAAGCCGATCCTACAGCGTCGGTCAATTTGATTTATGACTCAGAAATTCTGATTTGCAATCAGAATTTTCCATGCTATCTTACTCTTATTGACAGAATATGATGCAATGTTGCATCATATTGACTGTCAATTTATTAACATGGAGAAAAGTGTCACCTGTTTTTTACTGAAAAACAGAACCATTTATTCCCGCACATGACAGAATTGCGGTGAAAGTGATATATGATCCTAAAAAAGGAAGAATCGTATCTGGATATCCCACGAATACTCCAAGAAATCCGAAATGATAAAGGAATGTAAAATGACAGACGAAAAATTAGAATCAGCAGAATTAATTGAAAGCAAACTACTTAATATTATAGCGGAGATTGCGCCGCAAAAAGGCTTGGTGGTAAATCAACCAGGTTATATGACATTTGAAGAAAGAGTTGCTGAAATTGAAGAATTCGCGACACACTCAGAACCAAGCTTAGCTTATAATGAATTGATTAGCTTATTTGAAGAAGGAAATTTTACGCTGTCTGCAACAAACTCTCTTGCTTTTGTTTGGATAGGGATTGTTTTAAAATGCGGAGCAAATTATGATGGATCAATTTCTTTATTTGAAACGCTAAAGGGACCTAAAACGTCACGCGAAGAATTACTTGAAAGCAAACTACTTAATATTATAGCGGAGATTGCGCCACAAAAAGGCTTGGTGGTAAATCAACCAGGTTATATGACATTTGAAGAAAGAGTTGCAGAAATTGAAGAATTCGCGACACACTCAGAAATAAGCTTAGCTTATATTGACGTGATTGGCTTACTTGAAGAAGGAAATTTTACGCTGTCTGCAACAAACTCTCTTGCTTTAGTTTGGATAGGGATTGTTATAATGTGCGAAGCAAATTGTGATGGATCAATTTTTGTAGATATATAATTGTGTGTGCAGTCGTTTGAAAGAAGTTAATGGATTTTATGATTATGATGAATATACTAGGTTTTGTCATATGATCGAAGGTTTTGTTACGAACAAGTTGCTAGTTGAAGTTCCTGTTGATCCTGATTACCATGAAGGAATGATTTATGGAGGACGATGGTTTTGCTGTTGTGAGTGTGGTAAGATTTGGCGACTAATTCCTCCAGATTACCCATTCAAAGGTTTATGGGAACCAGTTGTGGCTGCGCAGTGAAATCCGCCGGAAATTGGTATGCGCCCAACGAGCCTCATGGAGAGGGGAAATCAAGGAAATTTTTTTCGAAAGGGAAATGGCCACAAAATGAATGCCGTTAGACGACGATAACCGCCTGACTGCAGGTAGTGTTCGAAATTTTGCGCACATTTGTTTCTGAGCGATTACAGATGACAAACGTGACTTGGCGAAGCCGAAGCAACCGACCTGAGAGCTCCGGAGGAGCAGGTCGGTTGCGAAGGCGGAGCCTCCCGTCTTTTTACCTTATACCGCCTTCGTAAAGAAATCTGCATTTTTTGAGTGCTTCTACATAATACCGCTCTTAAAAAAAAAAGGGGGGCATTACAAACCCTGGGCCTCATGCGATATGTCGGAATTCTTAGGAGACAGATTCACATTCCGGCACGTTTTCAGGAAACAGGGATTATAAGCTGACTTCTTCCTGTTTCCAGTCGTCAAGCTGGCGGGTTTCCATGTTGAGGTTTGCGCCGATCAGGATGATCCGTTTTCCGGAGTGCTGATATTTCCGGAAATACTCTTTCTCTTTGATCTGATCCAGGGCGCACTCCGCGTTCCGGTTGATTTTGAACTCGAAAAGGTAGACCCATTCGCCGCACATGGCAACGGCATCGATCCGACCGTCGTTCGTACGGGATTCCGCCTCGATGTAAACGCCGAGCATCAGAAACAGCAGAAAGAAAATCGTTTGATAATACTTCTCGTTGCTGAGCTGGATGTCATACGGGATCGCGGCCAGAAAGGTTTTGAAATCCTTCATAATCCCCTCCGTATTGCCGCTGCGGACATGCCGTGCCAGACCGACCGCTATCCCCTCGAGTTCATCCTTGGTGATGGAGGTATAGGCATTCAGCAGATAGGTGTCGAATGCCGAACGAACCTCGAAATTCGGAAAATCGAGATGGTAAAAGGTCGCGCCGAAATCCACAAAGGAACTTTTGATGGTCAGATAACCGGTTTGGAGCAGAAGCGCCAGAGGCTCGATCCGATCAACCTCATAAGCGGCGAAGGCAATCCCGGAGACCGGACGGGTCAACGCATCTTCAAAGTCGAAGTTCTTCTTTTTAATAAGTTCCAGCAGAAACGACGGGGTTCCGGTGGAAAACCAGTAATTTTTGAATTCACCATTGTCCGTAAAAAATGAGGCCAGAGAAACCGGATTGTAGACCGTCTCTTTTTGCGCGTGAAACCGGTAGCCGTTATACCAGTTTTTGATCTCCCTGAGGTAGGCTTCGTGCGGAAGCTGCTGCCGGGCTTCCGCCGCGGAAATCCATTCCGCGAAGTTGGTTTCAAATTCCCGCTGCGTGTACCCGAGCATGGTTGCGTAATCCGCATTCATCGTAATGTCGGTCAGGTTGTTGAGATCGGAAAACAACGAAACGTGGCAGAATTTCGAGACCCCTGTCACAAAGACGAAATGCTCCTGCTGTTCACAGGTTTTGATGGTGGAATAAAATCCCTTCAATACGAACAGCATTTCCTTCAGCTCAGGATTCCCGATATTGTTCAGGATCGGCTTGTCATATTCATCAACAAGAATGACCACGGAGTCCTGAGTCGCAAGTTCTCTGATCAAAGAAGCAAAGCGGGTTGTGATTGACTCTCCCTGAAGAGACGTTCCCGTCTTTTCTGAATATTCGGTCAACTTGTCGTTTAAAAAAGCCTCCAGTTCCTCGGCGTTTTTCGCATTGCAATTTCCCATATCCAGATGGATGACGGGGTATTTTTTCCAGTTGTAGGGCTTGTTGTAAATCGCCAGCCCCTTGAAGAGTTCTTTCTTTCCGGAAAAAACGGCTTCCAGCGTGGAAACGGTCAGCGACTTCCCGAAGCGGCGCGGTCTTGACATGAAATACATGGCGGGGGCGGAATCGATGAGCCGCCAGATGTACTCCGTTTTATCCACATAGAGGAAGTTGTTTTCGATCAACTTCTCAAATGTATAAATGCTGCTCGTCAATTTCTGCATGATTCATCGCTCCCTGTCAAGACATGTGTTAATGTACTGCCGAAAAGAATTGATTTCAAATGGATGATTGACAAAATGAGTGATCTTCAGAATGCTGCGATGCAGATTCCGGTAAGCAGTATGGCGGTGAATGTTCCGATGAGCAGAAAAAACAGCATGTCATGTGTGGGAGTAAATGGTTCTGTTTTCAGCAAAAAAACAGGTGACACTTTTCTCCATGTCAATAAGAGTAAGATAGCATGGAAAATTCTGATTGCAAATCAGAATTTCTGAATCATAAATCAAATTGACCGGCGCTCCGGAGGACGGAGTGAACGCGGGAATCATGTAATGCACCGATTCGGCCCAGTTTCCGGTGCAGCTTTCATTTCACACCTTCCTCCTTGTTCAAAGAAAAGTGTTACCCGTTTTTACAAACTCTTCAAACCATTTTGGTTGGAGTGGTCGACGAAGCTTGCAACAATGGACTCCGGCGCGGGGATCGGCGATCCGGGCAGTTTTTCCGATGACACAGCTGACAGGTTGTAAAATCGTGTTCGGCCGCAAAAAGAACCCCTGAAGAGCTCTTGCATGGCACCATCAGCAGAGAGTCGGTCAGCTCCACGCCGATCGACTCCGTCACCCGTCCTTCGAGAAGGCGTTCGAAGAGCGGAATTTGTTCTTCCAGCGGCCAGACGTCGGCGTCTCCGGAACCGGGCGCCATTCCGGCGAGTTTCGGAATGCGGTATCGGCGGCTGATTTCCCCGCGCAGATATGCGAGCGCCCGGCGCAGGAGAGCGAGGCGCAGCTCCTCGAGCCAGAATCGTTCCAGAGGATCGAGCGACTCCTCCAGAACGGCGGTTTCCGTTCCGCAGGTTGCGCAGTACACAAAGAGGCGGCGGCGCTCCCCGAGCTGCCGGACCATGACCCGGCTTTTCAGGGGAACTCCTTCCGCTACAACGGTATCTTCCGTGACCGCGTCCACGGAACACTCCCGGAAGAGCGCTTTGGGGCGGGCGAGGGCCGTGACATTGTCGATGAGATTTTTCCAGGCGCGGGAGATTTCCGCATCATCTTCGGTCAGATGAAGTTTTGCGGAAAGTTCCCCGGAATCGAACTGGAACGGAATCGCATCCAGAACAATGATTTCACTCATGCGCCACCTCTTTTTCTCTCACTCTCTGTTAAAATACACCGGGTCGACGCAGAGTCAAGGGCGGCAGATTACCGCGGAACGGAAATCAATTCCCCGTTTCGGATGATCCGCAGCGACGGGCTGTCGCCATGATCCAGTTCAAACCGGTGACCGCTGTCGTATTCGAGGACGGTTCGAGTTCCGTCCGACGTCCAGGAGCGGACAAATGCGGTCTGGATCTCGCGGCACAGTTCAAAATTGATCCGGTAGAACTCGAGGATCGAGTCGATCGATTTCCGGAAATTCCCGCCGTTGCACAGAGGACGCATGGAGACTTCCATCGAGGGACGCGCACCGGTCGCGAGTTCTTCCAGCAGTCCCCGCCGTCGTTCCCCGGCCGTTTCCCCATAGGTGTGCACCCAGCCTGCCTGGTGGACCAGAAGGCCGTGCACGGCGATCTGGTAAAATGGAACAACTTCTCCTCGAAGAGCTTGCGGCGATTCCGGGAGCTGCGGTTTCAGCCGTTCGTACTGGCGACGCCCCGGGATGCAGGAGGCTTCATCCGCAAAAGGAAGCATATAGGACGGAACGAATTCAGTCGATACCGAACCGAACAGCTCCCTCGGCAGCAGGGCAATGCGGGCAAGCGACAGCGCAAAAGTCCGTTCGTCCGCCGGATGCGCCGGATGCGTGCAGCAAAACAGTCCGGCCGCCTGCGCATCAAGATAATAACTGCCGCGGAATCCGAGACGGTGAATGCGACGGAATTCACCACCGAACCGGTTCAATACAACGGTCGGGCAGATCTTGTAGGACAACCCGCCCGCCCATACGCCCGCCGGCTGCCGCTCGCCACCTTCGTCGAGCATGACCAGTTCCGGATCGTAGTCGGGGGAGGCGAGATAGACGTCCGTTACGTTGTCGTGCGGGACAATCTGGTATCCGAGCTCCAGCGCCCGTTCGATCAGAGCCCTGAGCCCCGTCTCGCCGCCCGCTTCGCTGTTGACCGGAAAGCGCGTCGGATAGGCGCCGTCATGGCCGCCGAGGTTCCAGCCGACCAGAGTGATGACAGCCCGGCGGATTCCGGAGTCATACATCGCCTGGAGAATCTCTCCCGCCTCGGAGAACGTGGTACAGTTCACATAAGTTCCCGAACCGTCCGATTCGAATGGACGCTTCTGCCCGAGAAAAATCTTAACGCGCATGGCGTGTACCGCATAATCGAGCACCGGATTGCGTCCGATGCGCTCCCGCAGCGGCACGATGCCCCGTTTCTCCACGAGGTGACGGCGATAGGCGAACGCCATCCGGTCAACTCGCCCGGTCGGCTCGAGAAAGAGCAAATGCAGCTGTTTGATCTCCTGCGGAATCACATCCCGCGGCTGGTGTCGGAGAGCGAAAGTCGCGCAGAGACGGTTTCTTCCGCCGAGATTGAATTCCGAATCAACCCATGCCCGAAATCCGCCTTCGCCGACGATTCCGAGAACGTCCGCGGCGCCGGAGAACATGCCGAACGCATCGCACTGGCCGAACTTCTCCCAGTTGGCGCGCTCCATGAAGATCCGGTCGCGGTTGCGCGAGGGAGACTGGCCGCGAAACGGAACTCTCATCCCGGAGAAGAGGGGCAGCAGATAAGCTCCGTCATCCGTCTCCCGGGATGCCATCAGATCCGGAAAGGCCGAGAGTTCCATCAGCCGCCACATGTCGCTCGCACTTTCGACAATGCGCCCTGCTTCGATCGTGAGTTTCAATTCGTCCGGTTCCAGTTCCAGCCGGACCGGAACGAGAATTCCGGACGAGTCGCTGTACAGGAGAAGTTCCGCCCGGTTTTCGCTCCGGGCGACGATCGAAACCCGGAAATCCGCCACCGGAAACAACCGTTTTTCCGAACGGTTGTAGAGTTTGCCGGCGAGCAGCGTTTCATACGGTTGAACTCCAAGCGGGGTCACAACCCCCGTATCAGTCAGGTACATGATCTCCTCATCTTTCCGCGCCGTTTGTTTGTTTCATTGCCGGGTCAGGCGGTAGACCCGGGTCTGGCAGAGCCGGAACGGCGTGGCAAGCCCCGAAGCGATCTCTTCGGCGGAACGGACCGACGCGGGAATTCCCGGCGCAGTCAGTTCCTCGATCCGCCAGCTGCCGGATTCGAGTCCCCGGATGTGCCACTTCGCAGTGAGTTCCGGCTGCTTCGCGAGCTCTTCGCGGTCGAGCTTCGGTGCATGCGGCCGGAAGCTGTCGGGAAGCCGGTGTACGATTGCGTAATGCACGCCGTTTTTGACCAGGTGATTGACCATCACACTCGGCGTATCGGTTCCGGCGGCGCGACGGCTTCCCGCCCAGCGGGCGACATCGCCGAGGAATCCCGGCACCCGTGCCCACTCCGGATGACCCGCGACGAACAGAACTTCGCCTTTCCCGAACTTCCAGTGCAGCACGGCGGGGGAGCCGTCCGCGGTTTTCCCCCAGACGTCGACTCCGCCGGGCGCTTCCACGGGAGCCGGGTTGTTGACCGGCAGTTTCTTCAGTGTGGTGAAGGGTTCCCCGGTGAGAGCGATCTCGGCGGTCTGCGGCCGCAGTTCGGAAAATCCGCTGTTGCCGTTTTCGGTTTCAACACGGCTTTTCGGCGCAGGATCTTCCCCCTTCCAGCCGAGGCGGCGGAGCAGGCCGAACTCCTGACCGGGTTCCTCCACAATCCACCGTCCGGAGTCGGGGAAGAGCAGCACCTTGCCGCCGTCGTGCACGAAATCGCGAATCATGTCCGCGGTCGATTGCGGCAGAACCTGGCCGCCGGAAGCGGGGACGACCAGCAGTTTCCGATCGTTCAGAATGGTCGACGGGGCGTTCTCCGAGAACCAGTCCGGCCAGAGCTGATCGCGGTAGAGCGCCGCGGCGAGCCGTGTCACGAAATCGTCCTGACGCATCGTGAAGAAACTGCGTTCGAGATACTGCATCGTGCTCCAGGCCGTGACGACCGCGATGTCGGCCGGTTCGGCGGGGACGGCGTCACGCAGTTCGCGCCAGAGCGGTCGCCAGAGTTTCTGAAACTCCTCAAGGCCGGCGTTGCGGTCGGGGGTCCACGCTCCGGTGCGGATCGTGTCTCGCCAGTAGTAGTTCCAATGAAGTCCGTCCCCGCCCGCGGCGGTGATCTGGAAGGTCGCCTGCTCAAGCTCCGCCGGAACCGGCGTCATCAGATGAACCTCCTGCGGAAAACTGTATCCGGTGTCCGAGACCGAACGACGGCCGTAGACCTGCATCTGGTAGTAGAGCGCGCAGCCGCCGGAGTGGCGTCTCCAGCGATCCTCCCGCGCCGACTTTGCCAGTCGCGGCGAAGCGAAGTCCAGCCCGAAATAGCAGACGATCGAACGGCGGTCGTCGAGAGCCCGGATCGGTTTGACCACGTAATTGATCATGTAATCCTCCAGCGCCGTGCGGCGGAATTCCACCCAGCTCCGCCAGGTCACCGAGAGGTCGGGACGCGTGAAATCGTTGCTGGAACGCGGGATTCCGGGGACTTTATCGCCGTACTTCTTGTGAAACGCCTCCAGCGCCGTCGAGGAGAAGTCGACCTGTTTCCCGAGCCACGGGCGGTCGAGGTTCGTCCAGTCCAGCGAGCCGGGCAGACCCCAGATGTGATATCCCGCGATGCCCGGATTGTTCCGGTAACGGGTAACCGCGACCTCGGTGAAGCGGCGGATCGCATCGAGCATCCCTGGCGTCTGGATCGCCGGAATGCGCCCGACTTTGTTGCTGCGCCAGATGTCGGCACGGCCGTAGCCGTCAAGCTGCGGGTTGAAGTCGAGCCACGCCGGAGCCTCGTAGCGCAGTTCGAGGATCGCGCGGCCGCCCTGCCGGATCACCTCATCGAAAGCCTGATCGACAAGCGTGAAGTCGTAAACCCCCGGCCGCGGCTCGATCCAGTTCCAGTCGAGACGGATGCGGAAGAGCTCGAATCCCGCCTTGCGCCCGTCCGCCACCCAGGAGCGGATCCGTTTAAGGTGATCCGGCTCATCGGGATGGTTTTCGTAGACCGCCCAGGTGAAGTAGTTTTTTCCGGGACCGAAGAGGTCGGCCTCCGACGGAATCTCGCCTTTCCCCTGCCGGGTCAGGGGCTCGGCGGGAAGGACGCCCTGCACGCCGAGCTCAAGCTCCTTGCGGTCGATTTCGAGGTCGCCGTTTTTCAGCATGGCCGTGAAACGGTAGACTCCCGGTTGCGAGGGAGCTTTCCATTCCGTGTTTTCTCCGGTAATTGTTCCGGAGGTGATGACTTTGCCATCCGGACCGGCGATCTGCCAGAGTTTTTCGCCTGGGCGGTTTTTCCAGTCGGGGAAGGGGATAAACAATGTCTCTCCCGGTTTCACGGTCGACTCAAAACGTGGATATGGCGGTTGTTTCGAGGTCGAGGCGACCACGAAAAGCGGCATCCGGACCTGTTTCAGAACAGCGCCTTGTTCGGCCTTGCCGTTCGGAATGACGTTTTCGCCGTTGATGACGAGTTCAACATTGTCGAACTCGGCGTCGCCGGGTTTCATCGCCATCAAATAGATGTAGACCTGATCGGTTTCCGGAGGGAGCGTGACCGGAACTTCCTGTGTCTGCCATTCTCCGGGATTTTTGAACCGCAGCGGGATCGACGGGCCGATCGAATTGCGGTCACGTCCCAGCGGAACCACCCATGCTTCCGGAGAGCCGTTGCCGCGCGCGCTGACTTTGAACGTGCCGGAGCCCGGCTGCGGAATCCGATGCGTCAGGCGCCATCCGGCGTAACCCTGTCCGGATTTCTTGCGCCCGAGAAAACTGCGGGAGTTGTCGACTCCGGAACCCTGTCCCCACAGGGCCTCTCCCTCGGCCCGCCACACAAGCCGGTTCCAGTTGGAAGGACCGGCACTGCTCAGATCCTGCGGAACGAGACTCGCGGTCACCGTGTAGCTCCCCACCGGAAGATTTCCAAGATCGATTTTCTGTTCACGCGCCCGGTAGTCGCCGGGGGCGAAATCCAGAATCGCCTCACCGCTGCGGAGCGCCGGGCCCTCTTCGCCGCGCACAAGTTCCCAGTTCAGTTTGACTGCGCCGTCATCCATATTCAGCCAGTCGACCGGCAGATAGGGCGAGACGCCGCTCTGGATCAGCGTGGTGGTCATCCAGTACCGTTCGCCGGGGAGATTCAGCGCCCAGTGATCGGTCTCGCTGCCGAGACGGTAGGCGTCGCTGCGGATCTCGTCGAAGAGCCAGCACCCCTCGGCATCCGCAGGCGCATCCACCCGGATCCCGACGAATTTAAGAGGTTTGACCGGCAGCGGGCTGCCCGGTTTGTCCGCTTTGCCGACCTGCGGGTGCATTCGACCCATCTCGTTGGCATCGAAGGCATAGGTGTCGATGTAACGCCAGTTGCGCGCCCATTTTTCCAGTTCCGGAAGCGGATAGGTGAAGCGGGTCCCTTCCTTGTCGAGGAAGACCAGCGAGAGCTTGTTCCGATCCATCGGAGATTTGACGAAGAGCTTGAGCCCCGCGCGCTGCGCCTCCGGTTCGACCGGAACCGGCTCTTTGAGATTCAGTTCAAGAACAGAGGGCTTGTCCGATTTCTTCCACTCCAGCTGAAGCAGCCCGTCGGGACGGAATGACGCCGTGACCGGGGAGGGGGCTTTCACCTCCCATTCAGCCTCTGTACGAAAGTCGGCGACGGAACGAACCGGAGAAGCGGCAAGCACCCCCGTAAGCAGCATCGCGGAACAGAACAGCGAAGTTTTCAGCATTTTTCAAAAACCTTTCAATAACTTTTCCCGAGGGGAACATTTACCATCTCCGTATCCGGATTGTGTCCCCTGGAGAAGTAACCGAAATCCATGCGTCCGGTCTCGGTGTGACCATCGTAGAAGAGAACATTCCCCTTGTCCATATGGTTCAACCCGAAGCTGTAATGACGGGCGTGCCCGAGCTGGTAGTAGTTTTCGAATGAATCATGGGTTGTGACGAACTGCGAGGGGCTGCGATCGGCTTTCTGATCGCTGTTGTCCGGATTTTCCGTCACGACGGCGAAATGTCCTCCCGCATATTTCCAGTAGGCATCGTCATTCGAGCCGCCTTTGCGGTATCCGCGTTTGCCGTAAGTTCTTTCGCGATGACCGGCCACAAAGGGAAAAGCCGACGGGCAGACGCCGATATGACTCCGATTTTCAACCCACTGAGGCAGATAGCCGAGATTGCCCATGCTGGAAACCCAGTAACTGTTCGCCGAACCGTCCGGATTTTTCGTCGCGAGCTTCGGGCCGTACAGCCAGCCGTCGTAATCGTTGATGTACTGTGCGTCGGCCAGACCGATCTGCTTGAGCTGATTGAGGCAGGTCGTCTGTTTTGCCCGGTTCCTGGCCTGGTTCAGCGCGGGCAGCAGCATCGAGGCGAGAATCGCGATGATCGCAATCACGACGAGCAGCTCGATCAATGTGAAATAACGTTTCATTCCGGGTCCTCCTGTCAGGTTGTTTTATCTTTGACGGAATCGTGAACGGCGATGGTTCCATTGATCATGCGGAACGTCGGCTCCTCCACGGAAATCCCGTGTTCCACAAGGTCGATGATCCACTCTGCGGCGGCACTCCCCATGCCGCGCATCGGAATCTCATAGCTGGTGAGCCTGGGGCGCAGAAAAAGATTCGCAAGATGGTCGAAGCCGATGACGCTGATGTCCTCCGGAATCCGCAGATTCCGATGTTCCGCCGCCTCGTAGAGACCCGCGGCCATCCAGTCATTCGCGGCGATGACGGCGGTCGGAGGCTCCGGCAGCCGCAGCAGGGTGTCGAGCATGCCGCTCATATCGGGGAACGTCTTTTCCGGCTCCCGCGGATCGGAAACCGGAGAGAAACATTGCACCAGTTCCGGATCGAACGCGTTGCGGGCGCGCAAAAATACCTCGTATCCGTGGAGCCGCGCCAGAAACATCCGGTGATGGTTGTCCCGCGACACAAAAGCAATTCTCCGGTGGCCTCTCTCCCAGAGATAGCGGCACACTTCCTCGCCGGCCCGCTGATTGTCGGTCGAAACCTGAGCGATCGGCAGCTCCCGTTCCAGCATGGACAGTCCGATGACCGGGATTTTTCCGGAAAGATCGTTCAGCACAGGCGGAATTTCGTTGACGGCCTTGACGATCACCCCGTCCACTTTTCCCTCGCGCACACAGCGCGGAATTTCATCCGCCGCGCACGAGTGTTCCAGAAGCACATGGCATCCGCGGCGGGCGCAGACCTCCTCAATTCCGGTGAGATAATTGACGTATACCGAGTTGCTGCTCCACTCGTTGCCCATTTCCACCATCCACAATCCGATGTTCCCCGTCCGGAGCCGGGAATCGCCCCGCCGCCCCGCAAGCAGTTGAGCAACCGAATTTTTCCGATAACCCAGAACCCGGATCGCCTCACGCACCGCGTCGATCCGTTCCGGAGCGATATTCTCATAGCCGTTGATGACCCGGCTTACGGTTCCAACCGACACTCCGGCTCTTCTGGCGACATCCTTGATGCTGCAGGACATGAACTCTTCTCTCTTCGTTGAACGATCATTGAAACGCATTCAATTTATATTAATTATACCGGAAAGCCGATGATTTGTCAAGAGCTGGACGGATTAATTCTGAAGTTTTTTCGGCTGAATCGACGGAGCCGACGGCATCCGGAATCGGAATTTTTGCGGTTCGGAGTGGAAAAAAAACGGAATTATCGGCGTTTCACTGTTGTATTTGAGCCTCATGCTGGATACATTATAGTTGAATTTCCGGGAAGAAGGACGCACAGGGACAAAATGGGATCTAAATTCAAAACGCAGCTCGTCGCCTGGTCTCGGCGGCCATGGTTCTATTTTCTGCTGGCCCTGATGCTGGCACTGCCGCTGGTGTTTCTGACGACGGTGCCTCCGGTCGATGTCGCCTCCCGGTATGTGCCGATGGCGACGGCGTTCGCCGATGGAAATTGGGCGTACGCGTTTCATCCGCGTGTACCCGTGTTGTTCCCGGTTCTCGGCGGAGGGTTTGTTTTTCTCACGGGATGCGACGGATTTCTCGGAGTCAAACTCGCTTCGACACTGCTGTTCGCGCTGGCCGTATTTCCGTTGTTCGCGCTGTTTTTACGGATTCTTTCCCGCAAATACGCTGTCTGGGGGGTGATCTTTTATCTGTTCTGCCATCTGCTGCTGCAATACGCGGGGGAAGGGGTCCGGGATAACGGAAAAACGCTCTCGATCGCGCTGGCGGCCTGGGCGTTGCTCTCCCTCTGGGACTCCCGGGATGTTCGCTGGTATCTTCTGCTCGGCGCCGCGGTCGGTCTGGGATTCCTGTTCCGCACCGAGCTGCTGGTGGTGGGCGGGTGCCTGCTGCTGACCGCCGCGGTCCGGGAGTGCTGGAAAAGACGGATCCCCTGGCGAAGCTGCCTCGGCGGCGTTGTCGTGTTGCTGATGTTGACGCCTGTGACTGCCGTGAACCGGCATTTTACCGGGTATCCCGTTCCGGATGTCCGCCTGGCCTTGTGGCTCCAGGCGCGGGATGCGCAGATTGCCGCACCCCGCGCTTCCGTTGAGGAGAAGGCTGTAACGTCGGCTGCCGTTCCCGGCCGGACGGATTCTCGAAATCGCACTCATTCGAGGCTCATGGAGAGCGGGGCGCCGCCCGTGGTGCAGAGAAACCTTGATGCGGGGGAGTATCTCGGGGATCTTTTCCGGGGATTCTACCCTCCGTTTCTGCTGCCGGTTCTGCTGGGAATCGCATGGAGGGTCTCCCGTCGCTGCTGGAGCTCGAAAGAGACGCTGCTGGTCTGCATCGTGATCGGAAACGCTCTGGTGACCGCCCTTTTGATCATTCTCGGAGAACGTTACTGGTACATATCGCGGAGATATCTGCTGCCGGTTGCGCCGCTGCTGTTCGGTTGGAGCGGGTATTTCGCCGTATCCCTCTGGGATTTCTGCAGGGAGCGGTGGCCGAAGTGGTTCCCGGTCGGCACGGGAGTGCTGATTTTCGTCGTCTGCGGGGGGATTCTTTACGGCGCGGCCCTGAGTCCGATGATTCGCAACTTCACATCAAAGAAGCGTCATGCCCGCAATCGTGCGATTTTCACCTGCGCGGAGATACTGCGGCGCGACTATCGCGGGGAGAGTTCGGGGGAGCGGACGTTTCTGCTGCAGGAGTACCGCTCCTGCCGGCGTCCGTTCGTGATGGTTCCCGACCGGCTGGAGGTCGCGCCGATGCTCGCCGGCGGCAGCAGAATTTATGACAGGCGTCTGGCGGATTATCTCATCCTCGGTGCCGGCGAGCGGCCTTCTTCGCGGCAATGGCGGGAAGTCGGCGAGGTTCGCGGTTACCGGGACGAACGTTATGTGATCTGGGGAAATGAGCGCGTTTCCTCCAACGCGGGGGGGATGTGATGCGGTCGGCGCGAATTCGGATTCTGGTTTTGATGGTGGCGGATGTGCTCTGCTTCACGCTTCTGCCGATCGTCGCGTTCTGGTTCATGGATGTTTTCGTGTGTGACATCGCGATTTCCTGGCGTTCCTATCGCTGGATGTGGCCGTTCATCCTGGTGTTTCTGGGGTGCAACGTGTTTATCCGGCTTTATCACGGGGATGTCGCCTATCCCGGGGCGGCGCTCGGAGCCGTGGAGGAGTTGCGCAGGATTTTCTTTTCGTCCGCGCTGACTTATCTGCTGCTGTTCGCCTATTTGGCGCTTTCCCACCGGACGCAGGGGATTTCCCGGACGGCGCTGATCTCCAGCTGGCTTCTGACCTTTCTGTTTCTGCCGATATTCCGCTGGTGGGCGCGCTGTCTGATGAAGCGTTTCCGGTTCGGGCAGATCAACGTGCTGATTGCGGGCGCCGGCGTCACCGGGAAAATGGTCGCCCAGGAATTGCTGCGTGATAAATATTTCGGATTCAATATCGTCGGTTTTCTTGACGATTCTCCCGCGCTGCGGGGAAAGTGTCCGGTGGAGAATGTGCCGGTGGTCGGCTCGCTGCGTTCGGCGCGGATGGCCGCCCGCAAATACAATACGGATTATATGATCTCCTGCATTCCGATCACGCTGGTGACGGAGATGCTTGAAAATTATTCAAAGTATTACAAGCATGTGATGATTATTCCCGACAACCGGGTTTTCCCGATCTCCTGGGCGTATCCGATTTATTTGTCTGGATTCAGCGGCATGGAGATCCGCAATCAGCTGCTTTTGCCGATGCCGCGCATGATGAAGGGACTGCTGGAACTTGTCGTTTCGGTGGGGGCGTTTGTGACACTGCTGCCGTTGTTTCTGATTCTCGCACTTCTGGTGAAGCTGACCAGTCGCGGACCGATTTTTTATCGGGCCAGGCGACTCGGGGTGAATCACCGGATGATCCGGGTTCTGAAATTCCGCACGATGTATGTCGACGCGGATCAGCGACTTGAGACGCTTCTTGCGGAAGATCCGGAAATGGAACGCCAGTGGCGCGAAAAGTTCAAGCTCGAAAATGATCCGCGGGTGACGCCGCTCGGAAGGTTCCTGCGCAAAACCAGCCTCGACGAGCTGCCGCAGTTCTGGAACGTTCTGACCGGAGAGATGGCGGTCATCGGTCCGCGTCCGATCGTGGAGGCCGAGGTGAAATATTACGGCGACCGCTATGCGCTGCTCAGCCGGGTCAAGCCCGGCATCACCGGTCTGTGGCAGGTTTCGGGCCGCAGCGAGCTCGATTATCCTCAGCGGGTGAACCTCGACATCAGTTATATCATGAACTGGTCGATCTGGATGGATTACTACATCTTTCTCAAGACGGTCAAGGAGGTTCTGCTCTGCCGCGGTGCGCGTTGAGCGGCGGGAAGGGGGTTACAATTCCTCCCGGGAGAGCAGTTTCCCGCGTTGTTTCTGAAGTTCTCCCGGCGTGACGCCGCAGCGGTCGCGCACGAATGCGTGCAGATGGGTGACGTTCCGCATGCCGACCTCCGCGGCGATCTCCTTCAAGCCGAGCTCATTCCGGTCGATGAGCTCCATGATCCTGCCGAGCCGCCGCCGTGCGCGGTATTCGCCGGGTGAGATTTGAAACTTTTCCAGAAACAGCCGCCGGAGATGGCCGGGAGTCGCTCCCGCTTCCCGGCTCAATTCCCCGAGAGTTTTCCGGAATTGCCGGTCCGCGTCGATGAGTGCGCGCAACCGTGTGACCGGAGTGGAGGAACCATTCCGGCCGGAATTCGTTCCCGCGAGTATTTCACCCGCAATTCCGGCCGCCATCCACTCTGCCGCGGCGATGCTTGAGGGAGTTCCGTCGCGATGCAGCTCCCCGATGCGGGTGAACCGTTCCCGGAAGGCAAATGCCTGCTCCATCGAAAGCGGCAGGATCAGCGGAACTGGAATTTCGCCTGCGATACCGGATTTCAGCAGGGAGTGCGGATGGTGCGGGGCGGGCCGGAGCGCCGGTGTCCGGCATTGAATCACCCAGTTCTCCCGACGACGGTTGTAGCGGAAGTCGATCGTCAGCCCCGCGGGAAAGAGTGTCAGAAAAGGGAGCGCCGAAGCCTGAAGCGTGAGCAGCATTTCTCCCTGCGACGTATGGATATTCATGTAGTCGAGTCCCCCGATCACCACTCCGATGTGGGTGAAGATCAGTTCCTGTACAAAGGTTTCCGGCCGATTGTAGAGTCCGCAGTGGACGATTTCGAGTTCCATAATCGTTTTTTGTAATGATAAAAGTTTTTCTGTAATATTTTCGAGAATAAAGATAGTTGCTTTTTTATAATTTGCAAGTACACTAAAAAAGGAAACCAAACACGGGGGGGCGGGATGTTCTTGCAGGGAATCGTCATGACGCTGGTGACGGGACTGGTCTGGTGCTGCATCGGGATTGTTTACAGCCGTGCCGCACAGAAGGAGAGGGGATTTTATCTCTTTTTGTTTCTGAGCGCGTTCTTTTTCGCTGTGATGAGCTGGTGCTGCGCGGCGCCGAGTCCGGCGGAGGTCGGAATGGTTGCGGAGATTGCGGCGATCATGATTCCGGCTGCGGCGGCGAGTCAGCTCGGCTTTCTTGCGCTCGGCCGGGCGATGCGGCACGGCAGTCACGGGGTGAGCTGGAGCATCGCGCAATCGGCCATGCTCTGTCCGTTTGCCGCAGGGATGTTCCTGTTTGGAGAGGAGGTGTCTCCGCTGCGGGTCGCCGGAATGATTCTGCTTCTGGCGAGTCTCGTTCCGCTCGGTCGTTCGCAGTGCGGCGAATCCGCAGCGCGCGGGGGAAGGGCGTTTCTGATTCCGGCATTTCTCGCATTCGGACTGATCGGACTGCAGCAGACGCTGACGCTTCTGCCGAACCGGATTCCCGGAGTGGATTCCGCGGCATTGAGCTGGCGTATCCCGTTGTACAGCCTCTGCGGCCTCGGCTGGATCGTCGCCGTGATCCGGTTTCGGGAGTTCCGAATTCCGGGGATCGCGCTGCTTGCGCTGTTGAATGGTGCGCTGGCGACAGTGGGGCAGTGGACGTTTTACCGGGCGCTTGATCTGCTTGTCGAATGCGACGCGGCCGGCATCGCTTATCCGCTCGCGGTCGGCAGTTCGGTCGCGCTCTTTTTTCTTTATACGGAGTGGATCCGCAAAGAACGAACCGGCCCGGCCGGGATGTCCGGCGTTCTTCTTGCGGTTCTCGGAATGTTATTGCTCGCGTTTTAACCGGAAAAATCAGGAAAGGGGAATCGTATGGGAATCAGCATCGGCATGGTGGGACTCGGGAATTTCGGCAGTGCGTTTGCACCGCTGTTCAAAGCGCATCCGCTCGTGGACCGGATCGCGTTCTGCGACTGCGAACCGGACCGGGTGGAGAAGTTTGCGAAAGATCCGTTTTTCGCGGACAAATTCAATCCGCGAGACGTGTACTCCTCCCTGGACGAAATCTGCCGCAGCGATCTGGACGCGCTCGTGATCATCACGCAGCCGTGGCTGCATGCGCCGCAGTGCATCCAGGCGATGGAGTCGGGCAAGACGGTGTACAGCGCGGTGCCGCTGAGCTGTCTGCCGGACGGCGATGAGGTGCTCGACTGGTGCAACCGGATCATCGAAACCTCGCAGCGAACGGGGAAACATTACATGCTCGGTGAGACCACCTGCTTCCGGCCGCAGGCGATGTTCTGCCGCCGCAAGGCGCTCGCCGGAGAGTTCGGCGACTTCGTCTACGCCGAGGGCGAGTACATGCACGACGTGGACAACGCCTGCTGTTTGCGCGTCGTTCAGCGCGAGAGAACGGAAAGCCGGGTCGGCAGCGAGTGGCCCGCCCGCGAGGAGGCCTATTTCCGGCGCGGAAAACTCGCTTCGCCGATGAATTATCCGACCCATTCGGTCAGCGGCCCGATTTTCTGCATGGGGACGCGCGCGCGGAAGGTCGCGGCTTTCGGCTGGCGGAACCGCACGGGCGACTCCTACTTCCGCACGAGCGACTTCAGCAATGTGACGGCGCTGTATGAGCTCGCGAACGGCGCATCGATGCGCGTGGCCGAAATGCGTGAACTCGCCGGGCAGCTCAGTCCGCTTGAAAACGAGACGTTCCGCATCTTCGGAACGCGCGGTTCGTTTTCCGAGAACACCTGGTATTACAACGGAAGAACGAATGAACATGATGCGATCCGGCCGCCGCAGAAACGGCTCTACTCCGACGCGGAGCTGTTTGATCCGCTGCCGCCGGAGGTGCGTGAGGCGTTTCTGGAACTGCAGAACATTCAATCCGGCGATCTGCAGAACCGCGATTTCGTTCCGGCCGGGCACGGCGGTTCACACCCGTATCTGGTGCATGAGTTCGTGACGTGTGTTACGCAGGGGCGTCGGCCGCTCGTGAATGCGTGGGAAGCGGGCCATTACATGGCCATGGGCGTGGCCGCCGATATCTCCGCCCGACGCGATGGAGAGTTGACGCCGGTCCAGGACTGGGGGTACGCTCCGGAATTGTGACCGGGCCGGATACGGCAGCGAAAAAGGCGTCCCGGGATTTGCAATTTATGATTTTACGGAGTATCGTAAACCGGAGCGGAGGATGAACCCCGATTCGAAAACTCAAATCCCGGGAGCGGAATTATGCGGAAATTATCCTGGCCGGTGAAGATCTCATACGGCGTCGGCGCCTTTGGAAAGGATCTCGTATATGCGATTGTCGCAACATTTTTCACTTTTTACCTGACGGACATCTGCAAAATCAGTCCGATTTTCGTGGGGTATCTTTTCCTCGCGGCACGGCTGTTCGACGCGATCAACGATCCGATCATGGGGCTGATCGTCGACAATACGCGGAGTCGGTGGGGGAGATTCCGGCCATGGATTCTGCTCGGGACGATTTTGAATGCGATCGTGCTGGCGTTTCTGTTCTTCAATCCGGGGCTCTCCGGGAATCAGCAGCTCACCTACGTCGCGGTCACCTATTTTCTCTGGGGATTGACATACACGATCATGGATATCCCGTACTGGTCGATGGTTCCGGCGCTGACCAGTGACGAGAAGGAGCGCAATACGGTTTCGGTGATTCCCCGGATCTTCGCGAGCATCGCCTGGCTTGTGATCGGTTCTTTCGGACTTAAACTGGTGAAATGGCTCGGCGGCGACGAGCAGTCGGCGGGATTTGCGTGGCTCGCGTTGGCGATCTCCGGAATTTTCCTGCTCTGTTCCCTTGTCACGGTCTGCTTTGTAAAGGAGAATGTCCCGGTTCAGCGCGCAAAGCGGGAACACACATCCCCGAAGGAGATGATCCGGATTCTCGTTCGGAATGATCAGGTGATCGTGGTGTTGATCCTCTCGCTGCTTTTCAACATTTCGTTCCAGCTTTCGAACGGATTTGCAGTTTATTATTTCAAGTACGTGGTCGGGGTGGAAGAGCAGGTCGCCGCCTATCTGACGGCGGCGGGGATCGCACAGCTGTGCGGACTGTTCGGGTATCCGCTTCTCGCCTCCCGGATCGGGCGGAAGGCGGTTTTTTCCGCTTCCGGATTCTTTCCGATTGCGGGGTTTGCGTTTCTGCTGTTCGGAGTGCTGCCGGAGCAGGCGCTTTCCCGGCTGGTGACGATTTATCTGATCAGCGGAGTTGTCAACTTCGGCATCGGACTTTCGCTCGGAATCCTGACCGTCATGCTCGCCGATGTCGTCGACTACGGGGAATACAAGTTCGGGACCCGGAATGAGAGCATTCTCTTTTCGACCCAGACGTTCGTCGTGAAGTTTGCGGGGGCGTTGAGCGGTTTCATAACCGGAGCCGGACTCGCGTTGATCGGATTTGTTCCGGACGCGGTGCAGACGGTGGGGGCCACGTGGGGAATCCGGATCATCATGGGAGGAATTCCGATTGTTCTTTCGCTTCTTTATCTCGGCATTTTCTGGAGATTCTATCGACTTGACAGCGCGTTTCTTGCGAAAATCCGCCAGGCGTGCCGCGGCGACGATGCCGCCTGAACGACCGCCGAACTGATTTTCTGACGTGGGGGGAGTGATTCCCCCTTTTTTCATGATTTTTTCCCTCTTCCTCTTGACATTGCTCCCGGAGTTTGGTATAATATAGTTAGTCCGACTAAGTTTTCCGTTGTTTGATTGTTGCGGGAAAATAAAGAGAAAAAATAGTCGGACTAAAAAAAGAGGAGACGCCATGCCGAGAGTATTGACGGAAACGAAGCACTATCAGGCTGCCGCGCAGATACGGGAGCAGGTCAATACGTTGTCGCCGGGGGAGAGTCTGCCGGTGGCCAGCGAATTGATGGAAACGCTCGATATTTCGCACGGGACCGCGATGCGGGCGCTGAAGGTGCTTGCGGATGAAGGGGTAATTGTGCGGCCGCTCGGTCGGCAGCGCTATCGGATTGCCGAACGGTTCGAACGGGTGTCGGCGCGAATTTGTATGATTCGTCCGGATTTTTCCTCAAGTTCACTCGACAATATGGTGCAGAGTGTCTATGCGGCCGGCCAGAGACGGAACTGGAAGTTCAATCAGTATTGCTTCCGGAAAAGTGAAGAGGTGGATTTCGCGCGGGTGATGGGGGAGGCGGATGCGACCGTGTTGATTCCCGCGGCGGAATTTATCGGCCCGGAACTGGTGAAGGCGTTGCTGAAACCGGCGCGCCCCGTGGTGGTGCTGCTGCAGCACCTGCGTCATCCAGGAATCAACAACGTCTGCATCGACGATTTCCGGATCGGAGAGCTGGCGGCGGAAACGCTGTACGAACACGGACACCGCCGAATTCTCTTCATCAAGGATCAGCCGGACGAAACGACCATGGCGGAACGGTTCCGCGGTTTCTCCGCTGCTGCGAAACGATTGAACATTCCGTCAGGCGGGGAGTTGTTCTTCGATGCGCACACGAATGTATTCGAAGACGGCC
This sequence comes from uncultured Victivallis sp., assembly GCF_944391105.1. Lineage (GTDB taxonomy): Bacteria > Verrucomicrobiota > Lentisphaeria > Victivallales > Victivallaceae > Victivallis. Next base: position 24,545 of record NZ_CALXSK010000050.1, read on the forward strand.
GGGAGAATTGCTACCGGCTTTTCTCGGCGCTTCTGGATCGAGGGCGTCCCGATTTTACTGCGGTTTTTTCCGCCTCGCTTGAAGGGGGAATCGTCGCACTGAGGGCGCTCCGGGAGCATGGCCTGCGCGTTCCGGACGACATCGCGGTCCTGAGTTCCGGAGGAGAGGATGCGCTGCCCGCCTACTTGTATCCGCCGCTCTCCTGCATCGAAATCGACCGGACGAAATTCGGCGAATACGCGGCTGAACTGCTCGCCGCCGCGCTCGGACCGGACAGCGCTCAGCCACGTCAACTTGAAATTGCTCCCATGCTTGTTCTGCGCGAGTCTGTGTAGTTAGGTTCATTATGATGTTATGTTACGTTTTGGAATACAAGGAGATGTGACAATGAGTCTCTGTGGTGAAAAGTCGCATGCAATCAATCGTTCAGGGGAGGAAGGTATGAAAACGGAACGTATCGAACCGGTTGAATTTTTGAAAGTGAAAGTGGATCAGTTCTCCACGTGTGCCGGCCAGTTCCCTGAGTCGGAGATACCAGAGATGAGTGATGTGCATCCTGTTATCCGCAATTGCATTTTGTGTCCATTTAGATTTACACTTATCGAATTATTGGTTGTGATTGTAATCATTGCGATACTTGCGGCCATGCTGCTGCCGGCATTGAACCAGGCACGGGATCGTGCCAAGAGCACAGGCTGCCTGAACAATCTCAAACAGGTCGGGAATTATGTGCAGTTCTATGCGAACGACAATGATGATTATGTGACGACTCAACCGCTTTCATGGGGCTGGTATGACGGGTCCTATGGAAAAATGATCCGGGATTATGTTGCGTCCGGCTGGGAAGATTCTTCGGAAGGGGAAGTGCCGCTCAGAGGAAGCGCGCTGGCGAAGCTTTCCTCCTGCCCTGCTTCGGGGAGTACGACGCGACTGCCGCATTACCGCACCTGGGGACGCGAAGGGTTGTATTACAACAATCAGCAGGGCTGGGGGAAAGAGATGGCCGGTGGATACTTTTACGCAAAGATCGCCAAACTTCCTGCGACGGCGATGGTTGCGGATGATCCTGGGCTCAACAATCATGTCCGGGGAATCAACGTTTCCCTGAATTACGTGAAGCTCGACGGACACGCCGGAAATTTTTTCCAGCACGAGGGAAATCTGCCGGTCAACGGCAGGGGATTCTGGGATAATTACACAAAACTCAGTCGGCTCTGGTGGCTGATGAGCAATGATTAAAAAGGAGAACATCGTGTATAGAGTCATTCTGTTTTTCGCATTGCTGTTGCTGTGTGGGGGTGGTATTTCATTTGCCTCGGAGAATGCCCGAAATGAGAAAATGTGCTGGGCGCATTATGTCGGCTGGGGATTCGATCAGGTCAATGGGTATGACAAAGCAGCATTGTCGCCGGTCTGGATGCTGTACCCGTTCAACGACCGCACGCTGCTCGGCAGGAATCTGCAGTGGGACACCGGAATTTTCTTCGGCGCCCGCAAGCAGATCGACACGGCGCGCGCCTACGGGATTGACGGGTTCTGCATTGATGTTGTTGACCCGTCGGGATACAGTTCCGCATTGTCGCGTTTTTTCCGGGACGCCGAGGGAACGGACTTTAAAATCGCGTTGTGCATCGATCGGTTGAGTTATCCGAACGATTATCTGTTCAAGCACTTAGGTGAATTTATCCGCACCTGGAAAGATCATCCGAACGTTTGCCGGATCGACGGGAAAATGGTGATTTTCGTCTACAATGCGGGCGGAAAGAAGGTCGATGAATGGCTCGCACTGAGAAGGCGGCTTCGGGAAAACGGCCTCGATGCCTGGTATATCGTCCAGCCGATGCACGAGACTTCAATGTGGAATCAGCCCGACCGGCTTCGCGAGATATTGCGCGGGTACGATGCGTTTTATGATTTCGGCTGCAACGGATTTACGCCGGAGCAGATGAAGACGCGGCTCGCCAACGGGCGCGCGGCTCTCAGGGAGGTTCGGGAGGACGGAATGCTCGTCGGCGGCATTGCCGTCGGCTATATTGGTCAGAGCAGCGCCTTCTACCGTCCGTTTCTGAACTCGGGGACCCTCCGGCACAACTGGGAGGCCGCGCTGGCGAACAAGGTCGACTGGGTTTGCATCACGACGTGGAATGACTACATTGAACAGACACAGTTTGAACCGTCGGTCATAAACCGTGACGTGTTGTTGCGGATCAACCGGGAGTATCTCGACCTCTGGCGCGGAACAAAACCGGTCGCTCGTCCGCCGCGGGTCAGCTACAGTTATCACGACGAGGTGGTGATCGGAGATGATCTGACGATCGAGGTGCTGGGATTCTCCTACACAACCCCGGAGGCGTCCGTGAAGATGCGGCTGCTCGATGAAAATGGAAAATTGCTGCATGAATTTCCGGCGGTCCGGCTCGACCCGGAGAAAATGACCGTCCGCACGTTGCGTCTGACGCACGAACAGTTGAAGAATTTCAAGGTGATCCGGGTTCAGGCCGCAGTTGTTGCGGAAAATCAGAAACCGGAATTCCGTGAGCTCCATCCGATTATCCGCCGTCCAGGCCGACTTGAAAGTGTGCGCACGATACGTCTGAGTCAGGACGACATGACTTCTCCGACGATCTCTCTCTCGATCGCGGAAAACGAAGGGAAACCGGTCGCCCGCATCCGGATCAACAGTTGGACTTTCGCCGGGAAATACGAACTTCTGCGCAACGGCTGGCCGGTCGCCGAAGGGGAGATCAGTCACTTCAAAAAACCGGTTTGCGAAATCAGCGTCTCTCTTCCGGAGATTCCTCGTTCGCCGGAGGATGTCTATCTTGTCCGGCTGACCGATGTTTCGGATCGGGCAGGCTTCAGCAATCCGGCTCTTTTGCGGAGTCCGGGATTCGAAGGGGAAAGCGTGCAGCCGGTGATCGTGACCGGATCGGACTTCGATGAAAACTGGCCGCTGTGGAGTTCACGCATCTCCCGGTTGCGGAAACCGGAACTCCGGAGTATGAAGATGGCGGAACGCGACCTGTTCCGCATCCGATATGACTTTCTCGAGGGGGAGGGGGATGTCATCGTTTCCAGAGGGGGGTGGAGCATTCCGGCCCGGCTCGGCCGCGCGGGAGGTCTGGCGTGGGGAGTCGCAAAGGAGGCGTTGCCGAAATGGATCAAAGAAACTGGTCCGGATGGTTCAGAACGGGTGATGCTGCACTTCGACGGTGCGGACGACAATATCGGAATCGCTTCCCGGTCGATGCCTTACGGCCCGTTTACGCTGGAGATGCTTCTCAAGCCGGAGGCGGATGGAAGAAAGATGACGCTTTTTTCGGATCGCTGTGGCATTTCGCTCTCTCTCGATGAAGAGGGGAGACCCGTTTTCCTGCGCAATCGGGATTCCGTGACGGGAAAACGTGCGCTGGAATCCGGAAAATGGACGCATCTGGCGGCCGTCTATACAGGAGAGTCCCTCGTGCTCTACCTCAACGGAAAGAAGATCGGGGAGGGAAAGGCCGCCATTTCCACCATCCCGGTCAATTCTCTGCCTCGCATCGGCAATGCGCTTGATCTGAACAATGGGTTCCGGGGGATGCTTGCCGGGTTTTCGCTCGAAGGGGCGGTTCGTTCTCCCGGGGAGTTCCGATTGAATACCCTTTGAGAAAACAACTCGCCTGTTCCAAATGGTTCTGACAGGATGGAACAGGCGTTTTTTCATCTTTTTTTCTTTCCTCTCTTGACATTACGATGCTTTTCCGGTATAATATTGTCAACTGGTTTGATAAAACCGGTTTTATTTTTGGGAAAATATGTCAACCGGTTGACAAGTGAGGCGCAGTTTTGACCAGAAAGGCAACCATACAGGATGTGGCGGATTATCTGAGCGTTTCGAAGAGCGCGGTTTCGCATGCGCTTTCGGGGCGAAGACGGATCAGCCCGGAGCTGTCGCGGCGGGTGCAGGCGGCAATCGATGAGCTCGGATACAAGCCGAATTTTGCGGCGAAGGTGCTGAAGTCGCATTCGACCGGATTGATCGGCGTAGTGGTCAACGAGCTGGAAAATCCCCATACGGTAGCGCTGGTGAACGAACTCTCTCGGGAGCTCGGTCGTTCCGGCTATTCACTCACGCTCTGCCTGGCCGAATCGAAGGAGCCTGAGGCGGGCCGCAAGTTGATCGGGCGGATTTCGAACGGCATGGTCGACGGAATCATCAACATGCTGCCGCAGCTGCCTGTCGAGGAGGCGCAGGAGGCGGCGGACGGAACTCCGGTTCTGACTTACCGACGGCACAAACTTTCGCCGGTGGTGCTCGATTACGAATACGGCGTGACCCGGGCGCTCGATTATTTGTTTGAACTTGGTCATCGCCGGATCGGGATCATTTCGATCTCTCAACTCTGTTACGGCATGCCGGATCCCCGTGTGATTGCCTATCGGAAATATATGACGTCGAATGGGTTGTTTGATCCTGAACTGATTTTTCCTGGGGCCGGAGACATGGCCAGTGGAAAGGAGGGAGCAGAGGTGCTGCTCTCGCTTTCCGAGCCGCCGAGCGCAATTCTTGCGGGGAACGACCTTACCGCTTCCGGCGTGCTGCTCCGGGCGCATGAACTCCAGCTGAGACTGCCGGAGGAGTTGAGTGTGATCGGGTTCGACAACAGTTCGCTCGCGGCGGCCACGTATCCGACGCTGAGCAGCGTGGATATGTGCGTCCCGGAGGTCGCTGTGCATACGGCCCGGGTCCTGCTCTCGATGATCGGGGGGAAATCCGGCGAAGTTCCGCCGATTGAAATCAAACCCGAGCTGGTCGTGCGGAACTCCTGCGCCCGGCCTCAATTAGAACGAAAGGGTAATCGATGAAACCACCATTCTCTCCGATCGGGTCCCGTTTGATGAAAATCCGTCAACGTTTCCATGGCCGTCGGCTTTCCGCTCCGCAGCCAGAATCGTCAGAACTTCCGCAGCAAAGTTCCGCGCCCGGCGGAACAAGAGAGGGGTTCGGGGGAGAGATCAGCTGTCAAACGCTTCCCCAGCCACTCATCGCTCCGCAACCCGTTTCCGCGCCCGGCAGAACAAGAGAGGGGTTCGGGGGAGAGAAAGCGGCTCGTAAGAGCGCGTCTCTCCCCG
>NZ_CALXSK010000051.1 GCF_944391105.1 uncultured Victivallis sp.
AAAAATCGATTTTTTACGGCTTTTTTGAAAAAAAGTCGTACTGGATGTGTCAAGATGGGCTTGGCACATGAGAAAAAAAGTTATTTACAGGAAAAAGCCAATCTTTTTGAAATTGGCTCAATCATTTACGACACACCTGAAAGGATTTCGCATGCGGTCACGTTTTCTTCCGATATTCGGGCTGGCGCTCCTCGGCGTTTGCTGTGCCGGGGCGGAGAATCTGCTCTCCAACCCGGGATTTGAATCCGGCGGCGAAACGGTCGCCACCGGCTGGGAGCGCAGCAACTGGGCGCGTCTCGGATCAGCCTCACCCGACGTGCAGATCGAAACAGGCACGGTCGGCAGCGGGAAGCGGTCATTCCGGCTTTCCGGCGTTCAGCCGCAATGCGCGGCGCACGTGTTCCAGTCCGGCATTCCCGTCAAGGGAGGCATGAAATATCTGGTGACGGCCCGGGTCAATCTCCAGACCGCACCGGCCCCGGCGGGACTGTTCCGGCTGCAGATCGAGCTGGCAGACAAAGAGAAACATGCGCTCACCGGAAAAATGCTCGACGGAGAGCTGCTGAACGTCCCGTCCATGCCGCTCTACCGCGACAATTCGGGCGTGGTCAACACCGGATCGCGCATGACGCAGGACATCCGCGGCTGCTCCGACGGCTGGATTTCGATCGGCTACCGATTCGAGACCCCGGCCAACGCCGCGACCGCGACGGTCCGGCTGCTGCTCTGCGGAGAAGGGGTGGTTTATGCCGATGACATCTCGCTCACCGAGGACGCCACAACGCCTCCGCCGAACTTCGCCGACCATCTCAGCGAGGGGAAAAATGCAGAACTCATTCAAACCCGGGAGGGAGAACGGATGCTCCGGTTCGACCTTGAAAATCCGTATGACGAACCCATGACGGAATTGGCCGTCACGGTCACAAGCCTGGCCGGAACGGTCGGCAGCCAGACCGTCTCCGGAGAGGTTCCCGCAGGAAAAAGTGCGACGATCACCGTTCCCCTCACCTATCCGGCGGATTACACGGCTGACCGCGAACCGATTCAGGTGCGCAGTACATTCCGGCTGGGGAACCGGGCGGAATCCAGCCTCTTCTGCCTCTACGGCAACATCATGCCCTCCCCGGTGCTCGAAGCGCTCTTCTCGGATCACGAGATTCCCTCCCCCGACCTGCCGGAAAAAGAGCCTCCCGTAAAGGTCGCCGCGATCGCCACAATCGAGAGCGACGGCAGCGTCGACGTCGTTCCGGAAAAGCGCCCGCTGCGGCTGACCGGCCGTACGGAATCGATGCGGTTGCTGCTTCAGGTCCGCAACGACTCCGGCAGCGACAAACCGCTCCGGTTCCACTGGGAGTTGCTCGACTACTTTTTCCGGCCGGTTTCCGGAGAGGTCGAACTCGCGATCCCCGCGGGGAAGAGCCGTTTCGTGAAGATCGACGTCCCGGCGAAACAGCTGAACCGCTTCCGCCAGAATCTGACCCGCTCGCTGGTCGAATTCTACCGGCTGAACTGCCGGATCGAAGGCGGAAAAAAGCCGGTGGAAATCAGCCGCGATCTCAGCTTCACGCTGCCGGGCGCGCCGGTCGATCCGCTGCGGCCGCTTCCGCGCCGGGAGCGGTGGACGCCCTGTTTCGGCAAACGTCCTCTGATCGACGAAGTCTACTGCGGCGACCCCGCCGACCGCCACCTCTACCGCGAGGGCGGCAAGGGGTTGAAGGTGAAGTACTCCAGCGAACCGCTCGGCTACTACGGCGGCAGCGACAAGCTGAACTACGACTGGCACAGAAGCTACCGCGACACCCGCGAGGATTTCACGACCGTCACCCGTATCTTCAACCACAACTGCCGCGTGGCGGAAAACAACGGCTGGTTCTCCTATCTGATCGGACGCGGCGCAATGCGCACGGACCGCTGCTACCTGCTCGAAGTGGAGTATCCGGAGGACACGTCGCGGGCGATGCAGTTTTCCTTCTCCTTCTACTCGCGCGCAAACAGCGGAATCCGGATCGGTTCCGCGCTCGGCGACTCGGTGAACCGTCAGGCGTTCATGCAGATTCCGCAGCTGCCGGTTTCGGGCGGCATGACCAGCAGCTGGATGCTGTTCGTGCCGGAGAGAAGCTCCGGCTGGTTCGGAATATTCAGCATGAGCCGCGCCTCGGATCCGCTTTCGAACGGAGCGGCGGTCCACGCGATCCGGATCTATGAGATCGGCCCGGTCTCGGAGCTCGAACGTTTCCGACTTCAGCCGAACGAACCCGAAGGGCTGCCGAAACGCATCCTCGGATACCTGAACGAAGATCACTTGCCGCAGCCGTGGTCGGTCGCGCGGTTCGCATTTCTCGGTTTGAACGCCTACGGTCCGCTGGCGCTCTCCTACTGCGGGCTCGCGCCGCACACCTGGTACGCCACCGGGGACGTCAAGTGGGACTCGCGGCTCTTCTCCGGAGAAAACGCGCGCCACCCGATGGCGAAGAAGATCCCCGGTTACTTCCTCATCAACCGGAACAATCTCGATCCCGAAATCGCAATTGCGCGCCGGTACGGATTGCAACTCTTCCCGCATCTTGAATACGGAGGCACGGCCCAGCTCCCGGAAGAGGCGATCGCCGTCGACCCGTCGGGGCGGAAAATTCCGTTCCGCTGGGGCCGCAACAGCTATCCGTTCGGCTTCGCGATCGACATGGCCAATCCTGCCGTGGGCGAGGACATCGGGAACATGATGCTCGAACTCGCCGCCGCCATGGAAAAGAAGGGGACGCTCCCCGCCGGATTCGTGCTGACACACCGTCTCGCCGCCTGGCAGACCGGCTACAATCCGGGCACTCTGCGCCGGTTCGCCGCGGACGAAAAGCTCGAACTGCCGGAAAAGGATGCGGGCAAATGGGTGTTCGACCACCATCGCGACCGCTTCATGAGGTGGCATTACGCCGAAAAGCGGAAGAATTTCCGCAAGGCAGCCGACATGCTGCACGCCCGCTATCCGTCGATTCAGTTCATGGTACAGAACTACAACCTCGGAGATGACAATCTCTTTTTCGGCAATCCGCTGTTCCATCAGGGAGCGCGCCGAGCACCGGAGTACATGACGCCGGGAATCGCCTCGCTGCCGGACCTCTCCGGCGTCGACCTCGTCTCCATGATGGAGGACTACCGTGCCGTCGACGTCGGCGCGCAGACCGACGGGCTCGATCCGCGCAGTTACCGCAACGAGAAAGGCATTCAGCTGCTGGCCCCGGCGCGATATCCGTTTCTCTGCGGCAACGCGGACTACCTGAATGCGTTCCGCACGGCCGAAGGCAGTGCGATCTGCATGTACTGGCTCTACAACGAGGATCTTGCGGGCAGCGACCCCTACGGCGCGGGACGCACTTCACCGGGACTCTACGGGAACGAGGCGTCGGGCCGCCTCTCGATGCTGGACGAGGTGCTCGCGATGGCCGCGTCGGATCCGCGCGCGATCTTCTACCGGATCAGTGAGTTCAACCGCGCGTGGCCGGAGTACATGCGGGAATTCGCAATGGCTTACCGGGCGCTCCCGGCGCTCCCCTCGAAGGTCATCCAAACCGACGCCGCAAAGGGAATCGTGGTCCGTCGTTACGACACGCCGAAGGGGATCTACCTTGCGGTCATCAACACCGCGGCCGCCACCGCCGGTTCCGTCCGGCTCGACGCGAAACAATTCGGAAACGCCCGGCGGCTCCGCAATCTCTCGGACGACAAACAGAGCGTCGAAGCCGACCGGGGAGTCTTCACGCTGAACGCACGGCCCGTGAGTCTGCAGGCGTTCAAGGTGGAGTGAGCATGAACCGTATTCCGCCGCTCCCCGTACTCGCCGCAGCTGCCGCGCTGCTTCTCTTCCCCGGCTGCCGCGGCGGCGGGGAGAGCTTCACGGCGGCCGAGGAGCGCGAAGCACTGCGGATCGCCAATGATCCGACCGTCTACGAGCGCGGCAAGGGAACGGCGGCGGAATTCATTACGAACAAGTGCTATCATCCGGGGATCACCTGTTCGATTGTCCGGAGCGGCCCGGGACGGCGGGACTACGCCGAATGCGTGCGGAAGGTCGCAGGTTTCGCCGCGGATATGGAACGCGGCTTCGCCTGGCGGGAGCCGAGACGGCGGATCCGGATTCCGGAACTCGCCGCCGCCCCCCGACTCGATGGCGTTCCGGAAACGGACGAGTGGCACGGCGCCCTGACGTTCCACGGAGAATATCCACTGGATGCCACCCGGAAAAACGAGGAACCGTCGATCTGGCGGTTCGGTCACCGGGAGGGGGTTCTGTATGTCGCGGCGGAATTTCGCGACCACACGCCGGAAGTTCGCCGCGGCTTGTCGCAGAAGAGTCCCGAACCGCTCTACACCGGGGATTCGCTCGAACTCTTCCTGCGCCCGGACAACCGCCACCCCTGCTACTATGAACTGCTGGTCAACCCGGCCGGAGAGCTCTGGACGATGCGCCACGCCGCGAAGGAGACCGGGTCCTGGCGGATCCTCGACGAATCGTTCGACAGCGACCTGCGCGCCGCCACCTGCATCGCGCCGGAGGGGTACTCGATCGAGCTGGCCGTCCCGCTGGAACGGCTTTACGCCGCTTCGCCGGGCGAGACGATTCGGCCCGGAGCGGAGTTTTCGCTCATGCCGGTGCGGACCGACCGCAGCGGAACACAGTGGCTCCGTTCGGTTCCGGTTCCGTTGCTTTACGACGGGCACAATCTCTTCGGCTACATGGTTGCGGAACTGGGGCGGCCGGGAGAACCGCCCGCGGTCAGCAGCTTTCACGAACGATGAGCTTGAGCTTGCCGTCAAGGTGAAAGTTGCGTCCTCCTCCGGTCACGAGTTCGGAGAACTTCCGGATGCAGAACCGCCCGTTCTCCTTGTTGCAGAGATCAACGACCGTCAGCCGCGGCCGCAGCGCCCACGAGGGAACTGTATTGTCGACTCCCGAAACCGCGACCGCGTCCGGGACCCGCAGTCCCAGTTCCCGTTCCAGTATCTGAACGATTTCCACCGCCATCTCCGCCCGGGTGCAGCTTATGACGTCGAATCTCCCGGCCAGTTTCCGCAACGTCTCTGGTTCCCCCCGGGTCTCGTGCCAGTCGGCAGAAGCACACTCCATCCCGCGCGCCAGCAGCGCCTCTTTCATCAGCCGGAAACGGGTTCTGGAAATCATCATCTCCTCATGAAGCACGAGAACCCGGCGGAATCCGCGCGCAGCGTAGTGATCTGCCAGCAGCGCGGCCACATCGGTTTCATTGTGATAAACGGCGGAATAGTGCGCGGGCTTCTCCTCGTAGATGTTCGGACCGTAAAAGAGCATCGGCAACCCCTGCCGCGCCAGAGCCGCCTGCGCCTTCACCAGATTTTCATGGCCGCGGAAGAAAATCACACCGGCGGTTTCCGGATAGATCATCTTCACATCGTCGAGATTGCGGAAAAAGTCGTCGTAGTCGACAAGCGCCGGTTCGCACGGCAGATCAGCCGTATTCGCCTCATCGAGCGCTCCGAAGAGAAAACTGAAATAGTCGTCGTTCAGCGAATTCACAATTCCGGGACCGCCCGGCACAACGAGTATCCGCCCCTTGCGGCTGCGCGGCGAAACAAACGTCCCCTGCCCGTGGCGGCGGTAGATGATGTTCTCGGCGACGAGGTTGTTCAACGCCTTGCGGACAGTGCCGATGCTCGCGCCGTACTCGGCGGCCAGCTGCGACTCGGAGGGGAGACGGTCATGACGCTTCAGGTGATGCACGGCGATATACCGCTTCACCTCGTTCTCCAGCCGCCGGTAGACGGGGAGCTGTTCCCAGAGTTTTCGATCCATCCGCATGACTGCGCTCCTTTCCCCGCATATATTATACCACTCCTGTAACGGAGTTTCCATGCCCCTAAAACGATTTTTTTTAAAAAATTTTCACTTGCGCTATTGACAAACGGCCTCTTTTCTGGTATACTCCTACATAGGAGTTAACCTCGAACCTGCAACATCCAACAGGAAGGAATGGAAAGATGAGACGAACCTTTACCTTGATCGAGCTCCTCGTCGTGATTGCGATCATCGCGATCCTCGCTTCGATGCTGCTGCCGGCGCTGAACCGGGCGCGTTCCACCGCGAAGTCGTCGGGCTGCATGAACCAGCTCAAACAGCTCGGACTCGCCTCGATCATGTACTCGAACGACAATCAGGAGTACATTCTGCCGGGGAATATGAAAGGGCTCACCTTCATCCAGAACCTCTCCGGCCACTCAAAGACCGACACGGGCGGCAAACCGAGCAACCGGGGATACGGCGGCATCACCTGGTACGGGACGAACGTGACGAAAGGTTCGTTCGTCTGTCCCGGCGAGGCGCGGCCTTTCTCGTCGGACTCCTCACAGACCATCAAAACCGTCGAAAGCGCCTACAAGGGGTCGCACTACGGCGTCAACTCGTTTTATCATGCCGGTTATTTCACGGGCGGCAGCGGCGGGAAATTCCGCAAACTTTCGGCGGTGCATGCGCCGTCTCAGGCGATCTCGATGGGGGACAACTCCCGCTGCGAGGTGTTTCAGTTCAATTCCATCTATTTTGCCAGTTATCGCCATGGAGGAGATCCGCGCATCAACATGGACGGCAATCCAACTCGGGTACCGCCGGCCAGCAGCCGCGGCAACTTCGTCTACGCCGACGGGCATGTCGAATCCCACACTTTCAATGAACTCAAAGCTGTTCCGAAAGATCCCCGTAATACCCTCACCAATTCAAGCGGACAAAACCGGGATATGGACACCACCTACGCTCTCGGCGCGGGTTACAACAGTTCGCTCGGATCAACCCTCAACTGAACCGTTGGAGGAAAATATAAAATGAAACTGCGACTGACCATCGCTTCCGCGCTCATCTGCGGGATTCTCGCGGCTGCCCCCTCGTATGAGGAGTTCACGGGGAAACTCCGCCGGGAACATCCTCGCATGTTCCTCACCCGGGAGACGCTCCCCGCGTTCCGCGAACGCGCGAACACCGTCTGCAAGCCGCTGCTCGACGAGATGAAGCAGCGCATCGACGCATTCCCGGCCGAGCCGCGGCTCGAATTCAAGACCGACGTCGCCGAAGTCAAAGACGGGAAACTCGTCTTCAAAAAAATCCTGAACGATCAGAACGCCGGGAACTACGCCGTCAAAACCACCGGCGGCGTTGAAGCGCTCGAGAGCGCGATTCTCTATCTCGCGACCGGAGACCGCACCTACTTCGACCGCGCCCGGCAGTTCCTGCGGATGCTCGTGGAGTTCACCGCCTGGAGCGACCGCTACCGGATTCTGCCCGAGTGGTACAACAACTCCCGCATGGCTGGATTCATCACCTATGACTGGCTCTATGATGAGCTCACGCCCGAGGAACGCGAGGCGTTCGCCGCCCCGATGCTCAAGCACGTCGAGCACATGCAGAATCCGGGTTACATGCGCAACGGCGGCGGTCCCGGGTCCGGCAACTACGGCGAACCCGGACTGCAATACTACGCCGGACTCGCGACTTACGGTGACGGCATCGACGACGAACTCGCCGCAAAGCTGCTCAAAAACGGGTATGAACTCAACGTCGCGATGATGGATCTGCGCGACAGGATCTCCGGCGGCAGCGGACTGCTCACCTCGATCTGCACCGGCTACAGCTTCGGCGAATATCCGTGGGCGAGTTACAACTTCCTGCACACGCTCAGGAGCGCGGCGGGAATCGACGGGACGCAGCACTGGACGCAGATGCGCGACTACGGCAACTGGTTCAACTGGGCGGCGATTCCGGACAGCGCGACAAAAGACGGTTTTCTCGACTTCGGCTGGGGCGACGCATTCCATGAGACGAACAAACTCGCGAGCTGGATGATGTACACGCACCTCGCGCAGGCGATCCACTTCTACGGCGACTCCGTTCCGGAGCGCGCGAAACAGGCGCGGGCGATCATGGAACAGATTCCGCCGCACATCCGGAAGATCCTCGCGCTGCGGAAATACCCGTACTGCTCTTTCATCCTGACCGGATTCGATCCGACGGAGAAGAACACCGAATCTCCGGAACAGGTTCTCGGCGGAGAGATCGCCGCCTACTTCCCGACCTTCGGGCTCATGGTCGTCCGCTCCGGCGCGACGGAGAACGACACCCATGCCGCAATCAAGGCCGGAGCGCAGTTCACCCAGCATCAGCACTACGACGAGAACAGCTTCATCCTCTACAAAAAAGGATTTCAGGCGCTCGACAGCGGCACCCGCGGCTCGGCGAAACACCATAAAGTCTACTATCCGCAGAGCATCGCACACAATACGATTCTCATCCGGATGGAGAACGAACCGCTGCCGAACTACTGGTATCCGCGCAACGCGCCCGCCATCACGGAAAAAGTGTTCAACGACGGCGGCCAGAACCGGATCGGCGTCGCCCGTCCGCTCGGGTTCGAAAAGAGCGCTTACCACGCCGTGACCACCGGAGACGCGACCCGCTGTTACGCGCCGGAGAAGTGCCGCGAGGCGGTCCGTCAGTTCGTCTATGTCGCACCCGACTACTTCGTGATCTATGACCGTGTGACCTCCGTGAAGCCGGATCAGAAAAAGAGTTTTCTGCTGCACACGCAGAATGAACCCGTCGAACTCGCTCCCGGCCTCTGGCGCGGAGAAGCGGGCGAAGGAGCGCTCTTCCTCCGGTCGCTCCTGCCGGAAAACGGAAAAGCCGAAGTGATCGGCGGCCCCGGGAAAGAGTTCTGGAGCAACGGCCGGAACTGGGAGATCCGCAACCACGAGCAGGCGTTTTCGAAGCCGAACTGGCTCGGACGCTACCGGCTCGAACTCTCGCCCGCCGCCGCGACGGAGAAGTGCCGCTTCCTGACCGTGCTCCAGGCGGCGGACAAGGAAGTTCCGGAGATGGTCGAAAGCCGGCTCGTCCGCAATGAGAACGAGGACGGCGTCTCGTTCACGACCGCCGAAGGGCGCGAGTGCATCGTCCGGTTCAACCGCGACGGCATGATCGGCGGGCACATCACGATCCGCGAGAATGGAAACGTTCTGGTCGATCAGCCGCTGTTGAAACCGACTCCGGTCGTCGAACCGGAGAAGCCGGGCGCCGCGCGGAAACAGCATGTTTCCCCGGAAGAGTTCGCCCGGATCGACGCCCTGAACAGCGCCGGAAAACTCAACCTCGCGGAAAAGGGAGACGTCGTCGCCTGGGAACAGCCGCGCTGGTTCGCGCAGGGTCGCGGCAGCGTCATGCAGTTCGCCGCCGCGCCGGAGCTCTCGAAAGGGTGTTGCAAACTGAAGGCGGAACAGGATGGAACCGTGCGGCTTCTGCTGCGCGGCCCCGATATCCGCAAGGAGGGGAAGCGGGTGATATATTATGTGGAATTTACCAAATTGAACGTTAACGGGAAACCGCTGCTGACGACTCCCGTCAAAGTCTGGCATGACAAGCCCATGACGGTGAAACTGCCCGTCAAAGCGGGGGAAACGCTGGAAATCAACGCGGAATACCGAACCGTCCCGGGAGGGGACAGAAAATGATCGCCACTGTCAAACAACTGGAAAAACCGAAATTCGCCCCCTGGGTCGTCCGGAATGCGGAACCGCGCCCCGACTGGTGGCTGGTCCGCCCCGGCGAAATCACCGCCGCATGCGAATCGGTCAAGCGCGGACGGGACGAGGTCATCGCGATGACACCGGGAGATTATCCGGTTCACGCGGTATTCTACGGGGACTTCAGCGAACCCGCGCCGCAGACGAACTGGTCGGCGGGCTCCTCTTCGACGAGCAACACGAGCTACTTCCGCCGGGCGGGTCTGCCTCCGACGGTCGTCTGGTGCGCCGGGATTCATGGAGCGGAGGCCGAGAGCGTGGCATTCGCCGTGAATCTCATCGCGCTGCTCGAACAGGGACACGACCTGCTCGGGCGGAAGCACAACAAACTCTGTGAACTTCTGCAGCACTACCGGCTCATCCTCATCCCGTGCGTGAACATGGACGGGCGCGCGATTTCTCCGGACCACCTGCATGGAGTTCCGTATGAGGAGTTCCGCCGGGTTTCACAGGGAGTCTGGCTCGACGGCTCGCTGATCGGCTGGCGCGGCAGCAAGGAGTATTTTCCGCTGCCGCTCGACCGGGTCGCCTACCCGGGGGGCTATCCGAATTCGGAGGGGTTCAACATCATGCACGACGCCTGCCCCGGCCACATCCGCACCGCCGAGGCGAAGGCGCTGCTGCAGCTCGTCGAACGGTACAGCGTCGATCTCGTGCTGAACGCCCACTCCTGCGAAGGGGCCCCCACTCTGCTCGCACCGTCGGAATTCAACTACCGCACGCACGTCGAGCGCGGGCTGCGCGCCTGCGACACGGTCAACCCCGCCCTGTTCCGGGCGGGGTTGCGGCCCGATCCGGGAACCGGGTTTCAACCGGGGAAACAGGTGAATTTGAACAATCTCTTTTCGCTCGCCTCGGGAGCGCTCGCATTGACGCTCGAATGCACGGTCTGGAACAATCTCTCGTTCGAGCAGATGCTCGACGTGAATTTCGTGACTCTGGAAACCATGCTCGAATCGGGTCTCACCGATCCGTTCGTCGACCGGAAGAATCTCCTGCGCTGATATGAGAGAGAAGAAGATCATCCGCCCCGTTTCGAAGTGGAAACTCCTGCTTGGAGTCGCCGCGGCACTCGCCGTTCTCTATGCTGCGACGCTCCTCTTCTCCTTTCTGGTGACGCCCGATACGACTCCGGGACGGGAGCAGCACGATCCGGAAGAGATCCGAATTGCCGAGACACGGCGCCGCCTGCCGGAGAATCTCGACGGAGTTGAACGGCGTGTCGCCCTGGAAATTCCGGAGGCGGAACGCCGGAGCGCCGCAGCGTTTCACCGCCTCTCGCCCGACGCAGCCCCGGAGGAGATCGAGCGGAAAATTCGTTCGGGAGAACTCCCCGGCTGGTATCCGCGCCGTCAGAGTCCTGTCCTCGACGGGGCGGAACTCCCGCCGGTGGCGGTTCGAACCGGCCCGGAACCGGTCGTGATGCGCAGCGCCGAAGGAGTCGGCAACTACGGCGGAGTCTGGGTGCAGTTCATTCCCGGCTCCGGTTCCGACACGATGGCGGCAACGATCCGGCTCTTCTATGAACGTCTCTTCCGCTTCGGCCCGGCGGGTTATCCGATCGTACCGCATATCGCGAAGGGATACGAGGAAAAGGAGGGAGGCCGCATCTGGGAGATCGAGCTGCGCGACATCCGCTGGAGCGACGGCGAACCGTTCACCGCCGATGACGTACTCTTCTTCTGGAACGACATGATGCTCTCGAAATCCCTCGGCGGCGGACGGGTCTACAAGCACTTCACCGTCGGCGGAAAACCCGCGACGCTCGAAAAGCTCGGAGTCCGAAAAGTACGCTGGACTTTCCCCGAACCGCGCGCGGATTTCCTCGAAACGCTCGCGACCCAGACCGTGTTCGCTCCGCGTCATTACCTGGCAAAATATCACCCCGAACTCGGGGATCCGGAGTTTCTCGCCGCGGAGATGAAGAAGTACAACATGCCGAACGCCCGTTCGCTCTTCAGCTTCATGCAGAATATGAATCCGGCGCTGCCGACGCTTTCGCCGTGGATTCTGCGCCGTTATACGACCATGTCGCCCGTGTCGCTCGTCCGCAATCCCTATTACTTCGCGGTGGACGAGGCTGGAAATCAACTGCCCTACATCGACCGGCTTCAGATGGAGTTCATCGACGCATTGATGCTGCCACTGGCCGTGGCGGCCGGCCGCGCGAACATGCAGTTCCGATACATCCGGTTCGAGAACTACACCGAGTTCATGGAGCGCTCGAAGGAGAACGATTTCCGGGTGCTCTGCTGGATTCCCGGCACCCGCAGCGAATGGCTGATCTATCCGAATGTGAACCGGGCGGTCTCCCCGGATGACAGCCAGTCCGAATTCAAATCGAAGCTGCTGTCCGACAAGGAATTCCGCCAGGCTCTCTCGGTCGCGCTCGACCGGAAGCAGGTGATCGAGGCATTCTACGCGGGAGTGGCCGAACCGCGTCAGGTCGATCCGGGTCCCTACTCCGACTTCCCCTCGGAGAAGCTGCGGAACGCCTTCACGCAGTTCGATCCGGACGAGGCGAACCGCAAACTCGACGCGGTCTGGCGAAAACTCGGCCTCGACCCGTCGGTGCGCAAAGACAACTATCGCTGCGACGCCTCCGGGAATCCGGTCACATTCTACATGATCTTCACGGATTTCACCGGGATCGGTCCGGCGCAGTTCGTGGCCGATGACTGGGCGCGGGTCGGCATCCGCTGTCTCTACCAGCAGTGTTCGCGGCCGCTGCTGACCGTGCGGAAGTCGTCGCGCAATTTCGACTTTTACATCTGGACGAGCGAGTCGGAGATCGTCCCGCTGCTCTCGCCGCGCAGTTTCGTCGCGACCACCAATGAGTCCGCCTATGCGATCGGATGGGGCAACTGGTTCTCGTTGAACGGGATGTACGGAGCAAAGGAGGCGCAGAATCCCGGCTGCATCCCGGTTCCTCCGGAGAATCCGATGCACCGCGCGATCGAGTGTTACGAAAAGGCGGTCCGCACGACGGATCCCGCTCGCCGGAAGGAACTTATGCGCGAGATCACCGACATCGCGGCCGAAAACGTCTGGACGATCAACCTCGCCTCCGCCCCGCCGAAACTCGTGGTCGTTTCGAACAATATGCGCGGCGTGCCGGAGAAAGCGGTGGAAGGCTACTGTTTCCTGACCCCCGGGAACACCGCGCCGGAGACCTACTTCTTTCAGGAGCCTTCCCGCGTGGCCGACGCCGACACGCTCGCCCAGCTCACCGATCCGGACGAACTTCCGCCGGCCGCCGGACCGCCCGCATCCGGAGTCGATCATCTGCTGCGGCTCTTCGGACTCGCGATCGCGGGGCTGGCCGTCGTGCTGCTGATTCTGAAACATCCGTTCGTGCTGCGGCGGCTGGTCATCATGATTCCGACGCTGCTGGTGATTTCGGTCTGCGTCTTCACGATCATCCAGCTGCCGCCGGGGGATTACCTCAGCAACCGGATCATGCAGCTTGAGGAATCGGGCGCTTCGCCGGAGCAGATCGCCGCGCAGATCGACGACCTGCGCGTGCTCTTCCACTTCGACGATCCGGCGTGGAAACGATACTGCCGCTGGATGGGTTTTCATTACTTTCTCACCTTCGACTCGAAGGACAAGGGGTTGCTCCAGGGGGAGATGGGTTACTCGATGGAAACCTCCAAAAGCGTGAATACGATGGTCGGCGACCGGATTCTTCTGACCGTGCTCATCTCGCTCGGAACCGTGCTGCTGACCTGGAGTCTCGCGCTGCCGATCGGCATCTACTCGGCCTGCCGGCAGTATTCGGCGGGGGACTACATCATCTCCGTGCTCGGATTTCTCGGGATGTGCATCCCGGGATTTCTGCTGGCCCTGATCCTGATGGCGCTGACGGGAATCTCGGGGCTCTTTTCGCCGGAATACGCGATTCAGCCGGAGTGGAGCTGGGGAAAATTTCTGGATCTCTGCCGCCACATCTGGGTGCCGATCGTCGTGGTCGGATTCTCGGGGACAGCCGGAATGATCCGGGTCATGCGCGCCAACCTGCTCGATGAACTGCGCAAACCCTATGTCACAACGGCCCGCGCCAAGGGTGTGCGCCCCCTGAAACTGCTCTTCAAATATCCGGTCCGCATCGCACTGAATCCGTTCATCTCCGGAATCGGAACGCTTTTCCCGGCGCTCGTGTCGGGCAGTTCGATCGTCGCGATCGTGATGAGCCTGCCGACGGTCGGGCCGATGATGCTCTCGGCGCTCTTCAGCCAGGATATGAACATGGCCGGGTCCATGCTGATGGTATTGAGTCTGCTCGGCGTATTCGGCACACTTGTCAGCGATCTGCTGCTGATGCTGGTCGATCCGCGCATCCGGCTGGAAGGAGGAAAAACCAGATGACGTTCCGACTTTTCGCGCGCCGTCCGGCGCTGACCTACGACATGCTGAACCAGCGGCAGCTCACGCTGCTGAAGTTCCGCAAACACAAGCTCGCAGTCGCGGCGGGATTTCTGCTAGCGGGACTCTACCTCATGGCGATCTTTTCGCCGTTCTTCGCGCCTTACGGCAAATACGAGCGGAATCTCGACTACGTCTACTGCCCGCCGCAGAAGCTCGGGTTCAGCTGGGAGAAAGGAGTTTACGCTAAGGGGCTCAAACGCGTCGTCGACCCGGTTTCCTTGAACAGCCGCTACGTCGATGCGCCGGAAAACGATGCGCCGCTGGGGTTCTTCGTGAAGGGGGAGCCGTACCGGCTCTGGGGCCTGATCCCGTCGGAACGCCACTTCTTCGGGGTCGACTTCGAGCGGATTCCGGATTTCCGGCCCGGTGACGAAACGCGTTACGTCTACTTCATGGCGGGGGCGGACAAGTTCGGCTGCGACGTCTGGAGCCGGATCGTCCAGGGGTCGACGATCTCGCTCTCGGTCGGATTGGTCGGGGTGTTTCTCTCGTTCCTCTTCGGCGTGGTGATCGGGGGGATTTCAGGGTACTGCGGCGGCGCGGTCGACACGGCGATCCAGCGCGTGATCGAGATCATCAACTCGTTCCCGCAGCTGCCGATGTGGCTCGCGCTCGCGGCGGCGGTACCGTCGGACTGGGGACCGCTGGAGACCTACTTCGCGATCACCGTAACGCTGAGCCTGCTCTCCTGGACCGGACTCGCGCGGGTGGTTCGCGGCAAGATCCTGAGCCTGCGTGAGGAGGATTACGCAGTCGCGGCACGACTGCTCGGAGCGAGTCATCCGCGCATCCTCTTCCGCCACCTGCTTCCGGCGTTCGCGAGCCACATCATCGTGACGCTGACCCTGACCGTGCCGGGGATGATCCTCGGGGAGACGAGCCTCTCGTTCCTCGGGCTCGGGCTGCGTCCGCCGGTTGTGAGCTGGGGCGTCATGCTGCAGGATTGCATGAACGTCAAGGCAGTGATCGATTATCCGTGGCTGCTCGCGCCGGTGCTCATGCTGGTGTTCGCAGTGCTCTGTTTCAACTTCCTCGGGGACGGGCTGCGCGACGCGGCCGACCCCTACGCTTCGAAATAGGTGGAGGCTCCATGAATCCGAACGTGCTGGAAATCGAAGACCTGCAGGTCAGCTTCTTCTCCGACGAAGGCGAGGCGCGGGCCGTGAACAAAGTGCGCTTCGCCGTGCCGCGCGGCAAAGTGCTGGCCCTCGTCGGGGAGTCTGGCTGCGGAAAAAGCGTCACGAGCTACTCGGTGCTGCGGCTGATCCGCAAACCGGGAAAAATCACAGGCGGGCGAATCCTCTTCCACAGCGCCGACGGCAGTTCGGTCGATCTCGCTTCGCTGCGGGAGAACGATCCAAGGCTCTTCGACATCCGCGGCAACCGGATTGCGATGATCTTCCAGGAACCGATGACGGCGCTCTCCCCCGTGCACACGATCGGCAACCAGCTCGAAGAGGTGCTTTTCACGCACGGGAAACCGGCGAAAGCCGAAGCGAAGGCGCGCGTGATCGAGATGCTCGGGCGGGTCGGAATCCCCGCGCCCGAACGGCGTTACGCGCAATATCCGTTCGAACTCTCCGGCGGCATGCGTCAGCGGATCGTGATCGCCATGGCGATGCTGAGTTCCCCGGAACTGCTGATCGCGGACGAGCCGACCACGGCGCTCGACGTGACGATTCAGGCGCAGGTGCTCGCGCTCATGCAGAGTCTTCAGCGCGAAACCGGCAGCAGCGTACTGCTCATCACGCATGATCTGGCGGTGGTGGCGCAGGTGGCGGATTTCGTGGCGGTGATGTATCTCGGTCGGATTGTCGAACAGGGTTCCGTGCGCGAGATCATCAAGTCGCCGCGTCACCCGTACACGCACGGACTGCTTGAGTCGCTGCCGGGTCTGCACGGGCGGCGCGAACGGCTGCCGTCGATCCGCGGCACGGTTCCGGGGCTCTTCGATCTGCCGGAGGGGTGTCCGTTCCATCCTCGCTGCGACTTCGCGAAAAAGGGACTGTGCGACCGGGGGGAGCCGCCGCCGGAACAGGTGACTTCCGACGGCCGCAGACTCTGCTGTTTCCGTGCGGAGGAGATGGCGGAACTGCTGAAAAAGAGAGACGGGGCGGAGACGACGGCATGAACATTTACAACATCGATGACTTCGGCGGTTCCGCCGTGAATCCGCCGCTGCTGGCGGTGCGGGATCTGTGCAAATATTTTCCGATCCGCAGCCGCGGGCTGGTTCGCCGCAAGGTCGGTGACGTGAAAGCGGTCGATCATGTTTCGTTCGATCTGTACCGCAACGAGACACTTGGACTGGTCGGCGAGTCGGGCTGCGGGAAATCCACAACCGTGCGGACGATTCTCCGGGCGCTCGACTTCACGGGCGGCCACGCCTATTTCGACCCGGAAGGCAACGGGAGATACGTCGACTTCGGGGAGCTCACGGCTCATGAACTCGTGCCGCTGCGGCGCGCGGCGCAGATGATTTTTCAGGATCCGTTTTCCAGTCTGAATCCGCGCATGACAATCGGCGGGATCGTCGCGGAACCGCTCGTGATCCACGGCCTCGCCAGAGGGAAGGCGCTCGAGGAGCGGGTCGATGAGATTCTCGTGAAGGTCGGACTCAAGCCGGAGTACAAAACCCGTTATCCGCACGCGTTTTCCGGCGGCCAGCGGCAGCGGATCGGCATCGCGCGGGCGCTGGTGATGAATCCGAAATTCGTGGTGGCGGACGAAGCGGTCTCGGCGCTCGACGTCTCGGTCCAGGCACAGGTCATCAATCTGCTCGACGATCTGAAGCGGGAGATGGGGCTCTCCTACATTTTCGTTGCACACGACCTCGGGGTGGTGCGTCACATCTGCGACCGGGTGGCCGTCATGTACGCCGGGCGGATCGTCGAACTCGCGCCGACGGAGGAGCTGTTCGAACGACCGCTTCACCCGTACACGCGGCTGCTGCTCGGATCGGCGCCGATTCCGGATCCGGACCGCCGGACACTGCCGCCGAATCCGGGGGAAGTCGCCGATGCGGGGAATCTCCCCGCCGGGTGCGCCTTCGCGCCGCGCTGCCCGTACGCGACGGCCGTCTGCCGCAAGGAACGGCCCGAACTGCGCACGATGTCTCCTCTTCACCTCGCCTCCTGCCCCTTCGCGGAACAATAATGCCGTTTCCCGGGAGGAAATCCGCCGCGGGGGCTTGCCTTTGCCGCAAAGGAGGAGTATATTTCGCCATCGTGTTCGTAACGAAAAGGAGATGCAATGAAGCAAACCCCAGAAACCATCGTACTGGTGAATTTCGGATGCGAAGGCATCCAGAAGTTCGCCCGTTCGATCCGTGACCGTCACATCTACACGATGGTCATGCCCTACACCGTTCCGGCGGAGCGCGTGATGGCGGAGAAGCCGGTCGGGCTGATTCTCTGCGCCGACGCGGGCACCCCGGAGCGGCCCGGTGCGCGCGAGAAATTCGAGGCGCTGAAGCTGCCGATCCTCGACCTCACCTCCGGAGCCGGAGCCAATGACGTCGACGCGGCCGTCGCCTTCTGCTGCCAGTGCGGCTGCACCGGAAGCTGGACGATGGAGAAGTTCATCGACGAGGCAGTCGCGGACATCCGGCGCCAGGTCGGCGATGCGAAGGTCGTGCTCGGACTCTCGGGCGGCGTCGACTCCTCGGTCGTCGCGGCGCTGATCCACAAGGCGATCGGCAGGCAGCTCACCTGCGTATTCGTGAACCACGGGCTGCTGCGCAAGAACGAGCCGGAACTCGTGCAGGAGGTGTTCGCGCGCAACTTCGACATGAACCTCTGCTACATCGACGCCTCCGATCGCTTCCTCGACAAGCTCAAGGGTGTGGCCGATCCGGAGCAGAAGCGCAAAATCATCGGCAAGGAGTTCATCGAAGTCTTCGCCGAAGCGGCCGCGAAGATCGACGCCCCGTTCCTCGGACAGGGGACGATCTACCCGGATATCCTCGAAAGCATTCCGCTCGACGGAAATCCGAACGGCGTCATCAAGAGCCACCACAACGTCGGCGGCCTGCCGAAGAACATGAAGTTCAAGCTCGTCGAGCCGGTTGAACGGCTCTTCAAGGACGAGGTGCGCCAGGTCGGACGGCTGCTCGGACTGCCGTCGGAACTGATCGACCGCCATCCGTTCCCGGGCCCGTCGCTCGGCGTCCGCCACGTCGGCCCGATCGAGCGCGACACGCTGCACATGCTGCGCGAGGCCGACGCGATCGTCACGGAAGAACTCACCAAAGCCGGCTGGTATCACAAGACCTGGCAGACCTTCGCGATTTTCGTCCCGGTCAAGACCGTCGGAATCAAGAACGGTCAGCGCTCCTACGACTACGTGATCGCGATCCGTTCGATCAACAGCGTCGACGCCGTGACTGCGCAGGTCGTCCGCCTGCCGTGGGAACTGCTCGAAACCATGATGGAGCGGATCGTCCGCGAAGTCGACGGCGTCAACCGCGTCGTCTACGACATCACCGCGAAACCGCCGGGGACCATCGAGTGGGAATAATTTCCCCGAAATGAAAAACCGGGAGAGAGCCAGGCGCTTTCCCCCGGTTTTTTTCTTATTTTTCCGCATCCATACTTGCAAATCCGTCAAATTGTAGTATTGTACTACAATAAGCAAAAACAAAAGGATCGGGAGATTTCGATGCGGCTTGGTTCGGTGAAAAAGGAGAGCGCCTTCGAAGCGGCGGTCGCGATGATCGGGCGCTATATCCGGGAAAACAAACTCGGCGAAGGGATGCGTCTGCCTCCGGAAACCGAACTGGCGGAGCAGCTGGGAGTCAGCCGCAATATCGTGCGCGAGGCGCTGCAGCACTACCGGACGCTCGGAATCATCACTTCGGCGCCGAAAACGGGGGCGTCCATCGCGAAGCTGCTGCCGGAAAATCCGTACGGAAATTATCTTCCGTTTCTCGAATCGGCGCAGGAGGCGGTGCTGCCGGAGCTGGTGGAACTGCGTTACGCCATCGAAACCGGGGCGGCGCGGTTCATGATCGCGGGGGTGACGTTGGAACGGCTCGCGAAGCTCGAGGCGCTCGCGGCGGAACTCGACCGCACGGCGGAGAACGACCGTCGCCTGGAACTCGACAGCGAATTTCATGCGGAACTCCTGCGGCTGCCGGGGAACTCGCTCTTTGACGGATTGATTCCGCTGGTGGTCGACTTTTTCCGGAAACTGCGCCCGGAGCCGCGCACGGAACTCTCGCGGGAGCGGGCCGGCCGGGAACACAATGCGATTCTCGCGGCTCTGCGGAACAAGGATGCGGACGAACTGCAACGGCTTCTCGGCAGACACATTGAAAATTATCTCTCCGAAACGGACGGAGCAACTCTCGACACCCCCAACAAGAGGAAACAATCATGCTGAATCTGACTCGCAGTCGCGTACTGGACAAACTCCGGAACGGAGAGATCGCCCTCTCCTTCAAAAGCAATCTGAGCTGCCCGCGCACGGTGGAGATCGCGGCGCTGGCGGGATTCGACTGCGTCTGGCTCTGCAACGAACATGTCCCGAACGACTGGCAGACGCTTGAACGGCAGGTGCTCGCGGGGCGCGCGGGCGGAACGGACGTGATGGTCCGGGTTGAGCGCGGCTCGTACAGCGACCTCATCAAACCGCTGGAGATGAACGCTTCCGGATTGCTGGTCCCGCACGTGATGTCGGCCGACGAAGCGCGGCTGATCGTCCGGAACACGCGGTTTCACCCGGTCGGGCGGCGGCCGGCCGACGGCGGCAACGCCGACGGCTGCTTCACGATGCTTCCGTTCGCCGAATACATCCGCTTCGTGAACGAAAACCGCTTCGTGATGATCCAGATCGAGGATCACGAGGCGCTGGACGAACTCGACGAAATCTGCGCGGTACCGGGCATCGATGCGATCTTCTTCGGACCGGGCGACTTCAGCCAGTCGATCGGAGTTCCCGGCGAAATCAATCACCCGGAAGTGAAGCGCGTCCGGAAACTCGTCGCCGAAACCGCCCGGAAACACGGCAAATTCGCCGCCACGGTAGGGGGCACCGCGAATCTCGCGGAACTCGCCGGGGAAGGGTTCCGTTTCATCAATCTCGGCTCGGATGTCACCACGCTCGCGGCTCACTGCCGCAGCACGATGGAGGAAGCGACGAAAATCGCGAAAACGGTCGCGCTCAAGGAGAAGTGACCCCCTCCCCGGCTCCACTTCAGCGCGACAGCTGTGCAACCATGTCGATGTAGAGCGAGGCCGACCAGCCGTAGTCGAAAAAGACCTGGTGATACGGACTCTCTTCCGGGGCGCATTTCCCTTTGCGCAGCAGCTGCGGCGGATCGCATTCGCCGCGGTCGTCGTAGAATTCGAAGAATGTGCCGTATCTGTGCTGGAAAAATTCTTCGGCCCGGACGGTTTCGCGCAGCAGCCGCAGCGCCTCCTCCCGGCGGCCGCAACGTTCGAGCCCGCGACCGACGAGGTAGTTGATGTTGATCCAGACCGGCCCGCGCCACATATCCTTCGAATAGGCGGCCGGGTTGTCGCGGCTGATCGAGGGAATCCTGAGCGCAGTCCCGAAACGGGCCGGGTCATTCAGATTCTCAACGAGGCGCTCGACCTGCTCCGGGCCGGGCGCGCCGCAGAGGAGCGGCAGAAATCCCGAGGAGGCGGCGACGCCGGTCAATGCACCGCTCTTCACATCGCGATCCATGTAGATCCCCTCTTTTTCGCACCAGAGCAGCCGGTTCATGAGCGCGTTGAGCGTTTCGTGCCGCAGCGCCCAGTGAGCGGCGCGGTCGGCCAGCCCGAGCTGAACGGCGAAGGACGCGAGAATTTCGCACTCGAGCGAAAGATAGCTGTTGAAATCCACCGCGTCAAGCTGGACGGCGGAGTCGAAACGGGGGGAGTTGTCCATGCCGCTCTCGCCGCTGCGGCAGAGCGGGTTCTCCTCGATGAACCACTCGACCAGGCCGTTTCCATCGCTGTCGCGGTTCGCGAAGATCCACTCCAGGTGGCGTTCGAGTTTGGGAAACGCCTCGCGCAGAAATTCCGGATCCGGCGCAACCTCCTGCACCATCGCCACACCGAACGCCAGCACCGGCGGCTGGGTGATGGAAGAGGCGCCGTCCGGGGACATCATGTGCGGAATCATCCCGTCGGAACGCTGCTGCGAAAGCACCGCGCGCAAACTCTCCCGCGCAATCTCCGGGCGGAAATGGCGCAGCCCGATCGCATGAAACACCGAGTCCCACAGCCACATGCAGCGATGCGGCCAGCGGTCCGGGGTTGTCCAGGCGTACGGGATCTCCGGGCAGGCGGAGTTGATCTGCCCCTTCAACTGCGAATACGCCTTCGCAAGCGCACCGAGCCGCACCGGATCCGTGACACCGAAATCAGGCAGCGCCGCAAACCACGCGCGCCGCGCGGCGAAGATGCCGGGCAGATCCGCGTCAAGCAGTTCCGGACGGAAATAAGCGGCCGTTCCGATCAGCGTCCGTTTTCCCTTCCGCTCCACCAGGAACGTCCTGTCAGCAAGTTCAACCGAGACCGGTCCTTCGACGAGCAGATGGTGGCAATCCGGCAGAACGCCGCAAACGCCGTCGACCTCGAAGCAGTCCGATGCGAGAAAACAGCGTTCCGGCTTTTTCCCCGCCGCGAGCGTCAGAACTCCCCTGCCCGGGAGAACGAGGTCGAACGCCGCCTCCTCCCGGGTTCGCAGCACGATTCCGTTGCGGAAGTCGGTTTCGCCGTCGAGCCCGGAATACGCGGCAAGCTGCCCCTTTCCCCAGAAATTCAGTCGGTTCGTGATATCCATTGTCATGCCCTCATATTCAAATTGGTTTCACTCCGTCAAACCTCAACTGCTTCTTCCCGGAGCCGCGGCGGTCGAACCGCGCACGATGAGCCGCCCCGGAACCACGATCGCCCGGAGCCGGCCGCGCCCCTCGATCTCGGCTCCAAGCTGATCGAGAGCCTGAGCGGCCAACCCGCCATAATCATATTCGAGCGCGGTCACAGGCGGATCCAGAAACGGCGAAAGCGCCCCATCCTCGTAGCTCACAAGCGAAACCTCCTCCGGAATCCGCCTGCCGCAACGGCGGATCAGATTCATCAGCCGCTGTGTCTCGACCATGAAAACCGCGATGAACGCCGTGAATCCGTCTTCGAGCATGCGCGGAAGTTCGGCCTCAAGCGCCCTCCAGTCCGGCATCGGCACATAACGCACGCTCTCCAGGATTCCGTGTCTGGCGGCGACGCGCAGAAACTCATCGAGCCCCCGGTTCCGTTCCCGTTCGCTCGCACTCTCCGGCACCAGCCGGATACGGCCGATCTTCCTGTGGCCGAGAGAGATCAGGTGTTCCATCGCCAGGCGGGATTCACCGTTCGAATCGGGAAACACCGAACAGACCCGGTCCGGCATCCAGCCGTAGTTGTTGATGAGCACCAGCGGAATCCGGTGCCGTTCATGCCAGCTCCGCGCCAGATCGCAGCCGGGCAGCCCAACCGCTCCGTCGTACAGCCGGTCGTTCAACAATTCGATGCTGCGGAACGGAATCACCGCCATCCGCCAGCCGCGGCTGCGGATTTCCCGCTCGATCCCGTTCAGCACTCCGGAGCTGAACTCGCCGAATGAACCGCACAGAACCGCAATCGTCCGGGGGCGGTTCCGGGCGCAGTTGCGATAGTTCATCTCCCGTGCGAGCTCGTGAATCCGCTGCCGCAGCTCCGGAGCGACCTCCCCTTTCTGCCCGAGCGCGCGCGACACCTGCGAAACCGACACCCCCGCCGCCGCGGCAAGATCCTTCATCAACGTCCGTTTCATCCCTCCGAACCCTCGTTTTTCATACGATACACGCGGAACAACAGGGATGCAAATCCGGTTGCGGAGATTTGCGGAGCATTGATCGGAAACGGGCTTGTTTCCGTGCGGGAACGGTGGTATAATTTTCTGTAATCAACCCGAATGCAATCGGAATTCAAGGAGGCAATCAAGTGTTTTACAAACAGACGCCGGGCGCAAGTTTCATGAATCGGAAAGAGTACCGCGACAAGGTACTCGGCTGCTGGACCGGAAAAAACATCGGCGGAACCCTCGGAGCCCCGATGGAAGGGAGACGCGAGACGTTCGATGTGACCGGGTACGTTCAGGATCTCCGGGGAAATCCCGCCCCGAACGACGACCTCGATCTGCAACTCGTCTGGCTGCGCGCAGTCGAAGATCACGGCATCTACAACCTGAACGAACGCATTCTCGGCGAATACTGGCTGCGGTTCATCACCGGTCCGTGGAATGAGTACGGCATCGGCAAGTTCAACATGGTGAACGGCCTGCTCCCGCCGCTCTCGGGATTTTGCAGCAACGATCAGTGGAAGAACAGCAACGGCGCCTGGATCCGGTCGGAAATCTGGGCATGCCTCTTCCCCGGAGAACCCGACGAGGTCGCTTCCTTCGCCTGGATGGACGCCTGCGTCGATCATGCCGATGACGGCATTTACGCGGAAATCTTCACGGCGACACTCGAAGCGGCGGCATTCGTCGAAAACGACGTGGACAAGCTCATCGACATCGCGCTCGCCCGCATTCCCGCAGATTGCCGGGTCGCGCGCAGCGTCGGAATCGCGCGGGCCGAGTTCGCGGCGGGCAGCGACTGGAAAACCGCCCGGGAACGCATCGTCGAGGACAGCCGGGATCTCGGCTGGTTCCAGGCGCCCGCGAACGTCGCCTTCGCCGTCGTCGGACTGCTCTGGGGACGCGGCGACTTCGGCCGCTCGATCTGCATCGCCGTGAACTGCGGCGATGACACGGACTGCACGGGCGCCACCTGCGGCGCGGTGCTCGGAATCATCCTCGGACGCTCCCGCATTCCGGAAACCTGGACCGCTCCGATCGGCGAAGGAATCAAAACCGTCGCGGTCAATCCCTATCAGCTCAATCTGCCCGAAACACTCGACGAATTGACCGACCGCGTTCTCTGCTGCAAACTCGAAACCGATTTTGCAAATCCGACGCTCATGCGCCTCACCGACGGCGAAACCGTCGTCGACGCCGAACTGCGCGAACGGCTCGCGGACGGAACAGAGTGTGCCAAACGCGTATTGTCAAAATCTTCCAGAGCACTTGACTTCCCGCTTCTCTGGGGGACGTTCACCGTGGAATACGGGAAGGGACCCGTCACGGCCCCGGGCGAGACGCAGACGCTGAAACTGGGCTTTCACGACTGCATGTTCAACTGCCTCTCCCTTTCCGCCGAATGGCAGCTGCCGGAGGGGTGGGAGATGTCGCCAGGCAACCGGCAGACTCTCATGACCCGCGAATTCTGCGGACACGTTCTGGAAATCCGGATCACGCCGGGCCTCTTCCCGGCGTCGACGGTTCATATCCCGGTCAAATTGGAGCTCTCCGACCGGAACTATCCCTTCTGGATCACCGTTCCATTCCAGCTCGCGGGATCGATCCGGAGCGAATACCCCCTTTTCGCCCCGGATGAACCGGACGCACGAAACCGGCTCGCGGCGCGGCGGAACGCCCTGCTCGGGCGCTCCTGAATTTCAATTACAACGCGGAGACCAGCGCCCCGAGAAACGAATAGAAACGTTCGACGCTTTCAAGCCCGACCCGCTCGGCAGGACTGTGCGGATCGACCACCGTCGGCCCGAACGA
This sequence comes from uncultured Victivallis sp., assembly GCF_944391105.1. GTDB lineage: Bacteria > Verrucomicrobiota > Lentisphaeria > Victivallales > Victivallaceae > Victivallis. The sequence continues at coordinate 24,661 of NZ_CALXSK010000051.1, forward strand.
AATCATATCGAGCCCCGGGCGCTTCCCCGCGAAAATCCCGCATTCAAGTCCGGCGGGAATGACCTTCACCTTCGCCTCCACGCCGAAGAGCTCCCGGTAAAGCGCAGATGCGGTTTTCAGCAGCTTCGATTCGGGAGCGGGGGTCCACCCCGGATATTCGCTGTCGACTCTCACCGTCGCCCCGAGGCGGCGGAAATGATCCGCGACCCGCTCCGAAGCCGTCCGCCGCTCCGCATCGATCAGACTGCGCTGACTCGTGCGCTGGACAATCATCCCGTCCCGCTCCAGCACCGCCGCGAGATTCGTGCTCGTGCGCGGAATCCCGAACCGGGCGTCCATCTCGAGCACCCCGTCCGGGCAGTCTGCGAGCGCCCGGACAATCCGGCTCTGAAATGCATCCGTCCAGACCGTCTCCGGGAGCGGGGCCTCCGCCAGCTCAATTGCAAACGCCTCCGGCAGAACATTCTCCTTTTGCAGCCGTTCAACCAGCGCAGCCAGGCGGGCCCGGACCGGTTCAAACTCTTCCGGCTTCAGCACGACAACCGCCTCCGCCTCGCGCGGAATCGCGTTGTCGAGCGAACCGCCGTGCATCGAAGAGACGCGCACAGCCTCGCCTGCCGCTTTGAGCGCGAGCCCGAGAAAGCGCACCGCGTTGCCGCGCCGGTCTGCGATGTTGCAGCCGGAGTGCCCCCCGGCGAGCCCCTTCACCTCAAGAAGCGCCCCCGCGACTCCCGCGGGAACGTCCCGGGTTTCGATCGCAAAATCCGCCTCAAGCCGCGCACCGCCCGCGCAGCCGATAAAGAGTTCCCCTTCGTCCTCGGAGTCGAGATTCAGCAGATAATCCCCCTTGAGAAACGCCGGATCGAGCGCAACCGCGCCGTTCAACCCCACCTCCTCGGAGAGCGTGAACACCGCCGCGAGCGGCCCCGACCGGAATCCCCCGTCGGTCAGCAGCGCGAGCGCCGCCGCGACGCCGATGCCGTCATCCGCCCCGAGCGTGGTTCCGGCCGCGGAACGCATCCAGCCATCCTCGATCACGGTCGGGATCGGGTCGCGTGTGAAGTCGAACGAACTCCCGCGCCCGGCCTGCGGAACCATGTCCAGATGCGCCTGCAGAATCACCGTCGGACGCTCTTCGAATCCGGGAGAAGCCGGGCGGTCGATGCGGAGATTCCCGCACGAATCGCTGCGCACGGCGAGCCCCCGTTCGCGCGCAAACATGGAAAGTGCTTCCGCGAGCGCCTTTTCGTGTCCCGACGGGTGCGGGATGCTGCAGATGTTTTCAAAAATCCGCCAGAGCGGAGCCGGTTCGGGTAATTCCCTGCGTGTATTCGTCATGGCAAACTCTCCTTGCTTCCATGGTTCAAAGAGAATATACCCCGCATTTCCGTTTTGTGCAACAGCAGAAGTTCTCTTTCCCGAAAACCTCCCGCCTTCGCCGTGTCCGCTCAGCGCCAGAACACCTCGTCACACTCGATGCTCCACCCGCCGAGCGCGGAATTCATCTCCCGTTCCGACAGGTCGAAGATCTGAATGGCGGAGCGATTCCCCTCCGCGTCGACGGCCTGAAGCGCAATCGGAATCCCCGTGAAGTTGCGCGGCAGAAGTTTATCGGGGAACCCTACCACAAATGTGCGCACCTCCTTCCCCGCACCCGGCAGCGCGAACCCGCGCGAGGTTTCATTCACGATCTCCTCCGGGAAAATCGCCAGCTGTTCGATGACCGCCACGTCCCCCCCGCCGGCTTTGCCCGGATGGCGGATCGTCACGCCAATCGCCCCGGCACGATCCGGTTCCACCCGGAAGTTCGGCAGCCGGACGGCGTGCCAGCGCGCCCCGCCCCGGCCATGCAGCACCGGCCCGGCCGGAATCGTCGTCGCGGCCGCGCCGTTCCCGCGGAACAGCCCCCGTTCCACCCGGCGCGGATAGTTCAGCGAACAGACCAGCGACGTACCTTCCGCCGCCCGGTATTTGATTCCGAGGAACACTCCGCCGCACCCCTCCGGCCGCTTCGGCACCGGAAGCGTCAATGCGATCGATTCTCCGGGTTTGACCGGCACTTCCCGCGTCGAAACCGCCAGCGGCGCGGCACTCGCCTCGACCCGCACCGGACCGCTCAGGTCATCGACCGCATCCACCGCAAGATTCGCCTCGGAAACATGCAGCCGGATCCCTGTGATCCGCGGCGGCGTCCGGTCGATGCCGTAAAGCACGCTCCACATCCACGGGTCGACATACTCCTTCGGCGGCAGCGGCGGCTCCTGAAACTCCCGATGCTTCATCCGCGCCAGCAGCCGGACCATCGCAAAGGGATCGGGCGACTCGTTGCTCCACGACGGCTCAAGCGCGGTCTTCTCCTCGCGGTCGTTCCACGACGAGAGATTCACGATGGCTCCCGGCCCGGCCGCCTCGAGCGCCGTACGGATCGCCCGCACAAAGTATTCGCTCCGGTCGAACGAACGTTCCGGCAGCACACTCGGAACCTTCGCCCAGCGCCCCGCGTTGTTGAATCCCGGATAGATCCAGACCGCGTGCTCAAGTTTGTTTTTCCGGGTTTTATTCGCCTCGGCGACGAGTTCGGCACTCCTGCGCACGCTTTCCACCCATCGATTCCAGAAAACCGCTTCGTCCGGCGGAAAACTCTCCGCCTCCCACCGGTCGCCGCCCGTGCCGTAGGTTTTCGTTCCCTCCTGCCGGTAGTGCGTCCAGACATTGGCCGGGTGTTTCAGACAGGCGAGCCCTTCCACCTGAACCATCTTCTCCGCCGGGCCGCATACCATCCAGTAAACCGGCTCGCCAAACGTTTTCTCGACCGCATCCATGATCCGCTGATGCTCGTCGGGGGAGTAGGGCAGACCCCACGCCTCGTACTGATAGACGATCCGTCCGTTCCTCCGCAGAAATGCGTCCGGATAGCGTTTCGCCAGCGAGAGCACCGAGAGCGCCCGCTCGACAAATGCGTCGATCTCTTTCGCTGACGCGGGCATGAACTGGATTTCGTCGTGAATCCCGAGCCGGAACCCCTCCTCCTGCGCCTGTTTGAGGCACTGCTCGAAGTGTTCGAGATTCATGAATTTCCGCCCCTTCGCCGGATCGGGGTAGAGCTGCATGAGCACCCCGTCCAGCCCGCTGTTCTTCATGCAGCGCAGCTGCCAGCGGATCACCTCCGGATTTCCGGACGAATAGAAGCCGAGGTACGGATAAATCAGATCCGCCCCCGCCCGCCGCCAGAGCGGCCCCGAACTCGTAAAGTATTCGCTGCGCCCGTCGTGATACCCCCAGGTCAGAAAGAAATCATCTCCGCCCTCCGGCGCCGACGAGGCGTAAAACCACGAATGCCACTCCTGCGCAATCACAAAGGCGTCGCTCAAATCCGGCAGAGAAGAATCTTCCGGCGCAACCGGTTCCGCCTGACGCACCGGCATGGCTCGAATCCGCTCCGCCGACGCTCTCTCGGACTCCGAGAGAATCCGTTCCAGCCGGAAATCGGCGATCTCGGTCGGTCGCGCCACATGAAACCAGACCGATCCGTGCACACCCGGGGAACTCTCCTCCATCTCCGCCTTGAACTCCCGCCATTCGCCCCCTGTCGCCGGAAGCCGTTTCTCCAGCAGCGCGTAGGTGTCGTTGCCGTGCTTGATGATGAAGTGAAGCTCCCCCTCCCCGAGCCGGTAGCGGAATTGAACCCGGTATTTCGCCGGTTCGAACGCCAGTACCGGGCGCGTCCAGACACTCGTCTCCCGGCCCGTTCCCGGCACGACCCGCCAGATCCCGTCCACCGCCTCCAACCGGGTTCCCTCCCCGATCGACGCCCATTTCTCCGGAGCAGGCAGCTCCAGCTCCCCGGCTCCGCCCGCCGTCGCAAGGCAGAGAACCGCCAGCAGAATTCCCAGTGTGTGTCGTTTCATCTGGTCAACCTGTATTTATTCTTATGAACTGTTCCTGTCGTTTTACCGTTACCGTCTAGTGGGAGGCTGGGGGCGTTTCCGCCTTCCGGAACGTTGCAGAGTCGTGGGCAGCGGGGGGCGTTTCCGCCGCCCCCCGCACCCCCTGCGTCCGGCAGGGTGCCGGTGCCGGGTACGGGGCGGAGTCGGACTCGGCTGCGGTCGGCCGGCGCGAGGGGAAAGAGCCGCAAAAACGCGAACGGCTCTTCCCGCTTTTCTGCGGA
>NZ_CALXSK010000052.1 GCF_944391105.1 uncultured Victivallis sp.
CTCAAGCCGCAGTCGCACGACAACCACTTTCTGGACTGTGTCGCGGGCTGTGCGGTCTGCGGATCCATGCTCGGCGCATCTCTGCCCGAGACGCTTCCGGCGAAGCTCGACCGCAAGCCGATGATCCGTCTTTCCGACAAACGCCCTGGCGTGATTCCTCAAAACGGCAGACTCAAACTTTCCGAACTCAGGAGACAGAAAAATGGATAAACGGGAACTCCCGGAAAATATTCGTCAGGCGATCGATCTGATTGCCGCAGTTCTTCGCAGAATCAAGGCAAAAGAACTGGATAAACGCAGGGATAAATGCTTGTATATAGAGAAAAGCAAAGGGGTTACGGCATGATGAATGAATCTGAGGTAAAACGGCAGCTGGAGTTGCTGGATCTGATGAATCAGGCAGAACTTCGGGAAAAATTCTGTGAACTCTTTGGCTTTGAACCGGGGCAGACCAATATTGCAAACCTGCGCCGCCGTCTTGCCTACCGGATTCAAGAGATTTATTACGGCGGACTCTCCGAAGCGGACCGGCAACTTCTTGAGCAGATTGCAGACGGCGATCCCCAGGCAAATCTCCGGTATGGAAAAAATGGAGTTTCCCATGTGTGCGGAACTCGCTACCAGAGGGCCTGGAAAGGTAAAAAATATGAAGTGACGGCTCTCGGGAATGGAAAATTCGAATATGACGGAACGGTCTATCAATCGCTTTCCGCCATCGCCCGCGAAATTACCGGGACTCGCTGGAACGGCAAACTCTTTTTCGGGGTGAAGTGATGGTGATGCAAACGATTCCAAAGAAGAGATGTGCGATTTACACACGCAAGTCCGTTGAGGAAGGACTGGATCAGGAATTCAACAGTCTGGATGCTCAACGGGAGGCTGGCGAAGCCTATATCGCCAGTCAGAAAGCCAACGGATGGGTCTGCCTCCCGACTCGTTATGACGACGGAGGATATTCCGGCGGCAATATGAAACGCCCGGCTCTTCAGCAGCTCCTTGCCGACTGTGAAGCCGGGCTGGTCGACATCATCGTGGTTTACAAGATCGACCGACTCTCCCGATCCATTTGTGATTTTGCAGACCTCTCCAAGAAATTTGACGAATGGGGCACACAGTTTGTCGCGGTGACGCAGGAAATCAATACCGCCACCAGCGCCGGGCGAATGATGCTCAACATTCTTATCACCTTCGCGCAATATGAGCGGGAGGTTATCACCGAGCGTGTACGCGACAAGATGTCCGCCAGCCGGAAGAAAGGTAAATGGGTCGGCGGTCGCGTTCCGATGGGATACCGTGTGGAAAACAAGAAGCTGACCATCGTGGAGGAGGAAGCACGGATCATCCAAAGAATCTTTCAGCGATTCATCGAGGTTCTGTCTCCGGCACTGATTGCTCAGGAACTCAACAAAGACGGGATTCGAACCAAGCAGGGAAGAATTTGGAACAGACAGCATATTTATCGGATTCTGAGCAACCATACTTACGTTGGTAAGGTCAACTACAAAAACAGCATTTGTGATGGAGAACAGGAAGCGATTATCGCCCAGGACGTCTGGGATCGGACTCGGGAAATTCTCAGAGTGAATGATCCCGCACCAGCCCATATGCCCAGGACTGAAATCATTGCTCCGTTAAAAGGAATCTTACGCTGCGGACACTGCGATTGCGCAATGATGCCGACCTATGCGCGGAGAGGCAGAAAACAGTATTACTATTATTTCTGTGCAAAGGATTCCAAACGGGCAACTCCGACTTGCCCGGTGCGCCAGATCCCCGCAGGAGATGTGGAGCGGATCACTCGGGAACAGGTGATGAAAATGCTTCAGACACCGACGATTCTGATAAAACTGGCGCAAGTGTTGAATCTTCCCGCAGAGAAAATCGCAGAACTGTTCAAAGAAACATTCTGGCAGGAGATCTCGCCCGGTGAAATGAACCGCCTTCTCCATCTTCTCCTGGAAAAGGTCGAAGTTCACGAAAGCAAGCTCACTGTAGAATTCAAGAGTTCAGGTATCAAAACTCTTATGGAGGAAATCGCGAATGGAGAAGAAACAGATTGAAGTTCTGGAAAACGGGAATGTCCGGGTGACGATCCCGTTGATTTTCAAAATCGCCGGTGGCAGAACGAGAATTTTTACCCCCGACAGTGAACATGTAGAATATACTCCAATTCAGCTGGCTCTTGCCCGGGCTTTCCGCTGGCAGAAAATGATTGATGAAGGAAAATTTTCCAACATCAAGGATCTGGCTGCAACCGTCGGAGTTGATTCAGGGCTGATTTCCCGGACGATTCGCCTGACACTCCTTTCCCCTAAGATCATCCATAAACTCCTCTCCGGCGAACTTGACCTTTCCTGGGATAGTTGCCGTCGGAGTTTTCCCGACTCATGGGCGGAACAGGAAAAGATGTTTCTCAATAAATCCCGAAATCATCGTCCCTCATAAACTCAACCATGAAATCGTTCAGAAAAGAGATTGAATTCCACGGAAGACAATCCCTTCTTCAGATGGTCTTCCTGTAAAAAACGGAGCAAGTTCTTTCCTTGCAAAGATCTTGCTCCGTTTTGTTTTTCCCTGCCGGATCGTGAATCGCAAATCGGTGGCCGAGCTGCTGTAATCCACAGCCTTTCGACGGCCGCGGGAAGCGTTCCCGGCACCGGGAGAGTGATGCGGCTGCCGCCGGTTTCGCCGGTGTGCAGATTGCGGAATTGGCAGAACCGCTTCCTCTGCCGTCAGGGAAGGTCAGAAGAAAGACGAAGCGCCCCCTCCGGTTCTTCCCCACGCCCATGCAGTCAGAATGAGAAAACAATCATCTGGTGACACCGGAAGAGCGGAACGACGGTTTCGACCCTGCCGCCGTTTTGCCGAAATGACAGGCCGTCATGCTGCGGTTCCATTGTGACGGAACGGACCGTCTCCGGAATACGGAGGCGCAGTTCCGTGTCATACAGCGGCGGCAGGTCTTCGATCACCTCGACGTTGCGTCCGCGTTTCACAATGTCGGCATACAGCAGGTGAACGACGATCCGGCGGTTGATTTCGTCGCGGGTGACGGTCAACCGCGCGGTTGAGGGCAGGTTCGACTCAATGGTGATCTCTTTGTCCAGCAGACGGTGGAGAACTTTGTCGAGGAACAGCCGCAGCACCACCGCGCCGTCGCAGGCGTAGACCGCGAAGAGCGATTGTGCGAGAACCGCCGCGTTGCCGCAGACGGCTCCGGCGGAGTATCCGGACGGCTCCGGGCGGTTCGGCGTGTGCTGGTGACTGCAGAAGTGGCCGGGCTCCCGGTTGAAATACGGCTCGTAGATGTCACCGAGGCTCTCGCCTCCGGCGGCGCGGATTTTCCAGTTGCCCGCCCGGACGACGAACGGCGTTGAAAGATAGTCCGGGCGCACCGCTTCCGCCGGAAGCAGATAGGTGGGCGAAAACGTGCCGGGCCCGTCAAATTCCGCTCCGAAATCCAGCCCGGAAGTTGCGGCGGTGCGGCCGATCAGCAGCACTTTGCCGCCGTCTGCGGCGAAACGGCGCAGTTTCTCCGCCAACGCGGGCTGAAGGTCGAACTCCTCCGGCAATATCAGCAGCTTGAAGCCGGTGAATTCCATGTCCGGATGCAGGAAGTCGAAGAGGAAGTGTCCCTCCTGGAGGATGCGCGCCGCGCCGGTGTCGGCATCGCCGCCGTTCCTGATTCCGCAGGCGGCGGCGGAGAGTACGCCGACGTCGGCGAGGTTGATCGCGTTCCGGCAGAACGGCTCCTTTTCGCGGACTTCGCGATAAGCCTGTCCGATCAGGTCGCAGGAGGTTTTGTCCAGCTTCCCGGTCGGGTGAAGCTGGTCGCCGACGCTGCACCTGGCTCCGGCGGCCAGCATGGCGCAGCACTCGTAACGCAGCGCATTGGGGTGCTTGAAGCCGCCGAACTCCCCCCAGGTGCCGTGGAACTTCCCGGTCATACCGGAGAATTCGAGGCCGGTCCGACGGGCGAACGCGGCCGACTGCGGGAAGTGGTCGTATCCCCAGCCGCCGGTGGGCAGGCTCTCCAGCTCCAGATGCGAGAAATACCGGAATAACTCCGGACGAGCGGGATCGACGTGGCCGGAGTTGTGGAAAACCGGCATCTCCGGGTTGTGCTTCCGCACGGTTTCGGCGATCCGCTCATAATAGTTGATCAGCACCCGCTGCGAGAATTCCAGGCGGTCCGCCTCCGACTCCGGGTCGAGTCCGGCCGCCCGCATGTCCGCGACGCATTTCGGGCAAACGCACTGACACTGGAGGATGATGTCGAAAAAGAGTCCGTCGGCATCAGGAAAACGTTCGAGCGTCTCGTCGGTGAGGCGGCAGAGATAGTCGAGATAGGGAGTGTTGAAGCAGAGCTTGCGGAAGCCGGGCGTCCGCTCGTCCGGAGCTCCCCAGCCGCCGACGCCGGGCGGATTGACTTCACACCACTCCGGGTGGGCGAGTGCGGCGACGTCGTTGCCCCCGGCGGAGAGGTAGACGGGGACGGCTGCGCCCGCCTCATGCGCCGCGTCCATCTGGGCGCGGAGCAGGTCGAACTTCAACCCCGGATGCATGACCCCGACCCGTGTCGGGTGATAGCTGTAACCGTGGTGACAGACCGAGAAACAGGTGATCGAATCGATCGCCGCATTTTCCAGCCCCCGCCGGAATTCGGCGGGATCGAACGCGGCCCCCACCTCCGGGATCTCCCCAGAGGTGTGGAAGTCCAGATGAACCTGGCGATAAGGAAGGGAAGGCATGGTTCTTTTGCTTTCTTATTATCAATCTATTTTTCTGCAACATGATTCCGGAAGCATTTCGCCGCACGGAACAGATGATTCTTCATTTTTTCACAGGACACAGTTCACTTCATTCACTTTCTCACCAATTCAAGATACATGGTTTCAGTGTTTTCATCGATAACGAAGGACTCCCTGCCATCCCGGACTTCGACCGCCAGTTCCCCGATACGCCTGCCGGTATCCGGGTCGAGCCTGTAAACGGCGAGGGGAGCGCCGGGAACCGCCGGAGACGCGATCACGGCATGGAACGGTTCCGTCAGAACCGGCCCTTCCGCAGGCTCGAAATATCCCTTCCCGTCGATACGGGCCCCGGCGTTGGCCGAGTTGCCGACGGCACAGCAGAGAATCCGCTTGCTCTCCTTCAGCGGCAGGTTGTCGAGACTGGTGAACGTCAGCGTGGCGAACGGCATCGGCGAAGCGATTTCAAAAGCCGAGAGTTTCCGGCGGGGATCGGTGCCGAGCGAAGAGAGAGTGCCCATGGCGAACTGCGATTTCGGCGTATCGACCAGCATCAGGGCGGGATCGGAGAAGCGGATCAGCTCCCCGGTATCGGAAACCACATAATCCCTGCCCGCATCAATGCCGAGCCGTTTGACAGCTTCGGCGTACAGTTCGACGGGGCTTTTTCCGGTATTCAGCGGCCATTCGTTTTTCGCTCCGGGCTTCGGCAGTTCAATCGCCACCTTGCCCATCTGGAAGAGAAACGAGACCGTCTGCGGCAGCTGGCGGCGGTTGCTCCAGATGTCGTCTTCGGTGTATTTGAGAATGACGCTCTTCCGGGCGGGGCTGATGTCTTTTCGCAGGCAGGCCACGGCTGCGGCCTGACTGAGGCCCCAGGTGCTCGGATCGGCCATCTGGGAAAGGCAGACGATCCGGGGCTGTTTCACCACATGCTTCAAGTTCGGCAGATAGGAGCCCGACCAGTCGAAGGAGAACATCGCATCGATTCCCTGGTAGGCCGTGAACGCGGCGGTGAACGGGTGTCCCTCCATGCGGTAAACGTTGGGATAGACAAAACTCCATTCCGAGCAGACGATCGGCTTGTCAACCAGCCGGGAATGGATGATCTCCCCGAACAGCCCCACGGTAGTGAGCGGCATTTTGACGCAGCTTGCGTCCATGGGGTTCCAGTAGCCGCCTCCGGTCGGAGAACTGCCGAAATAGGTGTGATCGTTCATGAAATCCATGTTCTGGCTGGCCCACAGATCACCGGCGGTCAGTGCCAGATTGGTGCCGCAGATCGGGACTCTGACGCCGATGCCGCGCAGAAAACCGTACCAATCCTCCAAGAATGCTTTCTGCTGCGCGGCGAAGAAGCGGCGGCCTTCTTCGCCGTTTCCTTCCATCGGCGTTCCGCGAAGCGGCTGCAGCGGAGAGAGGCCGCGCTCCTTCTGCCACTTTTCCCACCGTTCGGCAACTATCTGTCCGCTCTTCCCGGAATAGTCAGAACCGCCGTATGTGCAGGAATTTTCATTCATGATCTCGCACATCGCAAAACCGGGATCGTCCACCAGCCGTTTGCCGGTGTAGGGATTGACCGTGAGATACATTTTCCGGGTCATATTCTTCAGTTTCTCATTCACATCCGCCTGAAATCTGTAATCCCCCCGCGGATTGACCCACTCGGTCACTCCGATGTTATCCATATAGAGGTAGATGCCGCGTCTGAACAATTCCGCGAAGAAAAAATAGTAGTCGTCAAGGGTTTCTTCATTGATCTTTTCGCCGGGCTGGATGAAACTGCGGGCGACTTCATCCGGGAATCCGGGATGGGTGAAATGGTTCATCCACATGTGCATCCGAACGATATTGACACCGGCCCGGGCCAGCGCCTCGGCATACACGGGAGCGTACTGTTTTTCCGGCGCTCCGGAGAGGCAGGTTCCCCAGAAAACCGCCCGCTCGCCGGGACGCTTTTCAAATTCGAAATGATCGCCGACCCGCTTCAGAAAACCGAACTTTCCGGCGGGAACGTGATTGATGAACGAGACATCCAGCGCACTGCCCGGCTCGATTTTCCGGTCTACGGGAATCCGGCATTCGTACCAGTCCTTTTTCTCCTCCGGCAGCGTCACCGCCCCCCCGTTCGATGCAAAATACTCCTCGTTCAGAAAACGGATCAGCTCCGGCGAACTCTTTTCCTGTTTCACAGCCGTGACCGCCAGCACGATTCCGACCGGTTCGAGATTTTCCGACAGCACCTGAATGGAGCGGACCGGAACATCCGGCTTCGGATTTTTCCATTGCATGTGGGCCAGCGATACGGGATGTTCGCTGTTGAAGCCCTTCCATGCGGTTTTCACACGGGCGGTCGGAGGGATCAGCCCGGCCCAGTCCGCCACATCGAGACCGCCGATCACGGGAATATCCGCCGTGGTGCCGTCTTCATAAAACACCCGGTAGAGAAATCCGGCCCTGCCGATGCTGTTCCACGCGGCGGTATGGCAGAACGCGAAGCGTTCCACCTTGGCCCCAACCGGCATCTCCGGCGATTTTTCCGGAAACGACTGCCGGGCTTTGCCCCGGAGAATGATCGCGCTGCCGCCGATCTCGAACGGGATTCCCTGCGCGATCAAAGTTCCCGGTTTGAGGACGCTGAGGTCGTTGGTGCCCTGATCCGTCCAGCCGCCCTTCCCGTCGTTCTCCACCTGATCGTTCAGTGTGCGGTTTCCATTTTGCGCGACGGGGATGGAAAGGAAGAGAGATTGCCCGCCCTTCTGAAAGAATTTTTCATTGACCGTGCGGGTCACTTCAACGATGATTTCCGCGTTCGGCTTCGTCAGTTTTGCGGTATACAGCGTGAGCCGGAATTTCTTCAGCCAGTCGGCCGAACGGAAGTCCTCCACTCCGGCGAAACTGAAGTCGACGCTGCTTTTGCCCGCGTCGAAATGATAGCGATAGAACTCCCCTTCGATCACGCCTTTCTTGTCCGCGCCGAACTTGACGACGACACAGGGATCCCCCTGCGGCAGGAAGCTCAGCGCCTCCGCCGGAATCGACGCAGTTACGCTGAGCGTTTTCTCCGATCCCGGATTCGGCACAGAACAATTCCAGATAATGCGCACACCATTGGGAATTTCGACGACTCCGGCCTTTACCGCGAGAATTCCGTTCACTCCTTTGCGGGATACCGTTCCGTCGAGAGGAGAAACCGCCCCCTGAACCCGCCAGTCGATCGCATCGACCTCCTTTCCGTTTTCCGACAGCTGAATATCATCCCTGGTCAGAAACACACTGTCTCCCAATTTGACGGAGATATTTCCGTTATAGTCAAAATCCGAGGCGGAGGCACCGCAATCGATCGGACCGCAAACACTGCAGAACAGCAAGGCGGATAACACGGGCAGGAAGGCGATTCCCAGACAGCGAATTCTTTCCGGGAAAGCCGATATGGTTCTGGACTCTTTCATAAGCCATCCTTCTATTTGGTTGATATGCAAAATATTGTGACGTTACCTGACAGTTTCCAACGCCGATGGCGGCATTGCCGATGATATTCATTCTTTCTGCCGGCAGTCCTCCTGATACAGACTGCCGCTTTTTCCATTCTTTCCTCCGGGTTGCGCTTCAACTTACAAGGAGAGGATCAATTGGTCGGGAAAGTATTCTCTTCCCAGGGTTTGAACGGATCCTGGCGATAGGGATTCTTCGGATCATTCGTCTGAATCCTGGCGACGTGTCCATCCAGAAACAGGACGTTGACTCCGGAACTGTGCCGTGCTCCCGGAATGCCGAACCCGCCTTCCATCTGCCAGAAAGTACGGAACACCCCCATTTCGGAGTCGTAATCGCCAGCGATGGAAGAAAGGGCGTGAAACGTGTCCATGATCAAATACTTGATGGACGGTTTGAGAATGGAGTCCGCCGGACCGGATCTGAATTCACCCCATTTATATGCGGTCAGCATATAGTTCTGCCCATATGAAATGAAAGTGCTGAAATCGGCCTGTTTTTTCAACGACGGACAAAACAGCTGTTTCGGAGGAAGGTAGCCGCCGGAAAAGGAAGCGTCGATGGAGGTGGAACTCAGCACATCCGCAGTTCCGCTGACCAGCCGATGATGCCACCAGGGGAAAGCCCAGGAATTGTCCGCAATCGGAATGAGGTATCCTTTGTTGTCGCCGAAATATTGCTGGTAGGCCAGTCCGATCTGCTTGAGGTTGTTGGTGCAGTCAATCGACCGCGCCTTCTCCCGCGCCTTGTTCAATGCCGGGAGCAGCATTGACGCCAGAATCGCGATGCTGGCGATCACGACGAGCAGCTCAATCAGCGTAAATCTTGTAGTGATCGGCCTTAAATGGCGATATGCGGGGGGCGTGTCCGCCGTCCCCCGCGCCCCCTGCGTCCGGCAAGGTGCCGGTGCCGGGTACGAGGCGGTCGACAGGCGGAGGCGTGAGAGCTTGCCGGACATCAGAGGGATGTTAAGATTACTTGGTACGGGGAGAGACGCAGCGCTGGTCGCCGCTTTCTCTCCCCCGTGCCCCTCTCTTTTACGCCGGGCGGCATACAAAGGCTGATTGTATATTTTGAGCGGGAATTCTTTTCCGGATGTATTCATGACAGCTCCTTTCGGTTTCGGATGATTTGAAAAAACCGGTTTTCGCGTTTATAATAATATTATACCAAAATTGATGAATAAAAGCAAGATCAGTACCATGAATATAAGCCGTCATTCCATGAAGAAAACCGACATACAAGGTTCCGCTCCCCCTCAGCTGCAGATAGAATTCATCAATTGGGAGACGCTGGGAAGCTGGTGGAGCCAGACGCTGCCGGGGATTCACTGGCGGCTCTACCGGCATTCGGCGCCGGGGGCGGCGCTGATTTTGCCGGATGGAACGCGGCGGGAGCTGGAGCCGGGCTTTCTCTATCTGACTCCGCCCTATCGGAAGGTCGAGAGTCAGTGCGAGGGGAATCCAGAGCAGCTGTTTATCCACTTCATCCTCAACTCGTGCTTCGTGCCGTCGGAGGTTTCGCTGCTGTCGGTCGAGTCGGACCGGACGTTTGAGGAGCTAACCGGGGAACTGGAAGCATTGCTCAAGCGGGGAAATCCCTCCGAATCCAAGGCGCAACTGCTGGCGATCTCAATCGTATCGCTGGCGCTCAACCGCCTGCCGCCCGGCATCCTGCGTTTTGCCGAAAGGGACTCCAGAATCAGCCGCGCCTGCCGCGATCTGCGTGAAAATCCCGGATACTCCTGGAGCAACTCCGAGCTGGCGGAACGGTATGGACTCTCCGCCGACGCCTTCACCCGGCGGTTCCGGCAGATCGTCGGAATTACGCCTTACCACTATCTCCAGACCATCCGATACGCGCTGGCGGCGCAGTTGCTGGAATCGACCGACCTCTCCATCGGCGAAGTCTGCGAGCGAATCGGGGTCAACGATCCTTTCCACTTCTCCCGCGAATTCAAACGCTTTCATGAACGCTCGCCCTCCCTCTACCGCGCGGAGCGGCAGAAAAAATAACACTTTGGGAGAATTCCGGCCGCCGCTTTTTCCGGAGCGGGATCGAAGAGGTGCGCAGCCGCAGGCAAGCCGGCGGCGGGTTTCCGCCGGAGCTATTCGCCGCGAAAGCGGTAGCCGACGCCATAGACGGTTTCGATCAGGCGCGGGAAATGTTCCGGCTCAAGTTTGCGCCGCAGCGCGACCAGATGCTGATCGAGCGTGCGCGAGGAAGTCAGCGCACTGCCCCAGATTTCCCGCATGATGAAGTTCCGGTCAAGCACCTCGCCGGGATGGGCGGCAAAAAGGCGCAGCAGTTCGACCTCGCGCACAGTCAGTTCGACGGAGGCGTCTCCGGCCCCGGCCGCAAGTTTCTTCACATCCACCCGCCACGGCCCGAAGGCAAATTCTGCGGCGGGCGGCGGTGCGGCGCTTTCAAGCCGGCGACGGCGCAGCTGCGCCGCGATACGGGCGGTGAGTTCACGCAGGCCGAACGGTTTCGTTACATAGTCGTCGGCACCGAGTTCGAGTCCCAGCACCTTGTCGATCTCTTCGCCTTTGGCGGTCAGCATGATGATCGGAGTCGCCGCGTCGCCGCGCCGAATCCGCCGGCACACTTCATAGCCGTTCAGATTCGGCATCATGACATCAAGCAGCACCAGATCCGGGCGGAATACGGTGAAATTGCGCAGCGCATCGCTGCCGTCGGCGGCTTCTTCCAGCACATATCCCTCCAGTTCCAGCGCATCGACCAGTCCGGCGCGGATATTGCGGTCGTCTTCGGCGACCAAGGCGCTTCGATAGGAGCGAAATCCCATTTCTGGAAACTTGCATACGGCGTATATTCTGTCTACCGCTCCTGATTTCCCGATTTTTTCAGCCTTCCCGGAGTCAGCGGCTCCGCCTCCATGCGGCAACGGTTTCGGAGTCGTAGAGAAGCCGGAGGAACAACCCGCCGACCACGGAACGGGCTTGGAAACCGGCCTGCACCGCGCTCCGGGTATCATACCAGTCGGTCATCGGCACCCGGCTGGGCGACTCTTTCAGGAAATCGATCACCGGCGCCAGCAGGGCCTGAAAATCGTCGTCTTTGCCCGTCAGGCAGGCGCAGTGGAGAATCCAGTCCAGTTTGGTGTAGTCAGCCCGGCTGTCGAGCGGCAGACCGTAACGGTTCTGGTGCGCCCGATAGAAAGCGACTTCGCGTTCCGCCAGCGATTCCGGGAACAGATTCAGGTCGAGCAGTTTGTCATAGACCAGATTGTACTTCTGGCTCCAGGTGCCTTCCCGGTCGAATGCCAGCCGGGTGCATTCGCCGCCATCGGCGGCTTCCAGCCATTCCCCGGCGAACTTTTCGGCAATGGTGCGGAAATATTCCGCATCCTCCGCCTCGCCCAGTGCGCCGGCGCTTCGGGCAAAGGCCCCCAGGCCGAGAATCGCTTTCAACGCCAGATTGGCGTTGTGCGCCAGATGCCCGGCGAAATCGTCGGTGCAAAGCTGGGACGCCGGGTCCATGCCGTTGCCGACAAGATAAACCGCCCATTTTCTGAGCTGTCCGTAGTGCCGGCGGACAAAGTCGCGGCGTCCGTCGAACTTGAGCAGCGCTCCGGTCAGAATCAGCAAATTGCCGCACTCCTCGACCGGCATCTGCGTTTTCGGATTGCAGTCGTACTGGCCGTTGGCCAGCGGATACGTGCCGAGGTCATGCGGGGCGAACTCAAATTTCCAGCGTCGCGAATCGAGAAACTCGAAGATCGGAATCAGCATGCCTTCGAGCAGTACCGGCGCCATCAGCAGAAACAGCGGCGCCGAAGGATAGGTCACATCCACCGTCGCCACACAGCCGTTGGAATGGTTCTCCTTGGAGAAGAACAGCGGCCTGCCCTGCCGGTCGGCGGCCAGCTTGTGGGCCGCGACAGCCTGCCGGTACGCCCCCGCACAGAGTACGGCATAGTTTTCGCCGCCGAGCTTCCGGCAGTCGGCGAGCAGCCGGGCGTCGAATTCCGCCGCGCGGCGTTCGATTTCGGAATATTCGGCCAGGCCCCTGCTCAGCATGGCGCCGAAAGTTTCTCCGTCCCTGCGCCAGTAATCGACCAGTTTTTCATGCAGGAATTCAAGTGCGAAGACATCGTCATAAGCCACCGCCAGCAGCAGCGTCGCCGGTTCGGCGCCAACTCTGCCGAAATCATGCGCGGCCGCACAGACCGGCCAGGCGTACTGCAAGGTGGTCATCGGGTCGAGGAGATCGTCGCAGCCGCCGATGGAGCCGTCCCGGCAGAAGCTTTCGCGCAGGATTCCGGCTTTCTGATACCGCAGCGTGACGGGCGAGTCGTGCCGGGCGGCCAGATAGAGTCTTCCCCAGTCGATCTTGACGATATCGCCGCATTCGCGGAGCGGGTGGTCATTCAAGCCGCCGGCAAACGCCAGTTTCAGGCCGGCCGCTTCGCCGCGGCCTCCGGCCACCTGGCGCCCGGCTCCGTTCACGGTCCAGTCGGCGCCGCAATCCAGATAGAACTGCACACTGTGTTCCCGGCCGTCGACGGAACGCACTTCCGGCACCAGATAGCAGAGCGGGCGGCTGAGCAGCTCCAGATCATCCGGCAGCAGCGGCGACAGGAAAGTGAATTTCAGCTCGACGCCGTCCGCCGCGAAGGTATAGATTGTCCGCGTCGGCAGTACTTCACAACCGGTCTGTTCCATGGCTTCACCGCCGTCGAGGCCGCAGAAACGCCGGCTCCGGCCGTCGATCCGCAGGATGCCGGAGAGCCTGCTGTCGGCTCCGCCCCAATGGCAGCTCCAGCTTTCGGTCAGGCGGTCGGAAAAGCTCCAGACGCTGAAAAAGGGATCGTGCACGACCAGCGGGACGGCCGGGTAACGCATTTGTCGGGTCATAATGAAAAATCCTTTTCTGATAAGGAGGTTGAAGATTGCCGTTCCCGCGGTCAGGACAGGTTCGCCTGCCGCCGCAGCCAGCCGGAGGCAAGTTGCGGCCAATCCGATACCGGGCGGCCGCTGCGGAGGATGCCGTATCCATGCCCCCCTTCGGCAAAGAGATGAAGCTCCGCCGGAACCGAAGCCCGCTTCAGGGCCAGGAACCAGCCGAGCGCATTCTCCGCACGGACCTGGTCATCCTCCGCCTGAACCAGAAAGGCGGGGGGAGTCCCGGAACCGATGCGGAACTCCGGCTGCGGGGCGAGATCGTCACCGCACAGATAGGCCGGATAAATCAGCAAAGTATAATCGGGGCGGAACGGCATCCGGTCCGTTTCGTCAACCGGCTCATACGGCACCGGTTCCGCCGGAGCGGCGATGGACGCCGTCAGGTGGGCTCCCGCCGAAAAGCCGAGGCAACCCAGCCGGTCCGGCCGGATGCGGAACGATTCCGCATGGAAGCGGATGAACCGCATCGCCCTCGCGGCGTCGGCGCGCGCGGCTTTCCGCAGGTCCGGGCAGCGGTACTTCAGCAGGAAAGCGGCGAATCCGATCGAATTGAGCCAGCCGCAGATATCGCGTCCCTCGTGATTCCACGCCAGAAACTCATAGCCGCCGCCGGGGCAGACCATCACCGCCGGATGCGGTCCACGGCCGCTGACCGGAAAAAAGGTCAGCGTCGGGCGCGCGACATCCGTCAGCCGGTCAATCCCGTCGACAGGTTCCAGGAAACGCTCCGCAGCGGCTCGCTCCTCCGTTCCGCCGAAAGGAACGGCCTCGTTCCACAGGGAATACTCCCGATCATACATATCTGCACCGGTTCTCCGGCAGGGGATGGGCCCGTTTGGGCGGGCATCATTGTTCTTCATCAAAAAATCCTCCATTTCAAACCATAAATTCCGCCCGACCCATCAGAACTGAATGCCCAGAAGCCCCGATTTCGGCAGCCGCACCCGGGAAAGCCCCGCGACAGGCGGCGCACCGGGACTTTGTCGCCCGGTCGCGTCAAAGCAGACGGCCTGACGAACCGGCAGCGGCAGCTCCAGCAGCAGCCGGTCCGAACCGCTGCCGTTGATGATCCAGCAGCATTTTCCCGGCCTCGGGGGAACCGGCACCGCCAGGTCCCCGCCATAAACGGCGATCACCATCTCCGTCTCCGTCTCCGCGACGACCAGCGGATAATTGAGTTCGGGGTGATACGGCGTCAGCTTTCCGTGCAGCAGCACCTCCTGATGGACGCGCATGAAATCCAGCCAGAATTTCAGCATCTCCCGATGCTCCTCCGGGAGATCGGCGAGCCGCACGGAAATCTGCGGCACACTGAAGATCACGTTCAGCAACTGCAGCGCGGCGTTTTCAACCGTGTCGCGGCTGTTCCATTCCAGCATGTCGGAATGCACCGCCGTGTCGCCGGATGTCAGCCTCAGATCGATCACGCCGAGCCGGTTCGACAGAAAATCCCCCGGGCAGTCTCCGACCCGGAACAGATTGCCGTATTTCCGGATCGCCGGCCCGATGTAGCTCTGCCGGAATTCGATCAGGATTCCCGGCTTGATCCGTTCCAGCCGGGAACGCGTTTCCGACAACAGCAGGTTCACCGCTTCCGGCAGGGATCGGAGGTCCCGGCCCGCATAATCCTCCCGGACGGCGGGGTCTTCCCCGTCGAAGCGGAAGCTGTCGATGAAGTCGAGTTTGAAGCCGTCGATGTCCCACTGCACAAGCGCCTTTTCATAGGTGGAGATCAGAAACTCCCGCACCTCCGGGAAACGGGGGTCCAGCACCGCCGTCCCCTGCTCCTCAAGCCGGTAGAGGAACTTCCCTTCGAACCGCTCCCGGTTCCGGCTCCTGTCCCCCATGAACGGGACGGAGAACCAGACCAGATATTTCATCCCGAGCCGGTGAACCCGTTCCACATGGGCGCGCATGTCGGGGAAACGCCTTTCGGAAATCTCCCAGTCGCCGCAGAACGCATAACCGCGCCGGTTGTCGTCGGTCTGCCAGCCGTCATCAATGATCACGCCCTTCATGCCGTACCGCGCGGCCAGCGCGCATTCGCGTTCCAGCTCCGGCGCGAAAAGATTCTGGTGGAAACTGTACCAGGAGGAGTAGAACGGCTCATACGCGGCCGGCGGGACGGCGGCCGCCTCATATTCCGGGAAAGAGGCGAGCCATCCGAAGGCTTCCCGGATCGCCTCGGCATAAAAGAGCGGCCGGATATCGAGCCGGAGCAGGAGTTCATAAGCCGCGATCGGCGCTTCCGGGCAGGTGAAAAGTTCGACCGAACAGGCCGCCTCGCAGGTTTCCTCATGGACTCCGGCTTTGATTTTCACCGGGCGCATCGCCTCGGAAACAGCAAACAGCAGGCGGTTTTCGCCGGATTGGCTCCCGAGCAGCAGCACCGGCGCGGAGGTGGCGAGGTCGGAGTGCAGCGCCGCAGTTCAGTCGGCGGGGATTTTGCGGTTGAAACCTCCCGCCGGATGCCAGCAAAAGTGCATCTCCGTCAGCGGCACACGCCATTCGAGCAGCAGGCGCGGCGGCGGAGCCGGCGCAGCGGTTTCCATTGCGATACGGACATGTTCCAGGCCGGGTTCGACGGTCCGGCCGGAAACGGCAATTCTCCAGCTGCCGGTCTCTCCATTCAGATTCAGGGTTCCAAGAATACTTTCAATCACCATAAGTTGCTTTTCTTTCTTGTTCGCGCGGGCCTTCGCTCCGGCGCGGGTTCATTTTTCCGGTCCGCCCTGGTCGACAGCTTCAAGTTCCACCTTGTCGGCGAGCGAGATATGTCCTTCCACGACGCCGTTGTCGAGATCGTTGACGGAGGTGCGGCTTTCGAGGTCCCGGAACAGCCGGAAAAGGTCACGGACTCCCCCGACGCCGAACCAGACGGTGGTCACCGCCGCCAGTACCAGCGGAACCGCCAGCTGAACCACGAAGAAGTAGTGTCCCCACCATTCCAGCGGCCACGGCGAGAACAAATTCCAGAGCAGCACCCCCAGGAACGCCAGGCAGAAGGAATAGACGAAGCTGTACCCGAAAAGGCTCCATGCGATGACCCGGTCGCCGCGGGTGTATTCCGGCGTGATGCCGATCACGTTGGCGAAAAATTCGCGCAGCGACCAGTGGAACTTGTACTTCTTCGTCCCGTCGATCGCATATTTCCCGCGGTGGAGCATGCGGTCGAGGTTGAACGGCTCCTTGCAGGTCAGATACGAAACCGCGCAATAGAGCACCACGGTCACGATCATGGTCAGGAAATAGAATTCATAGGAGTTGACCGGGCATTTGACCGCATCCATTTTCCAGACGATCCAGGGATTGAAAGGGCCGGAGAGCGTCTCAAGCGCATTCCCCACCGGGACGGCCAGATCGTTGGCGTCCAGAAACGGGTAGACCGTGTCGGCCCAGTTCCGCTGGATCAGCACGCCGCCCGCCGCCATGACCATTCCGGCGATCAGCGAAGTGAAGGCCCCTGCCGTGGTGCCGAACCGGCTGTACAACCCGAAAATCATCACGGGAGCGCAGCCGCCCAGCCAGATGGAAGTCATCAGCGTCACGAACAGATTGATGTAGTCCAGCTGCGACATGAAATACGAGCCGCAGAAGAAAAAGACGCCGACGCCGACCGATACCAGCCGGATCACCCGGATGTGCTGCTCCGGCTTCAGCGGCTTTCCGCACAGCGGCACGACCACATCCTGCGTGATCGTCAGCGAGGCGCTGTAAATGCGCGTATCGTCGGTGGAGAGCATCGCCAGCACCATCAGCAGCGCGAAAAGTCCGAGGATCACCGGCGGCAGCAGTTCGCGCATGGCGACTGGCAGCATCAGCTGGTAATACAAGGTGCGGAATTGCTGGAACACGGCATTGCCGTTCTCATTTTCCAGCAGGGTCCGGTGCGCGGTGTCGAGGTAGACGGTATCGAGATTGCTCCGGTCGGAAAGCGGGGCGTCCCGCCCGACCACATGCTTCTGCTCCGGAATATCGCGGAGGTTGGCGACCAGCCTGGCGCGCAGCGCGCCATCCTCGACGAGCCCATCCGCGATGCGGGTCGAAAGCCGGGTGCGGATCTCGCGCGCCTCCCCGGAGAAATTGCCGTGGTTGAGCACGACGATCACCGCAACCGCGATCAGCAGATAAAAGATCAATCCGAGCATATTGCGCCAGGTGCCGAGCATCCCCGCCATCTTCTGTTCATGCGGAGATTTCGCGGCGGAGGTGATCCCGGCGCCGATCCAGCTGGCGTGATGCACGATCATCGTGGTGAAAGTGACGATCAGCATGAACACGTTGAAATCACGCAATTCGCCGACGTCGAAGGGATCCAGAAAACTTTCGCCGGGAACCCGGTCCATCATCACCGGCACGATTTCCGTGCTCCATGAGAATTTGCACAGCACGAATACGATCATCACGGCCAGCAGCGGATAGCAGAACATCCCCTGAATCGCATCGGTAATCACCAGCGTCAGGGTCCCCCCGCAACAGATCAGGGTAATCGCCATCGCCAGCACCAGCACCACCAGGAGCATGAAAGTCGGCAGCTGGCAGCCGAAAAGTCCGATGGATTCCGGCAGGTCGAAGAAGTAGATGAAAAAACGCGCCGCCACCGCCGGCATGATCATATTGGCCAGCATCTCCGAAAGCGACCGCAGCGTCGCGGCGAAAATGCGCAGCGGGCGGTTGTAACGCATTTCCAGAAACTGTCCCAGCGACATCGCTTTGGTCTCGCGAAACCGGTAGGTGCAGTAGCCGGTCAGCGCGATCACGATGCTCAGCGGCATCGCGAAACCGTTCCAGAAGCTCAATGCGAATCCGGTTTTGTACTGCGCCTCCACATAGGCGACCAGCCCGATGATCGCCAGCGCGTTGGCCACGTCGCCGACGCTGATCACATACCGTCCGCACAACCGCCCCGCAACCAGAAAATCGGCCACGCTTTTCACATATTTGCGGGAATAAAATCCCATTCCCATCACAAAAAGCACGGGAATTATCACGATCAGCCAGTCAAAAAGAGTCATTGGTCCGCAACCTGAAACAATCTATTAGAAACTCCCGCCGCCTGCTCTATGCAAACGGCGACGGCACGGAAAAGCCGCCAGGGGAAGGACGGCATTTCCGCGTATCGGAGGGAGCCGGGGAAAGATGACTATTTGCCGGTTATTTCGAGCCAGTCATCCAGAATCTTATATCCCGGTTTGTTGAGCTCCGCGACATGCCCGTCACCGTAAAGGATGTTCATACCACCGGGATGGGCAGCAAAGGGACCGACGTTCAGCACATTCGTGCGCCACAGATAGTATTCGGTGAACCAGGCGGCATCCGGATTCTCCATCCAAAAACGCTTCCAGGAGTCGCCGATGCAGATAATCCTAGACGGGTTCCGACCAAGTTCAGTCTGGTTGAGGATAAACCACTCCCGCGGAGCCGGTCCGTAGGCATTATCGCCCATAAACTCATTGTAACCGTAACTCAGAGCCGTCCGGCTCACCTGCCAGGCATCGTGTCCGGTATCGGCCGGACAACTGAGCACGGTTCTGGTCTTGGCCTCTTCTCCGTAATGGCCGATATATAATTTCAGAAGAAGTTCCCACCACGGCAGTGCCGGATGAATATCGGTCTTCATACTGTTTGGCAGGATAATGCCCGCATGCTCATCGGAGTACAACGCATAATAGGTGCCGATCTGCTTGAGGTTCGCCTTGCATTTGACGCTGTGGGCCGCCGCCCGCGCTTTGTTCAAGGCGGGCATCAGCATGGAAGCGAGAATCACGATGATCGCAATCACTACTAAAAGTTCGATAAGCGTAAATTCGGACACTTTTTGCGCGTGTCCCCTCTTTCCACCATACAGTTTCATAGATCACTCCTTTATGTTGATTGGGGACGCACCCGTTCCCGGTATGAGGGGAGAAACGGATGCGGTCCCTGGATTCCGTTTATTTTTCCACGGGCACAAAAGCCTTCAATTTCTCTTTTTTGAATGCTTCCATCGCGTCATCCAGGGCGACGGCGCCTTTCGTGCCGTACATCGCCCGGATCTCACCGTCGACGTCGATCCCCTTTTCCCGGAGCGCGGTGACCAATGCGTAATCATCGACTCCCAGCTCCCACAGCGCCCAGCGGCGGGAGGGATAGCGCACTGCGTTTTCGTCCAGATAGGTCATGCCGTAATTGACGACGCCTGCCGGCGGCGTGATCGAAGCGTGCCGGAACTGCAGGCCGGTCAGACTCCAGAACGTGAACCCGTCCCACTTGCGCTGCAGGGAATTCAGCGCCATGCGGCGGTAGTTGTCCAGCGGATGCCGCGGCTGCGAATCGCATTCGTAAATCCAGAGCGGCTTCCCGGTGCTCCGCAGGAGTTCGAGGGCCTGATTGCCGTTCTTCGCGTCCTCCTGCAGGAACCACGATCCCAGGCAGAAGTAGTCCAGATAGGGAAGGAACGGACGCAGCTGATCCGCGTTTGCCGGCGGAGGATCGGAAAAAATCCGGATCTGCGGATCCAGCCGCTTGATGTTCTTCGCGGCGTTGAGAAATTTGTCGCCCAGCACTTCGTCGAAACAGTGGACGATCCACTGATCGTAATCGTAGCCGCGGGATTTCATATAGGCGGCGAGCTGCAGATAGTAGTTGTCCAGATCGCCGTTCCACTTGTCGGCGGCGCTGGTAAACCAGTTTTCCAGGAAAAAGATCACCTTGCCGCGGTCGCCGTTGGCATCGACCTGATCCAGAACCTGTTTCAGGTTGCTCTTTTCCCAGTTGACGGCCTCTTTCGCATCGTTCCCGCAATTGACATGGAAGACATTGACGCGGGCCTTGCGCAGGAACTCGTAATCCGCCTGATCCTTCGTCACACCGTAATCCCAGTTGAACACCGCCACCGGCAGCTCTTTCGGGGATTCGATTGCCGCCACAGCCTGACGGACCGGAACCCGAAGTTCCGTCACGGCGGCCGGGTCCAGCGGAGTTAAGACCAGAGTGCCGCGGTAGATGCCCGGCTTCAGGTCGCGGCTGCGCAGATCGATCCAGATTCCTTTCGTCTCGCCGTCCGCCACTTCGAACACACTGTCGAACGGCAAAGGCGGCATCGCATCGAAAAATCCCTCGACCGGAATCATGCGCCGCAATTGCGGGGCCGGAGCGTTCTTCGCCTCCCAGCGGGGACGGAAGTACTGGGTCCGCCCGGAATGGTTGCGCACGAGCAGGATTTTCGCCTCATAACCGTTCACGGGCATCGTGACATCCACTTCCGGCTCCGTTTTCGCGGAGACCGGCGTATCGACGTCGAATTCGACCGACGGATTGATCAGGCGGGCTTCCAGAGCGTATTGCCGGCAGGCGGCGATCACCGCGGCATCCGCCGGGGTAAGACTCTCTTTCCGGTAGTTTTCCTGCGCAGTGACCAGCCGCTTCAGCAGCTCCCCGTCGACCGGCAGCCCGAGGGCGGCGTCGCGTCTGTAGCTGTCGGCCAGGGCGTCGAAACGCCTGCGCTGCGACCGCATCCTGCGCATCTCCACGAAATTCGTGCCCGGCGCCTTCAGTTCCGGCAGCGGCGGCAGTTCATCGGCGCATTCGAGCGTCACTTCGTCGATCAGCATGCAGGCCCCCGTGGCTCCGTAGCCGATTCCGGCGGCAAGGCTCACCATCTCTCCCGGCGCGCGTTCGCCTTCCACCACGATCCGTTCCCAGCCGTTTCCTTCGGTGGTTTTAATCCCCACCTTGCCGGGGCCGGCGGAATAGGAGTGGCCTTTCGCCAGGCCGATCTCGGCTTTTACGGGGAAATCGCTTTTGCACCATGCGGTAAGACGTATCTTCCTGCCGTGAAGCCGCTCCGCCGGAATATCGGCCAGCAGGAACATCCACTGCGCTTCATCAGAGGCTTCCAGATAGAGCGCCCGCCTGCCGAAGGCCGCTTCCTTCGAGGGAACATGAATCCATTTCCCGGGTTTCTGCCCACGGTAGAAGACCGAGATGGGCCACTTCGCCGGATCTCCCTCAAAATCCTCGTGGTAAACGATCTCCGCAGATGCCTGAAGCGCCGTGCACGCCAGCAGCGCCGCGACGGGAGCCGCGCAACGCCGCAGAAAGGCGGACGGATTCAGCGCCGCCATCTTCCGATACTTGCTCATGTTTTGCATATCTCCTTTGTATTAGAACCGCCTCCCACTCCGATCGCCAATGGAAGTACTTTCGGCATGATAAAAACTCCCGGCGGAATCAATCGCCCTCCGCCAGAATACGGTTTCCGCACAGAAATCCCCGGCCGTTCACGCGGCCCGTTCCGCAATCGTGATCAGCGCGGGCAGTCGATGACCGACTCTCGATGAACAAGCTGCGGTAAAATCCTGACCGAACGCAGCGGCGCGGCAGGCTCGTCGATTCTGGCCAGCAACAGCTTCACCAGCTGTTCGGTGATCTCCGAAAAATCCAGATCGAAAGAGTCCAGCGCAGGACACAGAAACGCAGTCATGAACGAGCCGTCCAGCGCGATCACCGACAGGTCGTCCGGCACCCGGATTCCGAGTTTCGCGGCACTGGAGAGCGCCGCGATCGCTTCGGTGTCGCTGTGACAGATCAGCGCATCGGGAATGACTCCGCCGCACTCCCGGTAAAACTTGCCGAACGCATCCAGCGGACGGCGGCTCCAGAACGTCAACTCGAAAATCCACTCCGGTTTCGATTCAAGCCCGCACCGGCCCACATGTTCGCGGAAGAACCGGTTGCGCTCCCCCACGCTCAGAATACCGATCCGGCGGTGGCCGAACCGCTTCAGGTGCTCCAGCGCCCGGATGATCATCTGTTCTTCATCGAGAACGACATAATCGTAGAATTCGTTCCGGTATCCGTACACCACCGCCGGAATTTTCTCCTCCCGGAAAGAGGGCGAGGCGTCCCAGCTGATCACGCCGCTGATATTGCGCTCAAAGAAGGTCTGAAGCGTCTGCGCGTGCAGTTCTTCCGAATCGTCGCCGCCCCAGAAGGAGAACAGGCTCGTAAAGCCGCGCTTTTTGATTTCACGCTGCAATTCCAGCGCCATGTTGCCGTAGATGCCGGTGCCGGACATCGGCATCGCCACGCCGATGGTCGAGGACTTCCGCGCCCGCAGTTCCCGCGCCGCGGTATTCGGCCGGTAGTTCAGCGCCTTGACCGCCTCGGCCACCTTGCGGCGGTTCTCCGGCGTGCTGTTGCGGTAGCCGGAATTGCTGATGATGAATGCGACCAGACTCCGCGAAAGTCCGCAGTAGTCCGCCACATCCTTGAGTGTAACCCGCTTCTGTCGTTCCGGCATCGTAATGTCCTTGCAATACTCTTGTAGATCGTTCTACATTAATTATACTACAGACGGCACGCGATGTCAAGAGCCAAAGCCGAAAAATTGAAAAATAATACGGCGAAGCGAATACGTCCGCCACGAAAAAAAGGAGCCTGCCATTGCGGGCAGGCCCCCTTCAGGGTTCGGCAATACGCTTATTTCAGCGAGTTCAGCAGGTCGAGGGTGCGCGCGAGCTTCTCCTCCATCTCGGCGAGCTTGAGCTTTGCGTCGGCGACCACCTGCGCGGGAGCTTTCGACACGAAACGCTCGTTGGAGAGCTTCGCCTTCGAACCGGCGATCCATCCCTCCAGGTCCTTCTTCTGTTTTTCGAGCTTGACCCGCTCGGCGGCGACGTCGATCAGGTCGGCCAGCGGCAGATAGACCGTGCCGAGTTTGCAGATCTGCGACGGGGCCGCGCCGTGCTTCGCGAAGTCGAATTCATCCAGCGAAAATTCGATCGCTTCGGCGTTCAACAGGCTCTTCAGCGAGGCTTCCTCCCGGCTCAGGAACTCCAGCGCGGCGGCGTCCACCGCCTTGATATGGAATTTCACCTTCCTGCCGTCGGGCAGGTTGTAGGAGGCCTTCAGGAAACGGCCCCCCTTGACCAGTTCGAACTTGCCGTCGATGCGCTCAAGTTCGGCGGGATCGGCCGCGGCGCAGGAGTCGCTTTCGGGATAGGGTTCGTACATGATCGAATCGCCCTCCGCGACGAAGCCCATCTGGTGCGCCAATTCCTCGGTGATGAACGGCATAAACGGGTGCAGCAGCCGCAGGATGCGGAACAGCGCGTAATCCAGCACGGTCAGCGCCCGCTCCTTTTCCGCGCCGCCCGCGCGCATCGGCACCTTTTCGGCTTCGATGAACCAGTCGCAGAAACTGGTCCAGACCAGTTCGTACAGCTCGTGCGCCGCCGAGTGGAAACGGAACTCCGCCAGCGCGGCGTTGATCGATTCGATCGTTGCGTCGAGGCGGGCGAGCATCCAGCGTTCGTCGCCGGAGAGGTTCGCCGCGACATCGGCCGGGAGTTCGCGGAATTCCTTCGACACTTCGCCCTGCATCTGCCGGAAGCGGCAGGCGTTCCAGAGCTTGTTCGCGAAGGTCTTGCCGATTTCGCACTTCTCATTGCTGTAGCGGATATCCATGCCGACCGGAGCGATGTACACGATCGTGAAGCGCAGCGCGTCCGCGCCGTAGGTCGCGATCACATCCAGCGGGTCGGGCGAGTTGCCGAGCGACTTGGAGAGCTTGCGCCCCTGCTCGTCGCGGATGATGCTCGTGAAGTACACGTTGCGGAACGGGATCTCCTTCATGAATTCGCAGCCCGCCATGATCATGCGCGCCACCCAGAAGAAGATGATGTCCGGCCCGGTCACGAGGTCGCAGGTCGGGTAGAAGTATTTCAGTTCCGGCGTCTCCTTCGGCCACCCCATGATCGAGAACGGCCACAGCCAGCTGCTGAACCACGTGTCCAGCACATCCTCCTCCTGCCGCCATTTGCCCGGCGCAGTCGGCGCTTCCAGCCCGACGTAGACTTCGCCGTTCTCGTCGTTGTACCACGCCGGAATGCGGTGGCCCCACCAGATCTGGCGGGAGATGCACCAGTCCTGGATGTTCTCCATCCAGTGGAAATAGGTCTTGCTCCACCGTTCGGGATAGAACTTGATCCTGCCGGACTTGACCGCCTCGATCGCCGGTTTCGCCAGCTCCTTCATATTGCAGAACCACTGGTAGCTGACCAGCGTTTCGATCGGCACGTCGCCGCGCTCGGAGTAACCGACCGCGTGCCTGATCTCCTCGACCTTCTCCAGCAGCCCCTGCTCTTCCATCATCTTCACGCAGAGCTTGCGGGCCTCGAAGCGGTCCAGCCCCTCGAACGCCGCGCCGCAGCGGGCGTTCAGCGAGGCATCCGGATTCATCACGTTGATCACTTCGAGGTTGTGGCGTTTTCCGACCTCGAAGTCGTTCGGATCGTGCGCCGGGGTGATCTTCACGCAGCCGGTTCCCTTCGCCGGATCGGCGTGCTCGTCGCCGATGATCGGGATCTCCCGGTCGGTCAGCGGCAGCTTCACCATCCTGCCGATCAGGTGCTTGTAGCGTTCGTCGGCGGGGTTGACCGCGACGGCAGTGTCGCCGAACATGGTTTCGGGGCGGGTGGTCGCGACCACCAGATAGCCGGAGCCGTCCGCCAGCGGGTAGCGGAAGTGCCAGAAATGGCCCGCCACATCCTTGTAGATCACCTCCTCGTCGGAGAGGGCGCTCTTCGCGACCGGGCACCAGTTGATCATCCGCTGCCCGCGGTAGATGTACCCCTTGTTGTAAAGCTCGACGAAAACCTTCTTCACCGCCTCGGACAATCCCTCATCCATCGTGAAGCGCTCGCGCTCCCAGTCGCAGGAACAGCCGAGGGTGCGGAGCTGGCGGATGATCTTGCCGCCGAATTCGCCCTTCCACTGCCACACGCGGCGGATGAACTCCTCGCGGCCGAGTTCGTCGCGGCCGGTGTTCTCCTCCTTGCGCAGGTACTTCTCCACCCGCGCTTCGGTCGCGATGCCGGCGTGGTCGGTGCCGGGGAACCAGCAGACCTCCTCGCCCTTCATGCGGTGGTAGCGGCACAGAATATCCTGAAGTGTATTGTTCAGCACATGTCCGAGAGTCAGGATGCCGGTGACGTTCGGCGGCGGGATCACGATCGAATAGGGTTTCTTATCCGGATCCGGTTCGCCGTGGAAATTCCCGGCCTTCTCCCATGTCGGGAACCACTTGGCTTCCACCGCCGCCGGTTCGTAGGCGCGCGGCAAAGGTTCGTGACTGCTCATCGCTGTAAACTCCATATCGATATTGATTGAAAAATTCTGAAAAATCTGTATAATATAGCACCGTTCGGAGAAAATTCCGCAATTTCGGCGCAACCGGCGCGTCAATCCGCGGCGATCGCCCGCCAGCGTTTCTCCAGCTCCTCCAGCGAAAGGATCTCCAGCGGCGGGCCGGCCTCGAAGCCGCCGGCGGAGAAACGGAACTCGCCCAACGGCGTTTTCATCACCCCGGTACGCATGGTTTCGGCGATTCGGCGCGGGTCGAGCGAACCGGCCTGCCGGACCGCATCCGCGAAAATATGGACGCCGCGGTATGCGATCAGCGACAGGAAATCGCGCTCATACCCCTCGATCTTCAGGAATTTGCGCAACTCGGCGCGGTTCGCCGCATTCAGCGGAATCGCGGCGGGTACGAAAACCCGGTTGCGGTCGAGCCGGATTTTCAGCAGCCGGTCGAATGTCGTGAATTCGTTGAAGTAGAGCGTCCCCTCCGGCAGCCGCGCGAAAATCCGCCCGGCGAGGTCCGCGTAGTCGGAGGCGTCGCCGGTCTTGCTCAGATAGATGATGTTCTGCACCGGAAAATAGTCCAGATACTGCAGCACCTGATCGCGGATGTAGTTTTTCCTGCTGCTCTGGTCGAAGAGCACCCGGCCGTACACCAGCAGGTCCTTTTCATAGAACGACTGCTCCACGCAACTGCCGTAGCTCATCGGGAAGCGGCTGTCGTCATTCAGGATCAGGAAGTTGTGCCGCCCGCCGCCCTGCGCCCACGCCGCCAGCGCCCGGCTTTCGTCCAGATCGGAGGCGATCGGCATGAACAGCAGCGCGTTGGTGTTCTCGCGGTTGATCCGCTCGCTCTGCGCCAGCGGCGCCACCTCCGGCATCCCGGCGTCCCCGAACAGGGAGTTGAACTGCAGCACCCGTCCTGACGTGACCGGCCCGATCACCGCGAAAACCGACGGATCGGCGGCCAGCTTTTCGGCCTGCTCCTGCGCGACGGCGCTGTAATTTTCATTGTCCACCCAGACCGGATTGACCTTCCGGCCGAGGATTCCGCCCGATGCGTTCACTTCGTCGACCGCCAGTTGAATCGCCTTGTCGAGGATGAACCCCTGCTTCGCATAGTAGTTCCACGGCCCGAAAACCGCGATATTCAGCTCTTTCGGATGCTTTTTCAGATAAAGCGCCCGCAGTTTCGCCGGATCGGACGGCAGGACTTCGCTGAAGGTCGCCGTGAAATTGCGGCGCAGGAAACCGGCGACTTCGCTCCGGAAGCCGACCGCGACCGCCGCCGCCAGCAGCAGCAGGAAAAACCATACGTATTTTTTCTTCATCCCTCGAATTCCTCCCCGGCTTCCGCAAGCTGCCGCCGGGCGAGCCGCGCGAAAACGCCGTCCTTTTCCATCAATTGCCGGTAGGTGCCGCACTCGGCCATGCGCCCTTCGTGCAGCACGTAGATCCGGTCCGCATTCATCACGGTGCTGAGGCGGTGGGCGATCAGCAGCCGCGAAACCCTGAGCCGTTCGATTCCGGCGCTGACCGCGGCCTGGGTCTCGTTGTCCAGAGCGCTGGTCGCCTCGTCGAAGAGCAGTACCGCCGGCTTCTTCGCCAGCGCCCGCGCGATCAGGATGCGCTGGCGCTGGCCGCCGGAGACGGAGCCGCCGCCGGCGGAGAGCATCGTGTGCATCCCCATCGGCATCTCGCGGATGTCCTGTTCGCAGCCCGCCAGGCGGGCCGCCTCCCACGCATCATCCACGGTCAGCTTGCCGGAGTGGCCGATGATATTGCGCAGCACGGTGTCCGGCAGCAGCCGGCTGTCCTGCAGCACCACGCCGATCCGGGAGCGCAGCGCCTGCAGATTCACGTGGCTGACATCCTGCCTGTCATAGGCGATGCTGCCGCTGCCGGGCGTCTCGAAGCCGAGCAGCAGCCGCAGCAAGGTGGATTTGCCCGAACCGGACTCCCCGACCACCGCGACGAACTCCCCGGGCTTCACCTGCATCGAAAGGCCGGAAAGAATCTGCCGCTGGTCCGGCCCGTACCGCCACCGTCATTTCCTCCGCGGCGGCCAGCTCCTTCCACAACGCTCCGGTGGCTTCGACCAGCCCGCAGTATTCTGAGCAACCATACCTACATCGGTAAGGTCAAATACAAAGGATCTATCTGCGAAGGGGAACAAAACGCGATTGTTGAATTGGATGTCTGGAACCGGACAAGAGAAATTCTCGCACTCAACGAACCGGTTCCTCGCCAGACAAAGCGGATGGAAACCATCGCTCCTTTAAAAGGAATCTTACGCTGCGGACACTGCGATTGCGCAATGATGCCAACCTATGCACGAAAGAACGGAAAGCGATATTTTTATTATCTGTGTTCTCGGGACTCCAAGCGGGCAACATCGACTTGCCCGGTGCGCCAGATCCCCGCAGGAGATGTGGAGCGGATCACTCGGGAACAGGTGATGAAAATGCTTCAGACACCGACGATTCTGATAAAACTGGCGCAAGTGTTGAATCTTCCCGCAGAGAAAATCGCAGAACTGTTCAAAGAAACATTCTGGCAGGAGATCTCGCCCGGTGAAATGAACCGCCTTCTCCATCTTCTCCTGGAAAAGGTCGAAGTTCACGAAAGCAAGCTCACTGTAGAATTCAAGAGTTCAGGTATCAAAACTCTTATGGAGGAAATCGCGAATGGAGAAGAAACAGATTGAAGTTCTGGAAAACGGGAATGTCCGGGTGACGATCCCGTTGATTTTCAAAATCGCCGGTGGCAGAACGAGAATTTTTACCCCCGACAGTGAACATGTAGAATATACTCCAATTCAGCTGGCTCTTGCCCGGGCTTTCCGCTGGCAGAAAATGATTGATGAAGGAAAATTTTCCAACATCAAAGATCTGGCTGCAACCGTCGGAGTTGATTCAGGGCTGATTTTCCGGACGATTCGCCTGACACTCCTTTCCCCTAAGATCATCCATAAACTCCTCTCCGGCAAACTTGACCTTTCCTGGGATAGTTGCCGTCGGAGTTTTCCCGACTCTTGGGCGGAACAGGAAAAGATGTTTCTCAATAAATCCCGAAATCATCGTCCCTCATAATCTCAACCATGAAATCGTTCAGAAAAGAGATTGAATTCCACGGAAGACAACTCCTTCTTCAGATGGTCTTCCTGTAAAAAACGGAGCAAGTTCTTTCTTTGCAAAGATCTTGCTCCGTTTTGTTTTTTGAGTAAAGGTCGTTTGTTCTGAAAAGCGAATTTCGCAAAAACCGAAAAATTCTCTGAGTCCAAAAGACGTTGTTATGAGAGGTAATTTCAAAAGTTTTTAATTCGGCGGGATGAAAAAAGAGGCAGAAGGTTCATCTTAACTCTGGGACTATCA
>NZ_CALXSK010000053.1 GCF_944391105.1 uncultured Victivallis sp.
AAGCAATCCCCATACACCGCGTCCCAGTTCAAGAAAGCTGATTACGCGGCAAGCACGTAATCAATCCTGATTCCTTGCTGAACCAGTGCTTTGTGTTGTGTAATTTATTTATTATAAAATGGTTGTGTCCTGTGTCGTCGTGCTGGACAGTCGGGGCATTCGTCGCGACTTCAGCATTCGGCGCCGGAAGAGAGGAGACGACGATCGCGGTGTCTGGCGCCTCTCCGGAATAATATGCGGCAAAGTGCATGGATTGAATTGCCGTCACATTGACGTTGCCGGCATCCAGGAAAACATCGTTCCCGTGGTCGACCGGCTCCGCTTCGGCTCATCCGGAAGGATTTCCGAAAATCTGCTCCGGAGTTGCAACGCGCCGCTTCAGGACACCCCGCCCGCGATGATAATAATAATTCGAGAGCATCCCCGTTTTCCGATCCAGGATCAAAGCCGGCGTCGAGAGATTGACATCGCTGATATTGGTTCGAGCACGATCTTTGAACCCCTTCGCGGGAATTGACGATCCATGCGCGGACAGGCGTTCCTGCCCATTCTTCTGCCGGATCCTCCGGAAAATCCCCTCAATTCTGAAAAACACCCGTTGACAGCGGAGAAATGCCGGAGGCTGGCGGGATATGGTCCAGGCTCCGGCAAGCTTCCTGCTGGATGGATGAGTATGGCCAGTGGTTATTTTTCTGGAAAATTTTCTGCTCCCGGACAGGAGCTGTCCAGCTATGCTTTTTTTCGGGCTGTAAAAAACAATCGCGGAAATCGAAAGACAACGGAACCATTGCTCAGTCGCGGGAACAGTGATTCTATTCCGGAAAGAATTTCCTGTTCAAATTCCGGATGCTTTTCCGGCGGCAGCATGTTCAGATAGGGGCGGAGTCCCGTTCCGCGATACCATTCCAGCACCGCCCGCGGCGATTCGAGGATGTGAAAATAATCGGTTTCCCACATGGAGAACTCTCCTGCATAAGTTTGAAGCAGTTCACAATATTCCAATTCATCCAGAATATGAAACTTGCGCGCTACCGGGAAAAATGGGGCCCATTGCTTCGACGTTGCCTTTTCATGCAGAAGTGCGTGAAATGGAGCCTTTGTCTGCAAGGGAATCTGTACCGCCAACTCTCCATTTTCCGCCAGGGCGTCCAGTAATTTTATCAGAAGTGTTGGATGGTCAGGAACCCATTGCAGACAGGCGTTGGAAAAAATCACATCCCATCCGGCGCCCAGGGCGCGGAACGAATCGTTCGCATCAAACAATCTGAATGACAAATCCGGATGATCCCGTTTTGCCTTTTCAATCATTGCTGGAGAGTTGTCGACTCCCAGAAGCTCTGCTGCCGGGAAAAATTCCTTCAAGACAACTGTGCTGTTGCCGGGACCGCAGCCAAGATCAAGAATCCGCCGGGGGGCGGGAGCTGTAAGCCGTCTTGCCAGATCGATTGCGGGCTGAGTTCTTTCGGATGCAAATTTCAAATATACTTCTGAATTCCAATCGGTCATACGATTCCCTCCGGACAATTCCCGCCTGTAACTCCGGCGTAACCGAGCCGGTTCCGGCGTGAATAAACTCAATCGAAACGGAAAAAAAAAGACTTTATGAAACTCCCACGAAGGAACGTTCATAAAGTCATCATTTGTAAATGGCGGAGAGAGAGGGATTCGAACCCTCGGTACCTTGCGGTACACCACATTTCCAATGTGGCGCCTTCGACCACTCAACCATCTCTCCGGTTCAGCGCTATTCAATATAGCGCCGTTTTGTATTTTTGCAAGCCGACAGCAAGGGGAATATCCGGATTTTTACGCCTTTTTCCCCGCCGCGTCCCCCAGATACAGAGAACGGTAACGGACAAAGTAGGCCGCGCCGGAACCCACCGTCACCAGCACAATCCCGCACAAGTAGGCGATCCATACATACCACAGCCGGATCGAAAACCACTTCTCCTGACGCAGTTCGAACTCCCAGACCCATGATGCCCCCGCAATCGCCAGCATCATCATCTGAAGCGCCGTCTTGATCTTCCCCCAGCGGTCCGCCGAGATCACCACCTGTTTCTTTGCCGCCAGCGTTCTCAGACCCGTCACCATGAACTCCCGGCAGAGCACCGCGATCACAATCCACGCCGGCATCAGGCGGCACTCCACCGCGATCAGCATCGTCGCCGTTACGAAAATCTTGTCTGCCAGCGGATCCATCAGCGCTCCGAAATCCGTCACCTGATTCCAGCGCCGCGCGAGATACCCGTCCAGCAGGTCCGTCGCCGCCGCGATGATCGCCAGTATGTACGCCCCGAGGCGCACCCCGAAACGCAGCGATTCGGACGTGATAACCACCTTGTCCGCGATTGTCGCAAGCACCACAAAGATCAGAATGAAAATGATCCGGCTGATCGTCAGCAGATTCGGAAGATTCATCTGTTTCATGCCATGAAGTTCCTTTCCTTTCGATTCAAAGCAGTTCCGCACGGTATCCGTAACTGTCCGCGTCCGTGATCCGGACCCGGCAGAATGTCCCCGGTTTTCTCCGCCCCGCGCGTTCGAGCGTAATCCGGTTGTCGATTTCCGGCGCATCCATCATTGCGCGACCGGTCGCGCCGCCGTGGTCGACCTCGTCGATCAGCATGCGTACTTCGCGTCCGATCCAGTTCCGATTCGCCTTCTTCATGATTCGCTTCTGGAGCGCCATGAGCTTTTTCGCGCGCGCTTCGGCCACTTCCGCCGGAATCTGGTCCGCCATTTCCGCCGCGGGCGTCCGCAGTTCCGGCGAGTAGGGGAACACGCCGCAGCGCTCGAATTTCTGCTCTTTCACAAATTCCACGAGTTCCTCGAACTCCTCCTCCGTCTCGCCCGGGAATCCCGTGATGAAAGTCGTCC
Organism: uncultured Victivallis sp.; assembly: GCF_944391105.1. GTDB lineage: Bacteria > Verrucomicrobiota > Lentisphaeria > Victivallales > Victivallaceae > Victivallis. The sequence goes on from NZ_CALXSK010000053.1 coordinate 2,881, forward strand.
GGATCGTCAGATCCTTCACGCGGTCACGCAGTTCCGCAAGCAGCGCAATGGTCTCCGCCTTCGTCACATGGCGGCGCATCGCCTTCAAGATCCGGTCGTTGATGTGCTGGAGCGGAATGTCGAGGTACGGCAGAACCTTCGTGTCGGTTCTTGCCATGAAATCAATGAATTTCTTCGTGTAGTGCGCGGGGTGCGTGTAGAGCAGCCGGATCACGAAATCCCCCGGAATCGCGTTCAGTTCTTCGAGCAGTCCGGCGATCTCCTCGCCGTCAGAGGGACGGTCGGCGCCGAACGCCGTGATGTCCTGGGCGATGACGAGCAGTTCGCGCACGCCGCCTGAGACCAGATTCTTCGCCTCCGCCACAACCGAGGCGATGCTGCGGCTGCGCAGAGCGCCGCGGATCCCCGGAATCGCGCAGTAACTGCACCGGTTGTTGCAGCCGTCGGCGATTTTCAAATAGGCCATGTGCGGCACGGTCAGCAGCAGTCGCGGCGAGGTATGGTCATAGAGCCAGACCGGCTCATCTTTTCTCGGATCAGGTTCGGCTTTTCCGTCGAGCAGCGCGGCGATGGAGGCCAGGTCGTTCACGCCGGTCCAGAGATCGACTTCCGGATACCGTTTCGGGAAGTCGCCCGGTTTGTCCCACTCGGGCAGACAGCCCGCGACGACCACACGCCGTCCGGGGCGTTCCGCCTTCCACGCGAGCGCTTCCTCGATCGCTTCGACCGCTTCGGCGCGCGCCGCGGGGATGAAGGCACAGCTGTTGATGAGATACAGATCCGCCTCTTCCGGGTCGAAGGCGAGAAGATAGCCCGCCGTGAGCAGACTTCCCGCAATGACTTCGGTATCCACCAGATTTTTCGAGCACCCGAGGCTGACCAGATAGACGGCGTGTTCCGCCGGGTGCGGTTGTTCCATTTTTTTCTTCATGATTGTGCCGGATTCCTGACGTTCACCTGACTCCAGATCGTTTCGACTCCCTTCCGGTCGGGGGCGATTGCGACGAACCCCTTCTGCCGCCAGCGACCGGGGCCGGGGTCGAGCAGAAAATTGCCGCCTGACACCACGTCGCACCCGAGTTCGCGACCATCCTCATAACGCGCCTCGAACCCTCCGAGTTTCAACAGCGGCAGCCCGCCGGCGAGATCCCACAACTTGCAGTGCTGAATCGAGCCGTATACGCCGCCGCGCAGCAGCGCGCCGTAGACCGCGACGCAGGCCGACCAGACGAACATCTGATTCGGGAACCGGAACTCCCAGTTGCGCGCGGCACTCTGCGCCACGCAGATCGGCGCGGCGGGGGTGTAGACGGCTTTGTGCGGCATGAACGGTTCCACCGCGGGGGTGTCCCCCAGGACGCCGCGCGCATGGAAAATCGTGCCGCGGCAGCTCAGGAACGCCTCGTCGCGCGGCGGCAGACAGATCGCTCCTTCTTCGAGCACGCCGTTGCGCATGAGTCCGACTGAGATTCCCCAGAGCGGCACCCCTGCTGCATAGGGGGCGGTTCCGTCGATGGGATCGACCACGAAACACTCCCCCGCAAGCGCAGACTTGATGTATTTTTCATCGCGTTGTTCGACGCTCTCCTCGCCGATCAGGAAACATCCTTCCGCCGGGCGGTCGAATTCCGTTGCGAAGAGCATTTCGATTTCGCGGTCGGCGCGGGTGACTGCCGTGTGGTCGCTCTTGATGTCGACTTCCGGATTTTCCTGAAAGTGGAGCGCGACGGCTCCCGCTCTGCGGAAGAGTTCCAGCAGCCGGTCGATCTTCCAGTGATTCATTCTCGCAATTCTCCGCTGTCGCCGCAACTTTGGCCGGGGAGTCCGTGCTGGATGGCGGCGGAGCATCTTTTTTTCATCTTTTCTCTTCCCGGCGATTTGTTTTTTTTCGTGCGGCGTGCATTATTATATCATGTTTACTATACGGCGGGACGGTGTTTTTTTCAAGCGCCGGCGCCATGATTCAACTGAAATGTAACGCATTTCCGGCAAATCCGGAGTGCGGAATCGATCAGGGGGGTGCTTCGATGTTGAAACTTTCTGCGATATTTGGAGACAATGCGGTTCTGCAGCGGGATCGCGTAATTCCCGTGTGGGGCTGGTGTGCGCCGTATCGCCGGGTGCGGGCGACGCTCGGGGAGAATCGTTGCGAAACCCGTTCCGGCGCGGACGGGAAATTTCTGTTCCGCTTTCCCCCGATGAAGGCGGAAGGCAGACTGGAATTGCGGGTGCTCGAACCTGAGAGCGGTGAAACCGCCGTTGCGCGGAATCTCGCAGTGGGAGAGGTGTGGATCGCCTCGGGGCAGTCGAACATGGAGTTCCTCGTCAATGCGCTTGCGGACGGCGGCGACGCGCTGCGGGAGGAGGCGGAAACCGGAAAACTCGACCGGGTCCGCATGCTGACCGTCCCCCGCAACGCCCAGGTCACGCCCGAATCGGACGTCGCGGCCGAATGGCAGACGGCGACGGCCGCAACTGTGGACGGCTGGAGCGCGGTGGCGCTCTATTTCGCGAGGAGGCTTTCGGAGAAGCTCGGCGTAACCGTCGGCATTCTTTCCTCCAGCTGGGGCGGCACGATCGCCGAGGCGTGGACGAGCCGCGAGACCCTTGTGCGAAACCCGGACATTGCGCCGGAACTGGAGAAATATGAACGCTCGATCAACCGTCCGGAGTATTGGGAACAGTTGCAGCCGGAACTGTTGAAGACTCCCCCCGTTTTGCAGGAGCCGATCCGGTTCGATCTGCTTCCGCCGGAACCGCCGAACAGCGGCGTCGAACAGGGATGGGCGAAAACTTCGTTCGATGACTCCGGCTGGGAACGCGCGGTCATGCCCGCGCAGTGGAAGGCGTTCGGGATCTTCACCAACGGGACGGTCTGGTTCCGCCGCCGGGTCGAGATTCCGGAGGAGTGGGCCGGGCGTGAGCTGATTCTCTCCCTCGGAGGAGTGGACAAACATGACATCACCTATTTCGACGGCGTCGAGGTCGGACGCACTGGCACGGGATACGAAACCGCGCACTGGAACGTCTGCCGCGTCTACCGCATCCCCGGCAAGCTCGTGAAACCGGGAATGCGGACGATCGCCGTGCGCGATTACTCGTTCATCTTCGACGGCGGGTTGAACGGTCCCGCCGGAAAGATGACGCTGCGTCCCGCCGATGCGCCGCGCGATTTCATCTCTCTTGCGGGGGAGTGGAGTTTCCGGATCGAGACCGATCTCGGACCGGCGCAGCCGCTCTCGGCCGCTCCGGGGCTCGGGAATCCGAATTCGTATTCGATTCTGTTCGACAGCATGATTCGTCCGCTGCTTCCGACGGCGCTGCGCGGCGTCATCTGGTATCAGGGGGAGTCGAACGAGTTTCGCGCGAACCGGTACGAACGGCTCATGCGCGATCTGATCACGGACTGGCGGTATCATTTCGGGCAGGGAGATTTTCCGTTCCTTCAGGTTGTTCTTGCCGGTTACCGGCCGGAGAAAGACTTCGACCCGGACGCGAACTGGCCGCTGATCCGCGAGGCGCAGATCCGGGCCGCGCAGTCGACCGGGAATCTCGTCGCTTCGGCGGTTGACGCAGGCGATGTCGACGACATCCACCCGAAGGACAAGGAGACGGTCGGCAACCGGCTGGCCGCCGCGGCGCTCGCGCAGATTTACGGGAGCGGGGAGGAGGGGAGCGGCCCTCTGTTCCGTTCCGTCATCCGTTCGGGGAGTGCGCTTCTGGTTTCGTTCGATCATGCGGACGGATTGAAGGCGCGGGGAGAGAACGTGCTTGGATTCCGGATCGCGGGCAAAGACGGGGAGTTCTATCCTGCCGATGCGGTCATTGCGGGCGACAAGGTGGCTGTGTCGAGCCCGGAAGTGCCGGACCCGGTCGCGGTTCGCTATGCGTGGTCGGACAATCCGGCGATGGCGAACCTCTGCAATGCGGCGGGATTTCCCGCACTCCCGTTCCGCTCCGATGAATTCCGCGAGTGAGTATGGTGTTTCATCCTTTCCCTGCGGGAAACGATGAATGACGATTGAAAGGAGTGTCCCCGGCGTTTATCTTTTGTGGGGGAGGCCGGGGCTGTGGTGCCGGATCGGAAAACGGGGGAGGAGCGGAACATTGTTCCGGTGTTTCCCGCAATGGACAGGGAGATCAGAAATGCCCGAAGAGATGAATGGAAAGAAAACGATGGAAACAAAAGATGCCGAAATCATTTCGGGGCCGGAGGAAGCTTTGGTTTCCCCGGACGAGCGTATGCTGGGAATGCTCTGCGTGCTGTCGCAGTTTTTGAGTTATTTCTCCGGTTTCGGCGGGTTGATTGTGCCGTTGATCATCTGGCTGCTCAAGAGGGACAGTTCGAAATTTATCGATCAGGTCGGGAAGGAGACGGTGAATTTTCAGATCACCCTTTTGATTCTGGCGGTGATCGGCGCGATTCTCTGTGTGATCCTCATCGGCGGGTTGCTGTTGTTCCTGCTCGGAATCTATTCCATTGTGACGACCATCATTGCGGCGGTCAAGGCGAACGAGGGAGTTGTTTACCGTTATCCGGTCTGTTTCCGATTCATCAAATAGCCTGATGCCGGCGCTTGCCGGGGGGGGAATGTGAAAAGGCGAATGATCGGCAATTGGATGAGGCGTCACCCGGTGACGGTCGGTGGGCTCGGATTTCTTGCCGCTGTCACACTGATTTTTTTCGGGTTTGACAGCTACACCCGTATCCGGTTCTATTCCGAGATCCGGGCGCTCGAGCGGCTGGGGATTCCGTGCGACATTGAGGGGTTCGCCGAACGGCAGCGGAAACGGGGCAACTCCCGGGAAGTGTTCGAGGAGTTCCTTGCACATTGCCGGGCGCTTTCTACGGAGAATTTCCCGGCTCCGGATGCCTCCTCGCCATACAGGGTGCTGGAGCCGAAAGATCTGTCGCAATTTCTCGCGGGCCGGGCGGAGGAAATTCAGGCGGCAGACCGATTTCTGGAAGAACATTCCGGTCCGGTTTTGTGGTATGATTTCGAGTCAGTCCCCCACCTGCTCTATATGGATTTGCCGCCGCTTGATTCCTTGATACAATATGTGCGGCTGAACCATGACCGCTTTTATTATGCGCTTTCCCGGAATGACCCGGAAGAAGCGGCACGTAATTTCGACCGTTCGGCGATTCTGCGCGATTATCTGCTTCAGGAGCCGTATTTCCTCAATTATCTGATGGCGCTTTCCATGGAGAGGAGCCGGCAGCAAACTATTTTAGACGCTGCGGGCAATGGGGATCTGGAGAAATTCAATTCCGCGACGCTGAAGCGATGGGGCGATTCGATGGTCGACGTCGAGGCGGAATTCCGACGTCAGCTGCCGTCCGCCATGGAAGAGAATTTCGCCTGGTTGGCGGAAATGATCCGCAGGCCCGGTCTTATCGGACACCTGATTACCGGAGCAGAGGCGGAGGTCTGGCGCGACGTTTATGCGTGTCTGTTCGGAACCCTGGTGCGTCTGGACGGCATTCTCGTTCTGGAGATTCAGGAGGAGCTGGTATCCCTCGCCGCCGGCGACTGCACTCCGGAGACGGCGGCGAAATTGCAGGAGATCAGGGAGATGAAGAAGTCGCAGAGGGTGATTGTACAGCGATTTTCCCCGTTTCCCATTCTGGCGCAAATTCTTATTCCTGACGCGATTCCGCGCGTCTGGCAAATGTACGCCCGCTGCCGCGTGGTGCGGACGGGGCTTGCGGTCGAGCTGTTCAGTCGGAAATACGGTAGACTTCCGCAAAAACTCGATGAGCTGGTCCCCGAATTTCTCCCGGCCGTCCCCGTGAGCCCGTTCTCCGGAAAGCCGCTGCAGATCGAAGTCGGGACATTGGATTACTATCTGCCCCGAACGGAAACGACCGGGACGTTCGAGGGTTACCGCGTCTATGCCGACGGCGATCCTGCCGAACCCCCGGTCGGCCTGACCCGCACCGACCGGAACGGGTGGATTCCCGCCTGGAACCGCGCGCTGAAACTGCCGGAACCAAAGGTGAAAAAATGAATGTTCAGAGAATTGTAAACTGGAGCCGTCGCCATCCGGTGATTGCAGGCATCCTCGCCTTCCCGGTCATTGTCATATTGCTGTTTCTCCTGTGGAACGGATACACTTATTTTCGGTTGTATTCCGAAGTGAGGACGCTTGAGCGGATGGGGATTTCGTGCGAAGTCGGGAACTTGAGCGAACGACAACAGGAACTCGGAGCTTCCGAGGAATTGACCCGCGAATTCCTGGCGCTCTGCGATGCGATTTCAACGAAGGATTTTCCCCAGGCTTCTCCCCGGTCGCTCCGGACGGCGCAGCTCGAAGAGGAGGATCTTCCGAAGTTTCTCGCCGAACACGCGGAAGAGCTTCGGGCGGTGGACCGATTCCTTGATGAGCATCCCGATCTCATTCTCCTGTATGATGATTCGACCGCTCCCCGATGGCTGGGACAGTTGTCGATGTTGAACCCCCTCCGGGAGGTCGGGCGTTTGAACTATGACCGCTTTTATTCCGCGCTTTCCCGCAATGATCCGGCCGGAGCGGTACGGATTTTCGATCGCTCCGCAATTTTGCGCGACTATGCTTTGCGCGACTCCTCTTCTGTGAGCTATTTGATCAGCAGTGCGATCGAAGCCACCCGGGAGGAATCCCTGTTCCAGGCTGCCCAGTATAGTGAAATCGGGCTGTTCGACACGGAGACGCTGCAACGCTGGTGTGGTTCGATGTCGGATGTGGAAACCGCATTTCGCTCCGGTTTCGAGCGTATGTTGAAATATGAACTCGGTCGCATGGCGGGCTACGGACTCCGGCCGAGACAGTTTTATCGGACGGAAAGCGCAGTTTCGGAACAGGCGGGTCGATGGATGGGATGGATTTTTGCGCCAGTGTTCCGGTTGGATGCGGCAGCAGCTGCGCGGAACGTTCGCGAGATTGCTCTTCCGGTTGCGGCTCTGGATTATACTCCGGAAACGGCTCGAAAGCTGCAGTTGCTTCACGACTTTCAGGAGTCCCGGGATAAACGGGGCGTGGTTTGGGCGCCGATTTCCCTTTCGCTGCTTCCCGATGTATTGCTGAACGAAAGCGTTTCCCGGATGTATGCCCGTTTCCGGTTGCTGCGGACGGGGCTTGCGGTCGAGCTGTTTTTGCGGAAATACGGCAGATTGCCGGAACAACTCAATGAGCTTGTTCCGGAATTTCTCCCGGCCGTCCCCGTAAACCCGTTCACGGGAAAGCCGCTGCAGATCGAAGCCGGGACGCTCGAATATTATCGATCCCTGACGGAGACGATCGAAACGTTCAAGGGATATCGTATCTATCTTGACGGCGCTCCTGAAGCTCGTCCGGTCGGCCTGACCCGCACCGACCGATACGGGCGGATTCCGGTCTGGAACCGCGCGATGAAGCTGCCCGGCGGAGGGGAGGGGAAAGAATGAAATTCCAACGGATCAGCGACTGGAGCCGCCGCCACCCGGCGGCGGTCGGATGTCTGGGATTGATTTTTCTGGTTGTCGTTTTGCTGGTCGGGTTTGACAGCTACACCCGTATCCGGTTCTATTCCGAGATCCGGGCATTGGAACGGATGGGGATTCCGTGCGACATCGAGGGGTTCGCCGAACGGCAGCGGAGCTCAGGCGCATCTGAGGAACTGACTCGTGAATTTCAAAAACTCTGCGATGCGATTTCAACGGATGGATTTCCCCCGCCTGATAATACCTCCAGCATGATGCTGTTGACGTTGGAGGATCTTCCTGCGTTCCTCGCCGAGCGGGCGGAAAAGCTTCGGGCGGCGGACCGGTTTCTCGACGAACACCCCGATTGGATTGTCTGGCGCGACTTCTCCGGCTATTCTGTCAGCAGTTCCGAAGCCTCGGTTGCGGAATTGCTGCGGATACGGGCATATGTTTCCTTGAATCATGATCGCTTTTTCTACGCGCTGTTGCAGGACGATCCGGAAGAAGCAATACGAAATTTCGACCGTTCGGCGATTCTGCGTGACTATGCGCTCCGGGATCCGCTTCTGTACGGGTATCTCCTGGCGCGGCAGCTCGAACGAATCCGGCTGGATTCTCTCTTTGATTCCGCGTTTGGCGGAAAGCTCGAGCTCTTCGATTCTTCGACGCTGAAGCGCTGGGCCGATTCGATGCCGGAGATCGAAGCCGCATTCCGTTCCGGTGCGCGCCGGGCGATGGAAAGCGATCTCGGGTTGTGCGCCGACGCATTGGCCCATCCGCAGAATTTGTACTCCTACCTTGAGGATCCGGACGCGGATGAAAGTGCATTCCTGACTTTGTTGCGACCCTTAGTTCGCCTGGATGGCGCCGCAACGTTGCGAGTCTGCCGGGAGACGGTTCTGCCGTTGGCAGCGGAGGATTACACGCCGGAAACCGCTCGAAAGCTCGCACCGTTTCAGACAGGATCGGCAGGCCGCGGATTATGGGCGTGGCTTTTCGCCCCGGTCTCCGAAACGATTCTGCCATCGATTCCCTTTCTGTTTCAGAACACTTCCGTGATCTACGCCCGCTGCCGCGTGGTGCGGACGGGGCTCGCAGTCGAGCTGTTTTGGCGGAAGTACGGCAGATTGCCGGAAAAACTCGATGAGCTGGTTCCGGAGTTTCTCTCATCCGTTCCTGTGAGCCCGTTTACGGAAAAGCCGCTGCGGATCGAAGTCGGGACGCTCGATTATTACCGGCCCGAAACGAAGAGCATCGGAAATTTCGAGGGTTACCGCGTCTACATCGACGGTGACCCGACTGAGCCGCCGGTCGGCCTGACCCGCACCGACCGGAACGGGCGGATTCCGGTCTGGAACCGCGCGATGAAGCTGTCCGGCGGAGGGGAGGGGAAAGAATGAAATTTCAACGGATCAGCGACTGGAGCCGCCGCCATCCTGCGACGACCGGATGTCTGGGATTGATTTTTCTGATCGTAGCGTTGTTTGTCGGATTTGACTGCTATTCCCGGATCCGGCTCGCTTCCGAGATCCGAACGCTCGAGCGGATGGGGATTCCGTGCGATATCGCGGAATTCGAGGCGCGGCAAAGAAAACTCGGGGCTTCGGAGAAACTGACCCGTGAATTTCTGTCATTCTGCGAGGCGATTTCTCTGGAGGAATCTGTACCGGCCTCCCCCCCGGCGGAAACAGTGTTGTTCGAGCCGGAGGAGCTGCCGAAGTTTCTCGCCGGACACGGGAACGAGATTCGGGCGGCGGACCGGTTTCTCGCCGAACATCCCGATCTGATCTTGTGGCGCGATTGTTCCGCCGACCTTCTGTGGGATATTCCGTTTCCGGGGTTGAATCAGATTCGAGCGTATATCCGTTTGAACCACGACCGTTTTGATTGCGCTCTCCAGAAGAACGATCCGGCCGAGGCAGCACGGAATTTCGACCGGTCCGCGATTCTGCGCGACTATGTGCTCCGCGATCCTTTTCTGCTGAGTTTGGGTTTGGCTCATGCGTTGGAAAACATCCGCCAGAGAGCCTTGTTTAAGGCGGCACTGCATGGAGAGATCAGGCAGTTCGATTCCGCAACGCTGAAACGCTGGGCCGAGTCGATGCCGGAGGTTGAAACCGCATTCCGTACCGGCTGGCGCCTCGCCTGGGAAAACGAACTGGGCTGCATCGTCGATTGTGCGAATCATCCGCAGCAGCTCCTCCGGATCACCGCCGGAGTTTCAGAGCCGTCAAGCCGACTGATCGGAATGGTACTGAGTCCGTTTATCAGGCTGGATGCGGCTACTTCCGCCCGGATGGTTCGCGAGGCCGTGCTTCCGGTCGGAGAGTTGGATGACATGTCGGCCCGTGTCCGGAGGCTACGGCCCTATGAGGAGTTTCTGATTTCCCGTAGAAGCAAATCGGCTTGTTTCGCTCCGGTGTCCAAGTCTTTGCTGCTGATGACGGCAGCCCCCTTGAATGAAACCACCTCCCGGATTTTCGCCCGCTGCCGCGTGGTGCGCACAGGGCTTGCGGTCGAGCTGTTTTTGCGGAAGTACGGCAGACTTCCGCAAAAACTCGATGAGCTTGTCCCCGAGTTTCTCCCCGCCGTCCCGGTAAATCCGCTCTCGGGGAACCCGTTGCGGTTTGAGGCCGGAACGCTCGAATATACTCCGGCCGGTTCGGAAACGGTTGAGACATACGAGGGGTATCGCATCGTTGTCGATGATTCTCCGTCGTATTCCCGCGCCGACCGTGAAGAGTGGTTTCCGGAGTGGAACCGCGCGATGAAGCTGAATACGCCGTAGACGAAAAAAGCGGAGACGCTCTCCGGAGCACCCCCGCTTTCCGCATTTTTCGCCCGGCTTATTTCACCGCGACGTTGTGCTCTCTGAGATACGCTTTCAGCGCCGGAATCTCAATGAGCCGGAAGTGGAACACCGAGGCCGCAAGCAGGATTTCCGCCCCCGCTTCGACCGCGTCGAGAAAATGCTCCATCTTCCCCGCACCGCCCGAGGCGACGATCTTCGCGTCGCAGGCGTCCGCCATCGCCCGGATCACCGGCAGATCGTAGCCGGTCTTCGCCCCGTCGCCCGCCTTGCTGGTCGGCAGGATGACCGGAACTCCATACCCGTCCACCCGTTTCGCCCATTCGAGCGCGTCGGCCCCCGTCGCCGTGCGGCCGCCGTCGATGTAGACTTCGTAACCGGAGGGAAGCGCCGGATTCACGTCGACGTCGATCGCCACCGTCAGCACGTCACGCCCGAATTCGCGGATGATCTCCCCGATCAACTCCGGCTTGCGGAACGCCGCACTGCTGACCGAAACCTTGTTCGCGCCCGCTTCGAGCACGTTCGCCGCCGCTTTCACATCATTGATTCCGCCGCCGACCGTGAACGGCACTGTGCAGACCGCCGCCACTTCGCGCACGACTTTCGCGAGCGTCGGGCGGTTCTCCACCGTGGCCGTGATGTCGAGCATCGCAAGTTCGTCGGCTCCCGCCGCGCAGTACGCCCGCGCACACTCGACCGGATCGCCCGCGTCGGCGATGTCAACAAAGTGCACCCCTTTCACCACGCGCCCGTTCTGCATGTCGAGGCACGGCATGATCGAAACTTCCCGATTCATCCTTGTTCTTTTCCTTTAAAAAAGTTGTGACCTGCGGCGGCGGACCTCCTCCGTCGCCTCCTTGAGTATCCCGTCGAGGAACGTTTTGCGCTCCTCTTCGGAGAGCTTCAGAAATCCGCCCATAAGCTGATTCTCCACCGGCGAGAGGGCGGTTGAGGTCGTCGGCGTCGTCGGGCCGGTTTGGGCGGCGAGTTCGCCGACGATCTGCTTCTTGCGCTCGTCCGGCAGCACGTCGAACGCATCGAGCAGAATCTTCTGGTCGCTGAACATCTCAATGAGATCCGGATGGCGGCGGTAGGCGCGCCCGATCCGGACCGGCGGAGGCTCCTCCGACTCCTCCGGTCCGGTGAGGTACGGGCGCAGCACCGGGTAAATCTTGTCCCAGGTTTCGCCGCGCACATGGCGGGTTTTCCGCGTGATGAACCGGCGCAGAAGTTCGATGCGCACCCCGGTCACGCGCGAGAGTTCGTGGATGGACAGCGCTTCGGCGCATTTGTCCAGCGCAAGGGCGATGTCGTCACTGATTTTCTTCATGGCTCTCTTCTTGCCTTCGTCATTGTTGATCGAGCCCGAACTTTTTGTCGAGCTTGTCCGCCAGTTCGATCAGCCGGCGGAACTCTTTTTCCTTGTATTGGTAAATCGTCTGCAGTTTGCTGACGATGCGTTTGCAGTTCCCCGCGTCGATGTCGAGTTTTTCGATCGTTCCGTCCACGAGCAGCACATTGACCGCGCCCTCGTGATTCAGCGGCCAGTCGACCACGAGCGGCAGCTTCGGATTCGATTTCGTGGTGAAGCCGCCGAAGTAGACGAACGAGCAGTTCGCTTCGCCGAACGTGTCGACCGTCTCCGCCGGAGTGTCCACCCCAGCCGCGCCGGGACAGATGGTCGCCTTGAGCGGCAGAAGCCCGGACTTGAGCAGTTCGCGCACTCCGTCGAGATCCTCTCCCGCCGGGAAGGCGCCGTCGTGCTGTTCGGCGTATTTCTTCAACGCGTCCTTGAAGAGCTCGAGCGTGATCTGGCATTCGCCGGTCGTGTCGGGAATCTCTTCGACGGTCTCCCCGGCGTCGACCGAATCTGCCAGATATTCGCGCACGGCCATCGCTCCGACCGCCGCCGGAATCAGGATCTGGTGGATGATTTTATTCTGGTTGCTGTCGAGCGTGCTGTTGCCTGTGGCGAGAAAACCGCTCTCTTCGCGGACAATCACGATGAGCTGTTCCGGCGTCCAGAGTTTCGGGTTGACCGCGAAGTCGAGGTCGAACTCCTTGAGCAGGTAATTGAACGCCCGCGCGTAACTTTCGTTGCTGTAGAGAAATCCCACCCCCTCGGCCGGAAGTCCCGCACTGAGGCGCCGGAACTTGTCGCTGTCGGCGAACCGCTGTGCCGGCGAGGTGAACGCCTGCTCCGCCTTTACGCTGCTGAACACCGTGATGCGCCCCGCTTTCGACAGAACAACCGGCGTCGCCTTCGGCGCCTCGCTCCCGAGGATCGGCCCGAGCTGGATGCGTCCCTCTTCCGCCCGGGTCCCCGGCAGGAAAACCGAGAATTTCTTCACGACGGCGAACAGTTTCCCCTCTTTGTCCGGGAACGAGAACATCAGATGGCTGCCCGAAACCGCCTCCGGATCCTCCTCGTCTGCCGGGAGCGTCGCGATTCGCACGGTTCCCGCGAGCTCTGCGAGAAGCTTTTCGGGCGGCTCGCCGATGAATGCCGCGAGCCGTTCATCGTGGAGGGTGGCCGCAAGCACGGCGCTCTCCGATACAATCCGGTAAACCTCGTCCGGGCGCAGGTCGAGTTCGAATGCGGAATCGATTCCGGCCGGAAGTTCGCTCCACGCCGGGCCGAGAGCGCGATTCCCGGTTGCGACGGCGTTCCAGAGGAATCCGCGGCTGCCGGGCCGGATTGCCAGATAGAGACGGTTGCGGAAGAGCGGCTGTTCATGTTTTCCGCTGAGCCGGAGTGAACTCTCCCCGATTCCCTGCACATCCTCGATGCCGGAGAGCCGGTAGAGCAACGCGAGGTTCAGCGAATGATCGAGGATCTCCCGGAAGTTCTCCGGCGGCTTCTGCATTGAGGTGAATGCACTGAACAGCTGAACTGAGAGCTTGTCGGCTCCTTTGAGAACATAGCGTGGATTCATAATCCGGTAATAACTGCCGTCGGGGTCGAGTTTCTCCGCGATCGCACGGTAACGCGCCGCATCCTGCGCACGTGGATCGGAAGCGGTTTTACAGCCCGCAAAGCCGAGACAAAGGCCGCAGATCAGCGCCGCGGCCGCATATTTCCGAAATCTCATTGCCTTCCCCCTTTCATCCCGGTGCGACGTGCCGGATTCCGGCGGAAACACCGTTTCATAAATATTCTGTAAAATATAAAATACAATCGGCCCCGCCGCAAATCCGAACGGCATTTTTTTTGCAAAAATCCCGTTTTTTTCATTCGTTCCGGTTTCCGGGAGGGGGACGGCTCCATGCGAAACTCTTTTTTTTAAACTCCACCGACTTGATGAAACTGGAAATGCGTGCTAAGGTATGCCTGGTCGGGGGGAGCCAGTGCTCCGCAAAAACATGGTCCGGCAGAAAAGGGGGGGGGTGATGAAAAAATTTTCAGTTGTTCTTCTTTTGACGGCGCTGGTGGCGACTACGGTTTCCGCCGCGGTTTTCCGGGCGGACATTTCCGGTTTGCAGAAAGAGGGCAGGGTCAAGCTCACGCCGGGCAAGGCGGAGGGAATGACCATCGCCCGCCAGGTCTGGCTCAAAGCGGAGCAGGAGTACACCATCAACGCCTGTTCCGAAACGCTTCCTGCCGGGCAGTGGAGCGACTGCACGATCAATTTCACCGCTGACGACAGCGGTACGCTCCGGGTCGAACTCAAGGGACAGTGGCACAGGGATGCCGCCGCCCGCGAATGGTTGAAGATCGGGCCGGTCACGGTCAACGGCAAGGCGCTGCCGAATGCCGACTACTCCGTCACCGATCCCAAGAACGGCAAATCCATGCCGCGCGGTTTCTGGCTCAACAAGGCGGCGGTGCTTCTGCCCGGCGGCGGGCCGGACGGCAAGGGCGCCGGGCTTGTGAATCACGACAATACGCTGTTTTTTTCGCTGAAGGTCGAAGCCGGCAGAAGCTACACGATTGTTGTAAAGGCGATGCCGGGAGAAGCTCCGGTTGGGAAGTGACCGCGTCCGGCGGAAGACCACTCCGGATTTTGGGGCTCCGTTTTCGCGCGGAGCCTCTTTTTCTGCACTTTTTTTGAGGGAAAACGCGTCTTTTTCGGGATTTTGTGAGAAAACCATTTGCAATCCCGGAAGTGGTGGTTATAGTTAGAGATGGAGGGGGGCGCACCGGAGGGCCCCCGGCAACAACCCAAAGGAGATTGTGCAAATGGTTACAGGCATTGTTCTGGTCAACGTCGAGCGCGCCATGATTCGCAGCGTCATCGAAGATCTCATGAAGATCGAGGGGGTGTCCGAGGTATACAGCGTTGCCGGCGAATATGACCTTGTTGTTATGATCCGCGTCAAAAGCAACGCCGAACTGGCGGAAATCATCGCGACCCGCATGACTCACGATATCAACGGAATCATTCACACCAAGACGCTCGTCACGCTGAACGCCTATTCCAAACTCGATCTGGAGAAGATTTTCCTGGCGGAATAACGCCATCCCGATAAAAGCGGCTGAATGCCGTGAGAAGTCACAGCCCTCTTCCCGTTCCCCGGGAGAGGGTTTTTCTTTCTGAAATCCAGTAAAACGCTTGACTTTCGGTTGGGCCGATTTAATAAAAAAAGATTTTTTTTGTTGAAGCTCTTGACTTTTATCTGAAAGTTTATCATAATATAGTTTGTTAAACGTTTGACAAGTGGAGTTGGTTTTCGATTATATGGGTACCGTTACACTCAGGCAGGTTGCGGAATTGACCGGAAAAAGCGAGGCTACCGTGTCGCTGGTTTTGAATTCGCGCCAGTTTCACCGGGTTTCTCCGCGGACGCGGGCAATGATTCAGCGGGTCGCAGCTGAGTTGGGTTATGTGCCGAATATGCAGGCACAGGCATTGGTGAAAGGGAAAACCCGCAGTATCGCGATCACTGCCATCGGCATGACTCCATTCTACAATGAATACATCCGACGGTTGACGCATTTGTTTGAGGCACGGCATTACAATGTGTTCGCCTTTGAGACCATGCTCAGCCCGGAGCGTGAGAAGCAGGTCGTCACCTGGGTTTCGCAGGGGTTGTTCGACGGCTGCATCTGCCTGGAGTACAACTATTCCAACCGAGATTTTTACGAGGGGCTCGTTCGGAGCGGAACTCCGCATGTGTTCCGGGGGTGGAATGCGCTGGAGTTTTATCCGGAACACATGATCCGGGTGGATTACCGGTCTGCGATCTCCGATCTCTTCGCCCATCTTGAGGAACAGGGATACCGTAGACTTTCCGTGATTATCGACAGCAGCAGCTATTTTGTGGAGGAGGACGCCTTTTCCGTGCGGAAGTCGCTCTATTATGAACTTATTCACAACCGGCGTCTCGTTATTGATCCGGAGGCGTGGATTACCGTCCCGATCGATGTGGAAAACCATCTGCGGTATTGTTATGAGAAAACCCGTGAGATGCTCACTCTTTGTCCGGATGTCGACGTTTTGATCGTCCAGAGCGCTTCCGAAATTCCAGCGGTCTACAAGGCGATTGCGGAGTCGGGGCGTCGGATCGGGATTGATTTTGCAGTCGCGACTTTCGACCGGATTCCGATGCTCGACTACATGACCCCCCCGGTGAGTTACATCTATGAACCAAGCGAAATGGTCGCGGACATCATTGCCGGAGAAATGCTGGCGCAACTTCACGAGAGTCACTCCCCCGGCGGGGAATGCAAAGTCAAGGCGTTACTGGCGCTCAATGCCTCAACCCGTCGCCAGTCGGAAAGGTAAGGAGATTGTACGAAGATGTTTCAGATAGATTTCAGAACCTGTAACAATGGAGATGGAAAAATGGTGGAAAACACGATGCGGCGTAAAGAGAGAAATTTTACATTGATCGAATTGCTGGTTGTGATTGCAATCATTGCAATCCTGGCCAGTATGCTGCTTCCGGCGCTCTCCCAGGCGCGTGCCCGCGGAGATCAGACCTCCTGCATGAGCAATCTCCGGCAGCTTTCCATGGCGTGTGTTCAGTACAACAGCGACTACAAGATGGGGGTGGCATCCGGAGCACAGGCGGCTGACGGCTACATCCGCTGGCAATCGGTGCTGCACCGTCTTTACATCTATCCGGGTCACGCGCAGGCGGCGACCTCTGCAGATCCGACCAGCAATCAGAAACTGCATATTCAGGCCATCGGGGGAGACCCAGCCAACGGTTATCAGGCATATGGAGTGTTTGCCTGTCCGGTTTCACGGCGCATCAGCAATACCGCGGCGTTTCAAGACCGTAACAATTACGCGATGAACCATTATGTCGGCTCGAATATCTCCTCGACTGTCTGGGGAGTCGGTTATGATGCTTCGCGTGTGTATGACCGGGTGAAGAAGCCTTCCATGCGGCTGCTGCTGACGGACGGGCTCGGAAAGAACAACAATACCGACAAGGGATTTTTCGTCTCGAACCGTTCGGATATTGACGGGCGGCATATGAATTCCGCGAACACCTCGTACCTGGACGGCCATTGCAAGATGATGCGCTACGGGGCGATCCCCGGCAACGGTGTGAATGGAGACCCAGCCTGGGGGGCGGATGGTGCGCATTATTTCTGGGGATGGCATCCTTATCCCGCCAATCAGTGATACAAAAACAATCAACCAACAGGAGCATTTCATGAGAGCAATTATTTCAGCGGCGGCAATCGGGATGGCATTGGGACTGCAGGTATTCGGGGCCAGTCCGGAACCGGCGAATCCCGGATGGAAACTGGTGTGGGCGGACGAATTCGATGTGGACGGTGCGCCGAATCCGAAAAACTGGCGGTATGAGTACGAGGGGTTTCTGCGCAATCGCGAGGAGCAGTGGTACACGAAATCCCCGGATAACATTTTTGTGAAAGACGGTATGCTTCATATCGTCGCCCGCCTCGAAAAAGAGAAGAAACCGAATCCGAATTACAAGGAAGGGTCGACGAACTGGAAGGAGAACCGGCCGTTCATCGAGATTACTTCCGCCGGGATCATTTCGAGCGGCCGTGCCGAATTCAAGTACGGACGGATCGTTATGCGCGCAAAGATGCCGAAAGGGGCCGGCATGTGGCCGGCTTTCTGGACGATCGGCTCCGATCCGGAGCGCGAACGGACGTGGCCGGACAACGGAGAGATCGACATCGTCGAATATGTCGGCCGCGATCCGCATGAAAAGAGCTGGATGCAGGGGGCGATTCACTGGCAGAGCCCGGAGGGGAAATACCGTCAGAAGAACGGCAAATATGTCGACCGTCCGGAGCTGACCGACGGATTCCATCTGTACGGAATCGAGTGGGATGAGAACAAGATCGATTTTTTTGTCGATGACAAAGTTTTTCTGAGCATTCCGATCGAAGAGTGCGGAACGGCGCAGTACAATGCGTTCCGTGTTCCTCATTTCCTGCTTCTGAATCTGGCGGTCGGGGGGGCGCTCGGCGGAAAGGTCGACCGGTCCGCCCTGCCGGCTGAGTATGTGGTGGACTACGTCCGGGTTTATCAGCGGGAGAAGTGACACGGTTGCAAAGAGCTCAATCCGCATAAATTTAGAAAGGCCGGCAGGGATTGGCGCACCTGCCGGCCTTTTATGTGATCTCTCTGGTTTCAGAGAAGGCATTGATATTATACCACAGAAAAATCAAAAAGGCAAGCTGTTCCGGAAAAAATTTTGCGGGATTCCGAACAATCCGGATTTCCGGTGCGAACCGTCCCGCGAATATTTGACTTTTTTAAAAAAAGAGCAATATTATTTTGTGTGTTGACTGTTGTCGCCAAACCACGGGAGGGCATGAGAATGGAATCGGTACAGGATTTTTCGGGTGTTTCCGGCAGAAGGCTGCCCGGATTTGTGAAAGGATGGGCGATTGTCGACCTTGCGCTGAGCTCTCTGCGGATGTGCGTCGCCGTGTTTTCCGCCATATTTTTTCTCTGGCTGATATTACAGGGGAGTGCGGAGAACCCGGCGGATCCGGTCGCCATCGGCCTGGAAGCCGTTCTGGCCGGTCTGGTCGGCGCTTCCGGCATCGTGGCGGCAATCGCGATTCTGCTGCGCAGAAAATGGGGTGTCCTCTGCGGATGGATTTGTGCCGGGCTCACGTTTTTGAGTATTTTGCAGCAGTTTATTTACACCGTTGTGAAGATGTCGGGGGCGGCGAATGGCGATGCCGCGTATCAGTTCGGCGTAGTCATCGGCGCGTTTCTCGGTTCCGGAGCCCGTGTGGTACTGATGGTGTTCTACCTCATAATGCTTGTGCAGGCCGGCCGGTTTTTTGCACAGCATGAGTAGTTTTTTGCAGAAAAAATGATTTTTTTTGCAAAAAAGTGAGCTCCGCTGCAAAAAAAAGGCGTTTGCGGGTTTGATTTCCGAAAAAAACGGCTATATTACTCGAAATACCCTGTTCACAACAAAGCGGACAGCGGGAATTGACAGACAGGATCGGGAATCATGCCGGAGCTTCCGGAGGCGGAGAATATAAGGAGAGCTCTCGCTCGTGTTATGACGGGGCGGCGGATCGAGTGCGTGGAAATTTTTTCCCCTGCGATGCGCGAGCCGCTTACGCCCCTTGCAACGGCCGGATTGGAGAAGTTGACCTTCACGGGATTCCGGCGGCGCGGTCGTTATGTGATTGCGGATCTGTCGGACGGACGTGTTTTGCTGATGCACTTCGGCATGAGCGGGGTCGTCCGGGTGGAGAGCTCACAGATTCCGCGCAGGAAACACGAGCACGTGTTTCTGCACCTCGACGACGGGCGTGTGTTCCGGTTTGAGTGCACACGCCGCTTCAGCGTACTCAAGGTGTGTGAGCTGCCTTGTCCGGGCAGCGTTCCCGCAGAGCTTGAAGCATTCGGGCCGGAACCGCTGACCGAGGCGTTTGACGGTGAGTACCTCCATGCCGTCTCGCGCAAAAGAAACGGTTGCGTAAAGCCTTTTCTCATGGATAATCGTGTGGTTGCGGGGATCGGCAATATTTACGCTACGGAGATTTTGTTCTCCGCAGGGATTTCGCCGTTGCGTCCCGCCGGGGACCTGACGCTCCGGGAGTGTGCGTCGATTGCCGCGGAGTCGAAGCGGATTCTCGCCCGCGCGATCGAACTCGGCGGCAGTTCCATCTCCGATTTCCGCAATGTGGACGGCAGCGAGGGCAAATTCGCGCAGGAGCTCGAAGTTTACGGCCGGGCGGGGATGCCGTGCGGAAAATGCGGCAGTATGATTGTTTCTCAGAGGATCGGCGGACGTACTTCCGCTTTTTGTCCGGGGTGTCAAAAATGATGAAAAACAATGAAAAATTTTTCATAACGTTGAAAAATTTGTAATCTGGCATTATATTAGATATTTGAGTTGGACTATAGATTCTCGGTTCGGGAAACGATATATTTTGCAAACAGGAGTGTTTTCCATATCATGAATGATCTCAAAAATTCGACTGGATTTATGTGTCATCTGCACCCATCGGCCACTCTGGCGATCACGGCGATGGCCAAGGAGATGAAAGAGCAGGGGCACGATGTGTGCAGCATGTGTGCCGGTGAACCGGATTTCGATACGCCGCGGCCGTTGAAAGATGCCTGCATCGCAGCGCTCAATGCGGGAAAAGTGACCTATACGCCTGCGAGCGGTGCGCCTGAACTGCGCAAGCTCATTGCGGCGAAGTTCCAGAAAGAGAACGGGATCAAGTGCGCCTGGGATGAGATCGTCGTGGCGCCGGGAGCGAAGTTCTCCTGTTTTTCGGCGATTGCGGCGCTCTGCGGTCCCGGGGATGAGGTGATCATTCCGTCCCCGTACTGGCTGAGCTATCCCGAGATGGTTACGGCGGTCGGTGCCAAAGTTGTCGAGGTCCCGACCCGGATGGAGAACAATTACGAACTTGACGCGGCCGATCTCGATGCGGCGATCACGGAGAACACCCGGCTGCTGATTCTGAACACGCCGTCAAATCCGACCGGCGCGGTTTACCGGCGCGCGACGCTCGAGAAGATCGCGGAAGTGGCGCTGCGGCGCAACATCATGATTCTTGCCGACGAGATCTATGAGAAGCTCACCTACGATGCGGACAAGCCGCATGTGAGCATCGCTTCTCTCTCAGACGAGATCAATGAACATGTCATCACCGTGAACGGTTTTTCCAAGACCTATGCAATGACCGGATGGCGACTCGGCTATCTGCGGGCGCCCCGCTGGCTGGCGCGCCGGATCATCGCGTTCCAGAGCCATGCCACGAGCAATGCCACGACGTTTGCCCAGTACGGAGCGATCGCGGCGCTTGAGGGCAAAGCGGATAAGGAAGTCGCCCACATGTGCGCGGAGTTCGCGAAACGGCGTGATCTGGTGTACAACCTGGTTTCCGCGATTCCGGGGGTGAAATGTATCCGGCCGCAGGGAGCGTTTTATCTGCTTTGCGACGTGAGTTCGTTCGGAATGACTTCGGAGGAGTTCTGCAATCGGTTGCTGGCGGAGGAGAAACTTGCGGTGATTCCGTGCTGTTCGTTCGGGGCGGAAGGCCAGATCCGGCTCTCTTACGCCTGTTCGGAGGAAAACATTCGCGAAGCTGCGCGGCGGTTGGAGATATTCTGCCGTGAACATTGCAGCTGATTGAAAGAAAAGAGGGTATCATGAGGGGATTGAACTTCATCGGACTCGCCGCCGTTCTTCTGGCGGGAGTGATTCTGTCGGGATGTGTGGCGGCGGATCAGAAGGAGATTCCCCCGCCCGCCGTTCGGATGTCCGAAGTCGAACGAGATGCCGATGCCCGGAAAGTTGCGGAAGACTATATGGCGAATTTTGCCGCTGCATTCCGCGACCGGGACATCGAGAAATTTAAAAAGGTGATCTCCCCGGAGCGTCAGAAAGCGCTGACGCCGGAAATCTTTCAGGAGATCCTTGAGGCGGCTGCCCGGGAACAGGGCGAGCTTCAGAGCATGGAGCTTGTAACTGTACTGGATCAGATCGTTTATCAGTCCTACGTTTGGAAGCTTACCTACGAGAAGAAAGACTCAGAGGGAAAGCCGGTGCGGCGTGATTTTCTCTATTATGTTCGTATCGGCAAGATCGGAGATGGGCAGTATTCGATCGGCGCCTCTGGTTTCCGTCTCTGATAAGTGACCGGACTTATCATAACCAGGGAGGAACGAGACATGAAGACATTGACTGAGAAACAGAAGAACATCCTGGAATTTATCGAGGAGTTCCTGGACCGTGAAGGAATGGCTCCGACGGTCTATGAGATTGCCGATCATTTCGGCATTAAGACTTCGACGGTGTTCGCCCATCTGCGGGCGCTGCAGCGCAAGAAACAGCTTTCTCGCAGTTCCAAAGCGCGCAGCATCAGCCTTGCGAACAGAACGCATTCGCGGCATAAGGTGCCGTCGGGGGCGCTTCTGATTCCATTGCTGGGGCGGGTCAACGCCGGAGCTCCTTCCGAGAGCATCGCGTTCAAGGAGGGGGAGGTCTGCGTCAGCAGCCAGCTGGTTCCGGATGTTCCGCCGGAGAATCTGTTTGCGTTGCGTGTTCAAGGTGAGAGCATGCGCGATCTCGGTATTTTTGACGGGGACATTGTGATTGTCGCCCAGACCAATTCGAAGCCCCGGAGCGGTGACATTGTCGTAGCGCTTCTGCAGGGGGGAGAGGTAACGGTGAAGAGTTATTTCCCGAAGACGCAGGGACGGATTGAGCTGCGTCCGGCCAATCCGGAATACAATGTTCAGATTTATTCCGCCGAAGAAGTTTCGATTCAGGGTCGAGTGGTCGAATTACGTCGTAAATACTGATGTTTTTGAGCGCGCAGATTCCAGGGGCTGTTGCAAAACCTCACAAGGTATGCGACAGCCCTTTTTCTTTTGAATCTCGGTAAAATTGTGTATAATAA
>NZ_CALXSK010000054.1 GCF_944391105.1 uncultured Victivallis sp.
CCTTCGGCCACGCCAAGGATTTCACGATACCCCTCGTCGTTCACGCCGACCGCAACCAGAACAGAAACATTCTGAACTTCTCCGCCCCAACTTCGCTTCAGATAGACTCCATCGACAAAAACATGCGGATGTTCGCCGGTAATCGGCTGTTTGCGCCACTCCTCAATTTTACCGTAAATCTTTTGATTTAATTCACTTACCGTACTGGAACTGACCTTTGCTCCCCATAAGGCTTCGGTGATATCCTCCACGCGGCGGACGGACACTCCCGCCAGATACATCTCGATCAGGGCTTCTTCGACGCTGCTTTGCTTCGTCTTATAACGCTCAATGATCTGCGTTTCAAATGGCAACGTTCTAAGACGGGGAACGTGAAGTTCTACTTCTCCCGCTTTGGTCAGGAGTTTGCGTTTATAGCTTCCGGCCCGTGTATCCTGTCGCTCCGGACTGCGCTGATACCTCGAAGCCTGGCAGATCGCGTCGGCTTCCGCATTCAGAAGCGCATTCAACGTATCCTCGACCGACTGCCGAACCAGTCCGTCGAGATGCGTCCGAATCTCTTTTTCATCAATTTTAATCGCTCCGGAGATTGCCTTTTCGTTTTCTTGCGCTACATTTTCCATGGCCTGTTTTCCTTTCTTTTGATTACGGTTTGGTCACTATAATCAATCAGAAAACAGGCCCTTTTTCAAGTGCCCTCTCTCAAAATGTGCGCAATTTTCCGGACGTTATCAATGAGAATAAGATAGCATGGGAAAATCTGATTGCAAATCGGAATTTCTGGAGCATAAATCAATTTGCCGGACACAGAAAGAAGCGGGGAAAGGGAGTCTATGTCGAATCAGGATCGTCACAGCCGGCTATGAGGCTGATCGGAGTCGGGAGCGGTTTGGAAAAGGAAAAGCGCTGGAAAAAACTTTCCCTCCTCGCATCCGGACCGACATACAAAAACATCCCGCGGCGCTGATGCACCGCGGGACGTTCCGTTTTGTCCGATGTTCCCGGAGCTTACTGCTCTTTGCCGCAGCACTTTTTGTATTTCTTGCCGCTGCCGCACGGGCAGAGATCATTCCGGCCGATCTTGGGGGTGGTGCGGTGAACCGGCATCTGCGTTACGCCGCGTTCCTCCTCCTCCGCCGCTTCCTGCGGCACCGCTTCGGGCGTCATTCCCGGCAGCGGCGGCGGGAGGGTGATCGTCCCCTGACCGAACTCCGGAGACGTGACCGTGATCGAACCACCGTCGAACTGGCCGAAGGTCTGATGAATCAGCTCCTGCGGCAGCGTCGCGAGAATCTCCTCAAGCGTCGCAAGGCGCGTGACCGTCACACGGAACAAATTGTTCGCCACATCGTGATAGATCTGATCCATCAGCGTCTTGAAGATCTTATACGCTTCCTGCTTGTACTCGACCAGCGGATCCTTCTGCGCATAGACGCGCAACGACATGCTCGAACGCAATCCGTCCATCGCATAAAGGTGCTCCTGCCAGAGCCGGTCAATCGCCTCCAGCACCGTGTGCCGTTCGAGGTATTTGACCTGCTCTTCCGGCAGATCGGCATTGCGCTCTTTGTACGCCGCCTCGATCCGGTCGACGATCTGAAGCGTCAGTTCGTCGGCGGAGTGAAGTCGCCCGTCCGCACCGATTCCCGCGGTCAACTCCTCCTCCTTGAACGAGAGCGGGAACGTCGTGTTCAGGTAGTTCACAAGCGCTTTTTTGTCGAACGCATTGCTCTTGTCCGAGGTCTCGGAAGCGGGTTTGGCCGCGATCATCTGAATCTCATTTTCAACAACCTGCTCAATGGTGCCGAACAGCACGTCATGCGGATCCTCCGAAAGCAACGCCTGCTTGCGCAAGCCGTAGATGATCTCACGCTGCTTGTTCATCACATCGTCGAAGTCGAGCGTCCGTTTGCGGATCGCAAAGTGCTGCTGTTCCACGCGGCGCTGGGCGGTCTCGATCGATTTCGTCAGCCACGGATGCTGCAATTCGTCCCCCTCTTCGAGCCCGAACCGCTCGAAAATCTTCACGATCCGGTCGGAGCCGAAAAGACGCATGAGGTTGTCCTCAAGCGAGACGTAGAACTTCGACGACCCCGGGTCTCCCTGGCGCGAGCAGCGCCCGCGCAGCTGACGGTCGATGCGCCGCGAGT
The DNA here is from genome assembly GCF_944391105.1 of uncultured Victivallis sp. Lineage (GTDB taxonomy): Bacteria > Verrucomicrobiota > Lentisphaeria > Victivallales > Victivallaceae > Victivallis. Next base: position 2,151 of record NZ_CALXSK010000054.1, read on the forward strand.
CGTGCCGCGAACTGCCGATCACATGGAGTCCGCCGAGTTCCGCCACGCCGGGGCCCAGCTTGATGTCGGTGCCGCGTCCCGCCATGTTCGTTGCGACCGTCACCGCTCCGACCTGACCCGCGCGCGCCACGATTTCGGCTTCGCGCTGGTGATTCTTCGCGTTCAGGACGTTGTGCGGAATATTCCGCATTTTAAGCATGCGCGAGAGGATTTCGGAGTCCTCGACCGAAATCGTTCCGAGCAGCACCGGCTGCCCCTTTTCATGACGTGCGATCACATCTTTCAGAATCGCATTGTACTTCTCGCGTTTCGTCTTGAAGATCGAATCGTTCTCGTCCTTGCGGATGCAGGGGCGGTTGGTCGGAACCACGATCACATCGAGCTTGTAGATCTGGTGGAACTCATTCGCTTCGGTCTCCGCCGTGCCGGTCATGCCGGCGAGTTTCTCGTACATGCGGAAGTAGTTCTGGATCGTGATCGTCGCCATGGTCTGGGTTTCCTGCTCAATCGGAACCCGTTCCTTCGCCTCGAGCGCCTGGTGCAGACCGTCCGAGAAGCGGCGGCCCGGCATGATGCGCCCCGTGTGTTCGTCGACGATCAGAACCTTGTTGTCCTGAACGACGTAGTTTACGTCTTTCTCGAAGAGGCAGTAGGCCTTGAGCAGCTGCGAAAGGTCATGCAGCCGCTCACTCTTGGCGGCGAATTCGCTCTGGAACGCCTCGCGTTTCGCGCTCTTTTCCGCCTCAGTAAGAGTCTCATCCCGATCGATCGCGGCGAGTTCGCTCAACAGATCCGGCACGATGAAGGCATTCAGATCATTCGGAGAGATCGCCTTGCGACCCTTGTCGGTCAAATCGGCCTCGTGGGTCTTCTCGTCCATCGAGAAATAAAGATCGCCCTGAACCTCCTGCAGCAATCCGCGGTTCGAATCGCTGCGCACACGGGTTTCGAGTTTTTCGAGCTCTTTCAGAATCGCGCCGTCTTCAAGCACGTGCAGCAGCTGCTTGTGAGTCGGCATGCCGAATTTCACCTGAAGCAGCTTTATGAGCGCGTTTTCGCGCTCATCGCCGGAGAGATTCTCCTGGGAAAGCGCGGCACGCGCTTCGCGCACGAGCCGCGAACAGAGCATATTCTGCTTGTTGTAGAGATCCGAAACCAGCGGTTGCAATACATCGAACTGGTGGGTTGACATCGGTACCGGGCCGGAGATGATCAGCGGTGTGCGCGCTTCATCGATGAGGATGCTGTCGATCTCGTCGATGATCGCGTAGTAGTGGTCGCGCTGAACGAGTTGCGCGGCTTCGTTGGCCATGCCCATGTCGCGCAGGTAATCGAACCCGAATTCGCTGTTTGTTCCATAGGTGATGTCGCAGGCGTACTGCTCGCGGCGTACATGCGGCGGTTGCTGATTCTGAAGACAGCCGCAACTGATTCCGAGAAAGTTGTAGATGTTGCCCATCCAGCTTGAGTCGCGCAATGCAAGATAGTCGTTCACCGTGACGAGCTGGCAGTTTTTACCGGTGAGCGCGTTCAGGTAGAGCGGCATGGTCGCGACAAGGGTCTTGCCTTCGCCGGTGGCCATTTCCGCGATGTTGCCGCGGTGCAGCGCGATGCCGCCGAGAATCTGCACATCGAAGGGAACCATGTCCCAGACCATCTTCTGACCGCAGACTTCAATCTCCCTGCCGACCAGACGGCGGCAGGCGTTCTTGACGGCGGCGAACGCCTCGCACATGATGTCGTCGAGCGTCTCCCCGTTGGCCAGACGCGCCTTGAACTCATCGGTCTTGGCGCGGAGTTCCTCATCCGTGAGTTTCTGGTATTCGACTTCAATCGCGTTGATCTTGCGGACGAGCGGCGCCATCCGCTTGAGATCCCGTTTCGACTTGGTGCCGAAGACAGCTTTCAGAATTGCAGTCAGCATCTTATTTCGACCCCGGCCGATCGATCGGCATGTTGGTTTTGCAAAGCGGGCACTCGGCCGGATCGAAGGTCGGCAGCGAGAGTTTCAGAGCGCTTTTGAAAGGAACGTCGAATTTCGCATCGCCGCCCGAGCGGTCGACGATGACCGCAATCCCGACCACATCACCGCCGAGGCTGCGAACGAGGTCAACGGTCTGCTGAACGCGGCCGCCTTTCGTGACCACATCCTCCGCGACGAGCACCTTTTCGCCCGGCTTGATCGTGAATCCCCGTTTCAGCACGAGCTGTCCGTCCTCCTTGTCCGCGAAGATCGCGCGCACACCGAGCGCCCGGGCAATCTCCTGCCCGACGATGAGTCCGCCGACCGCGGGAGAGATGACCGTCTCGATTTTCTCGCCGCGGAACTGATCTGCAAGATAGCGGCAGACCGTTTCCGCCTTGTCCGGATACTGAAGAAGCAGCGCCGCCTGGAAGAAGCGGTTGCTGTGCAGTCCGCTGCGGAGCTGGAAGTGGCCGGAAAGCAGGGCGCCGGACTCTTCCAGAATCTTGATGATTTCCTGTTCTGTCATGTTGAAAGTTCCCTCTGTTATCTTGAAATATCGATCAATTTCACCATATTCAAAAGCCGCACGTTTTTCTGTGCGGCGTCTCTGCAAAAACAAACGCCGGTTCCAGTGCCGCCGGGATCGGAATCCCGTCCGGAACGGCCGGCGCCCGGCGGTGCAATCCGCCCGTCCTGTCCTTGAAAGCTCTTCTTCAGCGGAACGTATCCGGAGAAGCCGGTTCGACCCAGAGATGGAAGTCAACCTTCCGGTCGCCGACCTCAAGCGTAATCAAAGTGTTGAGACGCGTCAGCAGCAGCGCGTATGGTATTCTGACCTCGCCGCCGGCGACGTTGACCGACACATTGCTGTCACCGAGAATATCCTCCGCCTTGCGGATGGCGACCATGAGCTCAAGCATACGCTCAAGTTTGTCTTTCAGCCCGGCATCGAACGAGTAAGGATGATGGCATTTCGGGCAGACCGCCTGAAAGTCCCGGCTGACGATGTCCGCGAGATTGAATTTGACGACGCCGTCGCAATCCGGGGTGAAACAGTTGAAATCGATCTGCGCCTTGGCGCCGAGCTGGCTGGCCGGTTTGGTCATTTCTCGAAACTCCTCCCGAAATCGGATTTACTTCGCGTCATCGCGGTGAACGAGGTCGAGGATCTGCGCCGGATTCCCGGCCGCGTCGATCAGCTCCTGGATCAGCGAGGTATTGCGCAGCTTCCGGGAGATGCTTCCGAGCAGCTGCAGATACGCCTCCTGATTCTCGTCCGGCGCGACCGTGAACACCACCACGCGAACCGGCTGATCATCCTGGCTCTGGTAATCTTCGATCGGGTTCTCGCAGACGCCGACGATCACATACGGGTGGTTGATGTCATTGACCCGGATGTGCGGCAGCGCGAGCATGCCGCCGACGCCCGTGGTCATCATCTGCTCCCGTTTCCAGGTCAGCCGGAAGATCACGTCCCGGTTCAGTTTGGTCAGGTCCGCGGCGCGGGTAATCAGCTGGTCCATCACCTCGAGCTTGTTGCGGCCGTCGAGGGACATCACTGAATCCTTGGTCACGTACTGGGTGAAATCATACTTCATTTTTTATCTCCGTATACACACTTGCGGCCGGTTCTGTCCCGGCTCCGGGACAAGGCTTCCGTTTTGCGCGGCCGACATTCCTTCCCCGATTCAAACGTCAATTTTTCCTTTAAGATATCCCCCTGTTTTCGATTTTGCAACAGAATTTTGAATTTTTTCTTCTAATATACGCTATTTTTTATGAAACCTCTGCACTGCGTGGTGCCGAAACCGCCTTCGCCGCGTTGAATTGCAGGATCAGCAGTGTGATGTCGTCGGTCTGTTCCGCTCCGCCGGAGAACTGATCGACCGCCTGCAGAATTCCTTCTCCGAGTTTCGCCGGAGAAGCCGCGGAGCGGGTGGCCAGCAGCCGCAGCAGTGTGTCGGCTCCGAAAAGCTCGTCCGTCGGAGATGCCGCCTCTGTGACGCCGTCCGTGTACAGAACGATGCTGTCCCCCGGATTGAGCTGGACGCCGGCTGAACCGTACCGCGCTTCCGGAACGACGCCGAGTGCGGGCCCGTGCCGCTCGTTCAAAAATTCCGCCTTCCCCGTACTGTGACGCAGGCACGGCGGATTGTGCCCCGCATTCGTGTACCGGAACTCTCCCGAACGGAGGTCGAGAATCCCGAGAAAATAGGTCACGAACATCATTGTTTCGTTGTTGCGGCTGAGAAGTTCGTTGATCCGGGTGACGAGTTTTCCGGGATCGTGAAGTTTTTCAGCCTCGCCCCGCTGCAGTGTCTGAATCACCGCCATGAAAAGCGCTGCCGGAACTCCCTTGCCGGAAACGTCGCCGACGATGAAGCAGTAGTGGGACTCTCCGAGCGGGAAGAAATCGTAGAGATCTCCTCCCACCTGCCGCGCCGGACGCAACGCCGCGAAGAGCGAGAACTCCTTCGCATCCGGCAGCGGCGGGAGCATCTTCGGCAGAATTCCAAGCTGGATCTGACGGGCAACCTCAAGTTCGCTCTCGATGCGCAGCCTGGCTTCCGTCGTGTGTTTCAGTTCTTCGATGTAGGCTTTGAGCGCATCCTGCATCGACCGGAATGCGCGCGCAAGCCGCCCTACCTGATCAAGTCCCTTCGGCGCAGGCAGCGGCGTGTCGAAGTTGCCCTCTCCGATCGACTGTGCCGCATCGGTGAGCTCTTCGAGCGGACGCGAGATACGGCGCACGAGCATGCCGACTGAAAACAGGCAGAGCAGCACTCCCGCGATCGCGAACGGAATGACCCGGCGGGTCAATTCGTGAAGGGGCGCGAGGAGCTTCGCCTCCGGATAGGCGACCCCGAGACTCCAGCCCGGCGCTTCGATCGGCGCATAGAAGATCCGCTCCATCCCCTCCTGCCGGTTGAACACTCTTCCCCGGGTCGACCCGGTTTTGCCGGCGAGCATGGCGTGACCGATCGCGCGGAGTTTCCCGGAAGCGTCCGCCGGATTGAAGAGCTTCCGCTGGAGAAGATCTGCGTAGCTGAAGATCGTCGAGTCGATGATGAGCGGTGCCTCCCTGCGGAGTTCTTCCGTCTCGAACGGATGGTTTTTGTCTTCCGGGAACGCGACGAACCGGCCGAAGCGCGAGAGCAGAAACTCCTGGCCGTATCCGTAGGCGTCCGCCTCCGCCGCGAGGTTTCCGAGTCCCTCGAGCGAGAGGTCGAATCCCGCGATCCCGATAAATTTCCCTTCGGCGTTCCGGATCGGTTGAGCACGCGTGCTCATTTCAACGCCGGAGAAAGAGTCGAGATACGGTTCCGTCCAGACCGCGCGGTCGAGAAGCTGTGGAATCGTGAACCAGTCGAATTTGAAATAACGGTATTCCCCGCTGCCGATCTGTTCGGCTTTGATCTCCCCGCTTTCATCCGCATAGGCGTAAAGGAGGAAATACTGCCGGGCGGGGTCGAAGCTGTATGGCGCGTAGGCGATGCTGATTCCGCACAGCGACGGCACGGATTTGCGCAGCTGCGCGAGCGTTTTTCGGATCATCTGTTTCTGCGCCTCTTCCCCGGGACGGTTGATTTCGATTGCGAGCGCCAGCTCCTCTGCGGCGGCTTCGATCGGTGGAAACGCACTGTTGATCCGCTCCGCCGTGAGATTGACCGCCGCCGTGGCGGTCAGCCCGACCTCCTTGTTCAGAATCGCATAAGTTCTCAGATAGACGAAGCCGCCGATGCCGCCGCCCGCCGCCAGCAGAAACAGCAGCAGAATCACGTTGATGCGGGTTGAGAAGTTCCAGTCGCGGAAGGGTTTCACTTTTTTTCTCCTTCCTTTTTCTCTACCGGACAGAAGCGGGCGTAGTCTATGGCGGAGCCGATGAGTTTGTGTTTCCGGAAGAGCCCGACCGCGAAATCGTAGTCCCCGGGGGACAGTCTCCCCGCCTGCTCTCCTTCGAGTGCGAGCGATTTGCCGTACATGCTGAGCATCCAGCGCTGATGGGCGGGGTCGAAACGGCTGTTGTCCCGGTCGCAGTATTTCCGGACGCAGGAAAGCGCCTGTTCCGGATTGCGGAGCGCCTCCCGCCACCCTTCGAGAATCGCTTCGCGCACGGCCGCACAAACTTCCGGTTTCGCCTGCACCGTCGATTCGAGGGTGTACACTCCGTCCTCCGGAATGTTCATGCGGTTGTCCCGCAGACGGAAGCAGACGAGATCCTCCGGTTCATATCCGGCCGCGAGGAGCTGATAATATTCATTGTATTCCAGCGCGCAGATCACGTCGGTCGCCCCCCACAAAAAGAGCGCGATTCCGGTGTTCATCGGGACGATCCTGCCGTCGATTCTGCGTTCGCGCAGAAATGCGAGCGGCACGGCGCCGAAGTCAACCTCCCAGACGGCGAAACGGCGCGGCTGACCGGACGGTGTCGGCTTGTTCAGATCCGAAACTCTTTCGATGCCCTTTCCGGCTGCGGCGATGAGCATGACCGTCGACTCTTTCCCCAGCTGGCAGACGTTCACGAGCGGAATTCCCTTTGAGCGTTCGACGAGCGCAGTGCCGAGTGAGGCGACGATGAAATCCGAGTGTTTTTCGGTGAGATAGTCGACGATCGAGAGCTCGACGGTCTTGTGACGGATCTCCACGTCGAGACCGTATTTCGCGAAAATCCCCGCCTCTTTCGCATAGTAGATCCCGGCGAACTGCGCCTGAGGCTGCCAGGTCATTGTGATGCTCACAGTGCGGTTTTCGGCAGCGGCTCCCGCCGCCGCAAGAAGCAGCGCAAGAACCGCCGGAAAAACACGTATGCCGCAGAATAATTTCATCGAATCTCCCTGAATAAAACTGCTATTGAATCAATACCCGCCGGAATTCATACGTCGCCGCCGGGAGGTCCGGGAAAATCTGCGGGGACATGGTTTTCAGCGTCTCCTCCCACACGGATCCCGGAGCGGTGAACACCCAGACCGCCGCAGCTTTCCCGGGGTCTGTCTCCTTTTGGACCCAGGTCAGCTCGGGCGGCAGCTTCCCTTCCTCCGCGAGTTTGGGGAGAAGAGCGGGATAAACGGCGCGGAGCGTTTCTCCGGAAAGGGAGAGCTTTACAAGCAGATGGCCCGGAACCACGGTCAGGGCCTCTGCCGCGGACAACGAACCCTCGCGTAAGCTGCTGAGCAGACAATCCGCGTAAAGCTCGCCGTTAATCCGGAAAAACTGCGTCCTGAATGTGGACAGGAGAGTCGCTCCCTGTTCTCCTCCTTCCGCCGGGAACTGGGAGACCCGCGTGGTTCCGTCCTTTGCGATCTGAATCTGAACGGCTTTGATGTTCGCAATTTTCTTTTCCTGAAACTGATCGAATCGCCACAGGCCGACCAGCTCATCCGGGACGGGGATCTGATTTTCCGGCGTATAATATGGTTTCAGCGAGACGGATATACATCCAGAACAGCACAGAACCAGAAACAGCAGCGGCAAGCTCCGAAGAAATCTCATACTCACGCCTCCAGTCTTATCATCCTCATCTATATTATATCACGCGCGCCGGATTCCTGCAAGTCCCCGCCCGGGAAAATGCGGAAACCTCCCGAAAATATCTTGACAAACCGGCCGGAAGGGTCTACATTAAAACACTGTTGTGTTTTCTCGAAAATGCACATAGGAAAGGGAAGGCAAAAAGGGAATGAAGTATCTGGAACTAACCATCGGCGCGATTTTGGTCTACAATTTCGTGCTCTCGCGGTTCCTCGGGATCTGCCCGTTTCTCGGGGTATCCAAGCGGCTGGGAACCGCGCTCGGGATGTCCGGCGCGGTCATCTTCGTGATGACGATTGCGTCGTTCATCACATCACTGGTCTACCGGCATCTGCTGCATTTCACCATCAACGGGAAGGAGTATGACCTCTCGTTTCTGCAGGTGCTGCTGTTCATTCTGATTATTGCAGGCCTTGTGCAGCTTATTGAAATCATGCTTCAGAAGCTCAGCCCGAAACTCTATCAGGCGCTCGGCATCTATCTGCCGCTCATCACGACGAACTGTGCGGTGCTCGGCGCTGCGACGATCAATGCCGACAGCAATTTCACGGTGCTTGAGGCGACGGTTTTCGGCCTCTGCTCGGGGGTCGGTTTCGCGCTGGCGCTGGTGCTCTTCTCGAGTCTGCGTGAGCGGCTCGATCTGGCCGAGGTTCCGAAACCGTTCCAGGGAACTCCGATCGCGCTCATTACCGCCGGAATCCTGGCGATGGCGTTCGTCGGTTTCTCGGGACTCTGCTGATACGGGGGGATGGATACGATGAGTACGATCACTCTGGCAATCATTCTGATGGCGGGAACGGGCCTTGTGCTCGGCATCGTCATCGGCATTTTCGCAAAACTTTTCCGGGTGGAGAGCGATCCGCGGGTCGATCTTGTGACCGAGCTGCTGCCCGGCGCAAACTGCGGCGGCTGCGGAATGGCGGGCTGCTCGGACTTCGCGAAGGCGGTGGTCGCCGGCCAGGTGCCGCCGTCGAAGTGCCCGGTCTCTTCGAGCGAACAGGTCAGCGCGATTGCGCGGGCGCTCGGAATCGAGGCGGGCGAATCGTTCAAGCAGAAGGCTGTGGTGCTCTGCGGTGGCGACCGGGAGCAGACCATGCGGCTTGCCAGTTACAACGGCGTGGCCGACTGCGTGTCGGCTTCGCTCGTGGCGGGCGGTCCGAAAGGCTGTACCTACGGCTGTCTCGGTATGGGATCCTGCGCCCGGAAGTGTCCGTTCGGCGCGATTGAAATGATCAACGGGCTCGCGGTGATCCACAAGGAGCTCTGCGTCGGCTGCGGAACCTGCGTGGCGGTCTGCCCGCGCAACGTGATTAAACTTGTTCCTGCCGATGCCGATGTGCATGTCTACTGCAATTCTCCATTGAAGGCTCCGGCCAAGCGGCAGGTCTGCAAGGTCGCCTGCATCGGCTGCCGCAAGTGCCAGAAGGCCGCTCCCGAAAAGTTTGTGATCGAAGGCTTCAAGGCGACGGTCAACTACGCAAATTCCCCGCTGCCGACCCAGGAGGATGTGCAGGCCGCGGGTTGTCCGACCGGAGCGCTGCTCTCGGCAGAAGAGCATCTCCGTATTGAAAAGCACGATCCGGAATGGAGCGCCGAGAAATGAGCAAGAGTTCCCGCAATGTCATGAGCTTCGGCGGGGGGATTCACCCCTCCGTCGACGGCAAGAGCCTGAGTTCGGGCAGCGCGGTGCGCAAGGCGCCGCTGCTCGACCGTTATACCGTAGTCATCTCCGAGAGCGTCGGCAAGCCGCCGAAGCCGGTTGTGAAAGCAGGGGATGAGGTCAAGAAGTATCAACTGATCGCCGCGGCGGACGGATTCGTCTCCGCGAATCTCCACGCTCCCACAAGCGGCAGGGTCGTGGGCATCGTCGACGTGCCCGGCGCGATGGGTACGTCGGTGCCTGCGATCCAGATCGAGTCGGACGGGAAAGACGAGCCGTGCGAGCCGATGCCCGCGCTCGAATGGCGCTCCGCGCCGGTCGCGGATCTGCTTAAACGGATTACCGACGGCGGGATTGTCGGTATGGGCGGTGCGGCGTTCCCGACCCACGTAAAACTTTCTCCTCCGCCGGAGAAGGAGGTTGACACGCTGATCCTGAACGGCGCGGAGTGCGAACCGTATCTGACCGCCGATCACCGGCTTATGCTCGAACAGCCCGAAGCGGTGCTTGAGGGTGCGGCGATTTCGGCGCGTATTCTCGGCGTGAAGAATATTTTTCTCGGGGTTGAGGTCAACAAACTTGATGCGATCGAGGCGTTGAACAAGCGGGCCGGCGATTTCGGCGTCACCGTGGTGGGGCTGAAGGTGCAGTACCCGCAGGGATCCGAGAAGCAGCTGATCAAGGCGATTACCGGGCGCGAAGTTCCGACCGGCGGGCTGCCGATGGATGCGCACTGCGTGGTGCAGAACGTCGGGACGGCCGCGGCGATTGCCGATGCGGTGTTGCGCGGCATTCCGCTGGTGGAGCGCATCACGACCATCACCGGCGAAGTCGTGAAGAATCCCGGCAACTGGCTGCTGAAGCTGGGCACTCCGGTCATCAAGGCGATCGAATTCGCGGGTGGCGTGACGGAGGAGCCGGGCAAGCTCATCATGGGCGGACCGATGATGGGGTTCGCGCAGAGGAGCTTCGACGTGACGATCTGCAAGAACAGTTCCGGGGTGCTGCTGCTGCCGGTTTCCAGGAGCATTGCCTACGATTCGACGGGCTGCATCCGCTGCGGACGTTGCGTGCAGGTCTGCCCGATGAATCTGCTGCCGTGTCTGCTCGGGAACGTGATCGAATCGGAACGGTTCGATCTCGCGGCGCAGAACCATGTCATGGATTGCATTGAGTGTGGTTCCTGCGCGTATGTCTGTCCGGCCCACCGGCCGCTTGTGCAGCACATGCGCCGTGCGAAAGCTGAAATCCGCAAACGTAAAAAATAACACTTTCGGGATCGAATCGTAATCATGTCTGAAGAAATCAAAAACGAAATCAAACTCCCGACCGGCAGTCAGCTGGTTCTGAGTTCTTCGCCCCACATCAAGGATTCCGACAGTGTGCGGCGGATCATGTATAAAGTTCTGCTTGCGCTGCTGCCGGCATGTGCGGCGGGCATCTACTTTTTCGGCTGGCGCGCGGCGCTGGTGATGGTGCTTACGATGGTGTTCTGCGTTGGAGTGGAAGCGCTCTGGTGCTGGCTTGCGAAGAAGCCGGTGTGCGGGACGATCTCCGACGGCAGCGCCGCGGTGACGGGGTTGCTTCTCGCGTTGAATCTGCCGCCGAACATTCCGATCTGGGTGTGCCTGATCGGTGCATTTCTCGCGATCTGGCTCGGGAAACAGGTGTTCGGTGGAATCGGCAACAATCCGTTCAATCCGGCGCTGGTGGCGCGAGTCGGGCTGTTGATTGCCCTGCCGGCGCTCATGACCTGGTGGAGTCCGGCCCGCGGCATGAGTCCGACGTCTGAAGATGCGGAACTCTGGTACTCTCCTTCCACCATCCGGGCGGCAAAGTCGGTTGACACGGTCACCCACGCCACTCCGCTGGATGCGGTCAGCTGTGCGACGCCGCTCGGCGTGGTCAGCACCACGAAGAAGATCATGGGCAAATCGATTGAGGCGCAGGAGAATTTCGCCGCAGTCGCGAGCAACGAGCAGATGGTTCGTTACTTCCTCGGCTGCAAGGCGGGTTGCATCGGTGAGACGAGTGTGCTGGCACTGCTGATCGGTGGGGTCATCCTTGTGTTGTGCAAGCTCATCAACTGGCGGGTTCCCGTGGTTTTTGTCGGGACGGTCGCGGTGTTCACCGGGATTGTCAACTACTTCTGTCCGGGTGTGACGCCGCCGCCGCTCTTCCACATTCTGACGGGTGGACTCATGCTCGGAGCGATCTTCATGGCGACGGACATGGTGACCAGTCCGATCACGTCGACGGGGTGCATCGTCTTTGCGTTCGGTTGCGGCATCATCACTTCGGTGATCCGTATCTGGGGAAACTATCCGGAAGGGGTCAGTTTCTCGATTCTGTTCATGAATGCGCTTGTGCCGCTCATCGACCGCTTCTGTACGGTGCGGCCGTTCGGATATGTGGCGAAACGGGGGTAAGCGGAAATGAGTCTCAAGAATACGGAAAACTTTTTCGTTCTCGGTCTTTTTCTTGCGGTGCTCGGGTTGATCTCGGCGGTGCTGCTCGCGGTCTTCTCGGATATGGTGAGCGAGCCGATTGCGGCTGCGGAGCTGCGCACTACGAATGAAGCGCTCAAACAGATTCTTCCGGCGTTCGACAATCAGCCGTCGGAAGATAAGATCGTGCTCAAACAGGATGATATGGAGATCACCTTCATGGGGGCGGCGAAGGATGGTAAACTCGTCGCCGTCGCCGCGAGTGGTGAACGCAAAGGATACGCAGCTCCGATCCAGGCGTTGATCGGATTCGATCTTGACGGCAAAATTCGGGCGGTGCTGATCACGAAGCAGAACGAGACGCCGGGACTCGGTGCAAATGTCTGTCACCGGCAGTTCAAAAAGACGATCTTCAACCTGTTCGAAAAGCGGCCCGAGGGGCTCGCTCCGAACTCGTTCCTCGATCAGTTCAACGGCAAGAGCGCCGTGAAGGGGAAAAACTGGAAGGTCCGGAAGGATGGCGGACGCATCGATTACGTTTCCGGCGCGACGATTACGAGCCGGACGATCACGGAACTGGCCGATGCGGTTGCGCAGTGCTTTCTTGCGAACCGGGCGGAAATCATCGCAAAACTTTCTCCGGCGGGAGGGAATGAAAAATGAGTATGCTGTCTGATTTCACGAAGGGAATCTGGAAGGAGAATCCGGTTCTCGTGCTTCTGCTCGGAACCTGTCCGACGCTGGCGGTCACGAGCAGTGCGACGAACGGTCTCGGCATGGGGCTGGCGACGACGGGTGTGCTGTTCGGCAGCAACCTTGTGATCTCGCTGATCGCGGGAATCGTGCCGAAGAAGGTGCGCATCCCGGTTTACATCGTGGTCATCGCGACGTTTGTGACGATCGTCGATCTGCTGATGAAGGCGTATGCGCCCCCGGCGCTCTACGCTGCGCTCGGTATTTTCATTCCGCTCATCGTCGTGAACTGCATTGTGCTCGGTCGCGCGGAGGCGTTCGCCTCGAAGAACGGTCCGGTCCGCTCGATGCTCGACGGTGTCGGCATGGGTCTCGGCTTCACGCTGACGCTGACGATGCTCGGCGCGCTGCGTGAGTTTCTGAGCACCGGGGCGGTGTTTGAGACGAAGATCATCACGGCGTGGACGACCGACTTCCTGCTGCCGTCGGCGGCGCCGGGTGCGTTCATTCTGGTGGGTACGATTCTGGCGATCAAGAATTACTCGAACTACCGGAAAGCGGTGAAGGCCGGGAAACTCTACGTGCCGCCGAAGGGACTCGACTGCCGTCACTGCAATATCTGCTCCGCTCATTTGGAAGAGGATGAAAAGTAAGCTCGGATGAAAACGCTGCGAACCGGGGAGAGGAATCTCCGCGGTTCGCTTTTTTTGCAGGATCGGGAGGTTCGGAATGAAGATTGTTGCCGATGACAGAATTCCGTTTCTGAAAGGGGTGTTTGAACCGTATGCCAGGGTGGTTTACCTGCCTGGCGGTGCGATTGCGCCCGGAGATCTGCGCGATGCGGATGCGCTCATCACCCGCACTCGAACGCGCTGCAATGAGGCGCTGCTCGCGGGGTCGGGTGTTCGGTTCATTGCGACTGCGACGATCGGTTTCGATCACATTGATGCGGCTTATCTCGAACAAGCCGGCATTCCCTGGACGAGCGCGCCGGGTTGCAATGCCGCGAGCGTGGCGCAGTACATCGGCAGTGCTCTGGTCTCTTCGGGCGAAGATCTGCGGGGCAGGGTCCTCGGCGTGATCGGCGTCGGCAACGTCGGATCAAAGGTTGCCGCGCTCGGGGAAGCGCTCGGGATGCGTGTGCTGCGGAACGATCCGCCGCGTGCGGAGCGGGAGGGAGCGGATGGATTTACGGAACTTCCCGAGCTGCTGTCCGAAGCGGATTTCGTCACACTCCACACGCCGTTGACCAGGGATGGAGCGCATCCGACGTTTCACCTCTGCGACGCGGCTTTTCTCAACGGAATGAAACGCGATGCACAGCTTTTCAACAGCGGACGCGGCGAAGTCGTCGATTCCGCCGCGCTGAAAACGGCGCTGAAGACGGGACGCATTGCGGGCGCGGTGCTTGATGTCTGGGAAAACGAACCGGGCATCGATCGCGAACTGCTGAACCGGGTGCGGCTCGGCACGCCGCATATCGCCGGATATTCGACCGACGGCAAAGCGAACGGCACGATGATGTCGGTGCGGGCCGTTGCGAATTTCTTCGGAATCGGGGAACTCCGTGACTGGCGCCCTGCGCGTTTGCCGGAGCCGGAACAGCCGTCGATAGTGCTTGAACCGGGAGATTCCGCCGTGCGGCAGATCGCCCGGGCGTTGCTGCACACCTATGAGATCGGGTTCGACGACCGCAATCTGCGGAATGATCCCGCCGGATTCGAGACACAGCGCGGTCGCTATCGGGTGCGCCGGGAGTATCCCGCATTCACGGTACGCAATGCCGTTCCGGAAGCGCGGATGGTGCTTGAAAAACTCGGCTTCCGCTTCTGATCGAATTACCGGACCAGCTCTGCGGCGCGGGCCGCGAGCTCCGGCAGGTCGTCCGCGATCAGGCCGGGACCGGCGATTTCGCCGGCAGCTCCGTGCAGGAACACTCCGAGCTGCGCCATTTCGAACGGCCGCCCGGGATTGCCCGCGAGCAGTGCGCCGATGATGCCGCCGAGCACGTCGCCCGATCCCGCCGTCGCGAGCGCCGGACAACCGGAGGAGTTCAAGCTGTACCGTCCGTCCGGGGCGGCAACCACTGTGTGCGGCCCCTTGAGAACGGTGATGCAGCCGAGGCCGGAGGCCAGCGCGAGCGCGAACTGCGTCCGCTCCTCGAAGTATGGAATGCCGAAGGCGTCAGCCAGCCGTTTCGCTTCGCCAGGATGCGGTGTGATGACGAGTTTTTCCCGCCTGATCCACCGTTCCGGTTCCCGCGCGGCCGTATTCAACGCATCGGCGTCGAGCAGCAGCGGCCCTGGAAACTGGAGGAGTTTCGAGAGCACTTCGCCGCTCTCATTTCCCCGGCCCCAGCCGGATCCTGCGGCTACGGCGTCGGATTGCGCCATCATCATTTCGAGTTCCGGAAGGGATTTCCGATCGAAACACCCTTCCCCGTTCCGGACGATGCGCACGATGAGCGCCCCCGGCAATGCCGCGAACGGGCGGATCGGCACAGCTAGCCGGACGATCCCGGCTCCGGCCCGCAGTGCCGCGCAGGCCGAAAGGGCCGCCGCTCCGCTGTAGTCGGCGGATCCTGCCGCGATCAGCAGCCGGCCGCGGCGGTTTTTATAGGAGTCGAATGCGAGCGGTTCGAGCAGTTCTGCCGCGTCGCAGGCGAAGAATGCCTCCTCCGTTTCGCCGCATTGCGGGTCCGGTTCCGTGAGACCGATGTCGACGAGCCGCACTCTTCCCGATGCGGCGGGACCGTCTCCATGAAAATGACCGCGCTTCGGGAAGCCGAAGGTGATGGTCAGTTCCGCTTTGATTGCCAGTCCTGAATCGGCCGCCCCTGTGTCGCCGTTGATTCCGGATGGGAGGTCGATCGCCACGATCGGGCAACCTGAGCTGTTTGCCGCCGCGATCCAGTTACGGAACTGCGGTCGCAGTTCTCCCGCGAATCCGGTGCCGAGCAGCCCGTCCACAATCAGGTCGCCGTGCCGGAAGTCTGCGGTGGAAAGCGTGTCGCGCTGTTCCACCGGAATCGTCGCGGGCAGGTCGCGCGCCGCTTCGGCCGCCTCGCCGTGCAGCGCCTCAAGCGGTCCGGTCGCGTAAACGACGGCGGGGAGTCCCAGCAGCGGAGCGGCCACCAGAGCGTCTCCTCCGTTGTTGCCGCGTCCCGCAAGGATGACCGCCCGACGGAACGTCTTCCCCTGCATGAAGCGGCGGATCTCCTCTGCCGCTCCTTCCCCGGCGCGCCGCATGAGTTCATAGCCCGAGACGCCGGAATCCATGGCGCGGCGTTCCAGTTTCCGCATGGTCTCGATTCGAATAATCTTCATAAAAAAACTCCCGTTCGGATTGAAACGGGAGTTACAGTATCATTGCCGGGGAAGAAATTCAAGTTTCCTGCGGTGAATCTTTTTCAGACGTCTTCTTCGAAGGACGCAGGATCGTCGACAGGATGAAGAGGCCGACCCCGACGCAGATGGCGATGTCCGCAACATTGAACACCGGCCAGCGGAAACGGTCATACCAGTGAAAGTCGAAGAAATCCACTACCGCACCGTGCCACAGCCGATCGATGGAGTTGCCGACCACCCCGCCAAGAATGAGCAGCAGCGCGAAATAACGCTCCGGATACCCCTCGGTGAGACGACGGAAAAAGAACGCCACTCCCGCCACCACCACCAGCGCCACCAGAAGCAGAAACCAGCCGTGGCCGGAGAGAATGCTCCAGGCCGCACCTTCGTTTCGAACGTAGGTGAGAGCGAAAAACGGTTCGCCGACGGGAAGGCTCTCCCCGAGTGTGAACCTGCGCATGACGATGATTTTGGTGAGCTGATCAAGCGCCAGTGCAAGGATTCCGAGTCCGGCGGCCCAGCCGAATATCCGGTACTCCCGCCGGGTTTTCGGCTCAAGCACTTCCGGTTTCCAGAGGGACACGAAATTACCTCATCTGCTCGTGTTTCGACTTGCACTTCACGCAGTAGACCGCATAAGGACGAATTTTGAGACGCCCTTCGGAGATCATCTCTCCGCATTCCTGGCAACGGCCGTACTCGCCGTCCGCGAGCCGCTGGAGCGCATCTTCGATGAGCTGCAGAACGTTGCTCTCTTCGGTCAGCATCCGGAGTTCCATCTCGTGGCGGGAGTTGTCGCTGGAGACGTCCGCCATATGGGTGGTCACGCCGCGTTTGTCGGCATTGCTGCAATCGAGCGCGTCCTCGGCGTGGTACTGCATCTGGTTGGTCACGATGTCCCGGGCATGCATCAGGGCATCGTAATATTCTTTTTCCTTGCCCTCGAAGACAAGATTGGTTTTCTTTTTCGCCATAGTTGAACCTCTATCTTCAATGGTTATTCTTGTCGTTGACCCAGTGCCCGCCGTTTTGTCTTCCGGCGTGGATTAATAATATATATTGTTCCGGCTCTTTTTTCAATGCCGGAAGAGGGCAAATTCGTTCCCGTGGAACAATTTTCAACAAAAAAATCTAGACCGAGAAACGGACGTGGATCACATCCCCGTCCTGAATCAGGTACTCTTTTCCTTCGATGCGCAGTTTTCCCGCGGCCTGCGCCTTGGCCCAGCCGCCCGCGGCGACGAGATCCTCGTAGGAGACGGTCTCCATGCGGATGAATCCGCGGCAGAGGTCGGTGTGGATCTTGCCGGCCGCCTGCGGCGCAGGAGTCCCGCGCGTGACGGTCCAGGCGCGGGACTCCATCGGGCCGGCCGTAAAGAAGGTGATGTAGTCGAGCAGCCGGTATCCGGTGCGGATGACGCGGGCAAGGCCGGTCTCCCGGATGCCGAGCTCCTCCATGAACATCGCGGCCTCCTCTTCTTCGAGCTGGCCGAGTTCCTCTTCGAGTTTGGCGCAGACCGGCACGACTTCCATGCCGTGCCTGGCGGCGAATTCCACGAGCGCCTTCGCTTTGTCGGAGTTTTCGAAGTTGCGGAAATTCTCCTCATCCGTGTTCGCGCAGACGAAGGCGGGCATCATCGAGAGAAGCCCGTAACCCTTCACCCAGTCGACAAGTTTCGGGTTGCTCTTGTCATATTCGGGGATTCGCCCTTCGGCGAGCTGATCCGCGAGGGATTTGATGAGTTCATATTCGAGTTTCGCATCGGGGTCGTTGGCGCGTGCGAGCTTGTGTGCCTTGTCGCGCCGTTTTTCGAGCGATTCAAGATCTGCGAGCATGAGTTCGGTCAGGATCACGTCGAGGTCGTTCACGGGATCGACCTTCCCGTCGACGTGGACAACGTCCCCGTCCTCGAAGAGCCGCACCACGTGCGCGATCGCGTCGACGTTGCGGATGTGCCCGAGAAACTGGTTGCCGAGTCCCTGTCCCTGACTCGCACCCTTGACGAGTCCGGCGATGTCGATGAACTTCAGCGTGGAAGGCACGATTCTGCCGGACTTCTCCAG
Organism: uncultured Victivallis sp.; assembly: GCF_944391105.1. Classification (GTDB taxonomy): domain Bacteria; phylum Verrucomicrobiota; class Lentisphaeria; order Victivallales; family Victivallaceae; genus Victivallis. The sequence continues at coordinate 19,857 of NZ_CALXSK010000054.1, forward strand.
CCTGGCAAGCACCTCAAGCCGCTCGTCCGGAACCGGTACAATTCCGGTGTTCGGTTCGATCGTGCAGAACGGGAAGTTGGCCGCTTCGGCACCTCCCTTGCACAGCGCATTGAACAAAGTGGATTTGCCGACATTCGGCAATCCGACGAATCCACAGGAAAAACTCATGATCCGCAGTCCCGGTTGATGAGGGAAACCCTCGTTTCTGATTCATTTCAAAGTTGTTAATATATCACGGTAACGCATTTCTTTCAAGCGTCTTCACCGTGCGGAAGGCAAAAAAAATCTCCGGAACCGTTGGGATTCCGGAGATGGATTTGCGTATGAATCGATCAGTAGTCGGAGGAGACGATCATGTCCGTATCGTAGACGAAGTCGCCCCAGTTGTGCTCGATGTCGACGACCCAGGCCGGCCGCATGATCGGACCGTAACCCCAGCCGGCATCGTTCGGATCGTTCGGGCAGCCCGGCAGCGGGAACGGGAAGGTTACGATGTCGACCACACCGACCACCTCGCGGGCGATCGTGAAGCAGACGCCCTTGAGCGGACCGTAGGTCAAACCGGCGATGCCGCCCTGTTCCTGCGTGACGTCGTATCCCTTCATCAGGATCTCCAGCGGACCGAATGCGACGTTGGCGATGCCGCGGCCGAGTTTCTCCACCGGCCTCATCACCCAGCAATCTTCTGCAGCCTGTGTGGAAACGGCTCCGACCATCATCACCGCCAGAATTGCCGACGCCAGAACTGTCTTACGGAATTTCATTTGGTTCATCCCTCACAATTTAATTTACGCACAGAATCGCCCTTCAAACGAATCTCGTTTTTCCTATTCCTTCAGCAATATACAGACTGATTTGGTAAAATTCAAGAAAAAAATCCTCATTTTTTCGCTTTAATATCGAAAATCTGTGGAAAAGATGCTATTTTAAAGAGAAATATCTCGAATCAGCGAACTTAATGACAGGACAGAATCAATATGAATCCCGAAAAAAGCCGGGAGCGGTTTCGCAACCTTACGCTGCTCTCCGCATCGGAGCGCAACTATCCAGCCTCCCCCGCGGAGGCGCATCTGGAGGCGTTCGACAACGTCTACGCCGACCGGGACTACGTCATCGAGTTCGACTGTCCGGAGTACACCTCGCTCTGCCCGGTGACCGGCCAGCCGGATTTCGGCCACATCATTGTGCGTTACGTCCCCGACAAAAAGTGCATCGAGAGCAAATCGCTCAAGTTGTATCTCTATTCGTTCCGCAACACGAACACGTTTCACGAGGAGTCGGTGAACACCATCCTCGACGCCGTGGTGAACGCCTGTTCGCCGCGCCGCGCCGAGGTCATCGGCCGGTTTCGGCCGCGCGGCGGAATCGCGATCAATGTGAAAGCCACTTACGGGGAGAAGGTCGATGAGTAATTTCAAACGGATCCCGAATGGATCGGTCACCACGCCGCGCGGATTCCGGGCAGCCGGAGTCACCGCCGGATTCAAACGCAGCGGCGCGCCCGACTTTGCGATGCTGGTCAGCGACGAACCCGCGAACTTCGCCGGAGCGTTCACCAGCTGCACCTTTGCTGCCGCACCGGTTCAGGTCTGCCGCAAGCGGGTGCTCACGACCGACACGATCCGGGCGGCGGTCATCAACTCCGGCAACGCGAACGCCTGCACCGGCGAGACCGGGCTGGCGAACGCAGAGGCGACCTGTGTGCTGGCGGCGAACAAACTCGGGATCAATCCGTCCGATGTGGTGGTTTCCTCGACCGGCCGGATCGGCACCCAGTTGCCGATGGATACGATCAAAAAGGGGATCGAACTCGCGGTCGCCGCTCTCTCCGACGATGGGGGGCGGCGCGCCGCCGAGGCGATCATGACCACGGATACCGTTCCGAAGTCCGCCGCCGTCGAGCTTGAACTTGATGGCGTCGTCTGCAGCATCGGTGCGATGACCAAGGGCGCGGGCATGATCGATCCGTCGCTCAAGGTTCCGCATGCGACGATGCTCTGCTACATCACGACCGACGTGAAGATTTCCAATTTGCTGCTTGCGGAGATGCTCTCCGGCAACGTCGCGGACTCGTTCAACCGGATCACGGTCGACGGCGACATGAGCACGAACGACACGGTCATTGTGATGGCGAACGGGCTCTCCGGAGCGGAGGTCCGTCCCGGAACGGCGAACGCCGAACTCTTTCGTGCCGCGCTTCTCCAGATCATGCAGCAGCTTGCCCGCGAGATGGTCATGGACGGCGAAGGGGTGACGAAGTTCGTGAACGTTGAAATTTTTCACGCCCGCACGAGGGAGGATGCAAAGCTGTGCGCCGAAGCGGTTGCAAATTCGCTGCTCTGCAAAACCGCCTGGTTCGGCGGCGATCCGAACTGGGGGCGCGTGGTTGCCGCACTCGGGTATTCCGGTGCGCAGTTCCGCCCGGAGAATGTCGACATTTTCTATGACGGCGTTCCGGTCGTGAAGGCGGGAGGCGATGCGGGAACCCCGGAGGAGGATCTGGTCGACATCGTCCGCAAACGCGAATTTTCCGTCACGGTCGACCTTCACGACGGCGATGAGAGCTACTGGGTCTGGACGAACGACATCTCGTATGAGTATGTCAAAATCAACGCGGATTACCACACCTAAAACTTGCAGGATGCACATATATGAAAAGATCTGACGTTAAAGTTCTGGTCATCACCGGCTTCGGGCTCAACTGCGAGCGCGAGACCGCGGCGGCGTGCCGGCTGGTCGGCGCTGCGCCGGAGCTGGTTCACCTGAACGACCTGATCGCGGGGAAGCATACGCTCGACGAGTATGAGTTTCTGATTTTCATCGGCGGATTTTCGTTCGGCGATCATCTCGGTTCCGGGACGGTTTTCGCGAACCGGGTCAAGTTCCGGCTGCGGGAGCAGCTGGAAAAATTCATTGCCGACGGCAAGCTGGTCATGGGAGTCTGCAACGGCTTCCAGACGCTGACGCGCCTCGGCATGGTTCCGGCGCTCAACGGCGACTATTTCTCGCAGACGGTTGCGCTGGCGCACAATGATTCGGGCGTGTTTCGCGACGACTGGTGCGTGCTGAAGGCTGATCCGGCCTCGCCCTGTGTTTTTACGAAGAGAATTGATACGATCCGGCTGCCGCTGCGTCACGGCGAAGGCAAGTTCGTTGCGGACGAGGCCGTTCTGAACGAGATCGAGGCGCGTCATCTCGCGGCGGTGAAGTATGTCGATGCCGACGGGAATCCGGCGACGGAATTCCCCGCGAATCCGAACGGCTCGTTGCGTTCGATCGCCGGAATCTGCGACCCGACCGGGCGGATTTTCGGCCTGATGCCGCATCCGGAGGCGTTCCTTTCGCCCTACAACTCTCCGAGCTGGACGGAGGACAAATCCGCCGGAAAACTTGCGGCGGAGGGGGAAGGCGTGGTGTTCTTCCGCAATGCGGTAGATTATATTGCCGATCACTTCTGAGCGGTTTCCGCCAGATGGGCCGGAGGATTTGGGAATCCTCCGGCTCTTTCGTTTTTCCATTGAAAAAAACGGAAAATCGTGCTATATTGTAAGGAGTTTTGAATAAAATCCGGAAAGGGGCGCGGGACGGGATGAAAATCACTTTCAACGGTACGCCGCAGGAGGTCGCCGACGGGACGGCGGTTGCGGAGTTCCTGGCTGGACGGGGGTTCAAACCCGCCGAAGTCGTCGCCGAGATAAATGGCGAAATCCTGAATGCCGAGGAGCTCGGACGGGTTCTGGGCGAAGGGGATGCGCTCAATGCGTTCCGGGTTGTCGCCGGAGGCTGATCCGGGGGAAGGCGCGGCGGAGATGGAGATCAATCCATATCTTTCCAGGGAGCAGCGCGCGATTCTCGCAAATGCGCGGATCGGCATCGCCGGTGCGGGCGGGCTCGGCTCGAATTGCGCGATGCATCTCGTGCGTTCCGGAATTCGTCATCTGGTCATCGCCGATTTCGACCGGGTTTCGGAGAGCAATCTGAACCGGCAGTTCTTTTTTGCGGATCAGATCGGCCGCAAGAAGGTCGAGGCGCTCGGCGTAAATCTGCTGCGCATTGTGCCGGAACTCGACCTTGAACTGCTTGCCGAGGAGGTGACCGGCGGAAACGCTGTGACACTGTTCGGCGCGTGCGACATCGTGATAGAGGCTTTTGACTCAGCTGCCGCGAAACAGATGCTGATCCGGACGATGACGGCGGCGGGAAAAACGGTCGTCGCCGCGAGCGGAATCGGCGGTCTCGGGCGGAGCAATGCGTTGAGACTGCACCGGATGGCGGGGGGGAAACTTTACGTCGCCGGTGATTTGGAAAGTGATGTCGCCGGCGGATTCGATCCGTTTTCGCCGCGCGTCGGCATCGTCGCGGCGATGCAGGCTAATACGGTAATTGCGCTCCTGCTCGGAGAGGAACCGTAAGGAAGCGCTTAACACAGGGAAGAGTAGAAATCATGAAAGAACTTATCATCGCCGGAAAGAAGTTTCACAGCCGCTTTTTTCTCGGTACCGGCAAATTCGCATCGAAACAGCAGCTTGCGGCTGCGCTCGAGGCTTCCGGAACGGAGCTGGTGACGACCGCGCTGACCCGCGTCGATCTGGCCGCTCCCGGCACGGACGACATTTTGAGCGCGATCGACCGTTCGAAAGTCGAGATCATGCTGAACACCTCCGGCGCACGCAACGCCGAAGAGGCGGTCCGCATTGCGAAACTCGGCAAGGCGGCCGGTTACAACTGGATCAAACTCGAAGTTCATCCCGATGCGCACTATCTGCTGCCCGATCCGGTCGAGACGCTGAAGGCGGCCGAGCAGATCGTCGGCATGGGACTCGTGGTGCTGCCCTACATCAACGCCGATCCGGTGCTTGCGCGGCGGCTCGAGGAGTGCGGTACGGCGGCGGTGATGCCGCTCGGTGCGCCGATCGGTTCGAACCAGG
>NZ_CALXSK010000055.1 GCF_944391105.1 uncultured Victivallis sp.
GCGTCGAATGGAACGTCGGGCGGCGGAGCATCGAATGGATCGTCGGGCGGTGGAGCGTCGAATGGAACGTCGGGCGGAAGGCCGGGGGCTTCCGGGAGCGGTGCTCGAGGAGGGAAGGGGGAATTGTCGGAACAGCTTCAGGCGAGGAACTCTTCACAACAACGTACTCTTTCCGATAATCGGAAAATTCTGTGGGAAAAGACGAAGCGCGAGGTTCGCAAACTGATCCGTTTTCCCCGTTGTTCCTTTGCCGAATTCGGGGTGAGGGGAACCGGAATCACCCGGCTGTCGGATGGCGTATACCAGATTACCGGCCTTGCCGTGGTTGCCGACTCCCGGGGCGAAGAGGTCTGTCTGGAGTATTCCTGCGAAGTTTTGTTTCGCGGGGAAGCATTTCTCTTGCGTTCGGCGCATTTCACCGAGCGGGACCGGCTGTGAGGGAGGCGGTCCGCTTCGCCGGGGGGGAGCGAAGTGTCGGCCCGTCCCCCGGCGCGCGTTACTTTCCGGCTACTGGATCTGGCGTGAGATCACAAGCACCTTGTTGTAGTAAATGACGTAGGATTTCGCCTTTTCGAATTCCGGCGTTCCCTTGAGCAGAACCATCGCCTCTTTGGCCACTTCGAGCGCCTTGTCGGGGCGTCCGCAGTAGTAGAGGCTGCGGGCATACTCCCCGATGACGAATCCCTTTTCGCGGTCATTCTTAAATTTCGGGGCGTTGTAGGCGGCCCGGCAGAGTTTGTAGGCGTTTTCGAGCCGGAGCTGTTCGACGGGCTGATTCATCTCCTGCTGGGCGAACTTGACGAGCATGATCGGTTGATCGGCGAAGGTCTGGATGATGCGGTCGAACCATTTGGTCAGGTCGCTCCAGCGCTGTTCGTCGCGCAGGACGATAACGCCCATTTCATGGAGTTTGAGGTTCTTCGGGTCGCGCTTGATGTTCTCATCGAGAAATTCAAGTGCCTCGTCGGGTTTGTTGAGAAGCGTGGCGAGCAGCCGGGTTTTGAGGGAGATGAGCTCCATGTTGTCCGGATAGGTGACGAGTTCCGTGTTCAGGAGTTTGAGCACGGTCGGGTAATCCCGGATCTTCATTGCATCCATGACGGACTGGGAAAAGAGTTCCCGTTCGATGTTCTGTTTGAGATCGTATTTCCCGCTGATGATCTCATTGAGGGCCGCCTCCAGCACCGCCGGGGAGCCGCGCCAGACGAGGACTCCCTCCTTGTTGATGACGGCGGCCATCGGAATTCGGTCCCGTTCGCGCATATAGAGGTTTACGCTGTTGAGCCGGTCATCGGCCGCGACGGGGAAGGGGAGCTCCTTGAGACGCATGAATTCGCTGATCGACTTCGCCGAATCGATTCCGATGCCGAGAAAGGCGACGTCCTTTTTTTCGAACTCCTTCGAGAGTCTGGCGACTTCGGGGAAGAATTTTGTCCCCTGTTCACTGATCGTCCAGAAGAAGAGCACCACAAACTTCTTCCCTTTGTAATCGGCGAGTTTGGTCGGCTTGCCCTGCGGCCAGGTGACGACGTCGAGTTCCGGCGCGACCGATCCGGTGGCGGCGGCTGTTTTGCCGGGCGTCTCCGGAGCCGCGTAAGCTCCGCAGAGAAGAGCGGACGCGGCCAGTGCCGCCGCGAGGAAACGTGGGAATTTTGTCATTTTCTTTTCTCCAGAAAGTTGAACCATTTGAAAATCCATTCCGCACAGAGCAGAAAGAGTCCGTTGACCACCAGAATCCACGCCCCAGGAACCCCCGTGGGAATCCCCTGGAGACCGCAGGCCAGAATCGGCACGGCACAGAGCACGAGCGCGAGCCGGAACAGCCACCGGCAGAGCTTGAGCAGCGTCGGATTCGGTTTCGACCCCGGATGAACCATCGGCGAAACGGCTGCTCGGGGCGCTTCTGCCGCAGCCGGCGCCGGGCGTTTGAGCGCGGCATATACGAGCGTTGAAGTCATGCGCTCGAAGCTCACTCCCGAGACGCGTGACGATTTCGGAACAAGGCTTGTCGCCGTGCAGCCGGGCAGAGAGTTCCCTTCGAGCATGTAGGGAACATCGTCCTCCTTCCCGACGATGAAGTCGACGCGCAAAATATCGCGGCAGCCTGCGCCGAGATAGAAGGCGAGGGCCGCGTCCGAGGCGCGCTTGACCGTTTCGGGCGAAAGTGTCCGGACCGGGCAGAAATATTCGGTGTGGCCGTCCTTGTAGACATATTTCGCATCGTAGTCGTAGAAGCCGTGCGGACTTTTGATCTCAATTGCCGGGAGGACGCGCCCGTTTACGATCGGCACGGTGATCTCCACGCCGTCGATGTACTCTTCGACGAGGATTTCCGGAGCGAACTTCAGCTCTTTTGCGAGCGCCTTCTCCCAGTCTGCGGCGGATTCGACCTTCTGGATGCCGATGGTCGACCCCTCCATCGGGGCCTTCAGAATAACCGGATAACGCATGGTTTCCGGGAGGTCCGGGTGCTCCTTCGAAACGATGCCCCACTTCGCGGTGGGCAGACCGAAGCGGTTCATCAGCCGCTTGCTTGCGATCTTGTCCATCACGAGCAGACTCGCCTTGCTGCCGGAGCCGACGAAACGCAGCGAATTCTCTTCGAACACCTTCTGGATTTCTCCGTCCTCGCCGAATCCGCCGTGAAGCACGGGATAGACCACGTCCGCTTCTCGCATCCCGGGATAGAGGCGGCACTCCTTCACATCTGTGAGCGTGACGAAGAATCCGGCATTGCGCAATGCGCGCGCAACGGCGTCACCGCTCTTGAGGGAGATTTCGCGTTCACTGGAGGTCCCGCCGTAGAGAACGTTGACTTTCGGCGGACAGGCGGAGGCGAATACCCGCTTCTCCGACTCCGGATTGAGAAATTTCACCTCGGGGAGCAGGTAAAATCCGTGCCGTTCCGCGACCGCGCGGCGCATGACCGAGAGGAGTTCGACGTACTCTGCTTCACTTGCCGTTCCGGTGTTGACGACATAGTTCGCATGTTCCGCCGCGATTTTAAGGCTGCCCAGCTGGAAGTTGCGCAGGCCGCACTCGTCGATGAGCCGACCGGCCGGATCAAGTTCAGAGACGTTGCGGAAGGTGCATCCGGCGCTGCGGCCGGCCGGTTCGCGGCGCCGACGTTCAAGCACTTCGGCTTCGATCGCGGCAAGTTCGGAAGCGGGGTCCGCCGCCGGGAGTTTGAGAACGGCGCGTGTGATGACGACATCATCCGGAATCGAACTGTGTCGATAGCTCCACTCGATGCTGGAACCTTCAGATTGATAAGCTGTTCCGTCCATGTGGAATCCGGTGATCCCGATGACGGCGTTTCCGATCTGCGCACCGGATGCTCCCGCGTTCATGCGCAGCGCTCCGCCGAGGGTGCCGGGAATGCCGGAGAGCGGTGCGAGACCGCCGAATCCCGCTTCCGCCGCGCGGCGGGCGAGGTCCGGGAGTCTCATGCGCGCGCCCGCGCACACACCCGTTTCATTCGTTTCAAAACCGGAAAATCCTTCGCGCGAAAGGCGTACTCCGAGCATCGGGCAGGGGGCGTCCATTCCGACGAGATTGGTTCCGCCGCCGAGGATGAAGACGGGGAGGGCGTGTTTCGAACAAAATGCGAGGAGCGTGGACAGCTCTGTTTCGTCGGACACTTCCGCGAGAAACGGCAAACTTGTGCCGATGCCGAGGGTGGTGAGTTCCGCATACGGCACATCCGTGCGGATGTTCAACTCCGGAAATTCGTTGCGGAGGAGTTCCATTTTCGTTTTCATGATCATTTCCCATATACGGTTGCGGGGTCGAAAAGGGCAGGGGCGATTTCGACCAGGGAGCCGGATTCGACTTTGCGGTAGAAGCAGCTGCGGTGGCCGGTGTGACAGGCAACGCCGCCCTTTTGTTCGACTTTGAAGATCACGCAATCGCAATCGCAGTCGACGAGGATTTCGCGAACAAGCTGAACGTTGCCGGATTCCTCCCCTTTGCGCCAGAGCTTGTTGCGGCTGCGGGAAAAGTAGACGGCGCGGCCGGTGGCGAGGGTTTCCTCCCACGCTTCGCGGTTGATATAGGCCATCATCAGGACGGTCCCGTCGCCGGCGTCCTGCGCGATTGCCGGGATCAGGCCGCCGGATTTTTCGAAATCGAGTTCGATCACCTTATGCCTCATATTGTTGATTGGGTTACGGACAACATCCTTATAATGTGCCCCGCAAAACATGGTTTTGCAAGCTCCCGCGCATGAAAAACCGCAGGAAAAGCATACTGCGCGTGAGCCGTCTGATCTGAGCGTAAAAAAATGAAATTTTTCTGCAATTGAGCTTGCAAAAGCCGAAAATCGGGCCTATATTAAAAAATGTTGATCCCGGAAATCGGGCGTATAGCTCAGTTGGTTAGAGCGCCACGTTGACATCGTGGAGGTCACAGATTCGAGTTCTGTTACGCCCACCATTTTTCTGAGGAGTTCAACATACCCCGTTCGGGCGTATAGCTCAGTTGGTTAGAGCGCCACGTTGACATCGTGGAGGTCACAGATTCGAGTTCTGTTACGCCCACCATTTTTCTTTGCGTTATTTATTTGCTGTTTTCGCTCCGGCAGATTTGGAATGGCGTTTTTTTGATCGAAAGAGTTTCGGGATCTGCCGCTGGAGATCTTCAGGAAATGTGGCCGACATTTTCCGCCACTCCGATCGAATGAACCGCTTCCCGCGACGGAGGTGCGTTCTGCTCCGTCGCGGGTCTGCTGGATTGGCGTTATGACTCGAGGCTCTTGAGCAGCCGCTGTTCGCGCCGGCTCAGGGGTTCGACGGCGAGGCGTTCCGCGAGGTGGTTCGGAATTCCCCACTCCTTGAACTTCACGGCGGTCACGGCACGGAAGAGATTGTGCATCGGTTCGTGTCTGGCCTGACTGTGAATCAGGGTGTTTCGGAAGAGAACCGGCAGCCGGAAATCCTCCGCTTCGAGGATCGGCAGCAACCCGTCCGCAATTTCCCGTCGCACCTCAGGGAAACGTTCCCCGAGCGTCAGAAGTCCACGCCAGGCAAAGGAGAACGTCTGGAAATCCGCCAGGCGCTCGCGTCCGAGTTCAAGCAGGAGCTTCGCATCGGAAGCCTCACCGACCCGGCCGAGCAGATAAGCCTCGGGCAGCAGGCGCGGGTAGTTGTGGCTGCGGCTCGTCAACGGGATGAATTCATCCCGGGCAAGCAGACATTTCCGGAGTACGCGCGCAGCCGCCTTCTCTCCGGCGATCGCAAGTGCGATCGCCGCGTTTGCCGCGCCATTTTCATCTGCGCCGTCAAGCATCGCCAGCAGAGTCTCACGGGACTCGTCGAGATGGTGCGCGGCATACCAGATCGCTTCGCCTGGCTTGGCGGTGCTGAGCTCTTCGCGCCAGGTTTCAACCGGGAAACGGCACTCCGGCAGGATCGATTCATCCAGACAGCCGGAAGCGCGCACGCGTTTTTCCAGCTCGTCGCGGTTGGTTTCGCGCACATCGGATCTGCCGTCCTGAATCGCGAGAGCGGCGGCGATTCCGGCGATTTCACCGGTTTTCTGCATGCAGCGCTGCATGCGCATGAGTGTCGCGGTCAGATGATCGACGCAGACTGCGCGCCCGACCACAAGCAGATTGCGGAAGTTCTTCACGGTCATGATTTCCAGCGGGATCGGCGCAATCATATTCTTGCCCCAGAGGCTTGTCGCGATCATCCAGTCGCGTGCGGTGTCATCTTCAAATGCCCAGTCGAGCGAGTGGCTGTCGAAGTTGCTGTACGCGTAGCTGAACGGACGCTCCTTCCAGCTCCGGTTGATGACCTCCATGGCTGTCAGCATATGGTCGCATTCGATGAGTCGTCCCTCGCGGTGACCCGGCAGCTGCGTGAGATAGTAGAGCCGGGCGGGATCCCGATTCCACGGCGGCGGGAAGCAGTGCAGCGAATTCGAATCGAGAATCGCGCGGTTCAACTCCTTCGCGTCGGCGGAGGTCGTGAAGCCCGCATCGAAATTTGCGCTCGCAAAGCGCGTCCCCTCGCGGAATACCCGGACACTGGAAAACGGCTGCGCCTGACCGTCGGAGTTCCGTCCTTCGTGGAAAGCCGCTCCCGCCAGCGCGCAGACGTCCCCGTTTCCGGTCCCGTCGATGAGAACGCGGCAGCCGATGTCGAAGACTCCTTCCGGCGTGATTGCGCGGACGCCGCGGACGGTTGTTCCGTCGTCATCGAGCCAGACTGCGCAGATATTCGAGTCATAGTGAAGTTCGACTCCTGCTGCGAGCAGTTCACGTTCGAGGGTGATTCCCTTCGCGTCGGGATGGAAGCAGCCGCCTTCGATAAATGCCTGAGCCCGCAGCTGCTGTGCGGCACTGTCGGTTTTTTCGAAGCGGCCGCCGGGAAGTCCGTAGTAATAACTTGCGATTCCTCCGGATGTTGCTGAACCCCCGGGAAAATTGAGCTTTTCGATGGCGCATGTTTTTACGCCGGTTTCTGCCGCGGCGATGGCGGCAACGGCACCGGCGGTTCCGAGTCCCGCCACAACGACGTCAAATTCGCGTTCGAACGACGGAACTTCCTTTTGGCGAACCGGCTGCTGATGGATCATTTCACATTTGAACATGATTTATTTCCTCCCGAAGCGGATGCCTGCGTCGATTGCGAGCAGAGGATTGGCGAAACGGGCGCTGTTGAGGAACCAATGGTTCGGCGCAAAACTCTGCTCGTCCGACTCCAATTCCAGGGCGCGCTGTCTGGCGATCATTGCGATTTTGTTGAGTTTGAAGAAGATTTCGCGTCTCGAATTCCATGCTCTGAGGAGTTTTTCGCGTGATGCCGGCCAGCTTTCGCCGGGTTCGACCGGCACGGTGAAGAAAAGCTCATCGTCGGTTCGACCGGGGCGCATCGAGCCGACGACGGGGTGCCACAGCGCCATCATCTCTGCCGCGTTCGGAGCAATCGCGACCGCGGTGAGGCTTGCTGCTTTGCAGTTCGCGCGGCCGAAAGCCGGATTCGAACGGCATTCCGGAGTTGTGTCGATGATGCGCTCCGCATGGATCTCCTCGCTGCCGTCGGCGTCGAAAAGCGTGACCGTGAATCCGTTTCCTTCCGGGCGGATCGCGGCGATTTCCGTCCAGAGTCTGAACTGTGCGGTGTACGGCAGCAGCGCCTTGTAGAGGAACGGCGCAAGCATTGCCGCATCGCTTCGTTCGCCGTTGATTCCGCCGCGATCGTCAAGTGTGCGGAAAAATTCGCGCGCTTCGGCCGAGTGCAGCTCGCTCTTCCAGTTTGAGGTGGAGCGGAAGGTGTCGAAGTATTCCGCACCGACGATCGCCCCGCGGTCGACGATGAGGGTCGAACTGCGACCGGAGAGTGCGACTCCGGCGCTCCAGCATCCGGCACCGATGACAAGTGTGTCGTAAGTGACCATTTGTGACTCCTTTGAGATGGTTGCCCAGTTCGCTTCTCAACAAATATAATCCCCTTTGAAACGATTTCAATAGTGAAACGCATTTTGCGTGAATTTTGAGATGCGCCCCTTGAAAACGGACGCCGGTTCCGCACCGTCCGAAAATTTCCCCGGTCCCGCCGCCGAAGGATGGATCAGCGCTTCATTCCGGGAAAAATCTGCGGGGAAAAACTTGCATAATCCGGTATGTCGGATATATTTTTAAATATGGAGATCGACGCCGTTTCCGACGGCTTCATAATTTGAAAACAAGGAGTTTCAAAATGAGTTTTTCAATGGTTTGTGACCAGGTTCTCACACAGCTCGGGAAGATCCGGATCGTACCGGTTCTCGTGCTGAACGATCTCGATTCCGGCATGAAGATGTGCGAAGTCCTCGTCGAATGCGGATTGCCCGCGGCGGAAATCACATTCCGGACGCAGGCCGCTCCCGCAATCATCAAGGCTGCGTCGGAGCGGTTCCCGGAACTCTATCTCGGGGCGGGAACGATCCTGAACGTCGCGGATCTGAAACGTGCGTTCGATGCGGGCGCAAAGTTCGCGGTCGCACCGGGTTTCAACCCGACCGTGGTGCGCGCCGCCGTCGAGAACCATGTCGCTTTCGCTCCCGGAGTCTGCACCCCTTCGGAGGTCGAGCAGGCCATGGAATTCGGCTGTCGTTTCCTCAAATTCTTCCCGGCTGAGGCCGCGGGCGGCACGAAGATGCTCAAATCGATCATTGCGCCGTACAAACACCTCGGCGTGCGTTTCATGCCGACTGGCGGCGTGACGACCGCGAACGTCATGGAATATCTGGCGATCAAGGAGGTCGCCGCGGTCGGCGGAACCTGGCTCGGGAAAGCCGATGACATCGCCGCCGGAAACTGGGAGAAAATCCGCGACATTGTCAAACAGGCCGTTGCACTCAAGGAGGGGAAATAAATCATGCTTGCCTACAGAAAACCGGAAGAGTGCCGTTTTGATGAAGTCAGCCTCGGCGAAATCATGCTCCGTTTTGATCCGGGCGAGGGGCGGGTTCACACCGCCCGCCAGTTCACGGTCTGGGAGGGGGGCGGCGAATACAACGTCGCGCGCGGGCTGCGCCGCTGTTTCGGACTGCGCACCGCGGTCGTGACCGCTTTTGCCGACAATCCGGTCGGGCGTCTGGTAGAGGATTTCATTCTTCAGGGGGGAGTTGCGACCGATTTCGTGAAGTGGGTCCCGTATGACGGCATCGGACGGACCGTGCGCAACGGGTTGAATTTCGTCGAACGCGGCTTCGGCTGCCGCGGCGCAAAGAGCTGTTCCGACCGCGGCAACACGGCGGTTTCGCAGCTGAAGGCCGGCGACATCGACTGGGAGTACATCTTCGGGAAGTGCGGCGTGCGCCACTTCCACACGGGCGGAATCTTCGCCGCGCTTTCGGATACGACGCCGGATGTGGTGATCGAGGCGCTGAAAGCCGCGAAAAAACACGGGACTGTCACAAGTTACGATTTGAACTACCGGCCGAGCCTCTGGAAGGCGATCGGCGGAGTTGAGCGCGCCCGCAGCGTGAACCGCGAAATTGCGAAATACGTCGATGTGATGATCGGCAACGAGGAGGATTTCACCGCCTGTCTCGGGCTGGAGGTCAAGGGGGTCGACGCGAATCTCTCGAAGCTGGATACGGCCAGTTTCCGCGCGATGATCGAGGAGGCCGTGAAGCTCTACCCGAACTTCCAGGTCGTCGCCACGACGCTTCGCGCGGTCAAGAGCGCGAGTTGCAACGACTGGGGCGCGATCGCCTGGAAGGACGGCAAATTCGCCGAGGCGGTGAACCGGCCGAACCTCGAGATTTTCGACCGGGTTGGCGGCGGTGACAGCTTCGCTTCCGGGCTGATCTACGGACTCATGACCACGGGAGACGCGGATTACGCCGTGAACTGCGGAGCGGCTCACGGGGCACTGGCGATGACTACGCCCGGGGACACCTCGATGGCGACTTTCGACGAGGTGCAGAAGCTCATGAAGGGCGGTGGCGCCCGCGTCGACCGCTGACGATTCCGACCGGAGCCTGGAGCGCGTATGATCGGAAGGGTCGGGGTGATGGTTGCGGCGCTGGCGATCGCTTTTCCGGCGGTCGCCGCGTCGCTGTCGCTGGGCGGCCCGGTATCGCTGCCGTCGGTCGGACTGCGTTTCCGGGTTTTCCGGGATATGAAGCCGATGCCGCTGCCCATGCCTGCGATCCGGGCCGAGCGGCGCGATGACGGAGCGAAACTTCTGCTGAATCGCGAGTACTGGCTTTTCCACCAGACTGCCGGCCTGTGGTACAACGAAAATTGTGCAATCCAGGTCGGGACGGTTCTGTATCCGCCGCTGGCGGGACCGGAATTCAAAACGGAAGGGGAACTTGCCGCCGCGCTCAAGAAGCCGGAGCAGCCGCTTTCGGCGGAACGGCTCAAAACGTGGGTGCAGGACTTCACGCAGACTGGAGTGAAGGCGGTAAAGCCTTTCCCGCAATCTCTTTACGGATGCCGGGCGACGGTGTACGAATTGGAGGAGACCGCCGGGGAGGAGCGAATCGCCTATCTGCTCATGCCGAACAACGATCCTTCGCGGCAGGTGCTGTTCTATTTCCGGATCGGGAAGGAGCAGGCGGGGGAGCGGGCCGACCGTGTGATCCGCCAGGCGCTCGGATCCGTGCAGTTTCTGAAACCGAGGGTGGAGCGCGTGTCTCTGGCCGAGAGCCGCAGGAAGAAGGGGACGCCCGAGTTTGAAGCCTCCCGCAACCGGGTGATTCAAAGCATCCGCAACCTGGATGACTGGTGGTATGTCGATACGGAGAACTATATTTTCGTCTCGAACCAGACCGACCGGCGCGCGATGACGCGGCTGCGGACGGAGCTGGAACATGCGCGCGAGGTGTTCGAGGCGTGTTTCCCGCTGCGCAAACCGATGCAGTCGGTCAGCGTGGTACGGATCTTCAACAAGCGCGAAGAGTATCTGGAGTATGTCGGCGGAGAGATGCAGTGGTCGGGCGGTCTCTGGTCTCCGGCCCGGCGCGAACTGGTCATTTCGCCGCTCGACCGGCGTGTGCGCGATTCGATGCAGAAGATGATCATGCGGCAGGTCGCGTTTCACGAAGGGTTTCATCAGTATCTCTTCTTTGCGACGGGCGAGGCGCAGGCGGACATGTGGTACAACGAGGGAACCGCGCAGTTTTTCGAGGGAATCGAGTTCCGCACCGGGCAGGGGGTTGTGTCGTTGCCGCAGCAGAGCGAGAAGGCGCTTGTCGCTCTGTTCGAGAAAGATAGAATTCACGACGTCAGCGCGCTTGTGAAGATGGACCGTGCGGCTTTCTACGGAGATAACCGTGAGGTGAATTACCTTCTGGCGCAGGCGCTGGTTTACTATCTCTGGAAGGGGGCTCCGGTTGCGGACAGGCCGGAATACGCCGAGATTCCGCTGCGCTATTACGACAAGCTCGTCGAGACGAAGGATCCCGCAGCTGCGAACGCCGCCGCATGGGAGGGGGTCGACATGGCGGTTCTGGCGAAGGAGCTGAGCCGTTTCTGGAACGATTCGAATCTGATCCGCGAATCCATCCGTTACCGGATTCCGTCGCCGCGGACAGCGGGGACGGGCATCGCGGGGAAGCGTTAGGGAAAAGTTTCTCCTGCGGCTTGTTATTTTCGGGAATCGGGCTATATTACCCTTGTCCCCGGGAATCGCGGGAGAAAGGAGATCCATGGCGTTCAACCTGAGACGGAAACTGATATACTTCTACGCGAAGATCGTTCGCGCGGAAGGCACTCCCACTTACATTGCCCGCGGCTGGGCGCTCGGGATGTTCATCGGCTGCGTGATTCCGATGTCGGCGCAGCTTCTGATTTCAATTCCGCTTTCATTTGCGTTGCGATGTTCGAAAATCGGGGCGACGCTCGGGACGTTCATCACCAATCCGGTGACGGTCATCTTCATCTATCCGGCGCAGTGCTGGGTCGGGAACAAAATCATCGGCGGAAGCCTTACCTGGGAGGCGACGAAGAAGGCTGCGCATGATCTGATGAAACTCGATATCAGCGGGTTTCTGCATCTGGGTGGAGATTTGATCGCTTCGTTTTTTGTCGGCGGCTTTCTGCTGGCTGCGGTGTGTACGCCGCTGACCTACTTCGGCGTCTACCATCTGGTACTGCGCTACCGGAGGATCAAGGAGGCGCTGAAGGCCAAACGGCGCGAAAAAATTGCCGCAACCGCGGAAAAAGAGAAGGACAAAGCGGTTTAGAAGTTCGCTTTTTTATTCTCCAGGAACGAGTTGCGGGGTGACGATGACTGCGATGTGATCGGCGCGGGGCTCTTCTCCGGAAATGCGTCGCATCAGCTCATTGAGCGCGAGTTCCGCGAGCATGCGCGGTCCGAGATCGATCGAGGCGGGGCGTGGATAGATTCCCGCGAAAAATTCGGGCGTGTGGTTGCAGGAGACGAGCCGGGGGCGAACCGCGATGCCCCGGCGGACGAACACCCGGCAGAGCAATGCGGTCATCCGCTCCTCGGGGGAGAAAAGTCCGTCGATTTCCCCCGATTGAATGGCCGGAAGCGCCTGTTCCAGAGTGCGTTCGAATTCCGCGTCGGAGAGGGATTCAAATCCGCGGACTTCCTGAGGGATGGAGAGTTCGATGGTTTCGCACGACGCTTCCGCCGCGAAGAGTTCGAACCGGAAGCCGGAAACCCTGCCGGCGAATCCGGGATTTTCGCTTGATGTGGAGAGCACGGCGCACCGTTTGCAGCCGCTGTCGCGCAGATAGCGTGCGGCGATGCGCCCGGCGAATTCGTTGCCCATAAATGTGGTCTGATCGGCACCGCTCCCGCGGTGGCTGTTGAGCCGGAGGTGTGGTATCCGTTTCAGCACTGCGGCCAGTTCCGGAGAATCGGCTTCGTGGCCGAAGAGCAGTAGACCGGCAAGTTCGCCGCGCAGGTGACGCGCTTCGAGTTCCAGTGGCAGTGTTTCGGGCGGCAGCAGCAGCAGATTCCACCGTCGCGGCATCCGGGAGGAGAGGACGCTCAGTTTCTGCAGAACCGTATGGGCGTCGCAGACCGGATTCGGCGGCAGCAGAACGCCGATGCTGCTTCGGCGTGCGGCGGAACGCCGGGCGGTGCGCGGATCGTTGAGCTGTTCAAGCGCGGCCAGGACGCGTTCGCGTTTGTCCGGAGCGACGGCGCCGGAGCCGTTCAGGACGCGGGAGACGGTGGCGGGAGAGACCCCCGCAAGCCGTCCGATCTCTTTAACTGTATGTGTCATGGTTGTTTCTCCGATTGGAATGAAGATAGTATAGAAACGTTTCAGAAATATTTCAACTCCCGTTTCGCAGATTTTTCCCGAAAAAGTTGCCGTTTCGATTTTTTCGTGGTATACTCAAGAGAAGATGAGAGTGAAAAACACAGGAAAATCGAGATGGAAAACGGAAAAATTCAAGGGATCGTGGTGCCGCTGGTGACGCCGCTCTCCTCGCCGGACCGGGTTGACGAAGCGGCAGTGGAACGTATGGTGGAGCATGTGATTGCCGGCGGAGTTCATGCGATCTTCATTCTGGGGTCGACGGGCGAGGGGCCCGCGTTGACCGGGGAAGAGCAGAGACGCATGATCCGCATCAGCGCGAAGGCGGTACGGGGACGCGTTCCGCTGCTGGCGGGGATTTCGGGGGCCTCGGCGGCTTCGGCCGTGGAACTCGGGCGATTTGCCGCGTCGGAGGGGGCGGATGCGGTTGTTGCGGCGGTGCCGTGCTATTTTCCGCCGGACCGGGCGGAGATTATGGCGTATTACCAGTTGCTTGTGCGGGAGATTCCGCTGCCGCTTTTCGTCTACAACATGCCGGGACTGACCCATGTTTCACTGGATCTCGATACGGTGTGCCGTCTTGCGGAACTTCCTGGAATTTCGGGATACAAGGACAGTTCCGGTGATCTGGAATCGTTCCGGGCGGCGGTGAAGCGTCTCGGAGCCCGCTCCGGCTTCTCTTTGCTCATCGGGCCGGAAGAGCTGACGGCCGCAGCGGTCGCCATGGGCGGGGATGGCGGCGTGAACGGCGGGGCAAATCTCTGTCCGGAACTTTATGTCGGAGTTTACGAAGCTGTGAAATCCGGGGCTGTTGAAAAGGCGGAACAGCTTCAGCGGAAAGTGCTTGATGCGGTTCGTTCCTACGGCTCTCCCGCAACGGCGACGGGAGTGGTCCGGCGTCTCAAATATGAACTTGCCCGCAGGGGATTCATTCAAAACATCCTTGCGTCTCCCTCGTTGCCGATGAGGGAGGAGATGCAGGAAAAAACAGGAGAGTGTTATGCAGCTGATTGCCGATGAGAAGATTCTGTTTGAATCACCGTATCCGGAGGACGTATTCTGCTATACGCCGTCACTCTGCCGTGGATTCGGCGGGCGGATTCTGGCGGGATTCGATCTGGGCGGACCGGGAACGGCACGCCTGGAAGGAGTCCGTTCGGATTCCGGTGATTATGAAAGCGGAAATCAGTTCCGGATTCTGCTTTCTGACGATGATGGCGTGAGCTGGCGGGAAAGTTCCACGCGTCTGCCGATGCTGCACGTGATGCTGTTTCGCGCAGGGAATGCGCTGTACGCGCTTGGACAGAGCGGGCGGCTCGTCATCAGCCGCAGCTGTGACAATGGAGAAAGCTGGTCGGAGGTTTCGGTGCTCGACTCTGATCACATGTGGCACCAGAGCGCCGGGCGGATCGACTTCCGGAACGGGAATGTCTATGCGGTTTATGAGCAGCGGATTCCGAATGCGCCGTGGCCGGGCGTTTCTCCTGTGCTGATGTCGGCGCGGGAAGAGGCGGATCTGCGTGAGCCGGCGAACTGGAGGTTTTCGGAACCGTTTCGGGCGGAGGCGTTGTTTGCGGAACAGGGAATTCGTCATTTCTTCGCGGACGGAACCGTCGGCGTGCTTGAAACGAATGTAATTCGCATTTATGACCCGAATCATCTTTACTACGATCCCGAGGATCGAACCGTTCTGCTGCTCATGCGCGCCGAGACCGGACTGGGCAACGTCGGCGCAGTGCTCAAAGGAATCGATCTGCCGGACGGAACGCTGCGGATCGAGCCGCTTCGCACGCCTCGCGGAGAAAAACTCTTTCTTCTGCCGTTTCCCGGTGGACAGATCAAATTCCATCTCGACTACGACCCGGTTTCGCAGCTCTACTGGATGATTTCAAGTCCGAAGCTCGATGGTTTCCGGGCGCCGGGAGCTCCCTGGTTCGAGGCGTGCGGAGAACGGCGTCGGCTTGAACTTTTGTGTTCCCGCAACGGCCTGGAGTTTCGGAGCGTCGGGGTGGTGGCGGAAGGGGAGGGCAAACTCGATTCGCGCCACTACGCGAGTCTGCTGTTCGACGGCGACGATCTGCTTGTTTTCGCCCGCTCGGGGGATGAGCGCGCGAGAAACCTGCATGACGGAAATCTGCTGACTCTTCACAGAGTAAAAAACTTCCGAACATTGGCGTAATGGAGCCGGGAAATCAGCGGGAACGTTTTTTTCGAGCGCGTCCCGCCTGTTTCCGGCGGAAGAATTCCCATTCCGTTTTCATGCGGTCGAAAGGTTTGCGCAGCAGCTCCGCAAGGCGGACGCCGGGATTGCGGCGCATGGACTTGATCTGATGAATCAGGCAGAACCGGTCACATTCGGCACCGCTCATCGGCGAGCCTGCCAGAAGTCGGGATGCCGCTTCCCGCACGAGCGGAAAGGGAACACGGGCCGCGGGGAGGTCGTAAAGCCGAACCAGGTTGCAGCCGATTCCGGCAGCGTACCGTCCGGAATAGGGAATGTATTCCGGATGGTTGCGCAACTTGCCTGTGACAATGATGCCGAAAACCCCTGTTGCGTTGGCGATATGTCCGAACCCGCTGTCCACTCCGACAAATCCGGTTGCGCCCGAGATGATCCGGGCGGCAGTCTGCAGACTGATTTGCCCGGTCATATCCAGAAAGCCGGGCGTGTGAATTGACAGAACTGGTTCCATTCCGATCTCGACCACGCTTTGTCCGGTCGAGAGAATGAACTTTGCGAGTCGTTGCCACTGTTTTTCCGGCCACTGTCTGTTTTTTCCGCGTGAGGCGCAGTGAAACACGACATATTTCTCCGGAAGCTGCGGCATGGCGACTTCCGGCGCAAAGTAAAATCGCGGGGTTTCGTCAGGAACTTCCAGCCCCGCGGTTGTGGTGAACTGGTGCAGAAGAGAGGTGAACACCGCCTGCTTCTGCTTCGGAGCATCCGGGCGGCGGAAATTGAATTCGAAAGAGATGGTTCCCTCCGGGAGTTCCTCTTTGAGTTTCAGATACTCTTCCGCTGAAGAGACTGGAACGATCTCGTCGATGAACGGAGCGAACTGAAACAGTTCCACATACTGGGGGCGGGTGTACCAGCGAAGTTTTCGTGTCGGATGTTGTTCCCGCAGAAATCGATAGGCCGGTTCCGTCGCCACGATGTCTCCGAGACGACCCAGTTGGCAGACGGTCAGGAGCGGTTTGCCGGCGTTGAAAGTTGTGTTCGGGTTTTGCATTGACGCTCTCCGGAGTGAATGCGAAATTGATTGATGACCTCGATTTCCGGTAACGGTTCGGAAAATCCTGTCATAATATAGCACTTGCGAGATTCCGTGTCAATGCGAAACCACTTTCCGGCAAGGTTGCGTGCGACGGGGATCCGATCATCGCCGAGGAACCTCCGGATTGGAATCATTTTCATTTTTTTTGTGAATGGGACTGGAAAAAGCGTCCGACCCCGACTATTTTAAGCAGCGTCGATCCAGCCCGGATGGCGGAATGGCAGACGCAGCAGACTTAAAATCTGCAGCCGAAAGGTGTACGGGTTCGAGTCCCGTTCCGGGTACCAGTTGAAAATCAATGAGTTGCGACGAATCGCCGCGACTCTTCTTTTTTTTGCCCTGTTTTCGCGTTTGAGCTCAAGTTTCCTTATGATTCTCAAAATAACCGGATAAAAACCGGATATAAATTTGGGGTCTGCTGCAAGTCTGCTGCGCCTCAAAAAACAAGAAAAAAACGCCTCCATCATCGTTGCAAAAAGCGGAATAACCGGATAAAAACGCCGAAATAACCGGATAAAACGGGGCAGGGGGGTAATGTCGAAGAAAAAGACGTTTACATGGCGCCACCAACATAATGGTGCAAGCGCCTGATAATCGGCGACGTGAGTTTTATTCACCTCATCAAGCGCCGTCAACAAAATTGTGGACGGTACGGATTTTGCCATGCTCAAAAATGAGCGCGGGCGCCAGAGCTGACTTCAGAAATTCTGAATCCGCCCAAGCGCTCGCCAAAATTGGCGACGGTACCCCCCGGTGCTCCACAAATTTATGGAGCAGCCGCTTCTCTTTCAGTCAATCCAAAATTGGATTTTTTGAAGTCCAGCCATAACTTCAAGAATCCAGCCGCCCCAAAATTCGGGGCGTGATCGTATGAATGATTTACATCGGCTCAAAATTGAGCTTACGCCCTTGATAAAATTGTCAATGGCACGCTCGAGCCAAAATTGGCCGGAGCTTTCGCCGTTTTAACATTTTTGTTAGCGGCCCCGGCTTTACAGACCTGATCCGACGAATTGTCAGACTAGTTCCCGAATCGGGTTATAAACGGGCGACCACATGCCGCGCAAAGGCGACGGCGGTTCCCGTTGGCATAAGTGTTGGTTATCGGGTGGCGGTCGGAAACGTTCCCGCAATGCGGGCAGCGGATTCCGGCGTATACCACCGACGGCAGCCGCTTCCGTCTCATCCGTTTGGGTTGTTCCGGCGTTCTCTCTGCAATCGTACTGGCTTCTTTCTTACGCATTTCTTACCCTTTCTTCTCGTTAATACATCCTCGCGTTTCATAATTTCGTGAAACGGGCGGCGTTTTAACAAGTTTGTTAAAATGGGGGGCGGCCATGGCTTTTTGATAAATTTGTCAAAAAGAGTATCATCTCGCCCCCGTCCTATGGGTTTTGATTTCACAAAAACATGAAACCAATTCACCCCGCGCCCATGGATTCAGTTCTCCGCCAAGGGTACGCAGAAAACGCGTATCCCAATTCCCCCCGCGCCCATCGCTATTTATGGGGCACTCTTTCGGGCGGTCAAAGGGGATAGCGTTTCACGCCCCCCCCCCTTGCCTCTCGCTGTTTATGGGTTACTCTTCCTGCCACGGCCAGAGCGCGGAAAGAATGTTAATCAGCTCTTTCTCTCCCTCGCTTAACGGCGTGTGCAGATTGAAAAGTATCGCCTTGAATCGCCAAGGGGGGCAATACTCCATCCCTTGAAGAATACACATCCGCCGGACAATAAGCGTATTGTCTTGGCTGCAATGCGCCGGTACAGGAATTTCTTTCCGCGTGTAACCCCTGATCTCTTCATCTGATTTTTTAAGGGCTTCGCTATTCCTTGCCAGCAGATTACGCAAGCATCCACTATACTCCTGCCGCTCCGGGGTGAACGTCCGCAAATATTCGGCAATCAATTCCGGCAGGGTGACACCCCGGCGGGCGGCTTCCTGCTCTCCAAGGGCGATCAATTCCGGCGCAATACCGTCAAAAATCGCCGCATTGCCACTTCTGGCGCGACTTTCGGTATCGGGCTGGTCATTGCTCGCGTTTCCGGCTTCGACGATTTGAGGGCCGTTTCCGGCGATTTTACCAGCGGGCACAATTTTGTGCTTGCTGGCGGCACGGTGTCCACGATGTTTCCCGCGCTTCCGGCTTTTCTTCCCGCCAGCAGATACGTGCCGGGGCTGCATTCCCCCTTTTTGCTGGTTCCCGGTGGATTCCGGCGCGACTTGTGACGCGGGTAAGGTGATTGTACCCGGCGACGCTTCCCCCCCCGTTAAAATTGACGGCGGCACTGGTGGCGGTTGAGTTGGTGTTACTCATGGGCTGATTCTCCCGGCCCCGAAATGAAAAAGCCGCCTTGCGGTCGGTGGAATCAGCACCTTGCAGGACGGCACCACCCGTTACCTGCTTCACGCAAAACGGCAAAACTTCGGGACACAAAAAAAGTTTCATGTTAACGCCTCGGGGTTGGTGCCCCTTGAAACGCTCGGCGGCTGCGGCTGATTCTCGCAACGCTTGGAATATAGCACCACGGCGGGAGCATGTCAAGCACCAGCCGGGAAAACCTGTGAAAAACCGTTCTTGCTCCATAACGCACTATTTTTCCTCGATTTCGTCGTTGTAAGGTGGTTTCGACCCGGGACCAGAAGGACCCGACCGGGGGGGGCCGCCCCCCCCCTCCTCGGCCCCGTCACTTTTCCGGCACTTGTCCGACGCGGGGCGACACATCCGCCGGGGCTGCATCCGTTCACTTTCTTATGACTGGCCGCCGGTATTCATCTCCGGCGTGGAATATGCGGCCTCATATCTCCACGGGGGAGGCTGCTACGGCTTTGCGGCATTTGGCTGTGACGGTTTTCCCTGATCTGTTTCGGTGTTATGCTGGTGATCTTCTCCACGGGGAAAATGATCCGATGTGATGGTTCCGATATGACTTCTGGTTTCTTCACTTCTGTTCCCTTTGATTTTGCGTTGGGGAGATTAAAATTCTAATCGCCCCAAAAGTTTTATATACCCCCCTTAAAGGGGGAGTATATAATATAAAACTTGGGGCGATTGATTTTCTCTAATCTCCCCTAATCGCCCCAATCAATCACCCCAAACTTGGGGCGATTGAAAAAACTCCATTTGCTCCGGCGGGGGAGCCGGTTTTTCGATCATCTTTTTAATGCCGGGAATCGTTTTTTCTTCCTTGGTGGGTTCCCGCTCTATGATGAAGCCATTTTCAATACAAATGGCCAGAATCGTTTCAAGTCGGCTTTTGTTGGTGGTTATCCCTCGGCCTATGATCGCGCGGCGGAAATCTGCCGCGGTCATGCTTTCGCCGGGTTTGAGAATTTCTGCGGCGCGGGTGGCGTCATCCAGCAGACGGCGGCGTTTGTCATTTTCTCTTTGTGCTGCCCGCGCTTCTGGTGTAACCGCTTCCGACGGGGCGGCCAGTTCCGGCGGGGCGTCAAGTTCTTCCCAGTAGATGGCACGGTCGCACCAGCGGAGATATTTTGCTTCCTTATCCCAGCCAAGCCGACGCCCTCTTTTGGGTGCGGACAATTTGAAAAAGAAGTTGCCGCTTTGGTCTTTGAAGCGTTCCAGTACAAGCGCAAATCTGGCCCAGTTGATAATCTCGGCGCTCCCGTGATAATTATATGCCTGATTAAAGTTTTCATTCAGTAATACCCCTTTGCTTGATTTCGCCATGTGATGGACGAAAAGAGCGGCCACATTATAATGTTTCAGGAGCGGGTTAATCTGGTTCCGGAGGAATCGGCTGACTTTTTCTTGATTGGAAAGGTCGCACCCGGCAAATGCAAATAGCGGGTCACAGATGATAAGGTCGATTCCCGGTTCCAAAACCTCTTCTAACATGTGTACAAAATTATCTCCGGCGTGAGTTGAATCACTGATGATCCTTACCGCTTCCTTTGCTGCATCAATCTGCGGAATTGCCAGCAGCTCAATGTTGGCAGCTCCCCAGCATACGCCGGTAATTTCTTCCTGCAAGTCTCTTTCGTCATTTTCGGCTTGAATGAGAAGTATTTTAAGGGGGCGCGTCGGGTACAGGCCGAAGCACGGCAACCCGGCACCCCAATGCAAGCATAACTGCATGACAAGAGAACTTTTCCCGCATCCGGTTTCCGCTGCCAATACACCCGCGCCCCCCTTGCAGATAAAGCGGTTTTTTATCAGTTCATTCGGATCGCTCGGCCCCTCTGCGTTAATTTTTTCCTGAAGTTCCCGGAGTGTGACGGCTTGCGCAATCGTTTCTTCCGGTTCCAGTTGGTTTTCTTCCTTGGTGATCCATTCTTTCAGGGCCTCGCGCCCGTTTTGCCGTAAAAGGGAGTTGACATCATGAAAGCCCGGCAGCATTATGGTGGTCTTGCATTTCTTCCCAGCTGCTGACAATTTTTCCTTGAGTGCGTCGGCTGATTTTATGCCGTGTTCGTCCAAATCTCCAACCGCAATAAAGCCCGGTGCTTGTGAAGCGGTGGCCAACTGGATAAATGTACCCGGTTCATTCAAACCGGTACAAGCCACGCCCCCCGCATCGATGATGGAAAGGGCGTCTATCTGCCCCTCACATACGAAAACAGGGCGGGTATTCTGTTGCAGTGCCACAGCGTTGAAAACAGGCTTTTTCCCCTTGGGATTATCGTACTTGGCGCCGTGTCCGTCGGTTTCTTGGTCAATGAAGCGCCGGACACAATATACCTCTCCCGGATATGGGATAATTGCGGCGCGGTCTGCGGGATCGAATCCAAGGCGAAACGCGGTAACGGTTTCAGGAGACAAACCCCGATGTTCGCAAAAATATGCAAAGGTTTCCTCCTTGTTCTGTTCCGTATCATTGATATAGCTGCGGATTGCCTCCGGGTCTCCATTTTTTGCCTGATTCCAACTTACGCCCCCAGCAGGAGGCGGGGAGGGGCGGAAATTACCGGAAGAAAGCGGCAAAACTCCAAAAGAGTTGCCTTGAAACATAACAGGGGAGGGGCACATAGCGGCTTGCTGCGTCCGCGGCGGTTCTGCCGGAGGGAAATACTTTCCGCTGCTGCTTGCCAGTTTCCGGAGCAGTCCCGCCGCGCCGTCCGGGTTTCCGGAGAGGGAAAGGCTATTCCAAGCCGTGCGGCAGTCTGCGGCGTTGTATTTCTGCGGAGCGGTGGCGCTCCATTGGTCGAACGTCTCAAAATCTCCCCCGGCAGATTTGAAAGCTCCGCCAATGTTGATCCATTCGGTGCGGTCGCAATCGGCAGACAACGCAAAAAGATATTGCTTGATTAAGGCTTGATCGTGCATCATGCTTCTTTCTCCGCTGTTCCGTTATCGAGCAACTCCCTGACACTTGCGGGGTCGATCCGGACAACGCGCGGCCCGATCTTGACGCGCCGGAGAAGCCCGGTATTCATGTACCGGTTTACGCTGTTCAAACTGACGGAAAGCAGCGCGGCGGCCTCCTTGCGCGTCAAAGGCTTCTCCGCGATTGAGGCGGCTGGCTGTCCCGCGTCATGGCTTTTCAACGCGGCAAGTAGTCCCTGTGGCGTAAGTTCCGGGATGAATGGTTGAAGCATTCCGGTAGCGGCGGCAAGGATTGCGGGGGTTATTTTCTGTTTGATCTGCATTTGGAAACTCCTTTTTTATCGCGCCCGGTCACTCGGTAAACGCGATTCCGGAAAGAGCCTCCAAGGTTGCCGCAGGGCTTTTTTTAAAGTTGTCTTTTCTTCCTCAAAATTCTTTACTTATTGCCGGTTTTCTTTCCTGTTTCTTTCCGGTTTTCAGTGCGTAAAAAAAGGCCTCATGCAATCAAGCATGGAGCCTTGAAAAACATCCGGCTATCATTGCCGGAATCAGCCCTGTTAATCTTCTTCCTCTCTATATTTCCTTGCGTTTTCGATTTCTTTCCGCACCGCCTTTGCCATCCGGTCTTGCAGTCTCCCATGTTGAGCACGCATTTTCATTTCTACGGCGGTTACATCTCTTCCAGGGTACCAGTCCGGCGCCTTGGTTGCTCCGGAATCCCAATTCCTGATTGTTTTTTCCGTAACGCCGCAACAGGAGGCGGCTTCCGCTTGCGTCAACTTCGGGCGCTTGGGGAGAGTCTTATTACCCTTAATTAAGTTGGCAAGCGATTGCCGTTCTTTGATGGCCTGTTGAAAACATTCAGCGTTCTTTTTACCCATTTCGTCCAACAGTTTAAATATATCGTCCAACTCTCGGGTGTTTCCCTTGGCATGTTCCAGTTCTTTGGCCTTGGCATATATTTTATCGCATATTTCCTGCCTCTCTTTGAGCATTTTTAAAAACATCATATCCGAATCAAGGGAACAGGAAAGATTATAGCTGTCACAAGCAAAAATCAAATCCAATGCAGCAAGTGCCATACTGTCGATAAACACGGCTTGCTTTGTTGTCGGAAGTGTTCCGGTGTTGCTTGGTAAAGTCAATTCCTTTTTGTGTAGCCTCTCCCATGCCATTATAAATTCCCGTGCACACTTTGCAACTTTCGCTTTGTCCTCCGATATGCTTTGGGCGAAATTCGGTTCATCGGATAAGGGTTTGTAATCATCACCGGTTAACCATGGAATCAAATCGGCCATTTCTCTATGGATTTCCATGTGTTGTAGATAAAAATAACTATTTTGATCTTTCATGGTTACGCCCTCCGTATATGGTTCAAAATCTCTCTAACCTCTTCAATCGGCAGAGTATCCGCCAGACGTCGAAGCGCGGCACGTTCCGGAGCGTCTCCGGCAGCCGGGGCGACTTCTTCCGCGTCGGCAATGGGAAGTTGCAGCGCGGCGGCATATTTGACGGCGGCGCGGTCGCTGATCTTCGTATAGTGTTCGGTCATGGCAGGGCTGGCGTGTCCGGCGTTCCGTTGAATGACGGCGGCAGGGGTTCCGGCTTCGGCGTTGTGGCTGATGTAGGAGTACCGGAGAGAATGAAAGCCGACTTCCACCACAGCGCGGCAACCGCTTTTGACGGTGCCGCCGGTCTCGGGATCGGTGGTGGTTTGTACCCCGGTACCGGCGCGGTGTGTTTCGATTCCGCAATCATGAAAATGTTTTAGAATCTGTCTGGTGATTTGGTGATTCCCTTTATCGAGATACTTTTCCGCGAATTGCGGCAGCAGATAGCCGACGCGCTCGGGCTCTGGAACGGCGGCCAGCATCTGGAATAAATAGGGCGGAATCCCGATTTTTACGGCGGCTTGCGTCTTGTCCTTGACCGTGTGCGCGGTCTTGCGCGGTACGCGCTCGATTACGCCCCGCAGCAAGTCAATTTCCCGCCATTGCAAAGTACAGCAATCGCCAAGCCGCAGCCCGGTAAAATAGCCCAATGCCACCAGAAGCCGCATCTCTCCGGCGGCGCGGTCGATCAATCGGGCGATTTGCTCGACGGTCAACGGCTTCTTGCTGTTGTACTCGGGGGCGGCGCGGTCGATATCGCGAAAAGGGTTTTCGGAAGTGATCTTGCCCGCATTGGCCAAGGTCTGGAAAAAGCAGTTGAAAAACTGCAAATACTTGTTAAATGTGCCCGGCGCGCCCTCCTGCCTGATCTGCTCCATGAAAGCGGCGGCAATCTCGGGGGTTACGTCGGAAAGCAGCCGGGCGGCGGGGGAATGTTCATTTATCCAGCCGGAAAAGCGGTCGTAATAGCTCCGGTAATTGGCTGCGGTGGTATGTCGGGGAATGGCGTCGGCGGGGAAACGCTTGCAACTGGCGGGGCGCTTGGGGCAACTCATGAAGAGCCGCCAGCCGTCGGCGATGGTGGCGCGACTGTTCAGCAACATTGCGGCGGCGTCTGCGGCGGCCTGTTCCGCGTCCTGCAAGTCATTTTTCAGCGTCCGGAGTTGTTCGGCCTTATTGGTTTCGTGAATCCGTGCAAGAAGTCTATTTGCTGCGGCCTGTGCCTCTTTTTCTCTGGTGATGGGTTTCCCGTCGGGGTTGAGCAGCCGGGTTCTGGTGTCCTTGCCCCCGAATTGATACCGGATGTACCAGAAGCCCCGCGTTCCCGCCTTGTAGAGCTTGCCGGTTGTTTTCTTTGCCATTGATCCGCCCTTTGGTCTTTATGGTTTCTCATTGTTTTTCATGTTACTAAGATAGCATCGAAAAAGGGCGTTTCAAGGCGTTAACCGGATAAAAACCGGCAAAATTTTAAATTTTACGCTCAATGCAGCAGACTTAAAATCTGCCGGAAAACTCCTTGCGGGTTCGAGTCCCGCTCCGGGTACCAATTTTACGCCCGGAAACGCCCTTTGAGGTACCACTGAGTACCACTCGAAAATTTCTCATACCCCTGTTTTCGGCTTTCTCCGGCTTCGGACGATACCGGCAATTACCGGCACATTTTCTGCAGTTATTCTTTGCCACAGAAACTTTTAACAAAGAGGTTCTTCTGTGGCTAAGAAATCGTTACGCTTGAGCGTCGGGTCGATTTTCACC
>NZ_CALXSK010000056.1 GCF_944391105.1 uncultured Victivallis sp.
GATAGTCCCAGAGTTAAGATGAACCTTCTGCCTCTTTTTTCATCCCGCCGAATTAAAAACTTTTGAAATTACCTCTTTACATATAAATTCTATTGCATGGAGTCTTTCAATCAAACGATCAGTGAAATTATCAATGCGATGCCTCCGTTCCGGCCAGAGGGGATTGAGGTGGAGATCCGAATTTCGGTTTTCTACGATGCAGTTCATTCCGGAAAGGTGGAAATTCCGGAGCACGAACATCCGTTTTACGAGATGGCCTGGATGATTCAGGGGGAAATGAATTATCTGGTCGACGGCGTGAAAATTTCCAATAACGCGGAAAACCGTCAGGTGTTTTTTCTCCCCGCCGGGAAGCTTCACCGGCGTTACAGTCAAAGCGAAAATTCCTGTATCCGTTCCATGGAACTCTCGCTGACTCCCACCGGGCCGAATGGAGTTATGTTTCTGAAAAACCTTAATGACATTCTGGAAAAGAATCATTATCGATTTACTTTGTCCCAGACTCAATTCAACCTGATTCGCATGATCGAAACGGAATGCCGCCGAAAAAAATGTTTCAGCCGCCTCGTACTGGAATATGAGATTTCCGCGTTGCTGTTCGATATTCTTCAGAATTTTCAGCCTCTGTCCGGGGGCTCGACCGATGAACGATCCGGAACACACAGGGAAATCACTCATTATATTCAAATGCGCATAGAAGATCTGGTGAATCGCACCTTCGAAATGGATGTGCTGACCAGCCAGTTTAATTTTTCCGCCCGACATCTCAACCGGATTTTTCGTGCCGAATACGGAATGTCGATCCGCCGATATGCAGATCTTCGGAGGCTGGCTCATGCTGAACGGTTGCTGGGAGATCCCGCCAATACGGTAGCGGATGTGGCAGCGGCGCTCGGATTCAGCAGCCCCAGCCATTTCATCGTATTTTTCAAAAAATACCGCAATGTCACTCCGGCTCATTATCGCGACCACCTGAGCCTGAAATAATATCAGGTGCGGTTTCTGATCGGGTTTCCCTCCATCATTTTGCAGACAACATTTCGATGCAAATTCCGGATAATGTCTGAATTTTGATATTACATGTCTTGTTTTTAGTATGAATACCGATTGACTTCCCATTATCATTCCGGTATTATAATAAATAAAATTTGTTGTGATGATAATTTTAAAATGGCCGATGCGGTTTTGAATGGTTGTTCCGATGCCGGGCATCTAAGGCGCAGCGGCCGGTGCGCGGGAGGGGAAGACACTTCCCATCAAGTTGTCGCGGATCCCGCAGCCGGGACCGCGGATGGCGTTTCTGAGTTCAGAACGTTGCAGCACAACAGGAACAACAGACCAATACGAAGCAAACGAAGTGCGGAGCCGGAAGCAGAAGAATAGGCTGACCACCTCGAATATCGGGAGTGCGAGCCGTCGTCATACGGATCGGGTCAATCTGCAGATGGCGGACGGACGGGGCATCACACAGAGTTATGGGGAAGTTCAGGAGAATGTGGATGATATCCGGGGAGACGAATGGTGGATCGATTTTCTGAATTCATTGCAAAAAAGACCGGAGAGGCCGATGAAAAAGATGTTGTTGACCCTCGTCACCGCATTGATGTTTGCCGCAGCGGTGAACGATGCGTGTCCGCCGGAAATCGCCGGCTGGCACGCAGCCTGCGGCGTGCAGCTCTGTCGGCACATCGCAATCGAAAACAACCGGATCTCCAACTCCGGACCAGACGTGAAAACATCTATTCTCTACGGCTCCGGCACCGAAGACTGCGGGCCGCAGAAATAACCCAGCGAGGATTTTCATCATGATGCTTCCAATTTACGAACCCGAAGTCGCGTTTTACCCGATCTACTGTCCGCGCAAGGGCCGCGAACCATATCTGTGTTATAACCACGATGTGGACATCGTCCGGTTCAAGGGAAAATTTCTCGCCTCGTGGAATGCGAATGAAACCGGCGCGGAGGGAGTCCCCGGACAGTTCAATTTCCTCTCCGTTTCGGATGATTTCATCCACTGGTCGACGCCGGTGAAACTTTTTACGGCTGCGGCGGGCTGCCGCAATCCGGTGGAGTCCGACAACCAGTGGCAGCCCGCATTCATCAACTACCACGACGAAACACTTTTCTGTGCGTGGTGCGACTACAAGGCGCGCCGTACATTCATCGCCCGCTCAATTGACGGATTGCACTGGGAAAACGTGGAAGTTCCAGCTGCTCCGCCGGAACTTGAGGGCGAGGTGGTGGGATTTCCGACCAATCACGGACTGCTCACCTCGGACGATGTCATGCTGTTTCCGGCGAGTCTGCCGTATGCAGCCGAACAGTATCTGGTTGGGGATACGCGTTACGCAGCCAGCCTTATCAGCCGGGATGGTGGGCAATCGTGGCACTGGAGCCGGCTGGCCGAGGCCGTCACGTGGGAGGAGCTGGGTGAGGATTCGACCAGACTTCCAGGAGCGAAATATCTCGGAATTTGGGAACCGATGCTTTTCGAACAGGGGAACGGAAAGATCGGTATGTTGATCCGCAATTCGAGCTCCCAGGAAAATCGTGAACTCGATCCCTTTATGAAGCCGCACTGGATGATTCTTTACGCGGAGAGTTCCGACCGCGGCGAGAACTGGTCGAAGTGCCGACCGATTGAGGTCGATTCGATCATCTGCCGCAACTATTCCGTCGCCCGGAGCGGCGGGCCGGATACACTGCTGATGGTGATGAACGACTGGGTTGTGAATCTTCCGGCGCGAATCGATCAGGATCGTTTTTTCCTGTCGCTCTACGCCTCGCCGGTCTGCGATCCTGATCTGCTGCTGCCGGGACCGGTCGTTCAACCAGACGGTGGCCGGGCCTTTTATCCGAATGGATTTGTGGAAGACGGCAAACTCTACCTGGCTTATACCTATCCGAATTCAATCATGGGGGCGGTGGTACAGACATTGCCGGACTTCGCAGAACCGTTCCTCCTGCCGCGGGGCGGCCGTACCGGACTGATTATCGACCGGGAACATGGAGTTGCCCGCTTCGGGCACCGCTGGGCGACGCTGGGAGTGGTACTGACCGAACCGCAGACCCGCGCCGACTCCGTGACGATCGCAGCGGAACTCGAACTTTTCTACCGCAGGGAGGATGATTTTCCGTTGCTCACCCTTGGCGGAAAGAGTCGTGATGGCGGAATTGTGCTGACTGAGTGGGATCCGGAACATGCCCGGGATCTGCTGGTATTCCGCGATGCCTCCGGAAAGAAACAGGGACTCGCCGTGCTCGAAATGCGCAAGCCGTTCCGGCTCGCGGTCACACTGGAACGCGATCGTCTGCAAATCCGTCTCGACGGCCGGACCGTGCTGGATCGGCCCGGACGCATCCTGCGCAAAGTGGCCTTCGGCGGACTCTACGAACCGCCCGAATGGCCGATGGGACGTGCGATGGTACAGGAGATCCGCCTGAAACTCGACTCAGTGGAAGTGAGGGAACAATGAATTTTCCAACCGGTCGGAACCGGTTTAATCAGAAAACACGGAGAAAGTAAGATGTTGAAACGTTCCGTAATTAACCGGAGTATTGAGATTGCGCGGATTGTATTTGATGCAACGGGTCTGAAACTTCCGGAGTTCGCCGTCTGGAGTGTGGAGCAGTGGAACCGCTGTGGTCATGAGGCCGATGAGATTCGAGACTGCATGCTCGGATGGGATGTGACCGATTTCGGCTCGGATGATTTTACAAACATCGGGCGAACGCTCTTTACCCTGCGCAACGGTCGGCACAATGACCCGCATTATCCGAAGAGTTACGCCGAGAAATTCATCCTTGATCCGGAAGGGCAACGTGCTCCGGCTCATTTTCACCGCAGCAAGCGGGAAGACATCATCAATCGCGGCAACGGTTTTATCGTTTTGGAACTGACCGCCTCAGATCCGGAAGGAAATCCTGCCGGAGGGGATCTGCAGATTTCTGTGGATGGGGTTTCACGTACGATTCGCTCCGGATCACGGGTTCAGCTCCGCCCAGGAGAAAGTATATGTCTGCCGCCGCGAACGATCCATCAGTTCTGGGGAGAAGGTGGTAACGGACTTGTAATCGACGGAATACGGTATGGGGTTTCCGGCGAAGTATCGAGTGTCTGCGATGATCGTTCCGACAATGTATTCATCAATGGAGGTAACCGTTTCCCCCAACTGGATGAGGATGAACCGCGCAGATATTATCTCTGCCAGGAGTATCCGGCTGCCATACCTGATACTGCGAACAATCGTATATTGCGCTCCGGGCAAAGATGAGCTTGTGCAAAAAAAATTACCTTCACTCAGAGATGATCCATAAAACAGGTTCTGATAACGTCCGGAAAATTGCGCACATTTTGAGAGAGGGCACTTGAAAAAAAAGCCTGTCTTCTGATGGATTACAGTGACCAGACCGTAATCAAAAGAAAGGAAAACAGGCCATGGAAAATGCAGCGCAGGAAAACGAAAAGGCAATCTCCGGAGCGATTAAAATCGATGAAAAAGAGATTCTGACGCATCTTGACGGACTGGTTCGACAGTCCGTCGAGGATACGCTGAATGCGCTCCTGAATGCGGAAGCCAATGCAATCTGTCAGGCTTCGAGGTATCAGCGCAGCCCGGAGGATCGGCAGGATATGCGAGCCGGGAGCTACAAACGCAAACTCCTGACCCAAGCGGGAGAAATGGAAACACCTTCGCGAGGTGGTGGCGATGCTCAAGGCAATTCATGCTCAAGAAGATAAATCGGCTGCCCGGCAGAAAGCCGCTCTCGTGGCTGAAAAATTAGAAGCCATGAAACTGGAACGGATCGCAAGTTTTTTAGAAACCAGCGTGGAGGAGACGTTGTCTTATATGACTTCCCGTATGAACGCTGGAGCCGGTTGCGGACAAATAACGGTCTCAAGCGCATCATGAAAGAGATTCGCCGCCAAACCCGGGTTGTCGGCAGCTTTCCGGATGGGTACTCGGCGATGATGCTGGTCGGAGCCAGACTCAGACATATTTCCACGACAAAATGGGGCACTCTGCAGTACATGAATACTTGCAAACTTTACGAAGGCGGACGGTATAAGGTAAAAAAAAGCGGGAGACTCCGCCTGCACAACCGATCAGAGAGCCCCGGAGGAGCAGCTCAGTTGCACAGGCGGAGCCGAATTACGTTTGCAATCTGCCGTCTTTTGGAAGCAAATGCACCAGAATTTCAGACACAATCCGACTTTCACGCCTCAGACGCTCGCGGCTTGAACCCGCTCAGGCGAAATGCTTCATCACAGAGACGAACCACTTCTACCGCTTCTTCCAGCCGGATCGGAAACGGCTTCCCGTTTCTGACCGACTCGTATATGTATTTCCAGATCTCCGACATCGGAATGAACGGTATCTCAACCCGCTGTTCAATGAAAGTCAGCTTCTCATCGAAGTTGCCGTACTCCATGGGGGGATTTTCCCGATGCGGCTTCAATGGCTTGAATTTACATTCCGGATCGACAAACCGCATTTCGATTGCTCCGACTGTCGGATCGTAAACGAGTGTTCCGCGTTCTCCCCAGATTTCCATTTCGCGTCCCGGTTTCGCATTGGTTCCGGAAATCTCAAGGTCGGCGACGATGCCGTTTTCTCCGCGCAGCAGCAGTTTAATCTGATCATCACCATCCCCAATGCTGATGACTGAACGCACGTCTGCCCACATGTCAGCGACTGGTGAACCGATGAGCTGTAACGCCTGATCAATCACGTGCGGCCCCCAGTTGGTCAGAAGTCCCCCCGCAAATTCCGTCATCGTCATCCAGTCGTTGCGGCGGCAGTAACCACAGGCACGGTGCAGTTTGATCAAAGTGATTTTCCCGAGTACGCCGGTCGATATCAGCTGACGCGCCTTTTGAAACGGCCCTTCAAACCGGCGATTTTGACGAGCAAACAGTTTGCCCGGATGACGACGGGCACACGCTTCCAGTTTCAAGGCCTCTTCATAATTGACGGCGATGGGTTTGTCAATATTCACGTACTTGCCCGCTTCGAGCGCGCGAATTGCATAGGGAACGTGATCCGGATGGCGCAACGCGATCGATACAAGCTCGACAGCCGGATCATCGATCAATTCCTCACACGAGGTATAACGTTTTGCCTGTTCCGGAACTGCAGACAGATTTTCGAGCCGCGACGGATCATGATCCGCAATCGCGACAAGTTCAAATCGATCCGGGTATTCCGCAATCTCGCGGGCGTGCATGCCGAGTCCGGCACGGCCCATCCCGAGAATTCCAACTTTGATTGCCTGGTTCATCCTGTATTCTCCTGAGAATGATTTTAATTCTTTGTGAAAGTTTGCTGCGGCGTTTTGACGGCATGCAGTCCGCTGGTGTCCAGATTTTTCAGCGGATTTTCCGTCATCACCCGTTCCAGCGGCTCCGGCTGCGGAGTGATTCGCGGCGGTAGAGTCGTTCCGGCCGCCCAGCGGATCGCGTTGCCGATCACACGCAGAATGACGGCGTCGTGGTAAATCGGGTAGGTCTCATGGCCGGGGGAGAAGTAGAAGATTTTACCTGCTCCGCGCCGGAACGCAATGCCGCTGCGCATCACATTGCCGCCCTCATACCACGACTGAAACACGATTTTCCCGTCATCCGGCACCCCGAAAGGTTCCCCGTACATTTCCGAATGCGGCAGCGTGAATGTTTCCGGAATTCCTGCCGAGACCGGATGGGCCGGGTCGACCACCCAGAGCCGCTCCTTTTCCCCGATTTCCCGCCAGCGCAACCGACAACTCGTCCCCATCATGCGCCGGAAAATCTTTGAATAGTGACCGGAGTGCAGAACCACCAGTCCCATTCCGGCCAGTATCCGTTGCTGAAGTTTGTCGACCAGCGAATCATCGATCTGATCATGCGCGCAATGCCCCCACCAGACCAGCACTTCCGTCTCGTTCAATATTGGTTCCGGGAGTCCATATTCCGGGTCCTGCAGCGTGGCGGTGCGGATTTCGAGATCGTCCGCGGCCAGTTTCTCCGCGAGAAACGTATGAATCCCCTCCGGATAGATGGTGCGGATATAATCACCCGCTGCACCCGCCTCCCGTTCGTGAACGAATTCGTTCCAGATGACGACCTTTGTCTTCTTCATGAGACGAAGTTTCCTTTCAAAAACCGCATGCTTGCGGCGAACGACTCGAACGGATCCGCGCAGTCTCCGTCATGTTCGACCACATAGTACTCCACTCCGGCCGTTTCGGCCGCGGAGAAAATCCGCTTCCAGTCGAGATTTCCGGAGCCAATCGGCATCATGATCGTTTCTCCTTTCTGGTTTACTCCGAAATCTTTGATGTGCAGAACTTTGATTCTGCCGTTGAGCCTGGAGAGCCAGTCGACCGGATCTCCGCCTCCTTTCTGGACCCAGAATGTGTCGAGTTCGCCGCTCACAAGCGGTGCGTTCCGGTAGATGAGTTCAAGTATCGTGCTCCCCTCGAATCGCAGGAACTCAATCGCATGGTTGTGGTAGGCGAAATCGATTCCGGCCTGGCGGAATTTTTCCGCAGTTTGATTCAACTCTTTTGCAAAGGCGACGGCTTCTCCTTTCCCGGTTGGTATCCACTCCGGGTATGGATACGCGGTATGGTGGCAATCCAGTGCGAGCAGGTGTTCGATGGTCTGTTCGGGTTTTTCGATCAGATCTTTGGCGCGTTCGTGACTGGTCGGCGCGATCATCCCCTCTTCCTGCAGCATCCGGCGCAGTTCCTCATCCGGCATCGGTGCGATCGAGCTGGAGAGTTGAACGGCGCTGAAGCCGATCTGCCGCAACCGCCGCAACGTATCCCGCACTCCGGCGGGAGTTTTGATGTAATCGCGGAAACTGTATAATTGCGCCGCAATCTTCATTTGTTCCATGGATATGTCCCTTTCATCAGGTTGATATTCCGGCCGATTCTTGTTTTTTTTGCCGGATATGTATATATTATACCATAAATACAGATGTTCGAGAATGAACGGCAGGAACTGTTTTTTGCACAAAACGGATAATCGATGAACTTTTTTGACGGACATATTTTCAGTCTTTACGATTCGACGCCGGATCATCAGGGGGAGTCGCGCCATGTTCCGGTCTACTACGGGGTGCAGTACAACCACGCCGGGCGGTTTCACTTTGCGTTGAATCACGGGGCGGTGAAGGAGTACGAGGGGGCATACGCCTTCATCACTCATCCAGGGGCCTTTTTTGAATACGGAAACTTCCCGGGAGAGACGCGGTATCACAGTTTTCTCTGTTCTCACGGCGAACGGATCGGGAGATACGTGGAAAGCGGACTCCTGCCGATCGACCTGGAAAATCCGGTTCGGAAAATCGCCGACCCGGATCGGTTTCTCGATACCATGCTGCGAATCATGCAGCTGTTGCGTCGCTCGGCGCCGCTCACCCCGCCGCGTGCGGTACTGCTTTATGAGGATTTGCTGCTGCAGTTCCATGAATCGGAACTTGCCGAGCCGCGATTGCCCGCCTTTCAGGAAGAGTATTTCCGCCATCTGGTGTCGGAGGTGCGACACCATCCGCAGAAAACGTGGGATTTCACTGCGGAGGCGGCAAAGAGAAGTTTGACTCCACATCACTTTCGACGCCTCTTCAAAACTGTCGCCGGACTTCCTCCCGGGCAGTTTCTGATTCATTGCCGTCTTGAGTTGGCCGCGACGTTGCTGACGGACTCTTCGCTGTCGGTCGCAGCTGTGGCGGAACTCTGCGGCATCGGCAGTGAGTTTTATTTTTCCCGGCTGTTCAAGGAGAGGTTTCAACTTTCGCCATTGAAATATCGCCGGGAGTTTCCGAGTCGTCGGCGAAGCTGAGCTTACGCTTCTGATGATGGATCGGGATGTCCCTCAAAAGCGGCATCGCCCCCCTTCCTGCGGTTCGGACCGGGCCGGTGAACGCGAAAGGTGAAACCGCGGAGGAATCCCGTTCCCCGTTCTGCCTCGATTCCGGAACTTGCAACCGGCAAACAATGGGATATCGCAATGCAGGTTTTTTCCGATCCTTCCGTCAAAAGGGATTTCATGGGGGAACACGCAATGGGATCTCCCCTTTTGACAATTTCCAGGACGGGTATGCCTTTCATTACATTCAGGCAAGGTAAGAGGTTCGTTCGCTTGCATTTCCCGCTCGATTCGTTATATTGACTAATGGGGGAGGCTGAGGGTTAAGCGGAGGTAAGCTGAAATGGCCAGATTTTATCAATATAAGGACGGCGTCGATTTTTCCCTGTTGCGGAAATATCACAGTCTTCTCGAACTGCGGCTGCTGGAACTGGCAAACGCACGTTTTGTCTGGAAAGGGAAAAATTCCTTTTCCTTCAACCGCTGCTTTCTCGTGCTCGAAGGTGGCGGACGCATGACGAACCATTCCGGCGGACAGGAGTTTGAGCTGCGACCGAATTTTGCCTACTTCGTGCCTCCGAAAGCGGAAATATCGTATGATTTTCAGCCGGGGATCAGCCTGTTGAGCCTGCATTTTCAGCTTTACATTCTTCCCGGCGTTGAAGTGTTTGAGGGGCAGACCGGATGTCGCGAGGTCGCCGTCGATCCGGAACAGCTCCGGGAGTTTGCCGGCGTGATCGCCACGCCGCCGGACTGGGAGGTGTTCTGCCGTTTTGAATCGCTGATCTGGCAGCTCTTTGCCCGTTTTCTCGAGCCCGATATCCGCCGTATTGAGCAGTTCTGCGATCTGAGCGGGAAGTATGGAAGGATTCTGCGTTACATCCATAACAACATCAATGCCGAGATGGGGGTTGAGGAGATTGCCGATGAAGCCGGTGTAAAACGCGACACTTTCTCCCGCCACTTCTCCAGCGATTTCGGCATTCCGCTCAAGACATTCATCATGGATGAGCTCATGGCGGTTTCCGAGCGTTATCTGCTGCATACGGAGATGCCGGTTCGGGAAATCGCTTCCCGGCTCAAATTCAGCAGTGAATTTTATTTCTCCACCTTCTTCAAGCGCCAGAAGGGAGTTTCTCCAACCCAGTTCCGTGCGTTGCGCCGGAAAATTTGAGGCGGATCAAGCCGATTTGCTTCCGAACTCCGCCGGAATCAGTTTCACGATTGGAACGGTTATGAGGAAACTCGGGATCGTGCAGACCATGACGTACCAGAAAAAGCCCACGTAGCCGAGATGCTCCGCCACGTAGCCGGAGATGCCGCCGATCAGCATCATGCCGAGAATCGTCACGCCGGTCATGATTGCGAAATGGCTGGTTTTGAATCTGCCGGATTTCTCCGCGAGCGCCACCATGACCAGCAGCACCGCCGTGTATCCGAGCCCGTAACCGAACTGTTCCAGCGCGATGCAGCCGCCGACCGCCCAGAGCGAGGCGGGACGTTCCACTGCAAGGTAGACGTAGACGATGTCCGGCAGGTTGATCGCGCAGACCAGCGGCCAGATGCACTTCGCAAAGCCGCGGGCGGCCACGAGCATTCCTCCGAGGATTCCGCCCGCGATCAGGGCGAGCGGTCCAATCGTTCCGTAGAGTGTGCCGATCGCTTCGAGGCTCAGGCCGAGGCCTCCCTGTTCGGGGCTGCTCTGCAGAAACAATCCGGCGATTTTTCCGAGTTGCGCCTCCGCCAGGCGGAACAGAAACAGGAAAAGCAGAATCCAGACGATCCCCTTCATCTGGAAAAAACTCAGGAACGAGCTCAGAAAATCGGAACATATTCCGACTTCCCTCTTCGCCGTCCGATCCTCCGCCGGGCGCGGCAGCAGAAAAAGATGCCACAGGAACACCGCTCCCATCGCCGCCGCCGCGCAGAAGAGCGACAGCGCCCAGCCGAGCCGCAGATTGCCGTTCCAGTGTTCCACTACGCCTGCCAGAGTGACGAGTCCTCCCTGCACCGACACCGAGGCGATCCGGTAGAAGGTTCCGCGAATCCCGGCGAAGAACGCCTGTTCATGTTTGTCGAGTGCGATGAGGTAGAAGCCGTCCACGGCGACATCGTGGGTCGCAGAGGCGAACGCCAGCAGAAAAAAAGTTCCGATGAGAATCAGCGAAAGACTCTCCTTCACGATCAGTCCCGCCATGGCCGTGAACAGGAGAGTCATGACGAGCTGGGTCGCGAGAATCCACTGCCGTTTCGTGCGGAACATATCCACAAACGGAGCCCAGAGCGGTTTGATCGACCACGGCAGCATCATGAGGCTGGTCCAGAGTGCGACGTAACGATCCTCCATCCCGAGCGACTTGAAGAGAATGGCCGAAACGGTCGACACGGCCATGAAGGGACCGCCCTCGGCGAAGTAGGCGGTCGGAATCCAGAGCCATGCCCGTTTTTTCCCTTCTGGCTTCATGCCGGGGTCACTCCTCCGGGGGGAATTCGATCAGCATGGCGGTTTCGTCGCAGCAGGCGTTTTTCGGACACTTCGCGCAGTCGCTCCAGATTTTCTCCGGGAAGAGGCTGCGGTCGACGACCCGGAAGCCGAGCGCCTTGAAAAACTCGACCTGATAAGTCAGCGCGAAGAGCCGGAACTTCTTCCGGCGAATCCGCAGCCCCGCGATCAGAGCTTCGATCATGGCCCGGCCGATCCCCTTGCCCTGAAAACCGGGCTCGACCACCATCGAACGCACTTCCAGCAAATCGTTGCCGAAGTCACGTGCGGCGGCGCAGCCGCGAACCACGCCGCCCACCTCGGCGACCAGAAAGTTGCCGAGATAGAAGCGGATGTCCTCCTCGCTGCGCGCAAGGACGATCGCCTTTTCCGAATAGATCGTCAGGAGTTCATGAATTTTTTTGACATCCGATTCGACTGCTTCACGAACCGTCAGGAGATTTTTCACTCGTCGGCCTCTTTTGCTGCTTCGGCCGGGGCTTCCGGCGCGAGCGGGAGTTCCGTGAACTTGCCCATGGTGCGGAATTTCTCATAGCGTTGTTCGCGCAACTTGCAGCCGGAGAGCTTGCGCAGTTCGGAGAGCTGTTTCGCGATCGCCTCGCCGACGAGTTTGGCGGCCTGTTCATGGTCGCGCTGAGCGCCACCGAACGGTTCCGGAATGATGCCGTCGGCGATGCCGAGTTCAAACAGTTTCTCCGCCGTGAGCTGCAGCGCTTCCGCCGCCTGCGGCGCAAATTTGCGGTCCTTCCAGAGGATCGCGGCACACCCTTCCGGGGTGATGACCGAATAGTAGGCGTTCTCCATGATGAGGATCCGGTTGCCCACGCCGATGCCGATCGCACCGCCGGAGCCGCCTTCGCCGATGATGACCGAGACAATCGGAACCCGCAGCGTGAACATGTCCCGCAGGTTCACCGCAATCGCCTCGGCGATATGACGCTCCTCACTGGAGATTCCGGGGAAGGCTCCGGGGGTGTCGATGAGCGTGATGATCGGCACTTCCGCCTTGTCCGCGAGCTGCATGAGCCGCATCGCCTTGCGATACCCTTCCGGGCTCGGCCAGCCAAAATTGCGGTAGACGTTGGATTTCATGTCGCGTCCCTTCTGGGTTCCGATCACCATGACCGGTTTGCCCTGAAATTTCGCGAAGCCGCCGACGATCGCCTTGTCGTCGCGGAACCGGCGATCACCCGAGAGTTCGATGAAGTTCGGAAAAATGTAGTTGATGTAATCGAGCGTGTAGGGACGTTCCGGGTGACGCGCAAGCTGAACCCGCTGCCACGGAGTGAGCGAGCTGTAAATCTCCTTCATCGTCTCGTTCATGCGGTTGGTCAATGAACCGATCTCCGCGGAGAGGTCGAGCTTGCTGCTTTCGGAAAGCTCCTGAAGCTCCTGAAGTTTCTTGCGCAGTTCGATGATCGGTTTTTCGAATTCCAGATGGATTTCCGGCATAATGGTGAACTCCCTTGGGTGGTAAGTATTTATTCGACAATTTCAACCGGCGTCCTGGCCGGAACGATGATGTACAGTTTGGAAACGTCCGCGTCGCGCATGCGGATGCAGCCGTTGCTGAGCGAGCGGGTGATGTCCGATTCGTCCTGCGTGCCGTGGATCCCGTATCCGAGCA
This sequence comes from uncultured Victivallis sp., assembly GCF_944391105.1. Classification (GTDB taxonomy): domain Bacteria; phylum Verrucomicrobiota; class Lentisphaeria; order Victivallales; family Victivallaceae; genus Victivallis. The sequence continues at coordinate 12,985 of NZ_CALXSK010000056.1, forward strand.
GCGGGCGGTCCGGACTGCCGGTCGGAGCGAGTTTCAGGAAATAGTTGCCGAGCGGATTCTCCGGATCGCCGTATTTCACGACGCCGCCGCCGGGCATGTACCAGTCCGGATTGCGCAGTTTGCTTGAGATGACGAACTTTGCCGTCGGAGTTTTGCCGAGCCGCCCGAGTCCGACGTCGAAAACCGCGTAGAGCGCATCGCGGTTGTAGAGCTCCAGAACGCGCGGACCCTTATGTACCACGATCTTCCACGGACCGGGATGGATCAGCAGTTTTTTGCCGATCCGGAGCACATTGTCTTTTTCCGGAACGCGGTTGTAGTGTTTGATCGCATCGATCGTCGTATGGTATTTCGCGGCGAGGGCGCTGTAGCTCTCCCCGGGTTTCACCGGATGAATCAGGGTGGATTTCCCCATTTCCGCCCGGGTTTCGAACGCCGTGAGGTTCGCCGCCGTGAGCAGTGCGGCCGCCTGCCGCCACTCGGAGGAGTAGGGAATGACCGAGGCGTTTTCCAGGATAGCGCGGGCGTTTTCCGCCGCAGCGGTGTAATTTTTTTCTTCAAGGTCCGCTTCTGCGCGGGTGAACGCCTCGTCGAGCGACGGCTTCACGTCGGCCGGGATTTCGGTTTTCGGCACGTCGGGGCGGTCGATGATCGGGTCTCCAATCCACGGTTTGCCCTTTTCCGGGAGCAGCGTTGCCTCTTCCGGCTGCGGGGTCTGATCGGACTCGGCAGGGTCTTCGCCGTCGGGGAGCTCTTCATCCGTCGTTTCCGGATCGGGCGATTGTTCCTCCGGCTGCTGCGGCAGTTCGCTCTCCGTTCCGGGAGGGAGGTCGACCGGACTCCGACTCTCTTTCGTCTGGACGCTTTCGTTATCGACGGAGGGGGGCGTGCTCTCCTCCTCCTGCGGAACGGCAGGACGGTTCTCCATGGATTCCCCGTCGGACTTCGGGATCAGAAAATAGATGATCCCGCACGTCAGGGCCGCGACGATGAGGAAAATCGCCACGAGACGCAGGCGCATTCCGGTTCTGTCCGGTCTCCCGTCTCCCTGATCGAACTCGTAATCGATCTTTGCCATATCCGTTTTTTGTCCTTCCGTTTTCATGAACGTTACAGCGAAACAGGAATAATATAGTGCAACATCCCTGTTTTTCAATGAGATAATTTGATTTTTGCCGGAAAGAGCGGTATATTTACCGATTGACTGAACCGGAGCCGGGGGAAAATGCGGAAAATCCCGGGCGTTGCCGGGGTCAGACCGGAGAAATCATTACAGCGTAAGGAAATAAAACAATGGATACACCAAAGACGCCCTCTCTTTTGAAAGGCAGTGAAATCACGATAAAATGCCTGGAGCTCCTCGGGGTTGACGTCGTCTTTGCGTATCCGGGCGGCCAGGCGATCGAACTGCACCAGGCGCTTTCGAAGTCGAAGATGCGCGTGGTTCTGCCCCGCCATGAGCAGGGGGGTGCGTTTGCCGCAGGAGGTTACGCCCGGATCTCGGGCAAGGTCGGTGTCTGCATGGCCACGAGCGGCCCCGGAGCGACGAATCTTGTCTCGGGCATTGCGGATGCCTATATGGATTCGATTCCGACCGTCTTCATCACCGGTCAGGTTTCGAGCGCAATGATCGGGAAGAATGTGTTTCAGGAGACCGACATCATCGGAGTGACCCGCCCGATCGTGAAGCACAGCTTCCTCGTGCTTGACGCGAAGGATATTCCGCAGATCATGAAGGAGGCGTTTTACATCGCTTCGTCCGGTCGTCCGGGGCCGGTGGTGGTCGATATTCCGAAGAATGTTCAGCAGCAGCGGGTTGAATTCAACTTCGACGTGCCGGTCGCGTTGAACTACTATCATCCCGATCCGGTGTTCGATCCGGCCGATGCGGAGAAGATCCGTGAACTGATCGCCGGTTCGAAGCGGCCCTGTGTATACGCCGGTGGTGGAATCATTTCGGCGGGGGCTTCCGCTGAGCTTCTGACGTTCGCCGAGAGTTACAACATCCCGGTCGTGACCACGCTGATGGGGATCGGGGCGTTTCCGGAAAAGCACCCGCTTTCGCTGCGCTGGCTCGGCATGCACGGGTCGGTGTTCGGCAACTACGCCGCGAACGAGTGCGATCTGCTGCTCGCGTTCGGCGCGCGGTTCGACGACCGTGTGACCGGAAATCCGCAGAAGTTCGCGACCCGCGCGAAGATCGTTCACGTCGACATCGACGACTCCGAGATCAACAAGAACAAACCTGCCGATCTCGGAATTGTTGCCAACATCAAGGATGTGCTTGCCGCGCTGAACGAGCATCCGCTCCGGCAGGAGTATGCCGACTGGTTTGCCCGCATTGCCGAGTGGAAAGCGAAGTATCCGTACAACTCCTACCGCGTGAAGCCCGATCATGTGCAGCCGCAGTTCGTCATGCAGGAGCTTTCGCGTCTGACCGATGGGAAAGCCGTCATCGTTCCCGGCGTCGGCCAGCACCAGATGTGGGCGGCGCAGTATTACGACTACAGTTTTCCGCGTCAGCTGCTGACCTCCGGCGGTCTCGGCGCGATGGGGTTCGGACTTCCGGCGGCGATGGGGGCAAAGATCGCCTGTCCGGAGAAGACCGTCATCAACATCGACGGCGACGGCAGTTTTCAGATGAACATTCAGGAACTCGGCACGCTTTTCGTCGAGGAGATCGACGTCAAGATGATCATCCTGAACAACCAGCACCTCGGCATGGTCGCTCAGTGGGAGGATCGTTTCTACGATCACAACCGCGGCAACACGGTGCTCGGCCGCTGCAAGGGCTCGAACGGCTGCGGAGCCGGGAAGGACTGCGACCACTGCGACGGTACGCGCTGCACGGGCGGGCCTTACCCGGATTTCGTCATGATCGCTTCCGGGTACGGAATTCCGGGAAGGCGGGTGTTCAAGCGCGAGGAGCTTGCGCCGGCCATCGAGGAGATGCTCGCATACGACGGACCGTTCCTGCTCGACGTTTACACCGGCTATGATGAACACGTTCTGCCGATGATCCCGCCGGGCGGAGACTACACGACCATCATCATGGAATAACCTGCGGGAGAGGTGTGCCATGAAACTTCTGGTCAGGCCATCCCGGGTCTGCGGCGAAATCGCCGTGATCGGGTCGAAGTCTCACACGATCCGCGGAATCGCCGCCGCACTTGCCGCGGAGGGGGCCAGTACGCTGGTCGCTCCGCTGGAGTCGGCGGACACGCGCTCCACTCTCGAAGCCGCGAAACTGCTCGGGGCAAACGTGATGGAGGGGGACGGCTTCTGGGAGATCACGGGAACGGGCGGGAGATTTGCGGATCCCGGTCGCACACTCGATCTCGGCAACTCCGGAACCGGAATGCGGATGCTGACCGGTCTTTGCGCCAGCCAGAATTTTCCGATCCGTTTCGATGGCGACGAGAGTCTGCGGACGCGTTTGATGGCGGGGCTCTTCGAGGCGCTTGTCCCGCTCGGCTGCCGGATTGAATCCACGAACGGAAAATGTCCGTTTACGATTCAGGGGCCGTTGAGGGGGGGCGCGACGAAGGTGGACGGCACGACTTCGCAGTTTCTCACGTCGCTGCTCTTCATGTTGCCGACGCTTGCGGAGGATTCGACGGTCGATCTGGATTTCCTTCATGAGAAGCCCTATATCAGCATAACGCTTGCCTGGCTGGACGCGTTCGGAATTCGCTATGAGAAGAGCGATGACATGCTGCATTGGCGCATTCCGGGCGGGCAGAAGATTCCGGCGTTCCGGCGGGTGATCCCGGCGGATTTCTCAACCGCGGCGTTTCCACTCTGTGCGGCGGCGCTCTGCGGGGACGGGGTCGTGATCCGGAATCTCGATTTCTCCGATGCGCAGGGGGACAAGAAAGTTTTCTCCTATCTCGAACAGATGGGCGCGAAGATCGAACACGGGACGGAGCTCGCTGTTCTGCCGACCGGCGGAAAGCTGCGCGGCTGTACGATCGACATGAACGAAACCCCGGATGCGCTCCCGGCCATGGCGGTTGTGGCGGCGCTGGCGGAGGGGGAGACCCGGCTTCTGAATGTGCCGCAGGCGCGCGTCAAGGAGACCGACCGGATTGCGGTCATGGCCTCCGAACTCGCGAAGATGGGGGCGGAGGTCGAGGAGCTGCCGGATGGAATGATCATTCGCGGCGGCGCGCTGCACGGGGCGGAGGTTTCGAGTTTCGGCGACCACCGCATCGCGATGGCGCTCGCAGTCGCCGGGCTCGCGGCCGAAGGGGAGACGGTGATTGACCGGGCGGAATCCGCATCCGTCACTTATCCGGATTTTATCCGTGATTTCCAGAATATCGGAGCGGATTTTACTGTTTTATAACGGGTTGCAAAAATGAAAAAGTGGCGGATCATCCTGTTTGCGGCGATGACTCCGCTTTTTTTTGTCGGCGCGGCCGAGGCGAAGCCGCCGACCCGGAACGAGCTGCTGATCAAACTCTATTCTTTCATGCACGGGAAGGAGGCGGTGCCGGTCGAGTCGGCGCGGATCGTTCTGACCGGGCCGGACAGACTTGAGTTTCTGCGAAAGGGAAAGAAAGGTGCGCTCCTCCGTGACGGGAAGCCCGTTGTTGTTTTTGACGGGACGAGATGCTGGCGGAACGGGAAAGTCGGCGGCAACGATGCGACGTGGATTTTTCAGTTGCTTTTTGCCATTCGCCCCGCGCCGGAACTGTTCGGCGACCTGAAACTTTTCCCCCGCCCCGGTGCGGAAAATGTCTACACGCTGCTCGGACGGCGCGATCGCTATCTGACCACGGCGCTCATCGCATTGGAGGGGACAACGGGGCGGCTTGAGTCGGTAACGGTCTTGCGCGATGGTGTGACGCGCCGTTTTCTGCCCTCGGCGTTTCGGTGCGAGGGGGATCGGAACATCCCGGGACGGTTGCGCATCGACGATGTGGAGTACGAAACGCGCCGTGTGGAGTGGAATGTCCCGCTCGACGACGCGTTTTTCCGCTTTCCCGGTGAGTGACGCCGCGCTTTTTCAGAGCTGCTTCACGAACGCCGTGAACCGGTCGCCGCGTTCCTTGTAGTCGCGGAACAGATCCATGCTTGCGCAGGCGGGAGCGAGCAGAACGGTATCTCCGGGCCGCGCATGTTCGCATGCGGTTTGAATCGCACGTTCGAATTCCATTCCGCAGTCGGCGGTCGGGATCGAGTCCGGCAGTGCGGCGGCGATTTTTGCGCGGCATTCCCCGTAGAGCACCGCGAACCGGATCCGGTCGGCGAACGGTGCGAGCGGAGAGAAGTCCATCTCTTTGTCGAGCCCGCCGAGCAGCAGTACGACCGTCCCCGGAATCGACCGCAGTGCCGCGACGGTCGAGGTGGGATTTGTCGCCTTGGAGTCGTTCACGTAACGGATTCCATCCTTTTCCCGGACGAGTTCCTGGCGGTGACGGCCGGGGTGGAAGGTGTGAATCGCGAGCCGGAATTCCGGGGAAAGAACTGTGTCAAGCGGGAGCACCCGCAGACAGAGCTCCACTGCGGCCGCGAGGTTCTCGCGGTTGTGCGGAGCAGAGAGTGCGGTGTTGCCGAGATCGATCAGCACTTCCTCTTCATCGATCATCAACGCGTCGCCGTAAAGTGTGACCCGGCGCGGAACCGGGGAGTCCATCGAGAGGCCGTAAACGCGGTTTTCCGGCGCGACCCGGTCGAAAATCCGTTTTTTCACAGCGACATACTCCTCAAATCCGCCCGCATAGCGGTCGACGTGATCCGATTCCAGATTCAGCAATGCCGCGGCAAACGGTGCAAACGTGTCGCTCCGCTCGAGCTGAAAAGAGCTGACCTCGACCACCGGCAGCGCGTCGGGGGAAAGTTTCCCCTCGCGCAGATCGGCGGCGAGCTCCGAGAGCGGCAGTCCGATGTTCCCCGCCGTGCGTGCTTCGACGCCCGCGGCGGAGAGCAGTGCGGCCGTGAGTTCGGTGGTCGTGGTTTTTCCGTTGGTTCCGGTGATCGCGAGAACCCTGCCCGGCCAGTGGCGGAATCCGAATTCAAGTTCGCTGATGAATTCGCACTGCCCCTTTTCCGCGCGGCGCATCGCTGCCTGCCAGAGCGGTGAGACGAGCGGCTTCATGCCGGGGCTGGTCACGATGAGATCGGCTTTCGCAACGGCGGCGTCGGCATCCAGGTCCGGTGAGTCGGAGAGAATCGCGGTCGAAAACCCGAGTGAGGCGGCCAGCCGTTCCGCCGCCTTTCCCGAGAGTCCTCCGCCGAGAATCAAACAGTGCTGCATGGTGTTTCCTTCGGCGTTTCAATGGCATTTTTTTAGGGATAACGTTCTTAATATAACTTGATATTTCGACTGCCGCAAGTTATATTCTTTCATTCATCATGAGAGCGAAAGATAAAATTCTCGAAGAGGCTGCTGCGGGGCGTCTCGGCTTTGTGGAAGCCGTGGCGGAACTGGCCGCCGCGTCAGGAGCGGTCGCGGAGCTGAAAGAGGCGAAAATCGACCATGCACGGCACTCCCGCTGCGGGTTCCCGGAGTTCGTCTACGGCGCGGGGAAGAGCCTTGAGCAGCTGCTTGAGATCATTCCGGAGATCCACGCCCGTACCGGATCTGTTCTGGCGACGCGGATTCCGGCGGAGCTGGGCGCGCGGCTCGTGAAGTCGTTTCCCGCAGGGGAGTATGATCCGGCGGCCCGGACTTTCCGCATTCGCGATCGGAAGCGGGAGCTGACCGGGAAGGTGCTGGTTGTCACGGCCGGGAGCAGCGACCTCGGCGTCGCGAAAGAGGCGCTTCACACGCTCGAAGCGTGCGGCATCGGCGCGGAACTGGTGGTGGATGTCGGCGTGGCCGGGATCGAACGGCTTTTTGCTTCTCTCGCACGGTTGCGGGCCGCCGACGTGTGCATCGTGGTCGCGGGAATGGAGGGGGCTCTCCCGAGCGTGGTTGGCGGACTTGTCCGCTGCCCGGTGATCGCGGTTCCGACCAGTGTCGGTTACGGGGCCGCTTTCGGAGGCGTTGCCGCTCTGCTCGGAATGTTGAACAGCTGTGCGTCAGGCGTGACCGTGGTCAACATCGACAACGGATTTGGAGCGGCCTGCGCGGCGGCGAGAATGATCGGGACAGACAAAAAAAGTTAACATACGGTTGCAGAAAATGGAAAGTTATCCGAAATATCGCTATCCGGAGCCGGTGAAGATCGAAAACCGGCAGTGGCCGGATCGTCTCATCACCAAAGCGCCAGTCTGGGCGTCCGTCGATCTGCGTGACGGCAATCAGGCACTGCCGGAACCGATGACCCCGGAGCGGAAGCTCGAATATTTCAATATGCTCGTCGGGATCGGATTCAAGGAGATTGAAGTGGCGTTTCCCTCCGCCTCGGCGGACGATTTCCACTTTGTCCGGATGCTGATCGAGGAGAATCTGATTCCGGATGACGTGACGATCTCCGTGCTGACCCAGGCGCGCAAGCACCTGATCGACAAGACCGCGGAATCGCTGCGCGGCGTGAAGCGCGCGATTATCCACTGTTACGTCCCGACGAGTGATCTGCATGGCCGGTTTGTGTTCAATCACACCCGGGAGCAGGTTCTCGAAATGGCGGTCGAAGGGACGAGACTTGTGCGCGAAGCGATCACCCGCGAGGGACTTACGGAGGTGTGTGGCTACGAATTTTCGCCTGAGGAGTTCACCGACAGCGATCTCGATTTCGTGGTGGAACTCTGCTGTGCGGTCAAGCGGGAGTGGGGGCCGTCAACCCCGCGCGATTTCATTTTGAATCTGCCCGCGACGGTCGAACGGCGGCCGCCGAATCAGTACGCGGATATGATCGAACTCTTCTGCCGCAAATATCCGTATCTGGCGGAAACCGCGATCAGCATTCACGCCCACAACGACCAGGGATGCGCGGTGGCTGCGAGTGAACTGGCGATTCTTGCGGGGGCGACCCGCGTCGAGGGAACGATCTTCGGGCACGGGGAGCGAACCGGCAATCTCGATCTCTCGGTGCTCGCGCTGAATCTTGAATCGCGCGGGATTTCGACCGGGCTCTCGTTCGCGAATATGCCGGAGATCGTCCGGATTGTCGAGCGCAACTCCGGAATCGAAGTGCATCCGCGCCATCCCTATGCGGGAGATCTGGTGTTCACGGCCTTCTCCGGTTCGCATCAGGACGCGATCCGGAAAGGACTTGAGCGTCGGCAGGAGATTTCCGAATTCTTCCGGCAGGGGTGGAAGATTCCATATCTGCACATCGACCCGGCCGACCTCGGCCGTCAGTACGAGAAACTCATTCGGATCAACAGCCAGTCCGGCAAGGGCGGCGTTGTTTATGTGCTTGAAAAAGAGTTCGGCATCTATCCGCCGAAGAGCATGCACCCCGAAATCGGCGCCGTCGTCCAGAAGTACATCGACGAGACCGGCGGCGAGATCGACTCGAAAAAACTGCGTGAAATCTTCAACGCCGCCTTCGTGAACATCGACGGCAGATACCGCATGGAGAATTATCAGCGCGCCTCGGTCGGCGACCGCTCCGGCGCAACCTTCACCTGGTTCATCGATGGGAAGCAGTATGAATTGACCGGGCAGGGGAATGGACCGTTGTCGGCGGTGGTTCACTCGCTCAAGAGTTCGGGGTTGATGCCGTTTTTCAAGCTCGAAGATTTCTCCGAGAGCACGCTCGGGAAAGATGCGGATGCGCACGCCATCGCGTTTGTCGGATTGCGTTGCGGCGCCAACGGCGAACATCTGATCTACGGATCGGGCGAGCATTCGAATATCGACCGCGCCGCAATCGCCGCGCTGGTCAGTGCGATGAACCGCGCCGCCGCCATGGGGGCCTTCCAAAAAGAGGAGGGAGCGCCCGACCATGAATGAAGTGAACCGGGCCCGCTGGAAACTCCTCGGCGGAATTTTCATTGTCATCATTCTCATTCACGTGATTGCGGTCAGCTGTATCGTGGCCGGGCATCGTCCGCCCGCGGATTCCTCGACAGCGGCTTCTTCGGAGGAGCCGCCCCGGGAGGTGGCCTCGAAGGAGCCGGAAAAGGCTCCGGAGGAAGAGAAGAAGTCCGGCGGCTTCTGGTCCTGGCTCTTCGGGGGAGGTGACGATGAGGAGGCCTCGTCTGAACCTTCGCAGGGGGAGCGGCGGTCGGCTGCCTTGCAGAAGCGCGACTGGCGGTATAAGAAGCCTTCGAATGATCCGGAGTTCGGGACCCCGTTCCATTTTGAACATGCGAAACGCGGCGACTTTTCTGCCCGGGAAATTCCCGGCAGCAGCGGTGCAAAAACCGGAATCATGATTGATTTGTCGACCCGCAATGTACTCTGGGAGAAAAATTCGACGAAACAGGTTCCGATCGCCTCGATGGTGAAGATGATGACGCTCTACACTGCGTTCGAGGAGCTTGAGGAGAATCCGAAACTTTCGCTCGATTCCTCCGTGAAGATTTCGCCGGAGGTGCTGAAGGTGCCGCGGACCGGGATCATCTGGCTCGACCCGCGCGAGACCTTTCCGCTGTCGGATCTGATGAAGGCTGCCGCCATCAAGAGTGCGAACGATGCCGCCGTCCAGATCGCGATGTTTCTGGGGAACGGCAGCCAGGAGGCATTTGTCGCGAAGATGAACGCGAAAGCGCTGGAACTCGGCATGACCAGCAGCAATTTCGTGAGTGCCTGCGGACTGCCGGACCGGAAGAAGGGCAATTCGGTCAGCACCGCGCAGGATTTGATGATTCTTGCGGAACATCTGCTGCAGTATCCGCAATATCTCGAATGGAGTTCGACCCGGCTCGACTATATTCGCGAAGGAGAGAAGCGCACGATGTTGAATACCACCAACCGTCTGGTCAATTCGCGTTACCCGGGGGTGGACGGACTCAAGACCGGATATACCGACGATGCCGGTTACTGTCTGACCTTCAGCGTGCTGCGCAACGGGCGCCGGATCATCGGCTGCGTGACCGGGTTTGACTCCGCATCGAAGGAACGCGACCCCTTCTGCCAGAAGTTGATCGAATGGGGCTACAAGCGGGCCGCTGAGCTGGAACAGAAGAAATAACGTCGGATTGACGCGGGGCGGGAAGAGCGGTTTCCCGCCCCCTTTTTTTTAGATGTCATGAGAGATCATGTTTGATCTTTTTTGAATGCAAGTTGCTCATTATTATAGACTCATTGCTTCTTGTACGCCTCTTTTACCAGTTAAAAGTATGAATTGGAGTCAGAAGAGAATCCGAAAGGTATAACTCTAGACTATTATCGAATATGGCTTCGACATAGAGTACGTAATGACTGGAAAAAAAACCATCTGAAATAGGGGCAGAGTATATAGGCCCCCGTAGTAATTTTTCCTCTTCTCCCCTTAGATATTGTTTTATCATTTTACGTGCAGGAATAAATAATGTGAAAACTTTATCGTTGACTTCAATAATGGCTTTTTCATCAGGAGGAATCACATATCCTGCAGTATTATAATCAGAGATGGTATGATAAATAGCTGACGTTCGCGGTTTCTGCTTGCGGCGTGTAATTTATGGCGATTAACTTACACGTAT
>NZ_CALXSK010000057.1 GCF_944391105.1 uncultured Victivallis sp.
TTTGAGGATTTTACTCAATTCAAACTCGTAAAAAATTGAGTTTTTCCCGGCATCGAAGTGGAATTTTATCATAGGAGCTGAAGCATGATTCATTGTCCCTTCTGCGGTTACAAGGATGAAGACGGAAAACATTTCGGCCACGGGGAGAGCGTTTGTCCGCAATGCGGAAAAAAGCTCAGCGAACCGGCTGCCGGAACGTCGGGAATGGCTTTGAATCCGCGTTATATCAAACCGATGCTGTGCTGGGTGCTCGATGTCGTCGGAATGTTTCTGGCGGCGGCTGGCATTATTCTGATGGTGCTCCGGCTGGCCGAAACCGGTATGACCAACAGCAAGGTTCTCCTGATGGCGAATTTGATGGCTGCCGGTGTCGGATTTGGAATTGCTGTCGTCGGCGGCCTCATCTATGGATTTTCCATGGTTGTGAATCATTCCGTAAAATCAGCATTTTATCTAGAAAGAGTGTTTCAACGTTCCAATGAACGGTGAACAGGGGAAGTAATCAATAAAGCCGCGACAGGAGATATTGTGTTTCCGGCGGACGGCGTTTGGTAACAAGGTTGTTCTCTCAGGAAGAGGTGTATTGCCGATTCTCCTTGACTTTTTCCGGAAAAAACAGTATTGTTGTAACGGGTTAGTTTCTGTGATAAGATGGGAGGTTCGCCGCCATGCCGATTCGCCGCATTCATCCGTTTCGCCGGAAGTCTGGCCGGGCTGATCAGAAGCCGGAGCAGCAGGACTCTCTCTGGCGGAAAATTGCGCCGCACCTTCCCGCCGTCTGGCTTTTCGGAGCGCTGCTGTGGTATGGGTTTATCAGGGAGCGACTCTCTCCTTGGAGTCAGGACTGGATTTTTGCTTTCAGCATTTACTTCGGACTCACCTCACTGGTGGGATTTTTCATTCGTTGTCTTGCGCCGCCGCGGGTGCGGGATATCCCTGATCTCGTATTGATCGTTGTGACGGTACTGATGATCTTTTTCCCCGGAGGAGAGTTTTTCGACTGGACCTGGCTGGTCCCCTCTCTTCTGCTTGCGGCGATGACGCTCGAGAACGTCGTTCGGGCGTTCCGTTGCGATCAGCGTCGGAGAGCTGTCTGGAAAGCGGTTTTTGCGGCGATGGCGCTGTTTTCTCTTTATTTCATCCATCGCATTGGCGCGGCCTGGGCTTCCTGTTGAAGGCTGATCGACACCGCGCCGGACAGCGATTCCGCGTTTTTTTGGGTCCGGGACTTGGAAAACGGGCGAAACGGCGCTATCTTATACAATATGAACAGGAATTTTTATGCAACTATAGCGTGTGCCGCGTTTGCCGCGGCGGCGATGACGGGGTGCGGCAAAGGCTACCCGGCGCCGCCGTCGGAACGCAACGCCCTGATTCTGCGCTTCTTCAGCAGTATGCGCAGCGGGGACGCCGCCGCTGCTTCCGAGCAGGGCGAGAAACTGCGCCGCATGGATGCCGGCAACGAGTACATTGTGAAACTCATCACGCTTCAGCAGAGCAACGCCTTTCTGCAGCGTGCCCAGGTCGAACTCAATTCCGGCAACGTCGATCGCGCGCTTGAGATCCTGAACGAGGGGACGAAAACCTATCCGGCGAATCGTGACCTCGCCCGGCAGCGGACCCGTGTGCGTCAGCTGCGCAATGCCGGGATGTTGCTGCGCGAACTCCAGGAGGCCAGGAATTCCGCGGCGATGTCGGCTGCTCTGACTGCGGCTTCGACCGGACTCTCGTCGAACATGACTCCGAAACTCCGGGCGTATCTGGAGGATTACAAGCTCCGAATCGCCGAGGTCGCCCGTGAAGAGGCCGCCCGCACGGCGTCCGAGCCGGTTGTCGGCGACTCCTCCCGGAAATAGAGGGCGGGCACATGCGGTTTGCAGCTCTTTTGGCCCTGTTTTTTGCTGCTGCGACAGCTTTTTCAGCGGGGGAGTTCGACTTTCTGCCGGAGACTGTCGCTTCCGTGAACGGCGAGGCGATCACGCGCGATGCCGTTATCGCACGGCTGCGGAAGAGCGGCGGAAACTTTTCGGAGAGCAGCCGCGCGACATTGGTCGCCGCCGCAAAGAGCGCCGCCGAAACTGAAATCTACTTCTATCTGCTGGGGCGGCTGATGGCGGCGGAGGGCGTCGCGCCTTCCGAAAAGGCGGCGCAGGAAAAGCTCGTTCAGCTCGAAAAAGCCGTCCCGAACGGTATGCCGGATCCGGTTCGCAGTGAACTCCGAAAACTCGCCTCTTCCGAACATTTCCGCTGGAACGTCGCGTTGCAGGAGTATCTCGGGAAAGTTGCGCCGGAGACGATCGCCGTTTCTCCGGTCGAGATCGAACAGCGTTACCGGATCAATCAGGAGCAGTTCCGGCTGCCGGAACAGTATCAGCTCGGCGTGATCCGGGTGCGGAAGAACCGTCCGGAGGCGCGGGAGATCGCGGAGAACACCCGTGCCCGGCTGCTTCAGGGGGAACAGTTCGACCGGGTTGCCGCGGAGGTCGATCCGGATGGCGAACTGCTTCCGGGTGCGGAAATTCTCGATATTCTCAAACAGGGGGATCCGTCGCTCCCGGCCGGCAGCGTGAGCCGGATTCTCGAAAATGACGACGCATATTTCATCATCAAAATCAAATCGAAGAGCCCCGGGCGGTTCATCCCGCTGGAACAGCTCACGCCTTATCTGCGGCTTCAACTCGCCTCGGAAAAGGCGGGACGGGTGCTGGAGCTGCTGCTCCGGGGCGAGTTGCGCAAGGCGAATATTCAATTTTTCATCGAGCAGGAATAAGGGGAAACATGGCTGAAGTCATCATTTCCGAAGGGGCAATCCGGATTGACGGGGCGCCGACGCGGATCATTTCCGGAACCATTCACTATTTTCGAGTCTGCCGGGAGCAGTGGGCCGACCGCATCGCCAAGGCGAAGATGATGGGGCTCAATGCGATCGAGACCTATGTGTGTCATAATCTGCATGAACCGGAACCGGGAAAGTTCGACTTTTCCGGCATGCTCGACCTCGAAGCGTTCCTCGACGAGGTCAAACGTGCGGGGCTCTACGCGATCGTGCGGCCCGGTCCGTACATCTGCGCGGAGTGGGAGAACGGCGGGCTGCCTGCGTGGCTCTGTGCGCAGCCGGGAGTGGAGTTCCGCTGCATGAATTCCGTGTTCCTCGCGGCGATCGACCGCTATCTCGATGAACTCCTGCCGCGGCTGAAAAAACATCTGTACACCGCCGGCGGACCCATCGTCATGATGCAGATCGAGAACGAGTACGGCAGCTACGGCAACGACAAACCGTATCTCGAACATACGCGCAAGGCGTTTCTGCGGAATGGAATCGATGTCCCGCTCTTCACTTCGGACGGCCCGGAAGACTGGATGATCCAGGGGGGAACGCTCCCCGGCTGTTTCCAGACGCTGAATTTCGGCAGCCGCGCGGTGGAGTCGTTCGCGAACGGGCGGAAATACCGGCCGGAGGGGCCCGACTTCTGCATGGAGTTCTGGAACGGCTGGTTCGATCACTGGGGGGAAGTTCACCATACGCGCGAGGCGCTGGACGCGGCTGCGGAACTCGATGCGATCCTCCGGAACGGCGCATCCGTCAACTTCTATGTGTTTTGCGGCGGAACCAATTTCGGCTTCACCGCCGGAGCGAACGGCAACGGCGACAAGCCCGGCGATTACGCACCGACCGTGACCAGTTACGACTACGACGCGCCGCTTTCGGAGTGGGGCGATCCGACGCCGAAGTTCTTCGCGTTTCAGGAGGTGATCCGCCGTTACCGTCCGGACGCCGCGTTCGGTACGCCGGAACCGGTGAGAAAAGCCGCCTTCGGCGAGGTCGCACTCACCGCGAGTGCCCCGCTCCTCGGCGAACTCGACCGACTGGCGGAAAAACATGAGGCGGTCCGGCCGCCGACGATGGAGGCGTGCGGTCAGAGTTACGGCTTCATCCACTATCGTACGAAACTCTCCGGGCCGTTCAGGGACCGGCTCTATTTTCCGGAGGTGCATGACCGGGTGACGGCCTATGTCGACGGAGCCTATCTCGGCGTCGTCGGCCGCAACGATGCGGATCGGTTTCTGCCGATTGAAACAAAGTCCGGCGGGGCGACCCTCGATCTGCTTGTGGAAAACCAGGGGCGGATCAATTACGGACCGCTGGTCGGCCGCGATCCGAAGGGGCTGCCGCTCGGGGTCGGGATCTGCTGGCAGATGCTCAGTCACTTTGAGGTGTGGAATCTCCCGCTCGACAACATCGAGCTTGTGCGTTACGGCGCGTTTGCCGAAACGGAGAATCTGCCCGCGTTCCACCGCGGCGAATTCGAGGTGGACTCCCCGGCCGATACGTTTCTCGAATTTCCCGGTGTCAAAGGGGTGGTCTGGATCAACGGATTCAACCTCGGGCGTTACTGGAACATCGGGCCGGGCAATACGCTTTATGTTCCGGCCCCGGTGCTGAAGAAGGGGCGCAACGAGATCGTGGTTTTCGAGCTGCACAAGCTCAAAAAATCCACGGTGTGTTTCACCGATCGGCCGCAGCTGGGTTGAGTTTCCGGTAATCGCGCGGGGATTTCCCGTAGCGGCGGTGGAAGAGTTTCGTAAAGTAATTGCTGTCGGAAAAGCCGTTGCGCAATGCGATTTCAGAGATCGGCAACGTGCTTTTTTCGACCATTTCCCGGCTGCGTTCGAGGCGGAAGGCAATCAGATACCCGACCGGTGTGTTGTCGAATGCACGCCGGAACATCCGGATGAGTGTGCATTTGGAGCACCCGCCGATTGCCGCGAGCGTTTCGAGCGCGACCGGTTTCGTGTAGTGCGATTCGATGTGGTCGACGACCCGGCTGAGCCGTTCATATTCATCCTTGCTGGCTTCCGGTTCCTCCGGACAGGTGCGGCAGATGAGCCCGAGCAGCGTCATGAAGTGAAGCCGGACAAAATATTTCCACCCTGGCGCCCTGTGCTGCTGTTCGAGGAGCATGGCTCCGACGAGTTCCTCGATTCGCCGCATCCGGGATTCCGGGAGCAGGAGCCCGCTCCCCTCCGGCGGCTGTTTGCGGATGCGGGTCAGGGGGGGGAACAGCCGATTGTATCCTTCCGTCTCCGCGAGTTCTCCCAGCGGCAGGTGAAGTTCCTCCGGGACGAACAGCAGATTTGCGATCTCCAGGCCATTCACATTGCAGTAGGTGTGCATGATGCCGGGGCGGATCAGGAAGATGTTGCCGCGCCGGATCGGAAACGTCCCCGCTTCCGTGAGATGGGTGCCGCTTCCGCGCCGTACCAGCACGAGTTCATGGAAATTGTGAACGTGCAGCACGTCGTTCGGCTGCCGGAAATGAAAAACCCGCAGCGGCATGTCCGGCAGAGCTGAGCTTCGGTCAAGAAGCGGAATCGTTTTCTTCTGAATCATGCGGATTCCTCTCTTTTGATGATAATATACTGGTTGTTGAAAATTTTATCAAGGTTTTTTGGATGAAACTGTCGTATACTTTTCTCATGTCCTGAAATCGATTGCAGAATCCGGGAGGTGGATCTTGAGACGAATCAACTACACTGCTGCCGTGGCGGACGATCGCGTACGCCGAAATGTTCCTCCGGTGCGGATCGTCCGGGCATCGGATGGAGTCCGGGACGCCGCCGCATTGCTGGGCGAACCGCATACGCAAAGTTTTCTTCATTTCAACCCGCGTGTCTGCCTGGTGCCTGCGGGCGGTGAACTCATTCTCGACTTCGGGGTCGAACTGCAGGGGAATCTGGCGGTGACGACCGGCAATATGGAACTTTCGCGCGTTCGTGTGACCTTCGGGGAGTCGGTCTCCGAAACACTCGGGACTCCGACGCAGGATCATGCGATTCATCAGGAGACGCTTCAGCTTCCGAGGCTCGGGCAGATCCGCTTCGGTCAGACCGCCTTCCGGTTTGTCCGGATCGAAGTCCCCTCCGATGCGGGCGGCGTGGAGCTCATCGGAGTCGACGCGGTCGCAATCTACCGCGACTGGGAGTATCGCGGGTCATTCGTCTGCGACGACGAGCGGTTGAACCGGATCTGGGATACCGGCGCCTACACCGTCCATTTGAACTGCCAGGAATACATTTACGACGGCGTGAAACGTGACCGGCTGGTCTGGATGGGGGATCTCTATCCCGAGATTCGCACGCTGCTCGCGGTTTTCCAGGAGACAGAGCTGATCGAAAAAAGCCTCGACTTCATTCGGGATCACACCCCCGGTGACCAGTGGATGAACGGCATTTCCAGTTACTCCTGCTGGTGGCTCATCTGTCAGCGCGACCTCTATCTCTACCGGGGAAATTACGCCTATTTGAAGGCGCAGAAGAGCGTCATTGCAAAGCTGCTGAACCGCCTGCTCGCATCGATCGGGAACGATTGTGCCGAGACGCTGCCGGAGGTTCGCTTCCTCGACTGGTCCACCGCCGACGACGACCAGGTCAAACATGCGGGGCTGCAGGGGCTGCTTGCATGGACCTTCGACTGCGGAGCTGATCTCGCTTCGGAATGGAACGATTCGCGTCTCGCTCTGCGTTGTCGCGTCGCCGCGTCGAAACTGCGCAGCTGCGTGCCGGACTGTCAGGGCAACAAGATCGCCGCAGCCATGCAGATCCTCGGCGGCGTCGCCGACGCGAAGCGGTTGAACGCAGAGATCCTGCGGAATGATCCCGATCGCGGCATCAGCACTTTTTACGGCTATTTTGTTCTGCTGGCGCGCGCGGCGGCCGGAGATGTCGCAGGAGCGCTCGATGTCATCCGCAACTACTGGGGCGGTATGCTCGACTTCGGTGCGACGACCTTCTGGGAGGATTTCGATCTCGACTGGACGCGCAATGCGTTCGGCATCGATTCGCTCCCGGTTCCCGGGAAGGATGACATTCATGGCGATTTCGGCAGGCACTGCTATCTGGGGCTGCGCCACAGCCTCTGCCACGGATGGGCGGGGGGGCCGACCGCGTTTCTCTCGGAGAAGGTGCTCGGAATCCGCCCGGCGGCTCCGGGGTTCACGCAGGTGCGGATCAAGCCGGAGCCGGCGGGACTCAAACGGCTCGAAGGTTCGCACCCGACCCCGTTCGGCGAGATCGAACTCTCGCTGCGCGTGATCGGGAACAAGGTGCGCAAAACCGTGAAACTCCCTCCGGAGATCCGCGAGCTGTCCTGAGAGCTGCTGCTCAGAAATCGAACGGCGACTTCCGGCGGGCTTCGACCGCCTGCCGGATCGCCTCCTTCAGATTCCCGAGTTCGCCCTTTTCCGCGCAGACCGGAATGATCTCGAAGAGCTCATGCGCAAGTTCTCCGCGGAGAAGTTCGAGATTCTCCTCCGCTCCGGGCAGATCCATCTTGTTTGCAACGATGATCGTCGCACGTTTCGAGAGCCCCGGCATGTAGAGTTCGAGCTCCCTGCGCAGATGGGCGAGATCGTCCCACGGCGTCCGGCCGTCGACTCCGCCCATGTCCAGCACGTAGGCCAGCAGCGTGGTGCGTTCGATGTGTTTCAGAAACGCGTGACCGAGCCCGACGTTCTCATGCGCTCCCTCGATCAGCCCCGGGATGTCCGCCATCGTGATCCGCGTGAAATCGGGATACTCGATGACGCCGACGACCGGGTGCAGTGTCGTGAATGGATAAGGGGCAACTTTCGGCCTCGCCGCCGACACCGCGCGCAGCAGCGTCGACTTCCCTGCATTCGGATACCCGACCAGCCCCACGTCCGCAATGGTCTTGAGTTCAAGGACGATTTCGCGCTCTTCGCCCGGTTCGCCCGGCTCCCATTCGCGCGGAGCCCGGTTGGTGACGGTTACGAAACGCGGATTGCCGCGTCCGCCGCGTCCGCCGCGGGCGACGACGATCTGCCTGCCGGGTTCGTTCATGTCGGCGATGAGTTCGCCGGTCTGCCGGTCGGTCACGACGGTTCCGACCGGAACCTTGAGCAGGATATCCGGCGCCTTGCGTCCGTGCATGTTCGAACCGCGCCCGCCGGGGCCGTTCGCCGCCTGATAATGGCGGTTGTAAACGAGGGATTGCAGACTCTGTTCGCTGTTGGTCGCTTCGAGGATCACATTTCCGCCTGCGCCGCCGTCCCCGCCGTCCGGGCCGCCGCGCGGAACGAACTTCTCCCGGTGGAAACTGCAGCAGCCGTTGCCGCCGTCCCCCGCCTTCACCGTAATGGTCGCTTTATCAACAAACATCTTGAATTTTTCCTCAAAGACGACTTTTTTTTAACGAAAAAGCCCCGAAGAACAACAATCCTCCGGGGCTACTTTTCCTGATACCAGCCTGATTCTCGGCGCGCGATTACTCGGCAGCCGGGACGATGCTGACCTTGCGCTGCGTCTTGCGGAACTCAACGGTTCCGTCGCAGAGCGCGAAAAGCGTGAAATCGCGGCCGACACCGACGTTTTCGCCCGCATGGAAACGGGTTCCGCGCTGACGCACGATAATCGAACCGGCGGAAACGGTCTCGCCGCCGAACGCCTTAATTCCCAGAAACTTCGGATTGCTGTCGCGGCCGTTGCGGCTGCTGGACTGACCTTTTTTATGTGCCATGTTGTCGATTCCTGTTTTATGTTAAGTTTCCAACAATCATCAAGTGTCGAACAATTACAATACCACAGTTTTGCAAAAATGCAAATCCAATCCGGATTTTTTGCGTTTTTTTCCGGAAAAGGTCGATTTGCGAAGTCCGGCGCAAGGCGGTATATTATTCATAAGTATATGCGTGATGCGAGGATTTGAGGCGATGACATTTTTACAGGCGTTCCGGCGGTTCGTCCGCTACTATCACCCATACCGGGGGCTTTTTTACTTTGACATGGTCTGCGCGCTGGCGGTCTGCGCGATCGATCTGGCGTTCCCGCAGATCCTGAATCTGCTGACCAAAGAGCTTTTTCTCGAGGAACCCGCCGTGATCCTCGGCGCGCTCTGGTACATCGGCGCGGGGCTGCTCGCGATGTACATCATCCGGTACGGCTGCCAGTATTTCATCACGAGCTGGGGACACATCATGGGGGCGCGCATGGAGAGCGATATGCGGCAGGATCTCTTCAACCACTATCAGCGGCTCTCGTTCACCTATTACGACCGCAACAACACCGGAGAGATGATGTCGAAGCTCGTGAGCGACCTCTTCGACATCTCCGAACTCGCGCATCACGGACCGGAGAATCTGGTCATATCCTCGCTCAAGATCATCGGAGCGTTTACGATTCTCATGTTCATGAATGTCCCGATGACGCTGCTGCTGCTCGCGGTCACGCTCGTGATGGTTGTCTTCAGCCTCTCGAAGAACCGCCGCATGCACCGGATCTTCATGGACAACCGCCGCAAGATCGCCGCCGTGAACGCGCGTGTCCAGGACTCCCTCTCCGGAATCCGGGTCGTGAAATCGTTTGCGAACGAGGCGGTCGAGTGCGGCAAGTTCGATGAGTGCAACCGCCGCTTCCTCGACTCCAAGACCGACAGCTACAAGATCATGGGCAGTTTTCATGCGGGAAACAGCTTCTTTCAGGGAGTGCTCTACACACTCGTGCTGGTTTCCGGCGGCTACTTCATCGCGAAGGGAAAACTTGAGCCGATGGCGCTGGCGATCTACGCGCTGTACATCGGCATCTTTCTGAATCCGATCGAAGTGCTGATCAATTTCACGGAACAGTTTCAGCGCGGCTACTCCGGCTTCAAGCGGTTCATGGAGGTGATCCAGACCCGCCCCGGAATCGTCGATGCGCCCGATGCGAAACCGCTTGAGGAGGTGAAGGGACATATCCGCTACGACCATGTGAGTTTCCGTTACGGTCCGGAGGCCGAGGTGCTTTCCGACATCAGCATCGACATTCCGCCCGGGCGGACGGTCGCGCTCGTCGGTCCCTCCGGCGGCGGGAAAACCACGCTCTGCTCGCTGCTGCCGCGGTTCTACGACGTGACCGGCGGCGCCGTCGAGATCGACGGCCGGGATGTGCGCAGCGTGACGCAGCAGTCGCTGCGCAGTGCGATCGGCATCGTGCAGCAGGATGTCTACCTCTTTTCCGGGAACATCCGTGAAAACATCGGCTACGGCAAACCCGGCGCGACCGACGAGGAGATCGTCGCCGCCGCGAAGCGCGCGAACATCCACGACTTCATCATGACGCTGCCGGAGGGGTATGACACCTTCACCGGCGAACGCGGCGTGCGGCTCTCGGGCGGGCAGAAGCAGCGGATTGCAATCGCGCGGGTGTTTCTGAAAGATCCGAAGATCCTGATTCTCGACGAGGCGACCAGTGCGCTCGACAACGAGAGCGAACGGTTTATCCAGGCTTCCCTCGAAGAGCTCACGCGCGGCAGGACGACGATCGTGATCGCTCATCGGCTCAGCACGATCCGCAACGCCGATGAGATTGTGGTCATCACTCCGGAAGGGATCCGGGAGCGCGGCAGCCATGCCGAACTTCTGAAACTCAACGGTCTCTATGCAAAATATTACAATATGCAGTTCGAGGGGCTTGAATAGGTTTTTTTCCGATTTCGATTTGCAATCCGTCCCGGATGGCGTTATTTTGTGAATGCGGACAAGAGATATTCATGAACACGGGGGAAAGTCGGCGATGAAAGAGCGTGTTTTCACGGTTAAGAACAAGGCCGGCATCCATTGCCGTCCTTCGAGCGTGATCCTGAATGCGATCAATAAGGAGTTCCCGTATCACACGTTCTGCGTGGTGACCGGGGACGGGCAGGAGACGGAGCTCAACAGCATTCTGACGCTGATATCCCTGGGGCTTACCGTGGGGACGAAGGCGACTCTGAAGGTCGAGGGACCGGATGAGGAGAAGGCCCTTCAGCGGATCGGCGACCTGTTTGAAAATGAGTTTGACTTCCCTCCCCGGTAGGGTGGCGGAACTTCTGCGGCGGATTCCGGCGCGCGGCTGGTTCTGGATTCTGCTGACGGCCGGACTTCTGCTCCGGATCGGTTATCTGCTGGAGTTCCGGGCGTCGCCGCTCTTTGATACCCCGGTCGGGCCGGATGTTCAGGAGTATTACGAGCGTGCGCTCGATATTCTTCATGGCGACTATTTCCCCGCCGGCGTCGATCATCATGCCCCGTTGTACAGCTGGCTTCTCGCCGGAATGCTCGGTCTGACGGGCGGTTCGGTTCCGGCGGTCCGGGTGTTGCAGCTGCTGTTGAATCTCGGGGGATGGCTGTTGCTGTTCCGGTTGCTCATCCGCCTTCCCGGAGTGCCCCGGAGGGCGGCGTGGGCGTTTTTCGGGATTGCGATGTTCTATCCGGTTCCCGTTTTTCACGAGTCCCAGCTTGTTTCCGAATCGATTCTGCTGCCGTTGCTTGCCGGGGCGATTTCGCTGCTTTACGCGGGGGGAGGTGAGCCGGGGGCGGGGAAGGGAAGACGCCGGGCTTGTTTCGCGGGGGCCGGACTCTGCGCCGGACTGGCCGCGATCACACATCCGCTGACACTTGCCTTCGGGGCGGCCGTGACTGTCTGGCTCTGTGTCCGCAAGAGGCCGAAGAGCGCGCTGCTTTTCGCCGTTGGAATCGCACTCTGTGTTTTTCCGGTCGCGGCCGTCAACAGCTCCCGGGCCGGCAGAGTGGTGCTTGTGCAGGCGGGGGGGGGATTCAACTTCTGGCTCGGGAACAATCCCGATGCGACCGGCGGCTGCTATCTGCGGCCGGGGGCGGAGTGGGAACGACTTCACGCGGAGGCGGAGCGCGAGGCGGTTGCGCGCGGAATTTCGGTTGAGCGTGTCTGGCTCGGGCGGGCGGGAGCCTTCTTTGCGGAACATCCGTTTCGTGCGGTGCTGCTTGCGGTCAGGAAGGGGGTCATGGTCTGGAGTCCGCGCGAATTGATTTCCGGGGCGGATGCGGATGCGATTGTGCGCGGTACACGGGTGATCTTTTATGGTTCGTGGCTGACGCTGCCGCTCTTCGGGCTTGCGTGGATCGGACTTTTCTTCTGTCTGCGGCGGAGGCGTTGGCAGTATTGTTATTTTTATCTTCTGCTGTTCGCAATGTGGGCGGCCCAGGTGTTGACGGTCACATCCGGACGCTACCGGACGGCGATGATTCCGGCGGTTCTGCTTTTTGCCGCGGTCGGTGCAACGGAGCTGAAACGGCGCTGGCGGCTGATTGTTCCTGCTGTGCTCCTCGGAATTTCTCTGTCTGGTTCGACGGAGCTGCAGGAGCTCGATGAGATGAGTTCTCTCTGCGGCGAGGCTGCTTATCGGAAGGGGGATTTCGATCGGGCTGTCCCGCTGCTGGAGTACGCGATGCGTCATGCGGATTCACCGGGACGGTTCGAGAATCTGCTCGGCAGCATCGCGATGAAGAGAGGTCGAATGGAGGAGGCCGAGCTGCGGTTCCGGCGCGCCGTGAAGGCGGAACCGGATCGGGTCGAGGGGTGGATGAATCTTGCGAACGCGTTGTCTCAGGATCCCGGGCGCGCCGCCGAAGCGGAGACGATCTACCGGCGGGCCGCCGCCACGTTTCCCGCGGATGCGGATCTCCGGTACAACTATGGGCTCTGGCTTCAGAATCAGCGGCGCCTTTCCGAGGCTGAGGCGATGTTCCGGGGCGCGGTGAAACTTTCGCCGGCCCACGCTCCGGCGCTGAACGGGCTCGGGACGACTCTGATTCTGTCGGGTCGTCCCGCCGAAGCGATTCCTCTGCTGGAGCGGGCTCACCGGCTCGCCCCGAGCAGCCCCGGTTATCTCGGCAACCTCGTTTATGCCTGTCGCGAGAGCGGGGATGCTGGACGGCTCCGGGTGTACGGGGAACGCCTGCGGCGTCTGCGGGAAGATGAAAAATGACAAAAATGTAACATTCCGGATTCATACCGGCTTTTTTCAGGGGATCGCGGTTGGAAAAAAATGTAAAATAACAAAAATGTTATTTTTCGGAATTGTAATGACAAAAATGGAATAATTTTACCGTCCCCGGAGGAAAACAAGTGGATTTTCCGGTTGAATCGGAGCGGAAAGCACGGATTGGCACGATTTTTGCTTCTCGTCGGAGAAATATCTATCTGGCAAAATGCCGAATTCCAAATAACGAAAGGTTTTTTGAGATGAGCAAGTATGTGGAACGCGTCCTGGCCGGGTTGCAGCAGACCAACGGCAATGAGAAGGAATTCATTCAGAGTGTGACCGAGGTTCTCGGTTCGCTTTCGAAGATGCTCGACGCCCAGCCGAAGTACGAGAAGAACAAGATTCTTGAACGCATGGTCATTCCGGAACGTGCGATCATCTTCCAGGTTCCGTGGGTGGACGACAAGGGCGAAATCCAGGTCAACACCGGCTATCGCGTGCAGTTCAACAGTGCGATCGGCCCCTACAAGGGCGGTCTGCGGTTCCATCCGTCGGTGAACCTTTCGATTCTGAAGTTCCTCGGGTTCGAGCAGGTGTTCAAGAACAGCCTGACCACGCTGCCGATGGGTGGCGGCAAGGGCGGTTCCAACTTCGATCCGAAAGGCAAGTCCGACCGCGAGGTCATGGCGTTCTGCCAGAGCTTCATGCGGGAACTCTTCCGCCACATCGGGCCGTCGACCGACGTGCCGGCCGGTGACATCGGCGTCGGCGGGCGCGAGATCGGCTACCTCTTCGGCCAGTACAAGCGCATCGTGAACAGCTATGACAGTGTTCTGACCGGCAAGGGTCTGAACTGGGGCGGCAGCCTCGTTCGTCCGGAGGCGACCGGTTACGGCGCGGTCTACTTCGCCGCGGAAATGCTCAAGACCCGCAGCCGTGGATTCGACGGCGCCCGCGTGCTGATTTCCGGTTCCGGCAACGTCGCGCAGTATGCGGCGCAGAAGGCGACCCAGCTCGGTGGCAAGGTTCTCTCGCTCTCCGACTCGAACGGCACGGTCATCGACGAGGACGGCATCGATGCCGAGAAGCTCGCTTACGTCATGGAACTCAAGAACGTCAAGCGCGGCCGTATCGCCGAGTACGTGACGAAGTTCCCGACCGCGAAGT
Source organism: uncultured Victivallis sp. (assembly GCF_944391105.1). GTDB lineage: Bacteria > Verrucomicrobiota > Lentisphaeria > Victivallales > Victivallaceae > Victivallis. The sequence continues at coordinate 13,946 of NZ_CALXSK010000057.1, forward strand.
ATTACGAGGGCAAGCGCCCCTGGACGCTCGCGAAGTGCGATATCGCCATGCCGTGCGCGACCCAGAACGAGCTCAATCTCGACGAGGCCAAGGCGCTCGTTGCGAACGGCTGCATCTGCGTCTGCGAAGGCGCGAACATGCCGACGACGCTCGACGCGACCGAGTTCCTGCTCAAGAACAATGTGCTCTTCTCGCCCGGCAAGGCCTCCAATGCTGGCGGCGTCGCCACGAGCGGACTTGAGATGAGCCAGAATGCGATGCGTCTCTCCTGGAGCCGCGAAGAGGTCGATGCGAAGCTGCACGGCATCATGATCAACATTCACAACGCCGCGCGCAGCGCCGCCGCCGAATTCGGCGAGCCGGACAACTACGTGATGGGCGCGAACATCGCCGGCTTCCGCAAGGTCGCTGATGCGATGATCGATCTCGGCATCTGACGTCCGGTTCCGGAATCCATTCCGGAATGACGACGAAACAATGGAGCGGAATCTCTTCTCGAATGGGGGAGGAGATTCCGTTTTTTTTTGAGCCCGTCCGGCCGGAAAGACGGCGGAAAACGAGGGCCTTTGCCGCGAAAGATGCAGAAAAAAGAGGTTTTTTGCCGGCGGGCTCTTGCCGGATCATCGAGCCCGTGCTATTTTAAACGGGGGAATTCAAACAGGGATGGATACATCCGGACAGTTCATTCGTAACATAAGCGACTCATGCACAGGAAAATTATTGTAACCGGCGGGGCCGGATTCATCGGATCGGCGGTCGTGCGTCTGCTGATCAGGGAGACGCCTCACGAAGTCTGCGTGATTGACAAACTTACCTATGCCGGCAATCTTGATTCTCTTTCCGAAGTGTCGGGCGATCCCCGCTATCGGTTTGAAAAGGTCGACATCTGCGACCGGGCGGAACTGGATCGCGTTTTCACGGATTTCCGGCCCGATGTCGTCATGCATCTGGCGGCGGAGTCCCACGTCGATCGTTCCATCGATGGTCCCGGGGAATTCATTCGAACAAATATTTTTGGAACGTACACCCTGCTGGAAGCGGCCCGCAGCTTTTTTTCCACGCTGCCGGAGGAACAGCGCAGACGGTTTCGTTTTCACCATATCTCAACGGACGAGGTGTACGGCGATTTGAAAGGTCCGGAGGATTTCTTCCGGGAGACGACGCCGTATGCTCCCTCGTCGCCCTATTCTGCGAGCAAGGCTTCCAGCGACCACCTTGTGCGGGCCTGGCGGCGGACTTACGGGCTGCCGACCATCGTGACGAACTGTTCGAACAACTACGGGCCGTATCACTTCCCGGAGAAACTGATCCCGCTGGTGATTCTGCACGCGCTTGACGGCAAGACGCTGCCTGTTTACGGAACGGGAGCCCAGATCCGTGACTGGCTCTATGTGGAGGATCATGCCCGCGCGCTCGTCAAAGTCGCCACGGAAGGCGTTCCCGGAGAAACCTACAACATCGGCGGTCACAACGAGAAGAAGAATATTGAGGTGGTCGAGACCATCTGCGGACTGCTGGACGAATTGCGTCCCCGGCCGGACGGGAAGAGTTATCGCGAACAGATCACCTTTGTGACCGACCGGCCCGGGCACGATCTGCGTTATGCGATCGATGCGGCCAAGATCGGGCGCGAACTCGGGTGGAAGCCGCGGGAAACCTTCGAAAGCGGTATTCGCAAGACCGTGCAGTGGTATCTCGACAACAGAGACGGCTGGTGTCGCCGTGTGCTTGACGGCTCCTACCAGATGGAGCGACTCGGCCTCGGGAAAGGAGCGGGACAATGAAAGGGATCGTTCTTGCCGGAGGAGCCGGGTCCCGGCTGCACCCGGTGACGCTCGGGGTGTCGAAACAGCTGCTGCCGGTCTACGACAAGCCGATGATTTACTATCCGCTGTCGGTGCTGATGTTTGCGCGGATCCGCGATATCCTGATCATCACAACGCCGGAGGATCAGGCCGGATTCGTCCGGCTGCTCGGGGATGGTTCGCGTTTCGGAATTCATTTGAGCTACGCCGTGCAGCCGTCGCCGGACGGGCTGGCGCAGGCGTTTCTGATCGGCAGAACGTTCATCGGGGATGATTCCGTGGCGCTCGTGCTCGGAGACAATATCTTTTACGGTGCGAATCTCCGGAAACTGCTGCTGCAGGCGGCGGGCCGGGAGAGCGGGGCGACTGTATTCGGGTACTATGTTTCGGATCCGGAGCGGTTCGGCGTGGTGGAATTCGATCCCGCGGGCCGGGCGGTGTCGATCGAGGAGAAACCTGCTGTCCCGAAATCGAATTATGCTGTAACAGGGCTCTATTTTTACGACAATGACGTGGTTTCGATTGCGAAGGAGATTCGCCCGTCGGCGCGGGGAGAATTGGAGATCACGAGCGTGAATCAGGCGTATCTTGAGGCGGGAAAGCTGCATGTTGAGCGGCTCGGGCGCGGATATGCCTGGCTCGACACCGGTACACATGAAAGTTTGCTTGACGCGGGAAATTTTATCCGGACGATTGAGTTGCGCCAGGGGCTTCAGATCGCCTGTCTTGAGGAGATTGCCTGGGAGAACGGCTGGTTGACTTCGGACGAGGTTCTTGCGAGTGCCGGGGACTTGATGAAAACCGATTACGGACGCTATCTGGCAAGGATTATCAGGAATTGAGAGCATGAATGTCATCGATACAGAGATCGAAGGCGTGAAAATCATTGAACCGAAGGTTTTCGGGGACGCGCGCGGTTATTTTTTCGAAGTATGGAGCCGGGCGAAATTTGCCGAAGTTGGCATTGAGGCTGATTTCGTGCAGGATAACGAGTCGTTTTCCACCTATGGAGTATTGCGGGGATTCCACTACCAGTTGCCGCCGTACACGCAGGCGAAGCTGGTGCGTGTCATAGAAGGCCGAGTGCTCGATGTGGTCGTCGATATCCGGAAGGGCTCCCCGACTTTCGGAAAGAGTGTGAGCATCGAACTTTCCGGTGAGAACAAGCGGCAGCTTTTTGCTCCGCGCGGGATGGCGCACGGATTCGCGGTGCTTTCGGCTACGGCGATTTTCGCCTACAAGTGCGACAATATTTATGCTCCTACCCATGAGCGCTCTATCCGGTTCAACGATCCGAAACTCGGAATCGACTGGCAGATTCCACCGGAAAATTATCTGCTCTCGAAGAAGGATCTGGAAGGCGTGCCTTTCGAAGAGGCCGAATATCTCTGAGGTTTCAGGAGGAGTTTCTCATGCGGATTTTGATCACCGGCGCCAACGGGATGCTTGGACGGACGTTGCAGAAAAAACTCGCGGATCACACGCTGATTCCGACCGATCTGCCGGACGGGGATATCACGGATGAAATTTCGTTCGACGCGCTGGTCGCCCGCGAGAAGCCGGAGACGGTGATTCACTGTGCCGCCATGACCGCCGTTGACGATTGCGAAAGCAAACAGGATCTCGCCTACAAGCTCAATGCGTTCGGCAGCGCGAATGTCGCAACGGCGTGCGCCCGGCACGGGGCGCGGCTCATTGCGATCTCGACGGATTATGTTTTTGACGGAGCAAGTTCCCGGCCGTACCACGAATTTGATGCCGCAAACGGCGGAGCGACGATTTACGGGCGGAGTAAATTTGCGGGGGAGGAGGCGGTGCGTCGTCTTTGTCTGAACCATGTCATCTGCCGGATCAGCTGGCTGTACGGGCCGGGCGGGCCGAGCTTTGTGCATACGATGCTGAAACTGGCTGACGGGAGTCGTCCGGCATTGAAGGTGGTGGACGATCAGCGGGGGAATCCGACCAGCACGCTTGCTGTGGCCGATGCGTTGCGTGGAATTCTGGCGCGCCCTCTGCTCACGGGCACGTTTCATCTGACGTGTGAAGGCGAGGCGTCGTGGTACGAGTTCGCCTGTGAAATCTTCCGGCAGTGCGGGATCGATCAGAAAGTGCTTCCATGCACGACCTCCGAATTTCCTCGTCCTGCGCCGCGTCCGGCCAATTCGCGGCTCGAGAAGAAGATGCTGCGTCTGTGCAATCTGCCGCCGATGCCGGATTGGCGCGATGCGCTCCGGGAGTTTCTGGCCGGAGAACGTTGAGCGTTGCCGCGATCAGATATCCGGGCGGAATCCGCTGTTGCGCAGTTCGTCCGGCGAAACCCCGAGCCGCTGACGGAAGAGCCGGTAGAGCACGGAATATTCCGCATAGCCGCATGAACCGGCGATCTCCTTGGCGGTCATGCGGGTCTGGAGCAGCAGATCGACCGCCATGCGCAGCCTTGCCCGGGTGATGTAGTCATGCAGTGTGCTGCCGGTCTGCTCCCGGAAAATCCGGCAGAGATGCTCCCGTGAGATGCGGAACCGTCTGGCAAGGGACTCCGCACCGAGTTCTCCGGCCAATTCGGTCGCGATGACGGTCTGAACGTCGCGGATGAGCGAACTGCGCGGCGATTCACGCAGTTCATTCTCTTTGGAGGAGCAGAGCATGCCGATCGTCTCAAGCGCAAACGTTCCGGCTTCGAGCGGAGAGAGTACGAGAATTTCGTTCTGATAATTCTTGTAGGACATGAGTTTGGCCACAAGCGGGGAGTTCAGCGGCACATCGAAGAGATAGCCGTACTTCCGGTTCACTTCGGCGATCAGCTTCTCCGCCCCTTCGCCGTCGAAGGACATCCAGAGAAAGTTCCAGTTTTCCGTGCCGTCCGGCGGATAATAGTAGCAGACGTCGGTGTCGCCGTGGTTGTGCAGAAACGCCTGGCCCGGCGTGAGCGGATAATCGACACCCGCAATCCGAATTCCGCCCCGGCCGCCGAGAGTGATCGAAAACTGCCCGCCGGAGTCTCCGCGCAGACGGCCGTCCATCCGGTAGGCGGGGGTGTTCTGCACCTCCTCCACCACAAGATCCGGCAGCGGCAGCGTGGCGAAGGGACGATGTACCTCAAATTGCACCTGCCACTTGCGCACTTTGGCAAAACTCAATTTTCCCGGCATTGAATTCCTCCGAATTTTTCATATTTTAGCGTTTCCTGGCGGATTTTTCAAGCCAAACTCACAAAAGGTTTTTCAAAATCACAAAATGCAATCAATATTCGGCTTGTTTTTCGGCAAATGGCGGTTATACTTAATGAATAAGAAGGGAAACCCCTTTCACAAAAAACAAGGAGTGTACGATGAGCAAGATCAATGTCACCATCTGGAACGAGTTCCGTCATGAAAAAGAGAACGAGGGAATCAAGGCGATCTATCCTGAAGGACTGCATGCCGCCATCGCCAAAGGCATTGCGGCCGACGACCTGAACATCCGGCTCGCCTCGCTCGACGAGCCTGAACACGGCCTCTCCGACGAGGTCATCGGTTCGACCGACGTGCTGATCTGGTGGGGGCACTGCGCCCACGCCGAGGTGCGGGACGACATCGTCGCGAAGGTGCTCAAGCGTATTCATGAAGGGATGGGGCTCATCGTGCTGCATTCCGGTCACTTTTCGAAGATCTTCAAGGCGGTTACGGGCTGCTCCGGTTCTCTGAAATGGCGGGAAGCCGCCGAGAAGGAGCGGCTCTGGAACATCGCTCCGTGGCATCCGATCACGCAGGGAATCGGCGAATACTTCGAGCTCGCGCACGAGGAGATGTACGGCGAACGTTTTGACATTCCGCGCGACGCCGAGCTGATTTTCATCTCCTGGTTCGAGGGCGGCAACGTCATGCGCAGCGGCTTCACGCTTGAGCGCGGTTACGGCAAAGTCTTCTACTTCCAGCCCGGTCATGAATCCTATCCGAACTACTACAACAAAGACGTTCTGCGCGTGATCGGCAACGCGGTCCGCTGGGCGAAGCCGGCCTTCTTCCGCGAAATGTGCGCCCCGTGCTATCCGGCGCTCGAAGAGATCCGTTCGGTCGATCCCGGCGCCCCGAAAGCCGGTGTTCTCCAGAATGCCGACGGCTCCAACAAGTAAGATCGGGAGACGCACATCATGGCAAAATTGAAAGCCGGCGTCATCGGTCTCGGCATGGGTTATGGACACCTTGCCGGATACATGTCCCACCCCGACGTTGAGGTCGTCGCGATTGCGGATCGCATTGAGGAGAAACGCGAGCGGGCAAAGGCGGAGTTCCATCTGCCGAAAGTCTACTCCGAGGGTATCGACATGATCCGGAACGAGAAGCTCGACATCCTTTCGGTCGCCGTTCCGAACAACCAGCACAAAGAGTTGACCATCGCCGGACTCGAAGCCGGAGCGAACGTCCTCTGCGAAAAGCCGATGGCGATGAACACCGCCGAGGCGCAGGAGATGCTCGACACCGCGAAGCGGCTCGGACTGAAGCTCGGAATCGACTTCAGCTACCGGTTCAATCCGCAGTCCCGCGCGATGAAGGATCTCGTCGACGCGGGCCGGCTCGGCAACATCTATTACGGGCGCAGCGTCTGGCTGCGGCGTCGCGGCGTTCCCGGTCTCGCTTCCGGATTCAACACCAAGGGCGGCGGCGCGGGCAGCTGGTTCTTCGACAAGAGCCAGTCCGGCGGCGGTCCGCTGATCGACCTCGGCGTCCACCGGCTCGATCTGGCGCTCTGGCTCATGGGATATCCGGAACCGGCCTGGGTCATGGGCAGCACCTATTGCGCGCTCGCCGGAAAACTCGCCGCCGAACGCGGTTTCAACTACACCGTTGAAGATCTCGCCTGTGCGATGATCAAGTTCAAGAACGGCGCAACTCTCGAACTCGACGCCGCCTGGGCATCGAACATCCGCGAGAATGAGCAGATGTCCACCCGGATTCTCGGGGATAAGGGCGGGCTCTATCAGTACAACCTGAATGAGGGCTACTCCTGGGATGTCGAGTTCTATCAGGAGATGGAGGGGCGGCAGTTCGACTGCAAAATGCACTCGGCCCCCGAAACCCGCAATGCATTCCTGCTCTTCGCCGACGCGGTGCGGGACAACACCCCGTTCCTCGTCCAGCCCGAAGAGGGAGTCACCGTCATGCGGCTGCTCGATGCGATCTACGAATCGGCCGCAACCGGAGCCCCCGTCAAGTTCTGAGGGGTTGTTTCGGACAGAAAGAGCGGGCGTCGTCCGGATGGTTGCGGACGGCGCCCATTTTTTATATTGCTTAAGCGCAAAAAAACTACCGGCTGCGCCGGTATGTAGCCGAATAGCTTCAGCTTAAAGGCGAG
>NZ_CALXSK010000058.1 GCF_944391105.1 uncultured Victivallis sp.
GTATCACATCTTTGAGAATCAGCCTCTCTCATTTCATAATCGCTGCATCATTCCTTTTTACCATAGCAACTGTTTTCCCTGATACGACGGTTTGAGCCCCTTCTCGACGATCGCGCGCTGAACAATCTCCCGCTCCTCCGGCGTCATGACAGCATACAGCCAGTCACAGCCGAGCGCAAGTGCCAGCGTCATCTCGCCGACATCGAGAAAGTGGGAGGGATTCCAGTCGGAGTACCCGGCCGCATTGACCATCTCGCGGATCGCCCGGTCGGCGTATTTCCGCTCTCCCGTGAGCTTCTCCGCAACGCAGAGCGTCGTGATCCGGAAAAGGACGGTCCGGCTGGTCATGAGCAGTCTGCGCCCCTCCATCCGGCGCGCCTGGGGAGGAATGTCCAGAAGCTGTTCCGCATCGTGGATGACCCGTTCCGCAAGCCCCTTCCCCGCCGGAGTTCCGGCGTTTCTTTTCAGCGGTTCAAACCCCGCGTCCCCGACCAGCAGCCGGGGATGTTCTCTCCTGACAGGATTCATGACAATATCCTCCGCTCTCAGCAACCCGGTTGCACATGCAACCGAAAACAACAACACCATCCGAACCAGACGGCACACACCGCAACCATTGCCCATATGATCCATTATGCCTCCCCCGGTCACGATACCGTCACAACGGAGAATTCCCGCCGCCATCTCCCGGAATATTCGGAGAAACCTCGACAAGACGTACATCAAGCTGATCGAACGGAATCGAAATTCCGCGTTCATCAAACAGCTCGGCGACCTTTTCACGCAATGCGGAAAGCACGATCACCTGAGCCCCGGTCCGCACCCAGACCCGCAGCATGAAGTCGATCGCACTGTCCTGAAACTCCGAGCAGTAGACCTCCGGCGCCGGCTGCTTGTAGATCGAAGGCAGCGCGGCGGCGGCATCGAGAAGCGTCTGACGAACCAGTTTCAAATCGGAGCCGTAAGCCACACCGATGTGGAGATCGCGCCGCATGCGGCTGCCCATGCGTGTCCAGTTGCGGAAATCTTTCGAAAGGACGTTCGTATTCGGCAGCGTGATGACCGAACCGTCAAACGTCTCAATCACCGTCGCCCGGAAGCTGACCGCCCGCACTTTCGCGTAAATACCGTCAAACTCGATCTCGTCCCCCGGACGCACCTGCTGACCGACCAGAAGAATGATCCCGGAAATGAAGTTCTCCAGCACCTCCTTCAACGCGAAACCGAAACCGACGCTGAAACCGCCGAGAATCACCAGCACGCTCGAATACTGCACCTCAAGAACCAGCAGTACGAAAACCGCAAACAGCGCCCAGACAATGTAATTGCCCAGCGTGACGAACGACAGCACCATTCCACGATCCCGGCTGTTTTCAAATCCCCGGAAGATCAGGAACCGGGCCAGAGCGACCAGAAACAGCAGGACCAGCAGCACAATGACGACTGTCACCAGATCATTTACGCTGAAGGAGAGGAAGTTGTACACATTGAACTGCTCACGGGCCCAGCGGTTCAGCCAGCCTCCGAGATGGTAGGTGCTCGAGATGTTGCTGACGATGATCGCAAGTCCGCCGAGCCAGATCAGCGGAAACACCAGATGACGCAAAAACAGATTGCTCATGCGCGACTCCGGATATTCGGCAATGCGGTTGAAAATGATGCGGCTCGCCGCAATCGCCGCCTCGAACAGACCAAGCACGATGAAACCGGTCAGCATCATCGTGAAGCCGATGTACGGAAATCCCCAGGCGATAAGCACCGTTTCCACCGCGACAACCGCAATCGCCGACCAGACAATCACCAGATCGAAGACCGGATACCCGCGGCGGCGCAGCATCAGAAACGCCCAGAAAATACAGAAGATGTTCAGCGGGATCGAGATCAGCATCAGCGGCTGGTACGGAATCACAAGCGCAAACAGCGTGTTGGCCGCAAAACTCTGAAAAATAAACGGCAGATACAGCCCCAGACAACGGCGCATCGCCGGACGATCCATGCGGAACGCGAGCGCCAGCAGCAGCAGCGCCAAAGCCTCGAATGTCTGGCTGAGCTGATGCACCTGGGAAGAGTAATTCAACTCCGTCCGGAACTGGAACAAATAGAGCGAAAGGGCAAGAACCAGCAGAAATCCGGCGACGAAAAACAGCTTTGACTTGCGGTATTTGTCCGGAAAGCGTGTCTGTGCGAGCAGCCATGGATAAACCCATCGCGGTCCCGCCACCAGAAACAACACCAGCAGCGGCAGGAAAACCACCAGGAAAGTCAGGAGATCCCCGCGGCTCAGACCGCTTCCGCCGAACTGTCTGGCATCCATCGAAGTATAATACCAGTAGGTCATGATCTGTTTCGTGGCCGGAAGCAGCTGCCAGAAACTCATCTGCCGGGAGAAGAAGGCGTTGTCGATGGTGTCGGTTCGGGCCTTGCCGGCCTCGGCGACAAGTTCGGTCATCATGGTTTCGAGTTTCGGATCCAGATAACCGTCGAGCGTGGAGGTGATCTTGTCGGCTTTGTCGCGGAACGCCTGGTATTTTGCGGTAACCTCCCGAATCCTCGCCTCATAGCGGTGGTACTGCGGCTGCGAACTCATCCGATCCAATTCGCTGCGGATGGTTTCCGTACGGGTTGTGAGTTCCACGGAGGCAGTGCGAATCGTCTTGAGCACATCGTAACGCCGCCGGAAAATCATGGAAAGATCGTCGATCTGCTGACAGCGCAACGTGATCTCGAACACATTCTGAGGAGCACACACCGAGAGCAGAAAACGCAATTCGTCGGCCTGCATGTAAATTTTCCTGGTGAAGTCGGCGTTTTCGGCCTTGAATTCACGCGACGACTGATAGGAGGAGAGAATCTGGTCCGCACGCGTAATTTGAGAATCCAGTTTTGCAAGAATGTAGTCCCAGTTCTCGATCCGATCGAACGATATCTCTTTTCCTTCCACCAGGTCGGCACGGACGGATCCGGACAGCAGCACCAGCCCGACAATCAGCAGCAACAGAATTTTCCGCATCAGAACTCCCTCCGCATTTCTCCCAATATACCACACGATCTATCGACATGCAACGGAAAATCCGGAAAATGGCGGAATGATCCCTTTGGACTCCATTGACAAAATCGGAAAAATTCACAAAATTTGTAAAAGAGCTCCTAGCCAAAGCGCCTGTCCCGGGTTATACTTAACTCCAGGGAAGTCCATTCATCATCAGGAGACATCAGTCATGCAGTGGGAAAAACTCGATCTGGAAGTTTCGCTCAAGCCGTTCCGGGATCGCAGCGAAAAGGGATTCGAACGCGTTGCGGAACAGATTTTCCGCCAGTGGGATCCGCTGATCCGGGAAAGCGGCGCCGTATCGCTCATGTTCTGGGCCGCCGACGGTTCGGAGATCCTCGACTACAGCGGCAGGATGGAGGACACCTTCGAATGGGCGAAATGGATCGGCGTTGCCAACCCGCACGGCGCGGAGTCGGGGAAACCCGCCGAACTCCAGACGATTCACGAGCGTCCGCGTCCCTTCCTCAAGGATGAAGAGGCTCCGGACTGGACGTACGGGGAGTTCCGCCAACTCATGCGGACGCTGCGCAAATCATTCCGGCAGAAGTACAATCGGGAACTGCGCATCGGCGCCACCTTCGATTCGGGGCCGGAATTCGCGCTTTCGAGTTTCAAATATGAACGCCATCCGGAAGTATGCCGCGGCTTCTGCCTCGGCGGCAAGACCTTCGTCTGCTGCTACACGACGCTGCATGCGGATCATCGCAGTTACGCGGCCTATCCGAACGGGATTCCGGAAGGGGAATCGTTCGGAACATTCATCGGCAAGCAGTCTCAGAAATACCTGAAGGACATGGAGTTCGACTACATCTGGTTCTCGAACGGCTTCGGCTTCGGCATGGAGACCTGGGGGGCCACGGGGGCGATCTTCGACGGATACGACTTCTTCCCGGAGAAGGCCGAAGAGGTTCGCAGAGCGATGCACAACTTCTGGCGCGACTTCCGGCGCGAGTGTCCCGACATCCCGATCGAAACGCGGGGGACGAACCTCAGCACCGGCATGGATCTGACCAGCGATGCGACGCCGCTGCGCGAAATCTACCGTGAGGTGAAGGATCTCGAAGTCGCGCCGAACTCCCCCTGGGCCGCGCTCGACGGGGATTTCGGAATGGAACTGGCCGGCTGGATGAGCCATATCGCCGAACTCCCGCAGGGGAAGAAGTTTCCGTTCCGCTACTACACGCACGACATCTGGTTCATGAATTCGCCGTGGCTCGACCGCTACGGCCGCAGTCCGCACGACATCTTTCTGCCGATGGCGGTCGCGCGGCTCGACGGGAACGGCAAGGTCATGCTTGCGAATGCACTGCACATCCTTTCGATCGACGACTCCTACGGGCGGATGCCGGATCAGGTGCCGCTGGAGGTGATTCCATATCTTGAGGACGCGCGCCGCACGGCGCCGGACCAGGCCGGACCGCTCGTCTGGGTCTATCCGTTCAACGAGTACCACGACTTCGTCTATGCGGGGGAGCGTCTGGAGGAGGTGTTTGCGAACGACTACCTGATCCGCGGCGCGCTGAACACCGGTTTTCCGCTCAACACCGTGATTTCGACGGACAACTTCGTCTCGGCGCCGGCGGAAACGTTCGCGGGGCGCATTCTCATCGCGCCGACCTGCGCGATGGAGAATCCGCGCGTGGCGGAGAAACTCGAAGCGCATCTCGCCACCGGAGGGAACGTGCTGTTCTACGGCCCGGCCCGGGGGGAAGCGGTCGAAAAACTGCTTGGAATCGTTCCGGCGGAAGGAATCGACGGAGAGTTTGAGCTTACCGGATGCCGGCTGATCAAACACCTCGCCCGTTATTCGGGCGGACCGCTCGACCGGGTTTTCGCGCCGGAGACGCCGGTGGACATCCGGGCGGAATACCTGCGTGGAGACGAAAGCCGTCCGGCACTGGCCTGTGTCGCCCGGCCGGAATGGAACGGCGGGCGCGCGGCGTGGGTACGCGGAACGAACTCCTTCGCCATGGAAAAGAACTGCCACTTCGCCACGCCGTTCGACCGGAACACCTATTATCCGGCGGAATCGCTTCTGCGCGAGGCGCTGAACAATTTCGGTTATCACCTGGAATTTGAGAAATACGATGCCGCAACGCCGGATCCGCGCCTCACGCTGCATTATCACAACAACGCGCTCTACTACGCCGGATTCGGGACGGATACGACCGTGACGCAGTTTCTGCGTTTTCCGGACGGGGCGCCGCTCTTCACGGGAGCGGACACGATTCTCTACAACGGCAGAGCGCACTATCCGGCCTGGCGTTCGTCGAATCTCGAATGCCGGATTTTCGTGACGATGACGAATGGACGAATCCAGTGCCGCGAGGCGACCTCGATCATGCCGGGAGTCAAGCGCCGGATCACGGTGACGGGGCTCTCCGACGCGCGGATCGTGTTCCGCCCGGAAGCCGGTCACGTGAAGTCGGTGCGTTTCTACAAAGGGGATCCGAAGGGGACGCTCGCCCAGGAGTCGGAATTCGCCTCCCGGCTCGAGGCGGACGCCATGGGGGCGCGGTATGTACTTGAACACGTGACCGGCGACCTCCAGATCGCCTGGGGCGAAGAGGATTGAGCAGAATTCACATGCCCATCTCTCCCCGCAGTGCTATCTCAGGCAACGCGGGGATCTTTTTCCGCGTTGTTTGAATCAGAGGGAAATCCAGTGAACGAACAGAGATTCATCACAACTCCGGCGCCAAATGCTCCGCAGCCTTACTCTCCGTGGCTGCGGCTCGCGCATGATTTCCCCGTCGACGAAACCATGCGGATCTTTGAGCAATCCTGTCTCGGGGATCATGCGCTTCACTATTTCCATGAGGGATCCGGCAGCTATGAGCTGCGCGGCGAAACCATCCCCATCCGCCCCGGCACAGTATTCCTTGTGCGTCCCGGCGAGGGATATTACTTCCAGCTCGACTGCGGGGTTCCTGTGCGGATGTACAATCTTCATTTCGATCTCATTGAAACGCCGCACTCTTATCATCCCCATCCGGTTCCTCCTGAAGCGTGCCGCGAACAGGTGCGGTATCCCGAAACCCTTCCACCGCATCAGCAGCTTGTGAACCGCCCCGCTTACGAGCAGACCTTCCTCCAGCTGCTCGACGCTGCCTCCCGGATCGGTCCGGAAGCCGAACTCGAACGAAAGTCGGGATTGCTCAAACTCTTCGCCGTACTCCATCGCAATCTGTCGCTCTCCCCCGGACGCGCCACCGGCGAAAGCCACCGCAGAACCGTTGAAGCCGCCATCGCCGAATTGTCCAAACGACTCTCCGGCACCCTGTCTCTCGCCGAACTTGCGGCGCACGTCGGCGTCAGCCGCGCGTTGCTCTGCCGCATCTTCCGCGAAGAAACAGGGGAGAGCATCCAGCACTACTTCGCCGCCCGGAAACTCCAGGCGGCACGATCCGACCTGCTCTACTCCCGGCTTGAAATCAAGGAGATCGCCGCAAAATACGGCTTCGCCGATGTCTCCCACTTTACGCGGAGATTCCATCAACTCACGGGGGTCACCCCCGGAGAAATTCGAAAAAAATAGACGATTCTTCAAAAAAATAGCAAATTCGCCAAAGATATTTTCCCTCCGGCATGGTATGCTATATGAAAGCAAACCAAATGGAGGCATCATCATGAATTCCCGTCAGCAGGCGCTTCTTCAGAAAATCAAGGAAAAAGGCGGTTCCTTTCCCGACAATCCCAATCCCATGCTCCGTGATGCGGCACGCTTCCTCGCTACCCGGCCGGAACGTTCCCTCTCCCAGATTCGCGCAATGACTGTATACGAATCTGCAAAACTTATGCCGCTCACGTTCGATTCCGCTTCCCGCCTCGCCGGCGACCATTTCAACCACTTCTTCGGCGACGACCTTCCGGGCGACGATGCGGAAAAACAGCGCAATCTCGACAAACTCGGCTCCTTCCGCCTCGCCGAACTGCGCGAAGCGGCCGAACTTCAGCAGAAAAACCGGTGCGTCGCCATCGCCGCCGGAGAGTGTCCCACGGAAACCCTGTCCGGAAAGGCCGGCGGATGGCCCGCGCTCCCGCCCGCCCCGGGAAAAGCGGCTCCCGTCTACAATCCCGGCGGTTGGATCGAAAATCACTCCGTCCGCGACTACGCGTTCCTCCTGAAACACGGCTTCGGCGGAATCCGGAAACTCGCGGAACGGCGGCTCGCAAACTCTCCGCTCCACAGCTGCGATCACGTCCGCGCCGAAAACTTCCTGCGCAGCGCCATGGCCCTGTGCGATGCCGGGGTCCTTTTCGGCCGGCGCCTCGCCGAGCTCGCGCGGCTGGCTGGAGATTCCGAAGTCGCCCGCAACTGTCTCGCCGTCGAAACCGGCGCGAAAACCTTCCCGGAAGCGGTTCAACTGCTCTGGATCGGTCACATCATCGCCTGTGCGGACGACGGTATCAATGCCAATTCCATCGGACGGCTTGACCAGATCCTTCAGCCTTATTATGAACATGATCTGGAACATGGACTCATCACGCGCGAGGAGGCGGTCGAGTGGATGATCGAACTGGCGATCAAACTTTATCTCCCCTACGACGTTCAGGCGATCACCCTCGGCGGCGTCGACGCCGACGGCAACAGCGCGCTCTGCGAGATGAGCCGGATCATCCTCGAATCAACCGCACGATTCGGCGAGATCCGCGACCTTTCCGTCCGGATTCCCCCGCACGCACCGGACGATTTTCTCGAACAGTGCGCCGAACTCGTGCTCAAAGGCGGCGGAATCCCCTTCTTCTTCAACGACGACTGTTTCATTCCCGCACTCGCAAACCGCGGCATCGCGCTTGAGGACGCCCGCAATTACGCGCCGATCGGCTGCGTCGAACTGACCATTCCCGGCAAGGCGAACAGCCATGCGGTTTCCGGCTGGTTCAGCCTGCTTCGGGTTCTGGAGCTGACTCTCTTCGGAGGACGCGACCCCAAAACCGGCGAACAGATTCTCCCGGAAACTCCGGATCTCACCGGCATCGGCTCATGGGACGAACTCCTCAGGCTGTTCCGGCGGAACGTCGAACATATGGCCTCTCTCATGGTTTACCACTGCCGTCGTGGAGAACTCAATCAACGGCTTTTCGGGCCGCTTCCGGCGTTTTCGCTGCTGACCCCCTCCTGCATCGAACGCGGCCGCGACATCACCGACGGCGGAGCAATCTACAACTGGCACTCGATCTGTCTGCTCGGCGTCCCGGACACAGCCGATTCACTCGCCGTGCTCAAACAACAGCTCTTCGAATCGCATCAACTCTCCGCTGCAACTCTGCTTGAGGCACTCAAAAACAACTTCGCCGGATACGAAACTCTGCGGGAACAACTGCTCGCGGGAAGCCGGAAATACGGCAACGGCTGCGACGAAACCGACCGCATCGCCGCTGACCTGTCACGCGAATTCATCGCACTCATGGACCGCTGGAGCGAGAAAGACAACCGGCTCTTCGTCCATTTGTTCAGCTTCTACAACAACGTCTATTTCGGTGAGGGAGTCGGCGCCATGCCGGACGGGCGCCATGCCGGAGAACCCCTCGCCTACTCGCTCTCTCCTCACCAGGGGCGCGACAAGGAGGGCGTCACCATGCTGCTGCGTTCGCTCGCAAAACAGCCGCACCGCGAAGCGGGAGGCGCTTCCGCCGCGATCATCGACCTGCACCCGAGCCTGTTCGAAGGAGAAAACGGCGTCAAACGATTCGTTGCACTGCTCAAAAGCGCACTGGCCATGGGCGTCGGCCAGATGCAGTGGAACGTCGTCTCCGCCGAACGGCTCGAACAGGCGAAGCGCGATCCGGAACATTACGGCAACATCCCCGTCCGGGTCGCCGGCTACTCGCAGCTGTTCAAACTGATCCCTTCCGAAATCCAGGATCACCTGATCGCCCGCACCAAGCACCGCGCCTGAAAAGCAGGGGGGGGCTGTTCCGCCCCCCCTCGTTCCGCTCCCCGTTCACTCCGGGAAACTGAGTTGTTTCTCCTGACGATATTTGATGAGCGTCACCCGCATCGTCGCAATCGCAGTGAAGAAAGTCGTCGTGTGTTCCCGGAGCAACTCCGTGGTCTTGCCCCCTCCACCCCGCTGGCGGCCGATTTTGGCGACATTGTCTTCCACAACCTCGTCGAGCCATCTCTGATAGTCGTCAACCGAAACATTCCCCATGGTCGGTTCGAGTTTCTGCTTGCGCTTCTCCTCCGGCAGATCCTTCCGGAACTGGGTTCGGTAGTCGCGGAACGACGTGTATTTGAAGTTGAACCGATACCCTTTCGCGGAGGCCGGATCGATCTCCTCGAAAATCGTCTGAATCCGGTTCATCTCCGCCGTGAGATTCGGGTGGCGGCTGCCCGCGCGCGACGCCACGCTCTGGATCGAACGCGCCGTCATGGTGACCTCCGAAAGCAGATCCTCCGTCGCACGGTGAAAGTCGCTGTCCGACTTCATCGGCAGCGCACGCCAGAACGACCGCTCCAGCCGATCGAGTTGCGAAACCATCCGGTCAAGTTGATCCGCCCTCCCCGACAACGGCAGCAATGCGGCCACCAGCGCAACCATTATGGCGACATGCCGGATTCTCATTCCACCGCCCCCCTTCCTGAACAGATTATTTCGCGGCGGCCGCGGCAAGCCGTTTCACAATCTTCTCCGCCACGGCCGCGGCCTCGCCATCCCCGTAGCGCAGCTGCCGCCAGTTCCAGTGGAACCCGTCCTCCACGCCGCGCGGAATCACGTGCAGATGGGCGTGCATGACCACCTGCCCGGCCGCTGTTCCGTCCGCCAGATGCAGATTGAACGCCTCGTAATCGAGCTCCCGCTTCAACGCCACGCCGATCCGCGACCCGATGCGGAACATCCGCCCAGCCGTCGCCTCCGGAATCGTCGCGGAAGACTCATGATGTTCCTTCGGAATCACCAGAGTGTGACCGAAATTGATCGGTCCGATGTCCAGAAACGCATAGACCAGATCATCCTCGTAGATCTTGCACGACGGAATTTCACCCTTGATGATTTTGCAGAAGATACATTCACCCATTTTCACTTCTCCCTGAATAGTTCGATGATCGATTTCTGGCTGCCGAATACCGTAAGCTGATCGCCCTTCTCCAGAATCGTGTCGGGCGTCATAACCGTCTCGGAGGAGCCGCCCGGCTTGCGCAGCAGCAGCACCGTCACGTTGAAGCGGTTGCGCAGATCGAGCTGACGGAGCGAACGCCCCGAAAGCGACTCCGGAACCGTCACTTCCGCAATCGCCGACCCCTTGAATTCGAAGAGGTCGCTGATGTTGTCCATCGTGAGCCGCCGCGCAAGACGCTCGGCAACATCCTGTTCCGGCTGAATCACCTCGTCCGCGCCGAGCCGGAAGAGAATCCGCTCCTGAATCACGGTGTTCGCCTTCACGATCACCTTGCGCGCCCCCTCCTGCTTGACCAGCGTCAATGCGAGCACCTGATCCTCGAAGTGGGAACTCATCCCGAGAATCACGGCATCGAACTTCCGCACATCGAGCTCACGCACGACCTCCTCGTTGCTGACGTCGGCGATGACCGCCTCCGTAACCTTGTCGCGCAGATCGTCCACGCGCTGCTGGTCGATGTCCACAATCAGCACCGTGTTGCCCGCTTTTGCAAGCGCCACCGCCAGTTTCGCCCCGAATGAGCCGAGCCCCAGGACGGCGTAATGATTTTTCGACATTCCGATTTCCTCCCCTAACCGATGATGATCCGCTCTTCCGGATAGCGCAGCCGCCGTTTCTTTTCCCGGCTGAGCAGGAACAGCATGATCGTAAACGGCCCGATGCGGCCGACGAACATGTAACACGCCAGATAGATCTTCCCGAACGAAGTCAGACTCGAAGTCGCCCCCGTCGACAACCCCGTCGTGCTGATCGCCGAGGCCGATTCAAAAAAACACTCCATCATCGCAAACCGGTCCGGCGTCAGCATGTGCAGAAACACCGCCCCGGCGCACGTGAGCAGAATGAACGTCACCATGATCGTGTAAGCGCGCAGCACGTTTGAAATCGGAATCGTCCGCCGGAACATCTGCACCTCGGGAGTCCCTTTGAACGTCCCGACGATCGAAGCGACCGCCAGCGCAACCGTGCTGACCTTCATGCCGCCGCCAGTCGACCCCGGCGCCGCGCCGATCAGCATCAGAATGATGATCAACGTCAGACTCTCCGCCGGAAGCTCCCCGATGTCGACGCTGTTGAACCCCGCCGTCCGGGCCGCCACCGACTGGAAGATCGCATCATACCAGCTCAGACCCGTTCCCCGCGCCCAGCCGTTCAGCCAGAGCAATCCACTACCCGCAACGATCAGGATCAACGTCGTCACAAGCACCACGCGCGAGTGAACCCGAAGCCGGTACTGTTTCCGTCGAAACACCATGAGAAGATCATAAATCACATAGACCCCGAGACCGCCGAGCACAATGAGCGCTGCCACCGTCATCTGCGTCCAGCGCGTCTGCCCGATCATGCTCTCCGGAAACGGCGAAAGCCCCGCGTTGCAGAAAGCCGAAATCGCATGAAAGAAGGAGTACCAGACCGCCTCCTCCCAAGGATAGCTTGCGAGAAATCCGGGCAGCAGAAACAGAAACCCGATCCCTTCGCTGACCAGTACATATTGAATGACCGTCCGGGTCAACCCCTCCGTCCCGCGCAGCGAAAAATTGTCCGAAAGATTTGAGATCAGCAGTGTATTGCTGAATGAAAGCCCTCTCCCCAGAAGCAGCAGTATCGAGGCCGACAGCGTCATAATCCCGATCCCTCCGAGCTGGATCAGCATCAGAATCACCACCTGCCCGAAAATCGTGAAATCCCCCACCGGAACCGTCGACAACCCGGTCACACACACGGCACTCGTCGCCATGAAGTAGGCATCAACCCACGACAACGCACCGTGATACGACCAGGGCAGCTTCAGAAACACCGTCCCGCAGAAAATCAGCGCCAGAAAGGAGAGAATGAACAGCGACTGCCCTTTTTTGACAAATCCTATCACCATTGCAGCAGCAGAACTCCTTCCTTGCTCCCCGGCGGAAGCGCATTACCACCCTTCCGTAAAAGAAGCGACCACCTGTTTGGCCGCGGCGTACGCGGCCTGCCGGACACCATTCATACGCCCGGTCAGCTGATCCGGCCCGGTCTGAAAGTTCGCGGACCCGGTGACCTTCCGCGCCGAAACCAGCGGCTTCACCCGCCCCGGAATGATAACCGTGTATTCGATGGTGAGCGTAACAGTCCATTCATTCGGCAGAAGAATGTCCTCTCCGTCCTCCGCCCGGGTGCTCTCGGCCCAGGAGACTTCAGAGTATTTCGCATCGACAATCCGCGCATAGACAATGCAGTCCGCCTCCTTCTCGTCGACGAGCTTCAGCGAACCGTCCGTCATAAACCGCTCGCAGAGAAGATTCCGCACCTGCGCCGTCAGATTGAGTTCAAGCGTTTCGTTCTGCACGGGAGCAACCGCGACACTCTTGATCTGCGGATGGATGATATTTCCAATCCGGTAACCGCAACCGCCGCAGAACAGCACAGCCAGCCCGATGACGGCCAATCCGATATATCGTTTCATGGTTTCACCTCGCCTTCTCCGGTCGCCACCGCCGGAGGATCCCCTTCCTTGCTCAGACCGAGGTCGTAAACCGGCAGCAGATATTTCCGGTTGCCGCGCCCCGGGACAATCAGCAGCTTGCCGGATTCCGCCGGCAACTGGTAAGAACGGTAACGCTGAATCCGGGAGTCCTTCGCCGCAACGAAATCGTCCGGCACGAAATTCTTGTCGAGCTCGACCAGCCGCCGCTCGGAGTCCCCTGCGGCCTCGGTGTCCGGAAACTCCCGGATCACCTGCGCGAGATAGCGTTCCGCCGCCTCCTTTCGTCCGGAGTCCTCGTAAAATTCAGCGATCCCGAGCAGCCGCTCCGCTTGAATGTCTCTGCTTTTCGCAAGCACAACCCGCACATAATCATTCTCCGGCGCATCGGGATATTTGTTCTGAAACTCCCGGAACACATCGTAGGCTTCGCGGGCGTACCGTGCATCGCCGTCTCCGCGGCGGGAGAGCTCGAACAACCCGTTCCCGAGCGCGAGATACGCCCATTTGCACTGCGGCGAATCGGGAAATTCCTGAATCAGGCGCCGGAGTTCGTCGAGCGACTCCTTGACCTGCCCCTCCTGGTCGAGCAGATAGGCCAGACGCAGCCGCGCGGAAGGTGCATTTTCCGAAAACGGCGCGCGTTCCAGCGCTTTCTTGTAGATCTCTATGCTCTTGTCGTCCCCGACCAGCCACGGAATCCAGCGCAGACTCCAGAACGCCGGTTCGCGCACGCCCTCGTCATACATCTTCGCGATCTCATACTCCCGACGGACCAGGGAGACAAAATCGGCGTATTCCGGATAGCCGGTCAACATCCGTTCAATCGCTTCGAACTCCTGATACGGCAGCCTGCACATCTGCAGCGCCGCGATCCGCGCCCGCAACGCGTTGGACTTGATGACCGGGGAGTCCGCGTAGAGCTCGGCCTCCTCGAACTTCTTTGAGGCCACGCGATAATCCTGCCCGTCATACGCCTCGCGCCCCTCGCGGTAGAGTTCGACCGCTTCGCCGTCATCCGCCTGAACGGCGAACGACCCGGCGACGAGCAGAAACGCGGCAAACACTCCTCGTCTGAAACTGGTCATGCGTCCCCCCTTATCCGGAATGCTTTTTTTACATCAATTTAAGTCCGGGCAGATCCTGCACGTCGATGAATCCGGCGACACATCCGGACTCATCGGTCACGACAATGTCATCGATATGGCGGCTTTCAAGGACCTTGAGAACTTCAACCGCAAGCTGTTCCGCACGAACCGCGACCGGATTCGGCGTCATGACCTCGGACATCCTGCGTTCAAGCACCGAAAGATCCTTCTCCGCCCAGCGCCGGAGATCCCCGTCCGTGAAAATCCCGAGCAGCTTATGCTCCGCATCCTCGATGATCGCCGAACCGCAACGCGCCGCACTCATGCGGATGATCGCATCACGCACAGTCGCCTCTTTCCCGACGATCGCGGAACGGTCGCGCCCGCGCATGATGTCCTCCGCGCGCAGCGTGACCATGCGGCCGATCGCGCCGCCCGGATGAAGCCGGCCGTAATCGCTTTTTGTAAAACCCTGTTCATCGAGCAGAACCATTGCGAGCGCGTCACCGAGCACCAGCAGCGCGGTCGTCGTCGTCGTCGGAGCGAGATTGAACGGGCACGCCTCCTTCGGCACGGGCATTTCGACCACGAGGTCGCTCATGCGCCCGAGACTCGATCCACGGCTCGCGGTGATCGACACAAGTTCGACGCCGAGCCGTTTGGCGGGAGTCAGCACCGCCAGAAGCTCCTCGGTCTCCCCGGAGTAGGAGAGCGCGATAAGCAAGTCATTCTTCTGCATGATCCCGAGGTCGCCGTGACGTGCCTCGACCGGATGCATGAACACAGCCGGAGAACCGACGCTCGAAAGCGTCGCGGCAATCTTTTTGCCGATGTATCCGCTCTTCCCCACGCCGGTCAGCACAAGTTTTCCTCCGGCCGAAATCGTTTTCATGCAGCGGTTGACGAGTTGCACGAACGATTCGCCGAGGTTGTCGCGAACCGTGTTCACTCCGGCGACCTCGGTATCGAACACCTCGCGGGCCCGAACGAGAATCTCTTTTTTCATTTCCGTATTCCTCAAGCAGTTACAGCCGACACGAGCGGATGTCCGCAACGATGATTCCGCGGGCGCCGATGTCATAGAGCTCATCCATGATCCGGTTGCACTCTTTGCGGAGCACCATCGCCTTGACGGCGACCCAGTCCGGATTCGACAGCGGCGCGACGGTCGGCGACTCGATTCCGGGAGTGATCGCGCAGGCCGCATCGAGCGCGGAACGCGGAATGTCATACTCCATCATCGCATAGCTGCCCGCGACGATGATGCCCTTGAGACGGGCCGTAAGTTTTTTCACTTCGGGACAGTCCTGCAGCTCCGCCGAGCGGCCGATCAGCACGGCCTCGGAGTGGAGCATCGGTTCGCCGATGATCTCCAGCCCCGCTTCGCGCAGCGTCGCTCCGGACTCGACCACGTCGGCAATCGCGTCGGCCACACCGAGGCGGATCGAAATCTCCACTGCCCCGTCCAGCCGGACAATCGGACACTTGAGGCCGCGCTTCTCAAGATTCTGCCGCAGCAGTTCCGGATACGAAGTTGCAATCCGGAGCCCGCCGAGCGTTTCAACCGTGAGCCCGGACCCCTTCGGAACGGCGAAGCAGAAGCGGGAACGGCCGAAACCGAGCGGCATGAGCTCCACAACCTGCGCGCCGCTGTCGGCCCGCAGATCGCGCCCGGTAATGCCCAGATCGAGCACGCCGTTTCCGACGTAGAGCGCAATGTCACGCGGACGCAGAAAAACGAAATCAATTTCGTTGACGCGGTCGCTGACCACGAGTTCGCGGCCGGAGCGGGAGCACTTGTACCCCGCCTCCCCCAGAAGCCGAACGGCGTCTTCGGAGAGAGCGCCTTTGTTCGGAATCGCCATTTTCAACATAATTACGCGGTATCCTGATCGTTAGAGGTATTTGTAGACGTCATTGAGTTCGAGATCGTTCGCAATCATCATGACCTGCAGATGGTAGAGCAGCTGCGAAATCTCCTCGGCGGTTTTCTCGCGGCCCTCGTATTCGGCGGCCATCCAGACCTCGCCGGCCTCTTCGACAACCTTCTTGCCGATGAAATGTTTGCCTCGCGCAAGTTCCTTGACCGTCCCGGAGGCCGGGTCGGCGGCGGCGGCCTTGGCTTTCAACTCTTCGAACAACCCATCAAAAGTTTTCATTACGGGATTCCTGTCTCACACAAATTAATAAAAGGTATCATGGCTGATAATATAGCTCCGCGATCCGGAAAAAGCAACACACCGGGCCGGATTTTCCGGAAACCGCTGGATTTTTCCCTTTTTTCCGGGGAAAAACGATTGACTTTTCCGGAATTCCGCGTTACGTTTCGCTTAAGACGTTCAGGCAACCGCAAAGAGGAGAACCATGTCCAGCAATCCGGCCCGATTCTACACCCGCCTTCCGGAAGGCGCCGTCCGCTGCGACCTCTGTCCGCGGCACTGCGTGATCGGCCGCGGCGGATGCGGCTGGTGCAAAACGCGGTGCAATGAGGAAGGGGAGCTGCTCACGCTCGCTTACGCCAGGCCCGCCGCCATCGCGATCGACCCGATCGAAAAAAAACCGCTCATGAATTTTCTGCCGGGCACACAGACGCTTTCGCTCGGCGCGTTCGGTTGCAATCTCGACTGCTGTTTCTGCCAGAACAGTTCGCTTTCGCGCGGAGTTTACAATGCGGCCGGCGACTGGCGGGTGGTGACGCCGGCCGAAGCGGTTTCGCTGGCGCTGGCGAATGACTGCCCCTCGATTTCGCTCACCTACAACGAGCCGACCATCTGGATCGAATACGCCATGGACATCGCCAGAATCGCCCGGCCCGTCGGCGTGAAGACCGTGCTGGTGACGAACGGCTTCATCGATCCGGAAGCGGCACGGGAACTCTATCCGCTCGTCGACGCGGCGAACATCGATGTGAAGGGGTTTTCGGAGGAGTTCTATGAATCGATGTGCGGAGGCTCGCTCTCCCCGGTCAAGACCGCATGCGAAATCTTCAAGAACGAGGCAGGCGGACACCTGGAACTCACCAATCTCGTGATTCCCGGCCGGAACGACTCTCCGGCGATGATCGAAGAATTTCTCGACTGGGTCGAATCCGCGCTTGGGCTCGATACGCCGCTGCATTTCAACGCCTATTTCCCGGCCTACCACTACCGCCAGAGTCCGCGAACGCCGGCGTCGCTGCTGCACCGGATCGGCGACCGCGCGGGGGAGCGCGGGTTCAAATTCGTTCAACTCGGAAACATTTGAACATACCGGGCGGGGGCGGAACGGACAACCACGATAATCCATCCCCGCTCCTCACGTGAAAAAGCGGGAGACGGACACGCGGGAAACTCCATCAGAGGAAGATGGAGCATTCGTTTCGTCCGTCATCCCGCCGCGCGAAAGAAGCGCGGGCGCGTCAGCGCACCGTGAAGAGCACCTGGAAGTTCTTCCCGTCCGGATAGGTGAAGAGAACCGTCGTCGTTCCCTTCGCCACGCCCTTGAGTTCGATCTTCGCCAGATCGCGGCGGAACGGCCAGATGCCCTCCCGGTCATGCTCGATTTCGACACGACAGACCGCGGAATCGTAACTTGAAATGGTCCAGTACTGTGCCCGGGAAGCATCTTCCTCCAGCGCAAAATCAATCTCGCCCCCGAGCGGAACCGTGGCCTGACGGACGATTGCGCCGATTTCATCGAGCGAGTAGCACTTCTCATGAATCACGGACGGCAGCGTCGCAGTCGGAGGAATCGTCTGCGCCGGCTGCGGCGCGACGGCGGGCGCCGGCGTCTGAGCCGGAACCGAAGGCACGGCATAGCGCTTGAATTCCGCATCCACATCCGCAAAAGCGATCGTGGAACCCGGCTCGGCGCAGAGCACGATCTTGACGAACTTCACCTCGGGCTCAGGAATGCGAAAAACATTTTTGGCCGTGCTCCACCAGGCTGAGGCATTGAATGTGCGCGTTCTAGTGAAGAGCGGTTTCTTGTCCGCGCCAAACGCAGCAACCCCGATCTGTGCGGCACCGCTCCCTTTGATTTCGGTTTCAAGTTTGACGGCATTGCCGTGAACCGGATAGAAATCCGTAGAGATGGTCTTTCCGTCCCGGCCGCCAGTGATTTCAATGGCGAATTCATCGTAATCTTCGCCGGGAATCACCCGGGTCGAACCGTCCCCCGGAGAGACACTCCAGCCAGGCGCGAGCGCGGCATTCGCACCCGCTCCCCGGAAATCGCCGTTGAGTCTCAAATCATAATCGTCATCTGCGGAAACACAGCAGAGACAAAGAGCGCCAGACAAGGCGGCAAACAGGAAATTCTTCATTGTATCCTCCCTATTTTTGCAGGTTTTCACATCTTCAAAAGCCGTGAGGCCGTGTTATTAATATAAACGAAAACATGAAAAAATGCAAATTTGCCGAGGGAAACGGCAGGAGAAGCAGCACCGATCCGGATGCGGTTCGCGGTCAGTGACGGGTGATGTTTCTGACCCACTTGTATTTGCGGTAATGCAGCATCACCCAGGGGATTTTGCCGACTTCATCCACACAGGTGCAGGCGTAAACCACAAGCACCGGAAGGTGAAAGACAAACGCCCCGAGAAACGCACAGGGCAGCGCAACGCCCCACATGCAGACCGCCAGACTGTACACATCGAACAGCGTGTCCCCTCCGGAGGAGAAGATGCCGTTGATCACCACCGTGCAGACGCACCGCCCGATCATGTAGACCGAAAGAATCACGAACATCCCGACCATGTAATGATGCGCCTGCTCCGTCAGATCCAGATAACTCGACACCAGCGGAATCGAACTTAAAATCACGAGCGTCGAAACTCCGCCGATGAGGTATGACAGGATCATCGCCTTCTGCCCGTAGATTTTCCCGAGCGGGAGATTCCCCGCGCCCAGCTCATTGCCGATCAGAATCCCCGCGCCCGCGGCGATGCCGTTGCACAGACAGCACATCAAGTCACGCACCACTGCGGCGACCGCGTTGGCCGCCGCCGCGTCCGGCCCGAGGTGGCCCATGATCGCCGTGTACGAGGTAAATCCGATCCCCCAGAGCAGAAAACTCCCGAGCACCGGCAGCGTATAGTGCCAGAAATCCCGGAACAATGTCGGGTTGAAATGCAGAAACTCCCGGATTTTCAACGGGATGAAGCTCTTTTCGTAACTCGACACCACACACCACGCCAGCTCGATGACGCGGGCGATGACCGTCGCCAGCGCCGCGCCGCGCACACCCATTGCAGGCACGCCGAACCAGCCGAAGATGAAAACCGCGTTCAGAACGATATTCAGCACCACGGCTCCGGAACTGATCCACGCCGAGCGGGAAGCGTGTTCGCTCACACGCATGATCGCGAGGTAGCACTGCGAAACGCCGGTCAGCAGATATGACCAGCTCGCCACCCGCAGATACTCCGAGCCGATCGCCACAAGCTCCGGATCATGTGCAAAAAGTAGCATGAGTTTTTCCGGGAAATAACGGCAGCCGAGAAAGAACGCCACCGAAACCAGCAGCGCCTCGTGAATGCTCAGAGAGAAGATTTCGCCCATCTTCCCGAAATCCCGCTTGCCCCAGTACTGCGCGCCGAGGATGCCGACGCCGCAGACGATCGCGCCGAGCAGCATATTCTGCACGAACTGGATCTGCGTGGCGAGCGAGACGGCGGCCATCGCATTCTGGCTGACCCGTCCGAGCATGATCGCGTCGGCAGCCGCGACGAGTGCAAGCATGAGATTCTGCAACGAGATCGGGAAAGCGAGCCCGAGCAGCTTCCGGTTGAACACCCGATCGCGGAACAACTCTTTCACATTCATTTCCAGTCCAGACCGCCGGGGTTCTCATCCGCGGCGGACGATCCGGCAAAGTCGAAGGGGAAGATACACCGTAAAATTCATTTGTCAAGCCGGAAACAGGACGAAACCAGAAAAAAAGAACTCTGTCCGCAAGCGGCGGAATCGCCGACGGAAGGATGGAATCGCAAAAACCGGAGCCCCGGACAGCGCTCCGGTCATGCGTTCCCCCCGCGGAACGAGTACGGAAAGGCGAAATTCCGGGTCACCAGCCGAACGTGCCTTTGACCTTCTTCGTGCCGAACGGCTTGTTGTAGGTCCAGATCACTTTGCCCGTGTCGATGTCCGCGAGCTTCAGGTTGAAGGAGTAAACCTGCACCTTCTCGTCCGCGGTGTCGACCCGGTTCCAGAGGATCCCCCCTTCCAGGCTCAGGCGCGGAGCCTCAAGCCGCCCCTTTTTCGCAACGGTCGACTGATTGAAGTTGTCGTCCTTGCGCAGGTCGCGCGCCTCGGCAAACGTGGCGGAAGCGTCCGCGCCGGTCGCGAGCGTCACCTCGACTTTGCCCGAATTCAGAAGCGCCGTGCACAATTCATCGGTCACGAGCCCCATCTGCAGATTCGGGTCATCCGTCTGATTCCGCAGATGGCCGACCTGCATGAGCGGCACAGCAAGCGTGTCGTTCTTTTCCCGTCGGTACTGTGCCAGAAAACGCTCAAACGAAGGACTCGAAATCGCATTCTGCGCGGCCTCGCGCGCGGCCATGAAACACTCCGCCTGCGAAACCGTCCCGAGCGCCCGCGCCGTGTTGACCGTCGGATTCGTCGGATCGAAGGTCACGGTTTTCGTCGAGGAACATCCGGAGGCGAACCCGCAGACCAGCGCCGCCGCCATGAACATCGTTATTGTCTCATTTCTCTTCATACTCTCTTCTCCTGTCCGTTGTCGCTTCATTCCGCTTCCCTGAGGCTGATCGTGAAGTCCCTGCAGTCGCGGCTCGGCGCGACCGACTGAATCTGCACCTCCTCGCCGGGGATCACGGTCATCTCCTGCCAGGTCGACAGAATCGAATCCATCGCCATCCCGTTCCGGTCGAACCAGGTGAAGCGGTACTGGATTTTATACGGGTTCTCCCCGGTGATCGAGCTCCACATCTCCGGGAAAAAGCCGACCCGCGCGTTGACCGCCGTAAGCTGGACCCGCAGAAATCCGTCCGGCGTTTCCGCGGTGTTCACCCCGGTCAGCAGCAGCCGATCCTCCAGAAACCCGTCCGTGATGAACCGTTTGTCATGGATCACGTTCTGCACCATCGAACGCTCCGCGTTCTCAACCCGGTTCACCGTATTCTGACAGCCGACTCCGGCGAACAGCAGTCCGCCGGCCAGTACGCAGATACGCCATTGTTTCATCATCACTCTTCTTCTCCTATGATAAAATTCCACTTCGATGCCGGGAAAAACTCAATTTTTTACGAGTTTGAATTGAGTAAAATCCTCA
>NZ_CALXSK010000059.1 GCF_944391105.1 uncultured Victivallis sp.
AGCCCGTGTCGGGCTGCCGGCAATATCGCCTTGAAGGCGTGGTGCATACCACCGGCTTAGCCGGTGGTTTTGATTTTTGCCCGTATTTCAAAGTTTCTCATCTTCTTCATCGAATTCGAAGTCGGGTTCATTCTCCTGCTGTTCCACTCGTTCGCGCCAGCGGGCCGGCCGCCGGTTTTTGAGCCAGAAAAGCAGGGCGCGCACATCCGGAAGCACCTCTTTCGAGACGACGCGCCTCCTGCCGGTCGAAAGCAGTTCCCCGCTCTCCTTGTCGAACAGCTCCTCCGTCTGGATTTCCTTTTGCGTGAATCCGAGCGCCCGTTTCAGCAGAGCCTTTTCCACCGCGTCGATCGGGCGTTCGTCGGGATTGGTGAATTTCCGTTCCCCCATGCGATCCTCCTTCCGTTTGGTCCCGGGTTTTATTATTGTGACAAATTTGTCAACCTTTCCTTGCAGGCTGGAGCATTCTGTGGTAAATTATGCAAAACATACCAGAATCAGAAGGAGCAGACGACACCATGCAATTGATCTCGGATGAAATCAAGGGATACCTCTCCAACGCTTCCTGGATCCGGAAGATGTTCGAGGCGGGAATCGAACTCAAAAAGCAGTACGGCGAGAAAAATGTCTATGACTTCAGTCTCGGCAATCCGGATCTGCCGCCGCCGCCGGAGGTGAAAACCGCGCTCAGCAAGATCACCCGGCGCGCCAACAAGCCGTTTTCGATCGGTTACATGCCGAACGCCGGTTATCCGGAGCTGCGCGAAAAACTCGCGGCCCATCTCTCGCGCGAGCAGAACGTTGATCTGCCCGGATCGAATGTCATCATGACCTGCGGCGCCGCGGGCGGGATCAACGTTTTCTTCCGGGCGGTGCTCACGCAGGGGGACGAGGTGCTCTGCCCCGCTCCGTATTTTGTGGAGTACGGATTTTACGCGGCGAATTCCGGGGGGCGGCTTGTTCCGGTTCCTTCGAAGGATTTCACGTTTGAGCTCGACCTTGACCGGATCGAGAAGTCTTTCACGCCGAACACCCGCGCGATCATCATCAACACCCCGAACAACCCGACCGGACAGATCTACAGCCGTGAGGAACTCTCCCGGCTTGCGGAGATCGTTGCCGCGGCCGAGAAGAAGTTCGGCCGGGTGATCTACGTCGTTTCGGATGAACCGTACCGCTTCCTGAATTTCGACGGGGTCGAGCTGCCGGGAGCGCTTGAAATTTTCCCGCACGGCGTGGTGATCGGTTCGTATTCGAAGAATCTTTCGCTCGCGGGGGAGCGTCTCGGTTACATCGCCGTCTCTCCCGGAATCGAGAACGCCGGGGAGCTCATGGCCGGACTCATTCTCTGCAACCGCATCCTCGGATTCGTGAACGCTCCGGCGATTGCGCAGCAGATTTTAATGGAGTGCATGGATGCTCAGGTCGATCTGGAGATCTACCGCGAGCGGCGTGCCGCGATGGCGGACGTGCTCACCGACGCGGGGATCGAATTCACGATGCCGCGCGGCGCCTTCTACTTCTTCCCGAAATCGCCGGTGGCGGACGAGGCTGCGTTTATCCAGGCTCTGGTCGAAGAGCGGGTTCTGGCGGTGCCGGGACGCGGATTCGGCTGTCCGGGATATGCCCGTTTCGCGTTCTGCGTCGATACGAAAGTGATCGAAGGGGCGCGGCAGAGCATCAAGAATGCAGTGAAAAAACTCAAATGAACTGCTCCGGAAGAGCGATGCCGGAGGTCGCGGCATGAATCGCAGCAGAAATCTGGAAATTGCGGTTCTGAACCAGATCAGTCAGGCGGTGCTGCGCGAGAAGGACGTCTCGGCGCTGCTGCGTTGGGTGCTGGAGATTCTTTACCGTGAAATGGGGCTGCTGCGCGGAACGGTTACGCTGCGGCGCGGCGAGCTGCTCTTCATCGAGGCGTCGCACGGGCTTTCGGAGGCGGCGAAGAAGCGGGGGCGCTACCGGCTCGGAGAGGGGATCACCGGGCAGGTTGCGCTCACCGGAAAGCCGCGGATCATTCCGGACATTTCGCAGGAGCCGGAATTCCTTGACCGCACGGGGGCGCGCGGGCGCGATTCGCACGTCGCGTTCATCTGTGTGCCGATCATTCACCTGGGGGAGGTCATCGGCACGATGAGCATCGACCGGGAGATGGTGGCGGATGCCGACCTCGAACGGGACTTCAATCTGCTGGAGATCGTCGCCAACCTGACTGCGGAGGCCATTTCGCTGGGGTTGGCCGAACACGAGGAGCGTTCGCGGCTGATCGAGGAGAATACGCGCCTCCGGGAGCAGCTCGACCAGATTTCCGGTCCTTCGGAGATCATCGGCAACTGCCAGGCGATGCTGAAGGTGTATGCGATGATCCGCCAGGTGGCCGCCAGCAGCGCAACGGTGTTGATCCGCGGGGCTTCCGGAACTGGCAAAGAGCTGCTGGCGAGGGCGTTGCAGCGTTCCAGCGATCGTTGTGACAAGCCGTTTGTGGTGGTCAACTCGGCGGCGCTGCCGGAGAATCTGATCGAAAGTGAACTCTTCGGCCACGAGAAGGGCGCCTTCACGGGGGCTGTGAACCGGCGGATCGGCCGTGTGGAGGCGGCCGACAAGGGGACGCTTTTCCTCGATGAGATCGGCGACATCGGGCCGCAGGTGCAGGTGAAATTGCTGCGGTTTCTTCAGGAGCGGACGTTTCAGCGGGTCGGCGGCAACGAAGAACTGCACTCCGATGTTCGGATCATCGCTGCGACGAGCCGGAATCTCGAAAAGCTCATGGCCGAGGGGCAGTTCCGGGAAGATCTTTACTATCGGCTCAACGTGTTTCCGATCGTGCTGCCGGATCTGGCGGAACGCAGGTCGGACATCCCGCTGCTGGCGGAGCATTTTCGCGAGAAGTTCAGTCGGATGCACCATCGGCGCGTGCGGCGGATCTCGGCTCCGGCGATGAACCTCATGGTCGATTATTCATGGCCGGGGAACATCCGCGAACTGGAGAACTGCATGGAGCGGGCGGTGCTTTCGGCTACGGACGATACGATTCACACCTACTGCCTTCCGGTGGCATTGCAGCGCATAGAGCCGGCCGGGCCGTCGTTCCCGACAGCGGGTGATTTTCAAACCCGCGTGGAGGCGTTCGAACGGGAGATGATCGATGAAGCGCTCAAAGCGCACCGCGGCAACGTCGCCGCGGCCGCGCGCGCATTGAATCTCACGGTCAGAATCATTCATTACAAGATCCGGAAACTCGGAATCGACCCCGCCTCCTATCGGCAGGCGTGACGGAGGGAGTTCCAATTTAACAGAAAGGCGCGTTGTACCATGATTCTCCGTGAAATGTTGGCTGCTCAGGAGAGAAATTTCAATCCCCGGAAAAACCGGCTTGAGGAAATTGCGCATTCGCCGGGATATCACACGCGGATTCCGGACGGGACGCGGATCTCTTCGACCATGACCAACATCCTTTACGCACTGGCGCTTCTGGAGCTCGGCGGTGAACGGGAGTGCGAACGCGCCGCGGCCGTGACGCGCGAAGTGCTCAAACTTCAGGTGACGGATCCTTACGATCCGGCTTTCGGAATCTGGCCGTGGTTCTGCGAGGAACCGGTTCCGGAGATGGCGCCGCCGGACTGGAACTGGGCGGATTTCATCGGTGCGGGACTCTGCCACATGCTCCGGGAGCACCGGGATAAACTCGATGACGGACTGGCGGAAGCGGTGACGCACGCTCTGGAGCGCGCAGCGTGGGCGATTTTCCGGCGCAACGTTCGTCCGGACTACACGAATATCGCGATCATGGGGGCGGCGGTAACAGGGTGTGCCGGAGAGATTCTGGAGAATCCGCTTCTCTCGGAATATGCCGCGAGCCGTCTGGCGACTTTCCTGCGGTACACGGCCGATCAGGGCGGACTCAATGAATACAACAGTCCTACCTACACGTTCGTCGCGTTGCGCGAAACGGAGCGGATTCTGCAGCTTGTCCACTCCAACGGGAAACTTCTTGAGTCGGCACGGAAACTCCACGCTTTCATCTGGGGCGAGATTGCAAAGCGGTTTCATCCCGCGACGGGCCAGCTCGGCGGAGCGCAGTCGCGCGCCTACGCGGAATATCTGGCCGAAGGAACTGTCGACTTCCTGCGCAATGCGACCGGACTGCCGTTGCGCAAGGCGGTGCGTGAAGCGAAGGAGACGGGATTGCTCGCCTTTTCTTACGATCCGATCCGCCATCTGCCGTGCCCGGAGGAGTTCCGCAGCCGTTTTGCTGAATTTTCTCTGCCGGAACAGGAGATCCGGCAGCGGTATGTGAAGCGGCCGAAGCCGGAGATGTCTTTTGAGGGAACCACTTACGTTACGCCGGAACTGATTTTCGGCACGATCAATCGCGAGTGTTTCTGGACGCAGCGCCGTCCGATGCTGGGCTACTGGCCGTCGGGGAAGGGGGAGCGCCCCGCGATGTTCCGCATGCGTTTCTTCAAGGACGGGAAGGATTTCTCTTCCGCCGGAGTCCGGATGGCGCAATCGAAGAACCGGGCGGTCTTTGCGCTCGCGATGCTGACGGATCGCGGCGACTGGCACATCGGTCTTGACCGTCCTGCCGACAATGGATTTTCCTTTTCTTCTCTCGCTCTGCGGTTTGAACTTGCGGCCGATGACGCGGTCCTGGCGGATGAGCATACGATGGTTTCCGGCGGGCATAAGGTTGTCATCCACGGGTTGCCCGGCACGTTCGACTCCCGGCCGATCCAGTGGCGGAGCGGGCGGGAGTCCGATCGCGTCTGGGTGGAAGCCTCGCTCTATGACGGTCCGGAGATCCATGTTGTTTTCGACGAGACATTGCGCACCATTGTCGGCGGCGGAGTTGAAATTCTTCCGGCGGAAGCCGTTCCGTCAGCCGACCCGCAGCTCGTGGAAGAGGGCGGTTCCTATCAGGTCCGCTGGGGCGGACTTGCCGTGTGCAACTGCGTGCATGCTCTTCCCTACGAATAAGATGCCCGGGGAGGTCGGGAAGGTTTTTCGGGGGGAGTGACCGTGTGACGTGGCTTTCGCGGGGGAAAGATTTCCCCCGCGTCCCCATTTTCCCCGTTGTGCGGCGTTTGCGGGGCGATGGGGACGTACCTCTGCGCCCTCCTCCGGAAAATCCCCTACAGCGCCCGCCATTCGCGGTCGTCGGCGAAGAGGAGACGGGCGGCGGATTCGGGGCCGTCGGAGCCGGCGGGATAGGTTTCGAGGGGGAGGCTCTCCCAGTTTTCGAGGAGCGGGGTGAAGAGTCTCCAGCTTTCGGCGATGCTGTCGCTGCGGATGAAGAGGGTCTGGTCTCCGAGCATGGCGTCGAGGAGAAGCCGTTCGTATGCGTCGAAGCTCTCACCGCCGGGGAGGTCGCTGTATCGGAAACTCATGGTGACTCCGCCCATGCAGAGTTTGGGGCCGGGTTGCTTGGCCTGGATGGTGAGCTCCATCCCCTCGTTCGGCTGGACTTTCAGCACGAGGGTGTCAGGCTGCATGTCGCGGGCGCGGATGGGGGCGAAGATCGAGTGCGGAATTGATTTGAAGACGATGGCGATTTCGCTCTTGCGGGCAGCGAGCCTCTTCCCCGACCGGAGGTAGAACGGGACGCCCGCCCAGCGCCAGTTGGCGATTTCGAGTTTTGCCGCGACGAACGTCTCCGTCCGGGAATCAGGGGCGACGCCGGGTTCGGCGCGGTAGCCTTCGTACTGACCGCGAACGACCGTTTTGTCGAGATGCTTCAGGTCGAACGGGCGGATCGACTTGATGAGTTTGACTTTTTCGCTGCGCACGTCGTCGGGTGAGAAGCTCGCGGGCATCTCCATCGCGGCGAGAGAGAGCATCTCAAGCATATGATTCTGGAACATGTCGCGCAGCAGTCCGGCCTGTTCATAATATCCCGCGCGGTTTTCCACCCCGAGGGTTTCGGAGGCGGTGAGCTGCACGTGATCGATATACCGGCTGTTCCAGACCGGCTCGAACACGAGATTCGCGAACCGCAGCATGAGAATGTTCTGAACGGTATCCTTGCCGAGATAGTGATCGATTCGGTAGATCTGGTCTTCCCGCATGTGGGAATGGAGATCGCGGTCGAGCGCTTCAGCGGAGGCGAAGTCGCGACCGAACGGTTTTTCGAGGACCACGTGCCGCCACGGGGCGTCGGGTTCGGGAGATTCTTCGAGCATACCGTTTTCACTGAGTTTGTCGATGATCGCCGGGTAGAGCGAGGCGGGCATGGCCAGATAGAAGGTGCGGTTCGAAGGAAGATCGTTTTTCGCTTCGAGCGCGTTGAGTACGTTGTCGAGTTTCCGGTAGAACCCGGAGTCTGAATAGTCGCCCGGAACATAGCACACCTTGGCCAGGAATGCGGTCTGCTGTTCCTGAGTCCCTTCCGTGAGGAACGGGCGCAGATGGTCGCGGAAACCGTCGTCGCTGTAAGCGGTACGCGCGCAACCGACGATCCGGGACTCCTCATGCAGCAGATTCCGGCGGAACAGATGGTAGAGTGCGGGAAAGAGTTTCCGTTTCGCCAGATCCCCGGAGGCGCCGAAGATGACCAGCGAACCGGGGGCAGGGTGGACTTCCACACAGAAGTTGCCGCGATAGTAGTTGATGTCGGACATGATGCTTCTCCTCTTCCGGAGCTTTGCTCCTATTTTTCCACGGGCAGGAGTTCCGCATTGAGAATGAAGTCTCGGAAATCCGCCTTGTCCATTTCTTTCAGAAACCGTCTTGTTTCCGCGGAGGGGTCCGCGGAGGAGAACACAGCCCGTTTGACTGCGAGCGGATAGGTCGCTTCCGCAACGGTTTTCATGTTCGGTTCGACGCCGTCAACCGCCAGAAGCCTGACCTGAACCGGCGCGCTTGACGCATAGACGCCGAAGCCGATCGCATCGGGATTGGCTCCCGTCATGGCGAGCACCTCGGCGGTCGAACCGAATTTCTTCACCTCTTCGGCGAGCACCGAACTCCGGGGCAGAAAGTGAGCCATTCGCGCCGCACCCGGTTTCCCGGCTTTCACGCCATAGCGCTGGATTCCGGTGGAAAGGAAGCTGTAATCCTGCCAGTTCGGCTGCTGCTGCGTGAAAATATCGCGCAGCTGGGCGCTTTTCGCGCCTTCGAGCGTATTGGTGACGTTTACGTAAAAGACGAGCGAATCGACGGCGTAGATCCGGCAGTTCCCCGGAAACTTCTCCGGCCGGTCCGGCAGTTCCGCGACGACCAGGTCGTATTTTCCCTCCGCGAGTCCGGCGAAGGCCT
Organism: uncultured Victivallis sp.; assembly: GCF_944391105.1. Classification (GTDB taxonomy): domain Bacteria; phylum Verrucomicrobiota; class Lentisphaeria; order Victivallales; family Victivallaceae; genus Victivallis. The sequence continues at coordinate 7,255 of NZ_CALXSK010000059.1, forward strand.
CGGGGGCTTTTTCATGCTGGTATTGAATCTGCTGCCGCCCGGCGAACGCTTCGCGCAACGCGAGCTGGCGCACGGGTGCGTCTCCCCCAGGGATCGCATCCGCTATGCGCAATTCCGCTCCGCTGAGCAATGCGGCGGTCAGGAGCAGTACGACAATCGAAAAAAGTTTCATGATTCAAGACTCTTGAAGTGATGTTTCACGACCTCGTACGCGAGTTTCGGGCGGCGGTATTCGTCGAGTGTTCCCTTGTTGTTGAACGCGCGCGGACGGCCGAGCACGTTCGCCGCGGCGTAGGTCCTGCCGTCGGAAAACTGCCACAGTGCGAGGCCGTTGAGCCGGTCGTGGCTTTTGAAATAACGGCAGACCGTGTCCAGATAGTCGGCCTGATACTCTTCGCTCCAGATGCCGCGGACGCGGTCGCGCCAGCCATAGATGGCGCCCGCGCCGATTTCGCTCAGGATGACCGGCTTGTCGCGCAGAATCTCCTGCCCGTCGAGTTTTGCGAGAACCCTGTCGAGTGCGGCAGGAATCCGGTCGAGCGGGCGCGGATCGGAGAGATTGCCCTGCTCATACCAGCCCGGATAATGGTTGAAACTGATGACATCGAACGCGTCAAGTGCAATCGATTCATGAATGTGCATCGTGGCGTTTGTGACCGGGCGGCTCCGGTCGATCGAGCGGACCGCCGCGGCGAGTTCGCGCAGCAGCGAGGCACCGACCTCCTTGTCGTCGCCCGATTCGTTCATGAATCCCCAGAGGATGACCGACGGATGGTTGATGCTGGTTTCAACCATGTTGACGGTCTGTTCGAGCTGAAGGCGACGGAACTTCGGATCCGCCTGGACATTCGCATCGTCGCCCCAGCCGAGCGACTCCTCCCAGACCAGGAAGCCGAGCTGGTCGCAGAGATCGAGAAACCGCTGGCTCTGCGGATAGTGGCAGCCGCGGATGAAGTTGCACCCGAGGTCGCGCAGAATTTGAAGATCTTCGATCCAGAGTTCGTCGTTCATGGCCGGACCGAACTGCGGGTGCGTGTCGTGCCGGTTGTAGCCCGCGAGCCGGATCGGTCTCCCGTTGAGCAGAATCTGCCCCCTGCTGCAGGCGATGGTGCGGATTCCGAACCGTTCGACGATGGCGTCGTTTCCGGCCTGCAGCGTGACGGTGTGAAGATTCGGAGAATCCGGGCTCCAGAGGGCCGGGGTATCGAGCTGCGCTTCAAATGTGAACGTCTCCCCGTCGAAATGGCCGTCGACCGGTTCGGGTTCGCTCCCGTCGAATCCCGCCGAAAGCGGGGCGGGGCCGCCGGAGAGTTTTCCCGAAACGACGACACGGCCGGACAGGTCGGGCGTGTCGATCCGGACACGCTCGAAATGGACGCCCTCCGGAAGCGTCTCGAGTTCAACCGAACGGTAGATCCCGCCGTAGCCGTAAAAGTCGTAGAAGGGGTGAAAAAGCGGTGTATCGACCGGATGGAACCGGTTGTCGATGAGGATGAGCAGTTCATGCGTGAGCCCCGGTCCCGCATTGAATTCGTAACACTGCTGCGAATAGGGCAGTTCATTCCGGGCAATGTCGTTCTCGTCCCAGAGGATGCGGCCGCGCAGCCCGAGTCCTCCGAGCCGGAGACGCAGTTTCGCGTTTGCGGGAGCTTCAACGATACACCGGTAGGCGCCGACGCCGCGCATGCCCGCATATTTCGGCGCCGCGTCGAAACACCCCGGAACGGCCATGAGTTCATCGAAGACGATGGTCCGCACCGGGATCTCCTCAAGTTGCGGCGCATCGGCTCCGAGATATGCGAACTCCCAGAAGCCGTCGAGAGAGCGGACGTTCCGGCATGGAAACTGCGGATAAGCGTACATGATTCCCCATGATCCTGAAAATGAAGTTACCAGACTCATCGTTTACAATATCACGCGGACGGGATGAATACAAGCGGTTTTCCCTTGGAAAAGAGAGCTCCGTCTGCTATATTAATGAAATGAATGATTCCGATTACATTGATCTGCCTGTCCGTTCCGTCCTGCCGGAACTCGTCGCCGCACTCTGCGCGCACGCCGGCGCAGTGCTGGCGGCCGCTCCGGGAGCGGGAAAGACCACGCTGGTTCCTCCCGCGCTGCTCGACGGTTTCGACGGCGGAATCATTCTGCTTGAGCCGCGCCGGGTCGCTGCGCGGGCGGCGGCGCGCCGGATCGCTTCGCTGCTCGGGGAGCCGGTCGGAAAGCGGGTCGGTTACGTTGTGCGCGGCGAGAGCCGGATCGGCCCGGAGACCCGTATCACGGTCATGACCGGCGGCGTGCTGCTGCGTCGGCTGCAGCGTGATCCGGAGCTCGCGGAGGTTTCGCTCGTCATCTTCGACGAGTTTCACGAGCGCAGTCTCGACGCGGACCTCGGACTCGCGTTCGCACTCGACGTGCAGGAGAACCTCCGGCCTGACCTGAAACTGCTGGTCATGTCCGCCACGCTCGAGACGGAACGGGTCGCCTCTCTGCTCGGCGGAGTTCCGGTCATCGAGGCGCCCGGGCGGCAGTTTCCGGTCGAGATCCGTTACTGCGCGGGGGGGCTCGACCGCAGCCGTCCCGAGCCGGAAACCGTGCGCGCGGTCAGTCGGCTCTATCGCGAAATCGAGGGCGATCTGCTCGTCTTTCTGCCCGGCATGCGCGAAATTGAAACCTGTGCCGGGATGTTGAAAGAGGCTCTGCCGGAGGAGGCGCTGCTGCTGAAGCTGCACGGTTCGCTGGGCGCGGCGGAACAGGATCTCGCGCTCGCGCCGGCTCCTTTCGGGCGTCGCAAGGTTGTTCTGTCCACGAACGTCGCCGAGAGCAGCATCACGATCGACGGCGTGACCGGAGTGGTCGATTCGGGGTTGGAACGTCATCTGCGATTTGATCCGGCGGCGGGATTTTCTTTTCTGGAGGTGATGCCGATTTCAAAGGCGTCTGCGGCGCAGCGCAGCGGGCGCGCGGGCCGGACACGTCCCGGTGTGGCCGTTCGGCTCTGGAATGCGGTCGAGGAGCGCTCCCGCAGCGAACGGACGCAGCCGGAGATCCTTGAGGCGGATCTGGCTCCTCTTGTGCTCGAAACCGCCGCCTGGGGGACGAATGCGGAGTCGCTCCGCTGGCTGGATCCCCCTCCCGCGGCCGCGCTTTCCGCCGCCCGGCGGGTGCTCGCGGAACTCGGCGCCGTCAGCGGGGAGGGGAGGATCACGGAACGCGGGCGGAGGCTCGCGGAGCTGCCGGTGCATCCGCGTCTTGCGGCGATGCTGCTCGCGGCGCGCGAGCGTGGAATCGCTCCGCTTGGATGTGATCTTGCGGCGATCCTCGAAGAGCGTGACGCGTATCGCTGGTTCGACGGCGCTGATCTGCGGGAACGGATCCGCCGGATGCGTTCAAATCCTGGTGCGTTCCGGCAGCAGCACGTGATCCGGAGACAGCTGCTTGAGCTTCTGCGCGAAAAGGACCGGGTGTGCGATGTCGAGGAGAGCGGTCTGCTCGTTGCGGTCGCGTTCCCGGAGTGGATCGGCCGTGCGCGCACCCGCCATGGGCGCAGTTATCGGTTGAGCGGCGGACCGGGCGCGGTTCTGGCGGAAGGCGATGATCTCTGCGGGCATGAGTTTCTCGCCGTCGCGCGGCTTTCGGGCGGCGGGCGCGAGCCTGCGATCCGTCTCGCGGCTCCGGTTGACCCGGAAATGCTGTTTGACGTTTTCGCCGACCGCCTGCACGAAGTCGACCGGGTGGAATTCGATCCGGACCGGGAACGGGCGCTCGCACGGCGCGAGAGCCGGTTCGGAGCGATCGTGCTCACTTCGACGCCGCTGGAGAATCCCCCGCGGGAAGCGCTTGCCGAAGCGGTGCTGGCGGCGGCTCAGTCGCGCAGTCTCGAACTGCCTCCGCCCGAAGCGAAGAGTGCCCGGGCCCTTTTCGACCGGGTCGGCTTCGCGCACCGGCAGGAGCCGGAATCGTATCCGGACTGGAGCGGGAATTTCGCCGGGGAGGCCGCGCCGTTCCTCGGGAACGTCCGATCGTTCGCCGATCTGAGAAAGCTCGACTGGAATGAAATTTTGCGCAACATGCTCGGATTTAACCTGCTGCACGAGCTTGACGCCTCCTACCCCGAGGCGTTCACAACCCCCGCCGGTGCGCGCCACCGCATCGACTATGGAAACGAACAGCCGACGCTCTCGGCGAAGGTGCAGGAGTTCTACGGCGTGACGGTTCATCCTGTGGTCGGGCACAAGCGGATCCCGCTGCGGATCGAGCTGCTTTCCCCCGCCTTGCGCCCGGTTCAGGTCACGACCGACCTGCCGGGGTTCTGGCGCGGCAGCTGGGAGCTCGTGCGTAAAGAGATGAAATCGCGCTATCCGAAACACCTCTGGCCCGAGGATCCCGCTTCGGAAAAGCCGACGCTGCGTTCGGTGAAGCCGAAAAAAAGCTGAGCGTTTTGCCGTCACCGGCCCGCGTACCGGGTCGGATCCGGCACTCCGGCTTCCCGGAATCCCGCGCTGCGCAGCGCACAAGAGGCGCATTTCCCGCAGCTTCTCCCCTCGGAATCGGGGTTGTAGCAGCTGGTCGTAAGACTGTAATCGACGCCGAGCCGGACTCCTGCGCGGATGATCTCGGCCTTGCTCATATTCTGAAGCGGCGCATTGATCCGATAGCTCCACCCCTCGTCGACGGCGCGGGTTCCGAGCCGGGCGGTTTCGCGGAACGACTCGATGAAAGCGGGACGGCAGTCCGGATAGCCGGAGTAGTCCACGCTGTTTACGCCGATGAAGATGTCGCGCGCGCCGAGAACCTCGGCATAGGCGGTCGCGAACGAGAGAAAGATCAGGTTCCGCGCCGGAACGTAGGTGATCGGAATCCCTTTCGACTCTTCCGCGTCCGGCACCGCGAGCGAGTCGTCGGTCAACGCCGATCCGCCCCAGAGCCGCAGATCGATCTTCACGGTTTTGTGGCATTCCGCGCCGATTTGCCGGGCGACCCGGTCCGCCGCTTCCAGTTCGCACAAATGGCGCTGTCCGTAGTCGAAGGAGAGCGCATGGCACGCAAATCCTTCCGATTTGGCCATCGCCAGAACCGTGGCGGAGTCGAGTCCGCCGCTCAAGAGCACAACCGCTTTTTTCATTTTCGATCCTTTCCGCTTTTGATATAATATACACCGGCGGGAGGTTTCTGCCAAGCCGTTTTTCGGACTCGGTGGCGTCATCGGCGGCTTTTCGTTCTCCGGACGATTGACAAACCGGGCTTGGAATGGTAAATTACCTCCCGGAATTCTGGGTAATGGAAGATTGCAGTCGATGGGCGTTTATCAGGAAAAAATGATTCCGCGCTGGGCGGGAATTCTTGTTCTGGCACTGGCGTTTCTGGTTTTGTTCGAACCGTGGTTTCTCGGGGTTCGCGAGTTGTTTCGCGAGGAGGGATTCTATGCGGTGCTCGCGGCGGAGTTCTCGCCGGACTCCCCGGTGGTGACCGCACACGGGGTGGCGATCCGCAATGCGTATCCGCTCTATCCGGCGCTGACGGCGCTGCTGAACCGGGGGCTGGGGCTGGAGATGGAGCTCGCCCTGCGGCTGCTCTCGGTCATCATGGTGGCGGCATCGGCGGTCGTGGTTTACATCGCCGCTGCGAGCGAGCGATCCTCCCGGGCCGGACTGGCGGCCGCCGCGATGTATCTCGGGACGAATCTGATGCTGGAGAAGGCGGTCGACGGCGATCCCGCGACGATGAACGCATTTCTGCTGCTTGCGGCGCAGCTGCTCTTTTTTCAGTTCGGCGTGCGGCGCACGAATTGGAGCATGGGATGGATCTGGTCTCTTGCTCTGCTTTCCCTCGGGTTTCTGTGCGGCGGTTTCAAGGTGGTGCTGCTGTTTGTTTTTCCGATGTTTTTCTTCCGGCGTCCGCTTTCGGTCAAGTCGAAGTTTCGCAAGGCGGGGTTTCCGGTGGGTATTGCGATTCTGGCCGTGACGATTCTGCTGTGGGGACTTCCGCACTGGCTCACGGGGCGCGTCGTGCAGCCGGAGGCGCTCTGGTTCAGCTGGATTCCCCTGTCGGATTATCTGCTTAAACTGCTCTATTTCCCGTTTGATTTCGCGTTGCGGCTGCTGCCGTGGACGTTGATTGCCTGGATTCCCTTCTGTGTGGCGCTTCAGGCGCTCGATGAGACCCCGATCCTCAGCCGATATTTGCGGACGCTGGCGATTTCGACGCTTGCTTTGCTCTGGCTGCTGCCCGACAATGACCCGCGCGACCTGATTTTTCTGCTCGGACCGCTGTCGATTCTGGTCGGCATCAACTATGAACTGGCCATGCGGCGTTACGGAAACCGGTTGCGCAAGGCGCTTGTTCTGTGCGAATATTTTTTGATTGCGGCGGCTGTTGCGATCGGAGCGGGATGCTTTGTCCCCGAGGATTTTCTGAGCAATTTCATGAGTCTGTCACTCTCATCGGGGTTCAGCGACTCGTTCCACTACCGGCTCTTCGCGATGTTCGCCGCGGCGCTGCTGCTTCTGCTGGCGATTTACGTGCATTGCGGCCGGAAGAGCAGGGCGCTCTGGCTCATGCTGTTGTGCACGTCGATGGGAATGGGAATCTTCTTCTGGACCGTCCTGCAGCCCTACCGGGCGCAGGAGCGCGAAAAACGCGATTTCGGTGCGGAAATCGCGAACCGGCTGCGCGGGGAATCCGTTCAAACGCTTTATAAAAGCAATATCCTCGATTTGTACGGGGAACTCTATTACGCCGGAGTGAAGGTCCGCAAGCTTCAGGAGCCGTTCCGGCTGCCGGCGGAGGAGAAAACCGTCTACCTGCTCGGTACAGAGTTCCCCCAGATGCCGGATCGGGTCTGGGTCAATCTGCTTCCGGCGGATTACTCTTACCGGAAGCATCGCCTCGGGCTCTGGAAGGGGGAACTTCGCCGGCCCGAGAGCGGAGAGTTCAGTCCGGAAGCGGAACCGGCGGCGCCGTGACGGCTTTCTTCATCGAATGATTTCGAGCTGAAGTTTCTCCGCCGCATCCTCCATCCCGCCGAAATTCTCGACATCGGTGTAGCCCGACGCCATGAGGGCGGCCCGTGCCGTTTCGGCGCGTCGCCCGCTGCGGCAGTAAAGCACGATTTTCTCCGCGTGGTTCGGCACATGTTTTCCGATTTCCGCGAGAATGCGGTCGTGCGGAATGAGGATGGCTCCGGTCAGGCGGCCTGCGGCATATTCATCCGGGGTGCGTGTATCAATGAGAATCATGGTTTCCTTATCCTTCGGTTGTGAAGTTTCCGGCCGGCTTCCGGAGAGGCAGCCGGCCGCCGTCGTCAGAGCCGATACGCACAACGCGTATCCGAGCGTACGAAAAAAGCGATTCCGGACTTTTGCCGGAACCGCGTGAGCGCGACAGTTGTCCGTCATTTTTTCAGGAGCGCCTGAAGATGTTTGACGTATGCGGCGGCACCGCCGGGCTTATAGCCGGTGCGAGCGATGACTTTGCCGTCGGCATCGGCCAGGATGACGGTCGGGAATCCGGAGATCCGGTATTTCCGGGCAAGCTGATTGTTCTGATCCTTGATGGTCTGGGATTGCGCAAGCTCCTCCGGAAAATCCGCTTTGAACAGTACGACGTTTTTCCCCGCCCACTGGCTGAACTCCGGACGATCGAGAACTTCTGCATGCAGTTTTTTACACCAGCCGCACCAGTCCGAACCCGTGAAGTACATCAGCAGCGGCTTTTTTTCCGTTTTGGCAAGGGCGGAAGCCTTTTCGAAATCTTCGCTCCAGAGCAGCTCGCCGGAGTTTTTCTCGGTGATTTCGGGCGAAGTGACGGGACCGGCGTTCAGCGTCGCCGCCGCAAATGCGCCGATTCCGAAAAGCGTGATGCCGGTCCAGAGCAGCATCCCCCGAATGATTTGACTTCTCTCTCTCATGATTTGTTTCCTCCTTTTTCCTTCCGGTGAATCTTTTCTTTCACTATAGAAGAAAAACTGAAAAAATCAAGCGGAAATGATAATTATTCCTGTTTAATTTGAAGAATCGGCTTTTGTCCGGGGCGGGGAATTTCAGAATCGGGCGTTGCGCAGCCGCCAGTGGCTGGGGGCTTCCCCCATTTGAGTTTTGAAGAAACGCGAGAACGCGAATTCGCTGCTGAAATTCAGTTCCGCTGCGATCTCCTTGAGCGAGCCGTTTCCGTTGAGCAGTTCGAGTGCCCGGCTCATGAGGAAGCGGCCGATGAGCTGTTTCGGGGTGATTCCCGTTGCGGCGGAGAAGCGGCGGGTAAATCCCTCCCGGCTTTCGTGCGAGATTGCGGCGAGGTCGCTCACGCGTGTGGTTGCGTCACCGTTCTGCCGCAGGAATTCCATCAGTTCGGGATAGTGACGCAGCGACAACGGTGTGCGGAACGCCTCCTCCGGATAGAGTTCCAGAAGAGAGAGCAGCAGTGAAAGAACGGCTCCTTTGCATTTCAGCGCCGCAAAAATCCGTTTTTCTTCCGGGGCATCGAAGAGTTCCAGCAGAAGCGGAAGTTCTGCGGGGGAGGAGAGTTCCAGCATGTCTCCGCAGCCGGAAAACAGTTCGGTTCCCGGAAACACCTCCAGATTGCTCTGGATCGAGAGGAAACGCAAATCGTCATTGAGTTGAACTTCCGCCTCGTGAAAGGCCGGGATGAAATAGAATTTGTCCGGGCGCATGACCAGAGTTTGTTTTCGGTCCCGGATGGTGCTCGGGCGCCCCTTCGGGAGCAGCAGCGGAAAGAGCATCCGGTTTACCGGCAGTTGCAGCAGATGTTCCCGCGGTACGTGGTAACTTCCGCGCGCATAGTGGCGCAGATAGACCCGGGCCGCGTTTGCGGCGGCGAGTATGTCATTGCGTTCCGCAAGTGGAAACATCGAAATCTCCTTTCCGGATTTATGATAACGCCTCTTGTGCGGATGTCGAACTCCCTCCGGAATGCATTCTGCTGCGCTCCTCCCGCGCCGGGAAGAGCGGAAGTTACCGGCGGGGCCTATTTCCCCGCGAGGTGGAAGTGTTCGCAGTAGCGGTCGAAGAGGTGTCCGGCGGCACGGTAACACGAGTTCGGGCTCATGAAGTGGGAGAATTCAAACGTGATCGCCTTCTCGACTCCGGCGGCTTTCGCGGCCTCGAGTTTCATGAGCATCTTCTCCCACTTGATCGGCAGAAAGTGGATCGGCATGTCGCGGTCGAAACTCTCGCAGTTGGTCCAGCTGGTCATGCCGTAGCGGTCGGTCAGCTTCTTGTTGACCCGCAGATAGTCGGCAAGTTCGTGGTAGTCGCAGTGACCGTCCTGAAACGCGACGATGTCGACCGCGCCCTGAATTCCCTTGAGAATTTCGTTCCACTCTTTTTCGTGCTGTTCGAGGCCGATGGCGTCTTCCTTGTAGAGCTGTTCGCCCGGCACCGCGAGTTTGATTCCGTCGATATACGGCGAAATCATCGTCGGCAGATTTCCGGAGAGCTGTTTCACATAGTGGCCCATTCCGGCGTAGAGCTCGGTGATTCCCGCGAACGCGCGGCTGACCTCGAAGTTCAAATACCAGCCGCCGAACGCCTTGCGGTTGCCGTAACGGCTCCAGACTTCATCGGCGACGGCGCGGCTGATCTCCATTTCGCGTTCACATTCGTGGTTGTGCCAGTATTTGCCGGAATCGTACAGCCCGAAATAAAATTTCATGCCGTATTTCCCGGCGAGATCGAGGAAGAGGTCCACGAGATCGACGGGCGGCTTGTAGCATCCCTCGTGCCGCATGAGGTAGTCCGACGGGTAGGTGATGAAGCGGCGGTGGCCGCAGCGGATCAGGATCACGGTGTCGATCCCGATCGACTTCATCGATGCGAAATCGCGGTCCCACTCTTCACGTCCCCAGTTCTGGTGCGGGATGTCGTGGCTGATCTCATCGAGAAACGTTCCGGTTATCTGCATGACAATGGTTCCTTTTTTTGCGCTTGATGAGTCTTCGTGAAAAAAGCCGTGCATTTTTCCCGCGAGTCCCATGTTCTGCTTGATTGTTGCAGCTGATAAGTATACCTCGTCATCCGGAAGAAGTCAAGAGCGCAATGAAAAAATATGGTTCGGGCATCCGCGGTTCGCAGGGAGGGGAAGGAAAGGGGAGGGGAGGAGCGGCTGGTTGTACGAAAGCAAATTTCACTGCAGAAAACAACCACCGGAAATCGGGATCATCCGTTCCGGTGGTTGAGGCGAGATTATCTCAGCGGAATCTGACGGTGGGGTAGCGGTCGGGGGATTTCCCCTCCGCAATACCCGGGGCGATCGAAATTCCGTTGTTGCGTCCTTTCCCGTCGTTGTCATTGATGAACAAATTGAACAGGAAACCTTTCCTCCCGGTTTTTTCAGAAAGACCGATCGCTTCAAACGGAATTTCCGCCTGATACGTGGTGGTTTTCCCGGTTTCGTTCCGGTCGACATTCAGTTTGATTGCGGCGGCGGTTTTCTCCCCGGAAAATCCATCCGGAGCCATCCAGACCCATACTTCCGGAGTCCCGTCGGCGAGCCGGGTCAGGCCGATCTCCCAGAGCCCGGATTGTCCCGGCAGCTGCAGGGCGCATTGGACATTATCTCCTTTCCAGCTCTCCACACCGCTGAAGGGTTGGCTGTGAACATTGTCGGTAACCGTGATCAACAGCTGCAGGGCTTGATTTTTTCTGGCCAGTTTGACGGTGGCGCTGAGATCATCGGGCCCTTTCCAGTAGAGCGGTTCGTTTTCCGGCGCAGACGGAATCAGCCGGGTGACCTGTCCCTGATGGTTCAACACAAAATTCGGTTGAGCGTCAAATCGATTTGCCGGCAGGTCGGTCACGGTCCGGACTTCGCGGCGAAGCAGACCGCTCCAGAGTTTCTGCTGGCCGTTTGCCAGGGTCAGTTCGATTCCGATTGTCTGAGGCCGATCCGGCAGGGAGCGAAAATCCCATCCCGCCTGCAGAGGAAATGAGAGTCGGCACTTTTCGCCGGGGCGCACCGTCTGCACCGCGGTTGTGCGTGTGCCGGAAAGCCCTTTCGGCAATATGAGCTTTATCTGGAACGCAAGCTCCGATTTCGTGGGATTGTTCAATTCGAGTTCCATATTGCGGCTCTCCCCGGGAACCAGATTGAACGCACCTTCCATCGAGAGGAAATGTCCCCGGATCACCGGCTTTTTCCCGGTTCCGCTGTTGAGCAGAGTGGCCGGAAGAGTTCCGACCGCGTATGCCGTAAATCCATCAAGCATGGGAAGCGGTTCCCGGTTGCCGTAGAGGTCGAGCCGGGAGAATGTTCCCTCTCCGGCCACGGCAAGCAGCGCTTCTCCCGATTCATCGCTCCACGCCGGCAGCAGGTATCCATTCTCCCGGGAACGGAACAAGTAGGCCTGAAGCGGCCGGCCGGGTTCGGCATCTTCGAGAAACTCCGCTTCTCGAAATGTGCCTGCAAGCATGTTGTAGGTCGCGTAGACCGGTTTGGGGTAGAAGTCCTGCGTCAACATTCCGTAGTTATGTTCGGCATTTTTGGGGTTCACTCCATCATTGCGAAGGTCATACCAGTTGTAACCGATTGCTCCCCGTGCCCAGCTGACCAGCAGCTTTTTGAAAAGCGTTACCGCCTGTCCCGTTTCGCTCGACCAGTTGCTGGGTTCCGCTGTTTCATTCGGATACCACGGTGCAGTGATGCCGAACTCTTTTCGTGCGGCCAGGAACGGATTGAGGTGCGTCAGGTAATTTGACAAAGAGCCGTGGCCGTGGAATGCGATCACATCATAGCTCCCTTTTCCGTCCCGGAGCATGCGGCGCACAAAGGCTGTCTGCCGTTCCGTGGTGACCATGCCCGAAACTCCTCCGGTCATCACAATCATTTCCGGAGCCTGCTTTTTCGTCTCCTCATACGCGATGCGAAGCAGTTCGAGATAGCGTTCCGGATTTTTCCCAAACGTATTGATATCCGGTTCATTCCACACTTCCATGTACCGGACGCGCCCGCGATAACGTTCTGAAAAACGACGGATATATTCCCGCCACTCCTCCGGACAGCCGTTGCGATGAAATTTCTCGATGACCCAGCCCGGCACCCAGGCGCAAATGGCCTGCAGTTCAATGCCTTGCTTCTCGTAGAGAGCAATCAGTCGATCATAGGCGGACCAGTCCCATTTCCCCTGTTTCCGCTCGACTCTCCACCAGCCGATATCTTCGCGGAACACTTTTGCTCCGCACCAGGCCGCCGCCATAACTTCGCGCTCCTGTTCCGCCTGCGGATACCTCTGGGTATGTACGCAGACTCCGAACAGGAATCCTTTGGCCTTTCCCAGGGGCGGGCCGGCTGGAATCATGTAGCAGTAACTGAGGCGTTTGGAAATGGTTCCGCTGACGCTGCCTGTCAGGGTCGCGGCGATGAAACGGACTCCGAACCGTTCCGGTTTCGGCAGCGGAATGAACATATCCGCTCCGGGTTTGAGGGTGAAAGCGGTGCCTCCTTCATCGCGCAGTCGGCCGCCGTCAGAGTTCTCCACGATGTAGGTCAGAGTGAACTTCTCCGGCTGCTCTCTGTCGTTTGTGATCCGCAGGCCAAGATGGTTTTCCTCGCCGGGGACCAGAACATGGATCGGCGATCCACGACCGGTTTCCACCTCGATTCGGGCGGCGGAAAGCAGCCCGGCTACAAGAAGTTGCAGCAGACAGACAGACAGGATTCTCATCAATTGCTCTTCCTTTCATAGCGGGAGGTCCAGGCGACCCGGAATTTCAGCGGCGACTCCGTCAGTTCCCCCCAGTTCCGGCTCGCAGCGTGACCATCGCCGAATGCGGCATTGCAACGGTCGTTGTGTGCCAGCCACGGCCCGGCATTGTTCCCTTCCTGGAAAGCGGCCGGAGTGAAGCGATGAAAGCTGTTGTCCATCAGGGAGCCGAACCCATAGACGTAATCGATCATCAATTCCAGAGCCGCGGGTTGTTTCATGCGCCGTAAAAACATGGCGTGCGTCTCTGAACCCGGATCTCCCCATTTCCAGACTCGAATGGCTCCGATCTCATCGACCTTGTCGTCATATTCACTGTCCGTAAGCGGAGTGTAAACCGCGTAGGTAAACCACATATTTCGGAGATACCAGTTGTTCGTGCTGGTCCAATCCAGCGTGATTTTGGAGTTTTCCCCCGTGATTTTCGGACAGTTCAGGCTGGCTGCGTTCGTGATGTAGTTTCCATATACGAGCAGCCGTTTTGCCCATGGATCGGGGCTGTAATAGGCGAGCATGATATCGTGGTTGTCGGAGGCGTAGAACATCTCCGCCATCATATTCTGTTTGAGATTGTTCAGACATTGACTGGACTTTGCCGCATCACGCGCCTGGTTCAACGCCGGCAGCAGCATGGAGGCGAGAATCGCGATGATCGCAATTACGACAAGAAGTTCAATCAATGTAAAAATGGAACGATGCGCTCTTCCTCTCTCTTCCCGTGAAACGCTCAACTGCCTGTTTCGCAAATGCGAAACGCGGTTCCCCGCTGCAGAAAAAACTTGTGTGTGTTGCATTTCTCTAACTCCTATGATAAAATTCCACTTCGATGCCGGGAAAAACTCAATTTTTTACGAGTTTGAATTGAGTAAAATCCTCAA
>NZ_CALXSK010000060.1 GCF_944391105.1 uncultured Victivallis sp.
GAGGATTTTACTCAATTCAAACTCGTAAAAAATTGAGTTTTTCCCGGCATCGAAGTGGAATTTTATCATAGGAGAGATAATGATCATGCGAATGCGGACGGACCAGAACCCAGGTCTTCAGCTCTTCGCTGTACGGAAAGTCAAGACAGCGGACGGTTTTCTGCGTTGGGTTTCCCGGAAGAATTCTGCTGTTTCCCGTTCGGCGGAATCAGCTTCAGCACCAGCGGCAGATCCGAGGTGATGCGACGGAATATCCGGATTGCGATTCCTCCCGGAACCGTTTCCGGCTGAATTCCTTCCAGCTTCTCCCATTCTCCTGTTCCGTTCAGAAGAAGAACTTCCGGCAACGTTGCGGATTCCCAGGCGAGCGTGAAAACTCCGCGCGTCCAGTCGTCCAGATTCAGATTGAACACCCCGAGGATCGTGTCGGCTCCGGCCTGCTTGCGCCATGCCAGCGCATACGCGCCGTCACAGTCGAACCGCAGCGGCGCGGTTCCTCCGGCCAGGCGGTCGATCACGCCGTGCAGCTCCTCGCGCCGGAACGGGTGGCAGAAAGAGTATCCGACACTCGTGCGGAATTCCAGCGCATGCACCGCCACCCGGCCGCCCTCCCGGTTTTCAAAGAAACTCATGGCCGGAGCGACCCGGCGCGTATCGGGGTCGACCCACGAGGAGATCTCCTCCGCCCCCGGCTGCAGCCGCAGATCGCAGAAGCGCGCTTCGCCATCGAGAAAGGGCAGCGTCGCCGTCAGATACTTTCGCGGAGAACCTCCGAAATCAGGATGATGAAACTCTTCCGCGGAAACCAGATACGGCAGATCGCGCCGGTTGACCGGCGCCGCGACCCATTCGAGTCCGATCTCGTTTCCGAATCCCCGTTCGATCAGGATCTTGGCCGCCGGACCGTCGAGAAGCAAGCCGCCTTTGAGCAGTTGCCGCAGTTCGTCGTCGGAAAGGCCCCGCGCGGTCTCTCCGGCCAGAGCAGCGACATTCGACTCTTCAAACGTCGTGGCGATGCCGTGACACTCCAGCGCGAGCATCATCTCATATCCATCCTCGGCCAGATCTTTGTAATCCGCTCCCGGCTCCAGATGTTTGACGATCGATGCTTCCGGCGCATGGAGCAGCCGGACCCCGTAAAATTTTCCCGCCGGGCGGGTCGCGCGCAGCAGTGCGGACAGATACGCCTTCTTTTCCGCCAGCATGCGCCCGAAGTGTTCCTCCGTCCTCATCGGAGTGCCCATGTGGTCGAAGAGATTCAGCGTCACGCCATCCGACCCGTAGGCGAATGAGACTGCGATCTCCAGAAACGTGAACTTGACGCTCTTCGAAAAACGGGTGAACGGAACGTTTTCGCACTCCGTCTGCTCGATCGTTCCGGCCGGAAGCACCGAGCGGGTCAGTTTGATCGAATCCTGCGAGTAGTAGAGTCCCCGCATCGAATCCTCCGCGTAGTTCGCCATCGGCGGGCGGCTGTACAGCGCTGTTCCGTCCGCCAGCGCCTCTGCCAGCCGCGTCCAGTCCCGTCCCTCGAGGCAGTGGAGCCGCGGGCCGGAGGACATCAACCCGAGACAGGTTTCCGGCGAAACGGCGTGTACCGTTTTCGCGAGGAACGACGCGGTTTCCACCATGATTTCCCGCTGCATTTCCAGATATTCGCGCCGCCATGGATGCGCATCACCGGGCGAGAGCATCGCCCGCACGAGCTCCCCGCGTTCGACCGGCCGCCCGATGCGTTCCCCGAACATCCGCAGATGGCGCGGGCAGAAGCAGCCGAATGCCACCGGTTCATGATTGAACGTGCGGATGTCGTCCTCCACCCACATGATGTGCGGCCGGGTTTCGGCGTAGATCTCCCACAGCGCCTTGATGTGCTTCCGCCAGACCGGAGAGAGAAAGCAGGCGCAATGCTTCGTTTCGCTGCCGTCGTGCCCGACCATGCACTCAAGGCCGGGGAGGCGCTCCAGATCGTTTCTGCCGCGATCGGCGTGCCCGGCCGTGATCCACGGGTTGAGCGAATAGACAATTCCAAGTTCCGCAAGCCGCTCCTTCACCTCAAAAAGCATGGTCTGATACTGTTTCGCCCACTCCAGCGAGGGGTGGCCGTGGGAAAACTCCTCCGTATCGATTTTCACGATCACTTCGTCGATTTGAAAGCGGGGAGCCAGTTCGAGGAGGTCGGCGAGCGTTTCTCGGAATTTCCAGGGCGGCAGGGTGCGGCGCAGCGAATACCAGGCGTTCGGATGATTCTTGTTCATAATGTTCCTGTTGTGTGATTGGTGAGATCCTTTAACGTCGCTCCGGGCAGAAATGTCGTCGGAATCAGTTTCTGCTGCGGAGTGTCAATTTTTCCATCGAGCCGCTCCTGCAGCATCTGCGCAGCAGCAAGCCCCAGTTCGAACGACGGAGAGAGATAGCCGGTCAGCGGAATCCGAACCGGAAAATCAAGCCCGTCCGCTCCCGTGACGGAGAGTTGCTCCGGTATTTCAATCCCCCGATTTTGCGCTTCAAGCCAGACCCCGGCGGCGACATAGTCGTTCGAACAGATGATGCAGCTGAGTGAATCATCCTGCCCGATCAGCGCGCGGAATCCCCTCTGTCCGGTCTGCGTATCGAATCCGCTCCAGGGCGCGAAACGAACAACGCACGGCGTTTCGGCGAGCGCATCCCGGACGGCACGGTTGCGTTCCCGCCCCGCCTGAGAAGTTTCCAACGCGGGGATCACGCCGATCCGGCGGTGTCCGCATGCGAGCACGCGGCGCACGAGATGGAGCATGCCGCTGTAGTCGTCCGCGTTGACGCTGGAGATTCCGGGATTGTTCCGGATTCCCTGAATGCTCACGACCGGCGGACTCTCCGCCGCAAGCTCTTCGACGAACGTTTCGCGTTCAGTCATGCCCCACAGCAGAAAGCCGTCGAACATCTTGCCGCGGCAGAACCGCAGATGTTCCCGTTTCTCCAGAAACTGCGAGGTGACCGCCACCAGGGAGCAGTAGATTCCCCGCCGGGAAAAGCTCCGCTCCACCGCTCCGAGCACGCCGGACAGATTGTAATCAATCGGCCCGTTTCCGTTCAGGCATTGCTCCGGAACCAGCAGTGCGACCAGGTCGCTCCGGTTCCGGAATGTCCGGAGCGCGTTGATGTTCGGCATGTATTGCAGCCGGTCGCACATCTCGAGGATGCGGCGGCGCTGTTTTTCTGAAACCGTGTGGGCGTATTCCGGGGAGAGCGCGCGGGAAACCGTTGCCGTCGAAAGCTGCAGCGCCGCGGCGATCCGGCGGATATTGACCCGGCCGTTTTTTTCCGAAGAGTTCATATGTCGAATGTTGCGTCGTCGATGTAAAATCCGCACTGCTCTCCCGCGCCGAGCACGAGTTGCGTTCCCCGGCGGGCGAAGAGCAGCCGGACATGGATCAGTTTCGGTTTATCCGCGTCGAGCGGCAGTCCGAAGGTCGCTCCCCCCTCCGTCCGGTGAAAGGCCGGAATCATCAACTCGCGGCCGTGATAGTTCAACATCATTTTTCCATCCACCCAGAGCGTCGAGCCCATGTTGGAGCAGCACATGAAAAGCCCGTCCGGGTGCGTCCCGGCGGTCCGCAGGAACGTGAACAAATGCAGCGACTGGAATTCACGCAGGAACGGCGTCAGCTCCAGTACGGTTCCCGAGAATGTGTGCCGGTGTTCCGCGTAGAGGCCGGCCTCGGGACCGGATTTCAGAAGTTCCCGTTCGACCTTCCCTGCCTCCATGTCGTCGATATCATTGAAAATCAAGTAACTGCTCCGCGGCAACCACTTTGTTCCGTCCGTCTGCGGGACGCGGTAATCGCAGACGAGTTCCCGCCCGTCGCGACGCAGCTCGGCTTCAATCCGCCCGGCCAGCGCAATGACACGGGCGGAACAGTCGCTCAGGGTTTCGGGCAGTGCATCGAGCTTTTTCAGAAAGTCGCTGACGGTGATCCGGTCCGGGAGTTTCGCGAGCCAGCGGGCGGGAAACTCCGCTTCCCCAAATGCCAGGCCCAGAAGCGCGCCGCAACTCGCGGCCGTGCAGTCGGTGTCTTTGCCGAAGTTGATGCACATGACGATGGTCCGGATGAAATCTCCGTTCCCATACAGAATCGACGCCGTCAGAAACGCGAGATTCATCACGCAATATGTGAAATTGTGGCTGCCGAACCGCTTCAGAATCCGATCCCGCAGCTCTTCCGCGGGCGTCTCCGCCGCGTGCAGTTCAAACACATATCTGACCGCCTGCGCAACCTGTGACTCCGCCGGAATGACGGCCAGCGCCTCCTTCAGCGCGGTGACCGGATCGTTTCCGACGATTGCGATGCTGCCCGCGGCGGCGAGAAACATCTCCCCCCACACGCCATCCCCGTAATGGTCGACCATCGCGTCCTGCGCGGCAAAAAATGCCGCCTGCCGGGGCCTGCCCGGAGAAAGACACGCCCAGATTTCGCTCCGGATCGTCGCCCCCATTCCGGAGCCGAAGGAGGCGTTGTCGACGAATCCGCTCATGGGAGGTTCGAGCCCTTTCCGCAGGTTGCGTATCGCCACGCCGTATTCGTCCATGCCGTACTTGATGTGTCTGCTCCACATATGCGCCAGATGACGGGCCGTGAGCCGGCTGCCGTGCTCCTCGGCGGCCAGAAGCCACAGCAGCTGCATTTCCAGGTCGTCATTCGGACCGGAATCCAGAAACAACCTCTCCGGCGTCAAATCGAGTTCATAAGGCACTCCCTCGTAAGGCGCGCCCAGACCGCCACCGAGTGCTTTCCCGGCCCAGCAGGCCTTTACTTTCTCTGCAAATTCTTTTTCCCCAATTAATTCCATCGAATTTTATCCCGGATCCCTGTTCAAATGTAACTAGTTTCATTTTCTATTAGAATACCATTGCCGCGTTGAAAATGCAAGCTCCGGACCGGAAAACATTTCAGTGTGCGGGAACACCCGTGAGATTCCGGATGGAATTTCCGGCGATGCGCGAGACCGGCAGAACACGGTGATGCTCGACTTCACGGTCATCGATCATGGCGGTGAGCATTTCTGTCCCCTCAACGCCGATTTCATAGGATGGTAGATAGAAGGAGTCCAGATAGAGCGGGCAGGGGAAACGCAACCCGTCCGCCCCGGTTACGGAGAGATCCGCCGGGACTTTCAGCCCGGCCTCTTCAAACGCGTTGATGCACCCCCATGCCGCCATGTCATTCGGGGTGATGATGCAGGTCGCGTCCGTCCCGTCCGCCAGAAATCTCCGCCCCATCTCCCGGCCGTAACGGAAGTCGAATCCATCCTCGGGGGCGGTCCAGACCGGTTCCAGACCATGGCTGCACAACGTGTCGAGAACCGCGCGTTTCCGCTCGGCGCCGGATGAACCCATCGTGAGCGGCGGCAGAAACGCAAATCGGCGATGACCCGCTTCGAGAGCAGCTTCCACCACCAGCTTCATGCCGCCGTATTCATCCGCCACGACCCGGGGGCAGTCGCAATTGTTGACGACGGTGGTCAGAAGCACCAGCGGAATCTTTTCGTCAAGCAGTTCCTGTATGCAGGTGTCGTCCTGAAGCGCCCCCCAGAAAAGGATTCCGTCGGTCATCTTGGAACGCACCATGGTCAGATGCTGCCGTTCCCGGAGGAACTCATCGGTGAGCTGAACGAGCTGAAGACTCTTTCCGCAGCGGCAGAGCACATGCTGAACCCCCATCGTGATCGCGGCGAAATTGTAGTCGAAATGAAGGTCGCCTTCGGTCATCTGACCGTTGCTGTTGATGTGGCGCGACAGCAGCGTAATCGTGTTGGAACGTTTCCGGCTCATGCGCCGCGAATGAATGTCCGGATAATATCGAAGCTCCTCGCAGATGCGGAGAATCCGTTCCCGCTGTTTCGGCGAAACGGAGGGCGACGGCGGATTCTGAAACGCCCGCGATACCGACGCCACAGAAACGCCTGCGAGTTTTGCCACTTCCTTGATGTTCATCTGCCGATTCCGCTCCCGATCTGCCTGCCGGGAAACCGCCGGAACTCTTTCCCCGCGACTGGGCGGTTCCCCTGAACGTTTCTTCAAAATAGCACATTTTGCCGAAAATGCAATTCCCGCTCTCCGGCCGATTCGCTTTCGGATGACCGGAATTTTCAAATATAATCATTTTATAACAGGAATGACTTGACATCGATCGATGAATATGGTATAATTAAAGCATGGTAAATAGTTACCATAATAGGTGAAATCCCGGTTTCCGCCATTCCGGCGAAACCGGAAACATGGTGATGACGAAATGGTTGCATCAAGTAAACTCTCGTATCCCGTTGAGACGGTTCGCTGGAATGGAGAAGTGATTTCGCGTGTTCCGGAAGAGGAATACCGCGGGACGTTCGAACTGCTGGCCTCACTCGGCATCGACGGCGTGATGCTTTCCGGGTACGCTGAAGTGGAGGCCGCCGATTTTGATTTGAAGGCGGAGACGCTGCGGATCGGGCGGCTTCTCAGGGAGCTCGGACTCCGGTGCAGTCAGCATCATGGACTCTGTCCGACCTTTGCTCCGATCGGCCAGTCGCAGAAAACGGTGGTCGATCTGCTTCGGCGCGAGATGGAATACACAGCCGCCCTCGGCGCGGAAACGCTCGTGATTCATCCGGGGCGGAGAACGGGAAAATTCGGTTCCATCGGGGAACTGCTTGACGCATTCGAGGCCGAAGTGCGGTCACACTCTCTGGATCAGGTGATTGCCGTCTGTGCGGAGAATCTCCATGCCGCCGGAGAATTTGCCGCTGAATGCGGGGTCCGGATTGCCGTGGAAAATGTCGACCGGTTCGAGCCGCTCGCGTCCCCGGAGCTTCTGCCGCGACTGATTGCAAAGAGCGATTCACCGGCGGTTGGATTCTGTTTCGACTCCGGTCACGCCCACTGCTGCGGCAACGATCCGGTGGCATGGATCGACAAAATGGGGAGGAAACTCTTTGCAACGCATCTTCACGACAATCACGGAGTGCGCGGCATCCGGCAGGAAGCCGGATTTCTCTCCTCTGCGGGGATCGACGAGCATCTTCCGCCGGGATTCGGCACGATCGACTGGTTCGGCGTCATCTCCGCTCTGCGGAGGAACCGGTATGAGGGGACGGTCAACTTCGAATCCGGTCCGTGGCCCGGAGAACTTCGTGAGGGATACCAGAGTGCAATCCATTTCTGGAAAACTTGTGAACGATTTGTCAATCAACGTGAAAATAAGTAGCTCATATCATCTGGAACAGCAACTTTTCACCAACAATCCCGAAAGGAGAGTAAACCATGCGGTGGAGAAAATTTACCTTGATCGAGCTCCTCGTGGTGATCGCCATCATCGCGATATTGGCGGCGATGCTGCTGCCCGCTCTGAATCAGGCGCGGGAACGGGGGAAATCCGCCAAATGTCTCGGAAATTTGCGGCAGCTCGGTCTCGCCTCCATGATGTATGCCGATGACAATCAGGCGATTCTGCCTTATCCCTCGCAGGTTTATGGCGGCACCGCCGGATTCAATGTCATCGGCACCTGGCTCTATCTGCTTGTGAAAAACCAGTATATCACCGGCACCATGAAGAATATGAGCGAATTGCAGGAACCTTATTCGCAGGGGGTGATCCACTGTCCCTCGGAAAATACCGACTCTCTGGCCAGAAGTCACTTCGGCCCCTCATTCGCCATCCTTGCGACCGCTCAGTCGAGCCTGAAAAAACTGCGCAATCCGTCGAAAAAGGTGTGGCTGGCCGATACGAATGCGGACGGTTCCATGAAGGGGTTCCGCGGGAATGAGTCCGAAGGCGGTTCCTACTGGGGGGTCAAGGACCCCTATGTTCCGGGGGTCTACCATCGCGCCGCGAATGGAGACGGAATGCTGTATATGCGTCACTCCGGTTCGGTCAACCAGAACTTCTGCGACGGCCACGCGGAGAGTTGGAACGTCGCAAAGGTCAACTCCGCCGATGACGGAAACGACGCTTATTTGAATGTTACAAAATGAGGAAATCCGCATGATCTCTCTCCGAACACTGCTTCTCGGCTGCGCCGTTCTGGCCGGCTGTCTTGTCGTCCGGGCCGATGTTTCGTCGGAAAAACTTGAAATCGTTATCGGCGCAAATCCATCGAAAACCGAAGCGTTCGCCGCCTCCGAACTTTCGCGTTATATCGGGCGCATGACCGGAGCCGCGCCGGAAGTGCTTTCCGGCCAATCCGGGAAGGCCTTCCCGATCTACCTCGGCCGCGCCGCGGACCGGAGACTTGTGGCGAATTTCAACCACTCGGTTGCGCACATCGAACACGACGCCTTTGTGATCGAAGTTCTTCCCGACCGGATCAACGCGATCGGAAACAGCGACCGCGGCACGCTTTACGCCGCCTACGAGCTGCTCGAACAGCAGGGTTGCCGCTGGTTTTTTCCGGGAAAACTCGGGGAATGCATCCCGGAAAAGGTGAAACTTTCGTTTCCGGAGGGGAAGCGGGAGTTCGTTCCGGACTTCAACCAGCGCACGATCGACATCGGCGCAACCGAGGGGATCGACTTCGGGGAGATGATCGACTGGGCCGCGAAGAACCGCCTGAACTTCCTCCCCGCCGCCCGGACTTTCTTTGTCCGCAAATTTCTGCCGCCGGAACAGCAGGACATCTGGGAGAAGCGCGGCGGCCAGCAGGAGTGGCAGTTCCATGTCCACAACCTGAACCAGATGCTTCCGGCGGAGAAGTATTTCAAGGATCATCCCGAGTATTACGCCTTGTACAAGGGGCGCCGCCATCCGATCGGGACGCCTTCGCGCCCCGGTTACGGCGGCGGCAACATCTGCACGACCAATCCCGAGGTGATCGATATCTGCGCGAAGTTCATCATCGATTACTTCGACAGCCATCCCGAGGGGATGATCGTTCCGGTCTGGCCCGGCGACGGTGCGATCATCTGGTGCGAATGCCCCGAGTGCAAAAAACTCAAAGGGGTCAACTTCATGAACGGGCGGCGCGGCTCGATGAGCCGCCGGATGATCACCTTCGGCAACGCCGTGGCACGGAAGGTCGCGGAGAAATATCCGGACCGCAAGGTGCTCGTTCCCGCCTACGCGAACTACATCCGTCCGGTGGACATTCCGCTCGAACCGAACGTGATTCTGCAATACTGCCTGCACGGCGACTACGCCCACGGCGTGAACCGCTGCGATCACAACAAAGCCGAACGTGAACAGCTGGAAGGGTGGGCCGCAATCAGCCGGAATCAGCTCGGCGTCTGGGAGTATTTCCTGCTCGGCGACCACTACTCCGCGCCGACCGAAAACAGCGCGATGCTGCCGGTGCTCTACCGGATCAAATACACGCTGCCTTACTTCAAGTCCATCGGCATGAACAACTACATGACCCAGAGTTCGCCGAAATACTGGAAACACAACATGGCGGCATACTACCTCACCGCGAAATATGCCTGGAACGCCGACCGCGACTTCAACGCGCTTCTCGACGATTTCTGCCGCAACATGTACGGAAAAGCCGGTGACAAGGTGCGCGACTACTATCTTCTGGTTGAAGACGCTGTTGAGAGAAGTGACTGGCATCCGTCGATTTACAGCGATCTTGCCGTCCCCTCTCCGAAAGTGTTCACTCCCGCCGTGCTGGAGAGGGCCGCCGGACTTTTGAAAGAGGCGCAAGAGGCTGAACTTTCCGACATTGAGCGGGAGCGGCTCAATCTCGTGCTCGACACGTTCCGGCACATTCAGAGCAACATCGGCACCCGCAACGCGCTCGGCGTCGACGCGAAAACCGAATGGAGAATTCAGCGGGGGAAAGACGTTTACGTCATGAATCCCGACGGCCGCGAGCTCTCGGATCTCGATGTGAAACGGCTCGTCACCAACGCGCTCGACGTCGGCAACTACAGCGACGACTTCAAGCGGATCTTGTTCCGGGCCCGCAAGCGGAACATGCCGGTTCTGGAACTTCGCAATGCGGCCGTCACCGTCGGCGTCATCCCGGAACTCGGCGGCCGGATCATCCGGATGACCGACAATCGGACCGGGCGCAACTTCTTCGAAGAACCCGCTTCCGACGGCAAGACATCGATCGGAGAAAAGTATTTCAACTACGGCGGTTACGAGGAGTATATCGGCAAATCCTTCGCCGGCCCCGGCTGGGAGAGCAGTTACCAGGCCGAAGTCGAGTCCGGCGCAGTGCGCATGTCGTTCGCCGACGACACGTTCCGTCTGGAGCGGACCGTGAGTTTGCCGGTGGCGGATCAACCGGTCATGCGGATCGAATCGGTTTTGACGAACCTCTCCGGAGAGAGCGTCACGACGGCGCTGCGCACCCATCCGCTGCTCGCCTGGAACGGTGAGGCGGGGGATGTCAGGGTCGAACTCTCCCAGCCGGATGGTTCGGTCCGCACCTCCACCGTAAATCTGGAGCATGACAAAAGCACTGCCGTGCACGGCGCTCGCTGCGTGCTCTCCGGATCCGACGGCGGTTCCCTGGAGTATAAGGTCGATCCGGCGGGGGAGGGGGCGCTCTACTTCTGCAAAACTTCGCCGCGCACGTTCACTCTCGAATTTCTCGGGAAAGAACGCACCTTGAAACCCGGAGAGTCGATCCGGATCGTTCAGCAGTTCACCATCCACACGAACACAAAATAAAACGACAGGAGTTCATTGATCATGGTCAGACACGGATTCTTCCTCACACTGTTCGCGCTCGGCGCTTTCGCTCTTCAGGCGGAAACG
Organism: uncultured Victivallis sp.; assembly: GCF_944391105.1. Taxonomy (GTDB): domain Bacteria; phylum Verrucomicrobiota; class Lentisphaeria; order Victivallales; family Victivallaceae; genus Victivallis. Next base: position 10,722 of record NZ_CALXSK010000060.1, read on the forward strand.
CAGAGCGTCAACCCGCAATCCTCCACGGGTGTTGAGTTCGCCGAGGGCAAGATCGGCAGGGCGGTGCAGCTTGGCGAGAAGTCGCGCATCTATTTCGATACAGACGTATTGAATGTCGCCGGAGGCACGGTCGAGATGTGGATCCGCCCGACTGCGGAGACGCCGGACACGAAACAGAACTTCCTCATCAGCAACGGTACGAACAACCCATCCTGGTTTTTCTGGGGATTCGACGGCAAGGCGAACAACTTCCTGTCGCGCTGCCGGAAAGACGCGAAAACGTTCGAGCACTACTCCTCGATCCGCATTCCGTATAAGTTTCCGGTCAATGAGTGGAGCCATGTTGCGCTGGTCTGGTGCAACGTCGCCCCGGGCGAATCGCTCGTACAGCTTTACGTGAACGGCAAGGCCGTGATCGAGAAGTTCGACCAGTCCCTCGGCACACAGAGTTCCGGCCCGGTCGGCATCGGCTGCAACACCGCGAGCAACGCCGCGCCCGCCTTCGTCGGACTCATCGACGAACTGCACATCTCCAACACGCCGCGCCCGCCGCAACAGATTCTCGAGCGCTTCGAAGCGGTGAAATCAGGCAATCCGGTTCCGCCGGATGACGCCACGCTGCTCTATCTCGATTTCGAGGGGAATCTCACCGGGAAGCGGAACGCCGCACCGCTCACGCTCGAAGAGCTCAGCAAACGCGGCAACGATCTGCTCGACCTCATCGTCGGAGAATGAGGAAAGGTTTCCGATCGTGCGATTGCAGGCTCTTTCCTTCTTTTTCGACATCGACGGAACCGTTACCCGCTACCGGCCGGGGGCTCTGGCGGCCGACCGGCTTCTCGACGGGAACTTTCTCTTCCCGATCATCCGCGACATGCTTGTGGAACGGGGCGTATCCTCCGGCGATGCCGCGGCGATGATCCGCCGGGAGGCCGAAGAGAACATCTTCTGGTGTTACGGAGACTTCATTCGGAAGTTCGATCTGCCGCCGGAAGCCGCAGCCGTGCGTTTCCGGGCCTGGCACGAGGAGAATCTGGCGGTGTTTCCCGACACGGTCGAACTGATCCGCTCCCTCGCGGCGGAACAGACGCCGCTCTACGTCATAAGCAACAACCCGGTCGACGGCTGCCGGATGAAGCTCGAACGGGCGGGCCTCGATCCGGAGCTTTTCAGCGGTATCTTCGGGACCGACGTGATGAAAGGGTGCAAGCACCTCGCATCATCGTGGGAACGCGCGCTGAGTCTCGCGGATGTGCGGCCGGAGTCCGTCGTCACTGTCGGTGACGACGTGAAGGAGGACGGAGCCGTTCCGCGAAGCTGCGGCGTCGGTACCGGCGTCATTCTCGAACGCGACAGCGCACTCCGGATTCGCCGGGCGGACGGATTTCTCCATGTGAATGACGCGCGGGCCATTCCCGGCGCGCTGACCGGGATGGAGTTCTGAAGATGCAGACGATCGACTGGCTCATCATCGGGGGGCTTCTCGCACTGTTGCTTTTCATATTGGTCGCAAGTCAGAAAATCGTGCGAAGCGCGGCCGACTTCCTCGCGGCCAACCGCTGTGCGGGCCGGTATCTCCTGACGGTCGCCTCCGGCATCGGCGGAATCGGGGCAATCTCGATCATCGCGGTGTTTGAACAGTGTTACGTCGCCGGATTCGCACCGCAGTGGTGGCGGTTCATCAACGGGCCGATCGGACTGCTGCTGGTGGTTTCCGGCTGGGTCTACTACCGGTATCGCGAGACGCGCGTGCTGACGCTTGCGCAGTTTTTCGAACTGCGTTACAGCCGGAACTTCCGGGTGTTCAGCGGGCTGCTCGGCTGGCTCTCCGGCATCGTGAATTACGGTATTTTCCCGGCGGTGTCGGTTCGTTTCTTCATCTACTACTGCGGTCTGCCGCGGAGTTTTACGATTCCGGGAATCCCGTTTGAGTTCGAGACGTTTCTCTGGCTGATGATCCTTGTGATCGGGCTCGGCGTCACATTTGCCATTTTCGGCGGTCAGGTGGCCGTGATGTTGACCGATTTCGTGCAGGGCATCTTCTGCAATCTCGCGTTTCTGGCGATCATGGTGTTTCTCGTGATGACCTTCAGCTGGGAAGATATTTTCGCTCCGATGGTGGAACTTGCCCGGGAGAATCCGGATCGTTCGCTCTTCAACCCCTACCGTACCTCCGGAATTCAGGATTTCAACATCTGGTTCTTCCTCATCGGAATCGCGGGAACGATCTACACGACCGGCGCATGGCAGGGAAATTCCGGCTACAACTCCGCCGCCAAGAGCGCGCATGAGGCGAAGATGGCCGGACTGCTCGGAACCTGGCGGGTCATGGTGCAGAATTCGCTGTTCCTCTTTATTCCGGTCTGTGCGATTGCGTTCTTTCACAATCCTGATTTCGCCGCGGGGGCAGGGGAGGTCAACGCCGCGCTTGATTCGATCGCCGACGCGCAGGTGCGCGCGCAGATGACCGTGCCGATGTTCCTCAAATACATTCTGCCGACCGGATTGATCGGGATTTTCGCCGCCGTGATGTTCGCAGCGATGCTCAGCACCGACGACACTTATCTGCACAGCTGGGGGACGATTTTCATACAGGACGTGATCCTGCCGTTCCGCAAAAAACCGTTCGCCCCGAAAACCCACATCCGGCTGCTGCAAACGTCGATCGTGTTCGTGGGAATCTTTGCGGTCTGTTTCAGTTACTTTTTCAGCCAGACGGAGGCGATTCTGCTTTTCATGCAGATCACGGGTGCGATCTACATGGGCGGCGGCGGGGCGGTTCTGATCGGCGGACTTTATTCGCGCTTCGGGACGACGGCCGGAGCCTGGGCGGCCATGATCGGCGGCAGTTCCATGTCGGTCGGACTGCTGCTGCTCCAGCAGAACTGGGTGTCGTTTGTCGCGCCGTTTCTGGCGGAACACTTCGGCTGGGCGTGGCTGGCCGCGCGGATGGACCGCTGTCCGGTCAACGGGCAGATGGCTTTCGTGGCGGCCTGCGTCTCCGGGGTGGTGCTTTACGTCTCGGTTTCCTATCTTGACCGCTGGATCAACAAGCGTCCGGATTTCAATCTCGAACGCATGCTGCACCGCGGCATTTACGATACGACCGGCGAGCACGCCGCGGGAGGGAAAGTCGGATGGCTGAGGTTGCTCGGATTGAATGAGGAGTTCTCACGCTCCGACCGGGTGATCTTCTTTCTGACGCTGGGGTGGACGATGCTCGGGGCGGCGATCTTCGCGACCGGATCGATCGGCGAGCTCTTCTTCACGATTCCCGACCGGATCTGGCTTTCGTTGTGGAAATATTATGTCATGAGCATGTTCATCATCGGATTTCTGGCCACGGTCTGTTTTTTGATCGGCGGCGGATTTGACGTTGCTGAGCTGTTCCGCACCATGCGTGACACCAAACGCAACAACGCCGACGACGGCATGGTTGTCGACGGGAAAAATGCAGGGGAATGAGATGGGAAAATCAGCGAAAACTCCCGATCACGACGACAAACTCTCCTTCGTCGAACCCGGATGCGCCGGGATTCCGGAAACATTCTCCGGCGATTACGTCATCCTGATCAAGGGCAACAGCATCTCCCGTCACGGGTGCAGTGAATCCACCCGCAAAAATCTCGGATGGGATCGCGAATGCGGCATGGCCGCAAGTTCCGAAGCGAATGACTATGTTCATCTGCTCGCCGCCGCCATTCAGACCACCATGCCTGAGCGGCGGGTCCGGATCGTGTTCGGGAAGGGAGGCCGTCCCGATCTGGCCGTTCAGACCGTCGGAGAAGAGGAGAAATATCGTCCCGATCTCATCATCGTCCAGGATGGGGAACACTCGGCAAGCAAAGCGGGAATTGTCACTTACGAGTATGATTACGATCTGCTGCTCGGAAAACTGGCCGCTTTCCCCGGGAACCCGGAACTCCTCGCCATCGGAATCTGGAATCCCCGCTGCCGGGAGGAGTTCCGGAGCTGTACCGGCAGGAACTACGACCTCTACGCCGTGGAGATCGCCCGCATTCAGAAGCGGGTCGCGGCCCGGCACGGTGCGAAATTCGTCGACGTTTCGGCGTATGAAAATGATCCGGCCAATACCGGTTCCGGGCTCGTCGCCGGAGTCCGGTGGCATCCGAACGACAATGGAATGCGCTGTTACGCCGAAGCGGCGTTTGCCGCATTCCGATCCTGACCGGTCTTTCCTCCGGATGCTCCGGCGGTTCTCCGCTCATCCGGTGTGGGAGCCCGGACGGGGAAGCTGATACTGCCTTTCCGGCGGACATTCCGGATCATGGAGGATTTTCAGCAGTTCGAAATTTCTGAGCTCGACAAAGTTGGAGTTCCCGCCCCCCAGATGGAGAATGGTGAAATATCCTCCCCGGAAAAAGCTCGGTGCGAAGAGAACCAGTTCTCCGTCGATATACAGACGGAAGATCTTTGCGGTCTGGAGCATTTCGACCCGATGAAATCCGCGGGTGTCCTCCGGCTGTTTGACCGGTTTGATCTGGATCTTTCGTCCGCCGTTTTCGGACTGGTATTCCAGCGGTTTCAACACCAGTTTTCCCCGGGTTTTCAACAAGGTCCACTGGTATAACGAACGGTCGATCCCCCGGGCGTTCAGGGCGGCAACCTGAAAAACCAAAAGATCTTCGAGCGCGGCATAATCGATCTCAAACCGGATCGCATAGGCGTAATCCAACGGCATCATCAGGCGGATGCCGCCTTCGGCATTGGCCAGAAAACGGAGCGTGTTCCCCGACCGCCAGAGGTTTTTCGATTGCATACTCTGCCACTCTTCGCCCGAAAAACGTTGGAACACCACTTCCCGGCTGCGCGGTGGCGAGTCGAGTTCATAAGGCGAGTATTGCCGGAATACCGGATCGACATGGCCGGTCCGGGATGTGTACAAATCTGGATCATTCCCATCGGTATTCATCGTAAAATAGACGCGGTTCTGCATTTCACCAAGTTCCAACGGTTTCTCCGTGACGGGCGGCTGAATACCGGTTCGAAGTGGCCGGAGCAACCAGACTGTGCCGATGATGATGATGCAGAGCAGGAGTGCTCCGAGCCCCGGGTAGCGCAGGCGAAACATCTTGTTCCGGAAGCGTTTTCTGCGGGAAAGGCCGTCTCTCAGAGCCTGCTTGAATTCTCCGGCCGTTTTAAACCGCAGGTTCGTATTCCGGTTGCACGCAGTGAGGATCACCTCGTTGAGACGGCTGTACTCGTCATCCAGCAATGAGAGGGGGAATGAGGGATAATCCTCCGCGGAGTTCCCGGTCAGGCAGCAGTAGAGGACTTTCCCCATCGCATAGAGGTCGTCGGTATTGCTTTTGCTGCCGGAACCGGATTTCAACCGCTCGGGAGGAATGAACCCCAGCGTTCCCCCCAGACTCAGTGATTTCGACATCGACCGCACCAGACCGATGTCGGAAAGTTTCGGTTCGCCATTGACGTAAATGATGTTTTCCGGTTTGATGTCCCGGTGAATCAGCTGCGCCCGATGCAGGGTTTCCAGACCCTGAAGCAGTTTTTGCCCCAGTTCAATGGTTTCTGCGGGGGAAAAACGCCTCTTCTTTTTCAGCAGATTACCGAGTGTCGCCGGGATGTAGAGTTTATCCGAGCCGAGATTGTCGGCAAGTTCCATCGTATAGTAAAGGGTGTTTTCGACTTCGCCAATGTGAAAAATCCGGATCAGGTGCGGGGAGTCGGCAATCCGGGAATAACAGCGGAGTCCGGCGAGCTCCCGGGCGATCTGTTCGGATTTTTCGACGGTTTTGAGCGCGACCGGCGAGCCGGCGCGATTGCGGGCAATCCAGACATCGCCATAGGCGCCGTGCCCGCATTTTTTCAAAATTTCGTAATCGGGAATCCGCATTTACACCGTGGAACCATGTTTCGCCGCATCGTCATGCAAAGTATCCCTGAATCGGCGGTATTCCTGCGGATTTTCCGGAAGACTCCGCTTTTGTGTCGATTTCCGCAGCTCCGTGATGAATCTGCCGCCCGGAAGCTGGCGGACAGGTTGTTTCCGGCAACGCACCGAAGCCCGGCGGTGGAAAACGAGTGGACTCCATGGCATGGAATCGGTCCGCCATCGGTCGAGTGGAGAAGTGAAATTCGGCATGATCACTCCTCCTCCCGCAGTTTTTTGACGATTGTCCGGAGTTTTGCGAGGGCGCGGCTTTTGGCGACATAGACCATGCCGACCGGGATGTTCAGGAATTTCGCCACGTTTTCCGCGGAGCCTCCTTTGAGCGCATAGAGCTCGAACGCCTGAAAGGTGGAGTCTTCCAGCTGGAGCTTCAGCTGGTTCAGCGCGAGCATCAGGATATGCTGCTGCCACTCGTCGTTCCAGCGGCCGGGATCCTCGGCTTCGAGTTCCACGGATTCGCAATCCACCTGATTTCGGCGTCGCTGCCGGATGATGTTCAGGGCGCAATGATAAATCATCACGCCAAGATAATTCCGGAACTTTCCCCGGGAACGGTCATAGACGAACGTTTTGCTGCGGTCGAAGAAACGCAGCATGACCGACTGAACAAGTTCATCAATTTCTGCGACATTGAGCTTGTAGTCCCGCCCGCGCACCACGATCAGCGGCCGATAGGTTTCGTAGAACTCCTGCCACGAAACCTCATCGCCGCTGCGAATCGCCTCCAGCAAAGTTTTTTTCGTTGTATGCGCCATATTTGCAGTTTCTCAATCGCTGCATCCCGGACGTTCTATGGGTCTCCAATCTGCTTCTCTTCCGACTGAAACTGAATTTAGCATGAAGCTAACATGGTCAAGCTCCATTTTATTGACGTTGAAGGATCGTTTTTGCGGCATTCTGGAAATTAATCATGGTAATAATGAAAAATACCAGACCTCCGATGGCGGCTCCCACGTAAACGAAGAGAAAGAATACTCCAATAATGAGTACCGTATTGACTCCGAGGACCATGAGTAACCATGCAATGGGGGCTGCAGCTCCGCAAATGCAGAAAATCAAAGGCATCATTTCAAGTTTCTGTTTTCCCAGATTGGTGAGAGTATTGAATACTTTTCCCAATCCCCAAATGCTTACAAACGTCCAATACAAACCGAAAACCGGAATGAACAAATAGCCCACCGCGATTCCCGGAGTCACTGGATGATTTGTTTCCGTGTGGATGATACACCAATATTTATACAACAGTATGCAGAAGAATACAGTGCTGGCGACTGCACCTATCCCAAAAGTCGGGATCGCCAGTGCCAGGGAGAGCCACCACCAGAAAAACAACGTATTGAGTTGTTCTTCTGCGGCTGCCGCATGGCCTGCGGGGATCAGCTGAGGAGTCAAGGCGTGTGGCTGGACAGGCGCAAACGATTTGTGAGAAGCGGAATAAGACGCGGCAGGCGTCATTGCTTCCACCGGCTTTTTGCAGAAACGGCAGATTTTCGCCTGGAACTTGATCGTTTCGCCGCAATGCGGGCATGTTTTTTCCGTTGCCGGCCGGGCGATGGATTTTTCACAGCAGGCGGGGCACTCATATTCCTGATTTTCCAGAGAGGAATCCAGCTCCATCAGCGTTCCGCAGGCGGGACAAATAAAGGGGAATGTGCTGGAGTTGAAGTTTGCCGCCTGCTGTCGAGAGGTGGTCGGAGGAACCGGGGAAACCGGAGAGGAGGGGGAAATGATCCGAGGTTGGGGAGTGACCGGCGTCAATTTGATTTTCGGTTTTTCCTGAGTTGTTTCCGGCGTAATCGGGATGATCTGATTGCAAGTAGGACACGCGGTTTCCAACCCCGCCCAATCATCTTCGGCTTCGAGCTTCGCATTGCAGTTCGGGCACCTGAAATGAAATGACATTTCTCTCTTTCTCCTGTTGGTTAGGCACAAAAGCACTGCTCAAAAGTGTCCCCGCCAACGCCTGGTACATCGTACAGAAAACACAAATCAGAATGTGCCAAATATTTTGACACACTGATCCGGTGTTTTTCTGTTGACGTCATGTTGAAGTGCCGTTTCTGGCGAGGACGTCGATCTTCAGTTGTAAAAATTACGATTTGTCTGCTTCGGTTGTATCTCCTCCAACTGTTAGTATTGACACTAATTTATTTCAGAAAGTTGCCGAATGCAAATAAAAACTGATTTCAACGTCCTTTTTTTTCATGATATCCTGCAGCCCAGGTGTTGGCGAGGGCTCAAAAAAGTCCTCGTCATGTGATACACGGGGAAGGGACAGATTCTTGCATCCTGTTTTGATTTTTCCGAAACACTCTGCAGAATTCTCCAGTCTTCCCTCATGGAGTTTGAATCAGGAGGAACGTATTGGTGCATTTTGACTCTCTCGCAAAAAAGTCGTGAAAACGAAAAAACATCTCCGGCGAAGACTTGAAATTGCTGGAATGGCGATTATATTATGGAAGTTTTCGGGCAAATTGTCGGGATATAGCGCAGTCTGGTCTAGCGCGTTTGACTGGGGGTCAAAAGGTCGAGAGTTCAAATCTCTCTATCCCGACCATTTTTATGCCGAAATTCCGGGAATCTGAGCGTAAACTCGGGTTCCCGTTCTTTTTTGTCCACTGTTGCCGATTCTCTCCCAAAGTGGCCGATTCGAGGCGGAAATGCCACATTTCTGCCACATTTTTTTGCCACACAATTTTCCCTCCGACAAATAGCCCGAAAAAAATTGATTTTTTTTCATTTGGACGACTCGGATTCATTCCGTCGGAAAGAATCCGAAGAACCTGAAATTTCGGTTTCCAGCCGAATCTTTCCGATTACCATCTGTGGGAATATGCTGGTTGGCGGAGTATCTCTTGTGGTGCTATCTTTTCCCCATTGTCAACATCAACCAATGGAAAGGAAATTCACCATGAACGAGATCATTCACGAAATCGAAGAAAAGTATGGATCACTCCTCATAAGAGACGGAGCTAGATTTCTCCTCGGCTTGCAGAGTTTTGGCGAGCTTTACCGTCAGCAAACCCGCTGCATCTATCTGCCCAACGAGAAGCAGTTTTATCAATATTCGCCGGCAAGCGGTCTGTGGCAACCTCAAAGACAGAGTGAGATGATCTCACAAGTCGGTCTTGCGGTTCGGGAATTTGCGAGCCGACGCGGAATCGAATGTGAACTCGCCCGATATCAGCGTCCTGCGGCGATCCGAGATATCCTGACCTATCTGGAAGTTCAAGCTGAAGTGGAAACCGCCTTTTTCTTTTCCTCGGGAAACTGGGTTCACTGCCGGAACACGATGGTGGAACTTACAGACTCCGGCGAATGGGAAATGCGTCCGTTTTCGCCGGA
>NZ_CALXSK010000061.1 GCF_944391105.1 uncultured Victivallis sp.
GTATCACATCTTTGAGAATCAGCCTCTCTCATTTCATAATCGCTGCATCATTCCTTTTTACCATAGCAACTGTTTTCGGGACCAATCGTAATATTCGTTTGTCGATCAGGCAAAAATATTTCTGTTATCATGCTAGATTTAGAAAATGGAAGGATATACGTCCTTATAAGAATATATGTTACTCAGACCGAGTTTCACACTCTCTCTTATATTATCACCATCAATTTTTTTTATTTGCAAAATTACATCATAAAAACATTTTAAAATTTCTGGAGATTCACCAAATGTTTTTATCCCCCTGACGGGATCTTCATAAACTCCATAAGAAAAAATAGAGTCCCACCACATTATATCTGCTCCGCCATTTATTTTATATTTAGAAAATAAATATAAAAAAAGGTTATAAAAAGAATCTATACATTCTTTTCGTATTTTCCAAGGAATATCTTCATCAAGTAGATATAATATGTAACCATATGCACTGGGAATAAACCATAACCCCTGATTAATCTGTTCGAAAAAATAGTCTTCTACAAGCAACTCCGGCGCATTAAAAAGTTTTGTAGAATATTCAATCATTTTACTATGATTGCCCTGATATTCCCAATCCTCTGAAAAATACCATTCTGGAGTTGTAAGGGGATGAGCAAACGTAAATTTTAACCACTCACTAAAATTATATTGAGATATATCCAACATCGCTTTCCCCTGTTTGATGATATCTTGTGTGAGAATAAATGATTCTGTTTTTCAGAAAAAAAACCGTGCATTCCTCCCCCAAAATGGTTAACATTTTATTGAAAGATTGTTGTAAATCCCTGTGAGTTACTATATCCCATTGCCTGCAGATTACAAGTTCCGAAATAGACTTCATCCGGCATCCGATAGGCGAATTGCAATACTATAGCACGGAGTTTCTTCTCTCGCCTGTAAGCTGAAGCTATTCGGCTACATACCCGGCGCAGCCGGTAGTTTTTTGCGCTTAAGCAATATAAAAAAACCGACCGGGGAAACCGGTCGGCAAAATTGCAAAAGATGGTCGGGGTGAGAGGATTTGAACCTCCGGCCTCTGCGTCCCGAACGCAGCGCTCTAGCCAGACTGAGCCACACCCCGAAAATTGTTTTATAATATAACCCGCATTCGATAAAATACAAGCTTAAAACTGGTCGATTGGATAAAATTCCGGAGATTTTCCCTCCGAAAACGGTCAATCTTCCTTCTTCAGGGAGATCACAACCTTCTTGTAGGCACCCTCTCCAATCGATTCCGTCGTCAGCTCCGGATCTTCCTTGAGCGTGACATGGATGATCCGGCGGTCATGCGCGTTCATCTCCGGCAGCGTCACCGGTTCTCCCCAGCGCTTTACCTCCTTGGCTGCATCCAGAGCCTGCTGCTCAAGCTGATCCTTCGTGCTCGTGCGCTCCTCACGCCGGGGACGGCGATCACGACGCTCACGCTGCTGAGGACGTTCACGACGATCGTCACCTTCCCCGGCAGACTCCTCTTCCGACCCGGAAGCTGATTCGGAACGGGCTCCGCGCTCCCCGCGGGCATAACCATCGATGTCGAGCATGATGTGCGGGCACTCCTCATCGCCTTTGAACATGATCCGGTTCAACAGCAACTGAAGACTCTCAAGCGTCTGTCCCTTGCGACCGATGATCCGGCCCGCATCGTCTGAACTGATTTTAACCCCGATACGAGCCCCCTTCTCCTCCACACGGAGCGACGCCGACAACCCGAGGTAGTCGAACATCGTGGTCAATACTTTGATAATCTTTGCTTTCTGTTCTTCGAATTTCACGTTTTCCGACATGCTGATCTTCCCTTTTTTTAAATCCGGCGGCTACTTCCCGGTGATTCCGGCCGGTTTCGCCTCGTGGTCCTTGTAGTGACGCCGCTGCAAGCGCATCTGAATGATACTGAAGAAATTGCTGACACTCCAGTAGAGCGTCAGACCCGACGGGAGATCGTACAGGAACAAAAGCATGATGACCGGCATCATCAGCATCACCTTCTTCTGCATCGGATCGATCGACATCGGGGTCATGTGCTGCTGAACAACCATCAGACCGGTCATGATGAGCACCAGCGGGTTGATCGGCAGATTGAAGAAGTAGAGCGGGATCGTCAGCACCGTATCCGCCGCCGCAAGATCCTTCGCCCAGAGAAACGGAACCTGGCGCAGTTCCACCGCTCCGTCCAGCGTCGCGTACAATGCGAAGAATACCGGGATCTGCAACAGGATCGGCAGGCATCCGCCGAACGGATTGACACCTTCCGCACGCTGCAACTCCTGCATCTTCACATACTGAAGCTGGGGATTGTCCTTGTATTTTTCCCGGATTTCCTTCATCTTCGGCTGAAGCGCCTGCATCTTCCGCATCGACGCGTTCGCCTTCGCCGTGATCGGATAGAAGAGAATCCGCACCATCAACGTCAGAATAATGATCGAAACCCCGTAGGAGCCGACGATTCCATGCAACGCCACCAGCACCCACAGCAACAGCCGCGCCAGATAGTCGAGCGGCCCCCACGCCAGGTGCATCATCCGCGCCGTCGACCCATCGAACTTACGCAGAAGTGAAATGACTTTCGGTCCATAATACGCACGGAAATCATAACTCTTGATCTCATCCGCGCCAAGCTGGAAATTGGGATACTGCGCTCCGACTTCGAGAATCACGTTCTTCTCTTTCAGCCCGCAGTACCAGAAGCGGTTCTGGTAGAGCGTGAACGGCTGTTCCGCCGTCAGGATCGTCCCGAAATATTTGTTGCCGACGCCCGCCCACGCCACCTGCGGCGGCGGCACCAGAAAGAAATCCTCGTTCTGTTCCTTGACTCCGGCCTTGATGTCCATATATTTGCCGTTTGCGGTCAGCAGGTCCATGCGGTGAGAGGGAATGCGCACCGCGTCACCCGAATACATCGCCCACGGCGCGAGATCTCCGCCGTTGATCGTCAGAGCCGGGAACAGCAGCGGAGCGCCCGAAACGTTCTGAAAAGTTACGCGGCAGTGCACCTGATAATTTCCGGCGAGTTTCCACTCCTGCGTCAGGAGGAACTCTCCGCCGCCGGCGGCACGCAGACGGCGCGTAAGCGAGTAGGTTCCAGAAGCCTCATCGAGCTTTTCGGCTTCCACCTTCACGAGTTCCCACGTCGAAGTGCGGTCGAAAACCGAAAGCGCACCGACCCGGGTCAACCCCTGGTAGAGATCGATGGGATAACGCTTCGTCGCGTCCAGATAACGGGGGAGAGTGATCCGGCTGATCTTGCCTTCGTCCGGCTTGATCGTCAGAATCATCTCATCATTCTTCAGAATCCGGAACGGATCCTCCGGTTTGTTTTCGGCGGTCCAGACCGCGATCGATTCATCCCGCTCCTGCACGGGGGGAATCAGCCCGAAGGAACGGGCAATCGGCCGGCCGACAATCAGAATCACCACGCAAATGGCGATGAACACCAACGTTTCTTTATCGAATTTCACTGTAGCAAACCTGTCTCGTTTCCGCTGTTCGGAACTCTGTTTTTCCGCCGCACAACCGCGCCCGGTGACTCTAATGGGCTGCGGGGGGCTTTGAACGTGGCGGGGGAATCGGATCCCAGCCACCCTTGCAATACGGCTGGCAACGCAGCAACCGCCAGACCGTCAGACAACTTCCCCACCAGAATCCATGAACCCGCAACGCCTCAACGGCATACCGCGAGCAGGTCGGCTCAAACCGACAGCAATTCGGCAGCAGCGGAGAAATCGTCCACTGATAAACCTTGATACATGCAATCAGCACTCGGGCGGCAAATCCGCAACTTCCCGCGGCAGCAGCCCCGCCTTCGCCAGCAACCCCGCAAGTTCCCGGGTCACCTGCCGACGATCGGCTTTCTCCATCCGACGGCGCGGAATCAGCAACAGATGGCGAACCTCGATGGATCCCTTCAGCAGCCGGAAGCTCTCCCACAGCAACCGGCGCGCCCGGTTGCGTTTCACGGCGAGCAAACTGTATTTTTTTCCGCATATCACCCCGCACCGCAGACGTTTGTCCGGCGCCGGGGCGTAGACGACCAGCATGCTCGAACCGACCAGTTTCTCTCCGTTCTGCCGGATCTGATCGAATTCGGACTTGAATCGGATCTTATCCGTTTTGCAAAGCGTTCGTTTCACTGTTTCGATTCATGCGCAGGTCCGGCGCAACACCCCGCCGAACCCGAAAAGAATAGTTGTCACGCGGTCAGACGGGCACGGCCTTTCTGACGACGACGCTTGATGACCAGACGGCCGTTCTTGGTCGCCATGCGGGCGAAAAATCCGATCCGGCGCTTGCGACGGCGATTCGAGGGCTGAAATGTTCTTTTCATCGTTCTCTTTCCTTCTATTCTGAATTGATTCGCTTTTTACAAATTGTCCAAATACAGAAACTATAAAATACATCCATTCCCGGTTTAGTCAAGTCCCAAAACACGGAAAGAACAAACTTTCCCGGGTTTCTTCCGAAAAAAACGGGCAAAAACAGCATTTGCCGTTTTCGCCCCCCGCTTCCAGATCGAACCGGCTTACTCCACGACCGGAGTCAGCGACTCGACGTACAGAACCGGCACCCGCCAGCCGGGAACCCGGAAGGAACGTCCCCGGAACGTCAGCTCCTTGTCACCAAGATCGGCGAGCTTGATCTGATCCGAACAGACATAATAGACGTGGGTGTCCCCTTTCATAAGCGCATATTGCAACAGCGGAACCGTGGTGTTTTCGATCTTCAGCAGCGCTCCCTTTTCCGTGACCGGGGTTCCCTCGGCAGGAGTGACGCGCAGTTCTCGCAGCGCCGCTTCGGTCTCGGCGCTCATCTTCGCCGGTTGCTTTTCTTCCGGCTTCGCTGCCGGCTTTGCTTCCGGCTTTGCTGCCGGCTTCGCTGCCGGTTTCGCTTCCGGCTTCACTTCCGGCTTCACTTCCGGCTTCGCTTCCGGTTTCACTTCCGGCTTCGCTTCCGGTTTCACTTCCGGCTTCGCTTCCGGTTTCACTCCCGGCAGATACTGAACATAACGTTTGGCCGCGTAGAGTTTGAGTCCGGCGGGAGGCTCAATTTTCGCCCAGCCGTAGCGGTCAATTTCAAGCACCTTGACCGTACTTCCCTTCGGCAGCACGCCGTAACTTGCGGCCCGGTTGCTGCCTGCGACGTACATCTTCAGGGGAGCGGTCGTCTTGTCCTCATTCAGATAGACCGCTGAAATATAGACCGGCGCAGTAACCGGAATCGCAATTTCAACGAACTCCCCGTTTTCGCCAAGCACGTTGACCTGGAAGCCGCGATCGAGCTTCACGGCTACCGGAGCCCTGAGATCCGGTTTGAGCCGGACATTCAGAAGATCGGCGGCGACCACGCCTTCCGCCGCGGAAGCGGTCAGAAGTCCGAACGAGCAGAACGCTCCAAAACAGGCATAAGCAAATGATTTTTTCATGATTTCATACTCCCGGGGTTTTACAGGTACTGTAATACCGCAAATGATTTTTTCAATTCCTCATCCGGGTAAATTCGTCTTTTTTTCAGAATCCGACCGGTTGCTTCCCCCCTTCCTTCGCCGAATTTCGGAAGGGCTGCCTCCGGTACCGCGATGGATCAGCCGGCAAAACGAGGTATAGCTTGCGTAGCCGCAACGGCGCGCAACCTCGGAGAACGGGAGATCGCTGCTGCCCAGAAGAGCCAGCGCATTTCCGTACCGGACGTCGCGGATATAATTCCCGAGCGACCGCTGCATGTTCTCCGCAAAGAGTTTGGTCAGTGTCGAACGCGGAACGTCGAACACCTCGCAGAGCGTGCCGATGCAGAGATCTGGATCGTCGAAGTGCGTCCGGACATAACTCACGCACCGCTCGAACAGCGTTCCCTGCGGTTCCGTATTGCGTCGCAGGTGCGCGAGAATCTCCAGCACGAGTGCCGCGAGATGGCCGACTGTTTGAGGATCATCTGCGGTGATATGTTCCGCAATTTCCCGGAACAATTCCGTCGGGCACGGCACCGATCGCAGATGGCGCGGAAAACGATAGGAGAGCAGCACCGCTTCCGCCAGCGGGCCGTCGAAACAGAGCCAGCGGCACCGCCACTGGCGGGAGATTGCGCGCCGCAGATGATCCTCGCCCGGGAGCCAGATGAACGCATCATTCTCTCGAATCTCGAACGCCTGCCCGAAGTATACGACCTCGCCGATGCCGCCGATCCCCCAGCAGAGTTCCACAAACGGATTGCGTATCCCGTGATTGAACGCCTCCTCGTGTCCTTTCAGCATCGTGATTCCGGTGGAATAGGCATAGAGCGGCTGCGGGATCAAGCCGAGATCGAACTTCCCTTCCCGGATAAAAAATTCCTCTTCCATAGTCAATTCGCCATATTTGTTGTCGCAATGAAACCAAAAAAGCGATGCTTATCAATACTTATAATATCATATTTGTTTTTATTTTCAAATAGTTAAATATAAAAAAACAATTTTTTCTCTTATAGTTAAAAAGGTAATTTTTTAGTTGAATTGCATATTGCCTCCTGAGTTTATCTGCGGTATAATATTAACAGAGTCAACCTCGGGAGGTTTTATGAAAAGAAATTTTACCTTGATCGAACTGCTGGTCGTAATTGCAATCATCGCCATCCTTGCCTCTATGCTGCTGCCGGCATTGAATCAGGCACGAGCGCGAGCCCATGCCACCCAGTGTGTCAACACGTTAAAAAATCTTGGTCAGATGTTCAATTTTTACGCCAACGACAACGATGGGGTCCTCCCCGGAGTTTCCATCTCTTCGGATGGAGATGGATATTGGACATATTATATCGCGCCTTATTACAATTGCACAGCACTGGAATGGTGGGTGCGTATTGAGGATCTGGGCAACGCCGGTTTGCGCTGTTCGGCGGCGGCTGGAGCGAACAATTCGAACGCGGTCAATTACGGCATGTGGATCCCCGGCAGCATGTTCAATGTCCCCCCAAAACTTTCTTCCATTCAATTGCCCTCCGCGCTTTGTCTCGCAGCAGACGCGAGCTGGAACACCGCCGGTTGGTACAATACCCATGTCGCATACTTCGGCCTGCCGGATCCCGTACATCCGGGCAGCTCTTCCAATATTCTTTACTACGACTTCCACGTGAATACGCGGCGCCGGACAGAAATCCCGACTGACGCCACGGATGTGTTCTGGACGGGGAAACGGTAATTCTCATTTCACATACAGGAGTTTTTCGATGAAGAAATGGTTTGCAGCCACGGCTGCTATGCTCAGCCTTGCCGTGATAGCAGGGGCCGCCGAATTGCCGCAGGTTGGCGGGTTCCTGAATTTCGAGCCGTCAGGCGACTTCCATGTCGACAATCTTGCCTTCCAACTCACGCACTTCGGACAAGACTGGACTCTCACGACCCAGAATCCCTCCTGCGTAACCCCGGCCAAGGGGTTTCCCGCAGTCACGGCCGGCTCCTTCCGGCTGAACGGGCAGTTCAAAGTTTCCAACGGCGTCTTTCAGCTGAGCGAAACCGTCACGTCCAGACAACCGAATCAGGCCAATTTCAATTTGCAACTGTCTTCACGGGAGATGATCTTCACCAATGATCTCGCCATTCAGGTGCTGCTCCCCTGCGACCGCTATCTCGATGTGCCGATTCTTGCGGACGGCAGGAAGATCAATTTCCCGAAACAGTACAATGCCGACGACGCGGCCCGGGGACTCCGGATCAAAAACCTGGTCCTCCCTCTCGACCGCGGAACCCTGACCATCTCCGGAGATTTCGGCATACGCTTTCAGGACAACCGGCTCTACAAGATCAATGAGTGGGCGCTCCGCATTCAGCCGGAACGCAAAACCCCGTCGATCAACGGAGCATCCCTCCGGTTGAAACTGAGCTACATCCCGCTGCCCAGCACAGCCGTCGATCTGCGCAAAGCCGCCAATGCCGGCCTGACCGACGAAGTCGCCAGCGATGCGAAAGGCGGCTGGACGGACCAGGGCCCGGGAAACGATCTGCGCTCATTCAAGACCGGGCCCGGCGAATACGCCGGAATCAACTTCAACGTGATCGATCAGGCCTCCAACAACGGTCGCTCCATCATCGCGCTACGCGGCAGAAACTGCCTCCACTATCCCACGACCGTGACGGTGGAACTCCCCCAGCCGACGGCTGCCAAATATCTTTACATCCTGAGCGCACTCGGCTGGGAGCCGCTGGACAAGGTCGAAATCGGCACCATCACCTGTGAATATGACGATACCCGGTTCGTATCCAGAAGCGAAGGACACTTCAACGTTGTCAGCGGCGTCGACACCGCCAACTTCTGGATGCCGCGCCAGATCAAAAACGCGGCGATCGGCTGGCGGGGAATCAACCCGAGCGCCAGAATCGGCCTTTATGTCACGCGCTTTCCTCTCTCCGGAAAGCCGGTGAAACGGATCACGTTCGAAAGCAACGGCGCCGCCGAATGGTTCATTCCGGCCATCACCCTCACCGACCGAAAGGTGGATCCCGCGCTTGACATCCCGCTGGTCATGCAGCCGGATTCAGACTGGGTGGAATTCAAAAACCGTAAGGATGTCAAACCCGGAAGCATTCTCGACTTCTCCGACCTCCTCGACGCTCCCGCAGGAAAATACGGGCGCCTGCGCAGCGTGAACGGACGGGCGGAATTTGAAAAACGCCCCGGCATCCCCGCCCGTTTCTACGGCGCCAATATCGCCTATGACGTCCATTTCATGGAGAAGGAAAAAGCAGACAAACTCGCGGAACTCTGCGCACGCACGGGATACAATCTGATCCGTTTCCACCATTTCGACCGGCAACTGGTCGAGCGATCCGGGGGAAACTGCACCACGCCCGACGCCGATCGCCTCGACCGCATGGATTACCTGCTCAGCGCCCTGAAGAAACGCGGAATCTACACGACGATCGACCTCTTCACCATGCGCGAGATCGCCGCGGGAGAATTCCCGGAAAATCCCGACTGGGCTCCCGCGCTGGAAGAGTACAAGGCGCTGATCTTCATTAGCGACGCGGCGATGAAAAACTATCAGGAGTTCTCCGCGAATCTGCTTAATCACGTCAACCCCTATACCGGATTCGCCTGGAAGGATGAACCGGCGATCATCACGATCAGCATGATCAACGAAGATACGTTGACCAACATCGCGTTCAGCACTCCACGTGTGGCGAAACTCTATCAAAAGCGTTTCGATGCCTGGCTGAAAAAACGCGGGATCACGACGCAGCCCGATACGCTCTCCGGGTACCGCCGGCAGTTCCTCGCAGAAACGTATCTCGAAGGATTTCGGAAGCTGGAGGCGTTCTACGACCAACTGGGCGTCCGCGCCCTGCTCACCGATCAGAATTATGTTCCAAGCATTCCTTCATCCGTGCTGCGCGAGCAGTATGACTACGTGGATCTGCACTTCTACTGGAGCCATCCGCAGTTTCTCGGCGGAAACTGGGGATTGCCGACGGGAATCAACAACGAAAGCGCCATCAAGCACTATGCGGGCGGAGTCAACGAAATGTTCCCGGGCCGGAATTACGGCAAGCCTTTCGCCGTCACCGAGTGGGATTATGTGAATCCCAACGATTACGTGGTGGAAGGGGCTTTCCTGACCGGCGCCTACGCCGCTCTCCAGGACTGGAGCATTCTCTGCCGCTTCACCTACATCGGGACGGAGCAGAATGTGAATAACGACCTTTCTCTGACCGGATTCTTCGAAATCATCAACGATCCTCTGCGGAGATTGTCCGAAGCGGCGGGATTGATGACCTTCCTGCGGGGCGACGTGAAAGCCTCTGAGGTGAACTTCCCCTTCCTGGTAAGCAACAAGTACTTTGATAATCCGAGAAATCCGGACTGGTATCCGAAGCTCGTGGGCCGTCTCGGCCTGATCGGGAAGACCGGATCCTTGATCGCCGCACCCGGAAAGTGCCCGGAACTTCCGCCCGCCACCCGGGCGGTGATCTCAACGCCAGGATCCTGGGATGGGATCAAATTCCCGGTGCCCTTCCTGGACAACACCGCCGACATCCGGGACAGTCTGCAACACCTGCAGCAGGCCGGAGCGATCACGAAGGATGAATACGATCCAAAAAACGACCGCTTCCGGAGCAGCACCGGAGAACTTCTTCTCAACTGCGGCAGAGGAACCTTCCAGATCACAACGCCGCGCAGCGAGTCGTTCCTCCTCGGAGAGGATCAGAACCTCGCCGGGAAATTCGCCGCGGTCTCCAATCGCCAGACCTTCGGCGCCTTCCTGATCGCCGCCCGCGATGAGCTGCCGCTGGAGACGAGCCGCCGGATCCTGCTGCTTCACCTGACCGCCACCCGCAATACGGAACAGCGTTTCCAGAACGCCGAGGCGCACGTTCTGGAGAGCTGGGGACGGCCTCCCCTGCTGATCCGGCGCGGCGAAGCGGATATGGTCATCAACCGCGACCTGAGTGGATTCAAACTCTACGCGGTCGGCCTCGACGGCAGCCGCGCCATGGAGATTCCGCTCAAAATCGAAGGAGGAAAAACCAGTTTCACCCTCCGGAACATCACTCCGAATGGAATCTTCGCGGCTTACGAGTTGATTTCGGAATAACAAACGGTTCTTTCCGGAACGTTTCAACGGCTTTTGAGCGGCTTTTTCGAAAGTTCTCTCAAAAGCCGTTTTTCATGCCGCGAATGTTCCTCCGCGGGAAGTGCTTGACAAACCCCTTCGCCCTTGCTATATTATCTCACCGACAGGGAGTGGAATCCCCGGGACGGAAACCGATGTGGCAGGAGGTACGGCAATGCAGATTGTGAAAACAGGAATCATCAGTGCGGCGATCGGGGTCATCACCTTCCTTGGAGGCTGTGCGGTATCGGATCTCCCGCTGAAGGAGACGGTGTGGGTTCAAATTCCGGATTCCACCGTCCAGCCGTCTCCGGCCGGCAGGAATGAACCGGCATGGTTTTTGATCGACCGCGGGAACCGTCTCACCGGCAACGGTGGAGTGAACCAGATCATCGGTTCGGTCAAGACGGCTGAGGACGGGAAACTCGTCTTCAATCCTCCCGCGACAACCCGTATGGCAGGGCCGAATCTGCCGTCTGAGAACGCGTTTCTCAAGGTGCTGGAGAGCACCCGGAGTTATCAGCTTTCCGGAGAAACACTCACACTCCTGGATGAGAACGGCAAACCGATCGCGACCTTCAAGGCGGGGCCGCACGAGTGGAAGTATCTGGAGCAGTAATATTTCTTTGGCAACGGCAGAATGGAGAGAAAAATGAGAATGCATCAATTTTCGATTATGGCGGCGGCCTGCTGTGCGGCGATGCTGATCGGCGGGTGCTCAACTCCGTTGAAAAATACGGTATGGGTGCCGGAAAAGCTGGAAAATCAGGGTGCGGTAAAACTCATTGAACCAGTGCCGGTCTGGTTCGAGATCAACGACACCAACATGGTCTACGGGAACAGCGGAGCAAACCGCTTTTCCACAGTGGCCGACATCGATCAGGAGAAGGGGACGCTCTCATTCCGTCCCGGAGCCACCACCCTGATGGCCGGTCCGAACCTCGGTTATGAAGCGAAATTCAACGAGACGATGCAGGCGATCCGCAGCTATTCGATCAGCGGCAGGACTCTCACCGTCTACGGCGAGGACGGCAAACCGGTCGCGACCTTCAAAGCAGGCTCGCCTGAGCTCAAGACGCGGAAATGAAGCCGGGGCCCCGGCTGGAAGAGTTCATCCGTCACCTGCGGGGAGAACGCAACGCCAGCGAACACACCATTGCGGCTTATGTTCACGACATCATCGAGTTTGCACAGCTTGTACGCAACTCGGATGAAAGTTTTGACGACTGGCAGAGCGTGGATCTCGAACAGGCCAGAACGTTCCAGATGAAACTCTTCGAAGCCGGGGACTGCAAACGATCACAGCGGCGGAAACTCTCCGCACTGCGGTCGTTTTTCCGTTATCTGCAGAAAACCGGGCAGCTTGATGCGAATCCGTTTACCCGGATGCCGCCGCTGAAGGTCGAACGCCCGCTTCCGACGGTGATGAACCTCAGCCAGATCGACCGACTGCTCGCGGCGGTTCCCGCTTACTGGGAAAAAGCGGTCGTCACGGGGCTGGCCAAAACGGAAGAGGGTGCGGAGTTTGCTTCGGCACGTGACCGGGCGCTGGTTGAGACGATCTATTCGGGCGGACTCCGGATCAGCGAAGCGCTCGGACTCAATTATGAGGATCTTGACCTCGCAGCCGGAGTGGCCAGGGTTCGCGGCAAAGGGAAAAAGGAACGGTTCGCCATGATGGGACGGTATGCGGCGGCAGCGTTGAAGGAGTATTCCGCCATCTGCCGAGAGCGCGGCTGGGAAACCGGGCCGGGAACGCCGATTTTCCGAAACCGTTTCGGGGAGCGACTGACAGCTCGTTCATTCCAGCGCAATCTGAAGAATTATCTGATGGAAGGCGGCCTGCCGCCGGACTTCACACCGCACAAACTGCGCCACTCCTTCGCCACCCATCTGCTCGACAACGGCGCCGATCTGCGCAGCGTCCAGGAGCTGCTTGGCCATGAAAATCTCAGCACGACGCAGATCTACACCCACATCAGCGCCGAGCGGATGCGGAATGTCTACGATCACGCCCACCCGCGTGCGAAAAAGTGATCTCCCGAAAGCCGGTTTTATTCGAAGAAGTCGACTTTCGTGTCCAGATCGTGTGAATTCTCCATATTCATGGTATGAGAGGAGAATGGAATCAGCAGAACAATCCAGTTGTTGTAGGAGGCGCTGGAGTTGACACCGGCGAGCACCTCAAGCGGTTTGCGGTCTTTCGCTTCGAAGATGTTGAAGGCGAATCTGCCGTAGGCGATCCGGGTGTATTTGCTGAAAATCGGAATCTCGGGCACGGCGAAAGAGACACTGGTATCCGGAACCGGGATCGGCACCTGGGGCGTTCCGATGAAGAACTTGCTGTAATCGGTGCCGAGTACGCCGCAGAGCGGCTGAATGATGATGTCAGCCTCTTCGGTCTTGCGCGTGATGATGATATCAAATTTCGACACCTGCATCTCAAGAATACCCTGCACGTACTGTTTGTCCACCTGGGGGGCGAAATAATCGTAATCGAAAAACACCTTTTTTCCGGAATATTTGCTGAAATCCAGATTGCCGATCGCATGTTCGACCGTACTGGCGATGAGATATTGTTCGATGGCGGAACGAGACGTATTCGTCACCCAGGGGGTCGTGCAACCGCTGAGCAGCAGAATCACGCCCCAGAAGCCGAAGGCGGCCGAAAACAAACATTTCATCAAAGATTTCTCCAGGAATTGACTGAGATTTTGAAAGCCGCGATATCCGGTTGCGAAACACCGATACCGACTATATTACCATAAACCGGAAATCCTCAAAATTCAACCGTGCCATCCAGGAAATTCCGGAAAAGCCATCCCCCCATCAGATACGCCTTGCGCAAGAAAAAATGAAAAATCTTCTGTTGGCGAGCTTGCATTCCTCCGGATAAGAACTATATTAAAGAGCATGATGCGGGAGACCGCGTCAGAGCCGATGCAGCCCCGTGGTGTAATGGTAGCACAAGTGATTCTGGTTCATTTAGTTGAGGTTCGAATCCTTGCGGGGCTGCCATTTTTTTTGCCCTCCTCAAACTCTTGAGTTTTAAGCGCGTTTTCTATCCCGTCCGGCAGATGATTGGGGCACATTTGGGTCACAAATGGGGCACAAATGGGTCACAATCGCGGATTTGAGGGGTACCATAAAATGCCGTATATGATGATCAAGGGTAAAATGCCTTATTTCAGATCCCGGATTCCGGCAAGGCTCTCACACCGGATGGATCGCAATGAAATACGGATTCCAGTCCGCACGACTGATTTGCAAAAAGCATCTGCCGTATGTAGATTACTGCAACGGCAAATGAACAGGATATGCGATATCATGGAAAAAGAAAATCATTCTTTCACTTATGACGAACTAAGGGCAAAACTGGATGAAGTAGCCAATCTTTTACTTTCCTCTATTGAAAGTTGGACCTTTGACTACATTCACAGCAACCACAATACCCCCAAAGACCGAGAAGAGGTTGCGCGGGGAATAGACCATTTCATCAATGACACCCGAAGAAGTCTTGTGGAAAGTGATTACGGGATTGCCCAACGTGATTTCCAGACCATGGGGCCGCCGGAACTGCAAAACATTTCTTCTCTTTGGGCCTTCGACTCTCTGGCAAAAGAGTATTACCAAAAGAGAATTCACGTTTTGGAGGTTGCCAAACAGCATTTACAGGGGAACTACGATACGGAATACGATCGTCGGAAAGGTACTGCCACCGTTGATCCCCATGCGACCTTGCAAGCGAGAGCCATGCGCGAACAAATCATACCGGCCCCTGTTTCAACTCCTGAAGTTTCATTTTCACAGTTGATAGAACAATTCATTGAGTTCAAAGTTTCTTCTGGAGAATGGAAAGCGAAGACCCGGGTCAGTCGGCAAGCCTCTCTTCATCTGCTTGTCGAGTATTTCGGCGAAGAATGTGATCCAGCTGCAATAACAGCCTCCCAAATGCTTGATTTTCGGGAAAAAGTCCTGCGCAAACTCCCCGTCAGAAGAAACGTGTCCCCGGAATACCGGAATAAATCCTTGAAAGACCTGCTGGAACTGGATCATATCAAAACAATGGATATCGCCACCATCAATGACTATCTGATGGTGTGCAGCAGCTTCTTCCAGTGGGGAATCCGTTTCCATGACTGGAAATCCAATCCGGTTTCCGGCCTGTTAATCAGCGATCAGCGTTCAGACGATGCGAAAAGAGTCCCTTACACTCAAACTGAAATCGAAACCATTTTCAGAAACTGGGTAACGTTTCCGGATAATACCCCGGCTCGAAAGGCCAGAAAAGAACAGTTCGGCTGGATTCTTCTGATCGCCGCTCACAGCGGCATGCGTGAGAATGAGATTTGCCAATTGTTCGTCTCGGATATCGTTTGTTCAAACGGGATTCCCTGTTTTGATCTTCAAGAGAACCATCCCACGAAATCATTGAAAAATCGGCAATCAAGACGCCAGGTTCCGATTCACGCCCAACTGTTGAAACATGGCTTTCTCACTTTTGTCAACCGTCAACGGGAACTGCCGGAAAAAATCATTTGCGAAGGAACGCCTCCGGTTCGACAGCTTTTCCCCTGTTGTCTCTGGGATAAGAACAACCACTACGGAAGAAACTTTTCCAGAGCTTATGCCGCCTTCAGTCACGCAATACTCCCCGATTCCCCGGCAAAATTTCACAGCTTCCGGCATAATGTAGCAACCTGTCTCAACAATCTGGATGGAATATCCTCACACCATGTCAGCCGAATTCTCGGCCATGCTCAGCAGACGACAACAGAACGTATTTACACCAAAACCGACTTGGAAGTTCTGTCCGGAATCCTCAATCGAATGCATTATAACGTTGATCCATTCGAGTTGCTTGGGATGCCATCTCTCTCAGATGCCGCAGTGCAAGAGCAAATTGCCCTCCTTCCTGTAAAGGGATGAGTTTTACCTTTTAAAAAAGAGGCTCCGATTTTAATCGGAACCTCTTGCCGGATCAAGCCTCGCGATAACAGGGCTTGAAACCGGTACTGATAGCGGAAGCCAGCCAAAACAGACCGGCAAGCAGCATCAGGCCGATACCGACCTCGAACAAAGAGGGCAGCAGAGCGATCAACAGCCATGCGGCGACGATGGCAAGGGCGGCAGTCAGGATTTCTTTCAGCATAGTTCGGGTTTCCTTTCGTGTGGTTGAAGATAAAACCGACGGCAGAGAAACTGCCGCCGGGGTACTTGGGTAGGCACCGTTCCGAGTGTACCAAGTTCGGAACGGGAGCGGGTCTGTTTTGGTCGGACCGCAGTGTTCTTTACTGACTAATTGGCATACAGTGGAAATTTCTGACACTCTTCCCGATAAAAATGCCCTTCTATTTCCTCCAGAGAATGGCTTCCCGTCCATCGAGTCCGAATAACCGGGTCAATCCCCGGTAACAGAGATCGGCGCGGGCGGGACTGTACTTCTTGGCGGTTTCAGTGAAGGCGTTCAACAAACTCCACCGGGTAGGCTCGGCGAACTCCTCGTGTTT
>NZ_CALXSK010000062.1 GCF_944391105.1 uncultured Victivallis sp.
GTATCTCCTGATGCGTGAGGCCGTTGAATATGACACGGACGAAACTCCCGTCGGCTGCTGGAGACTCGATTATTCCGACGCCTTCCCGGCGGAAAAAAGCGAACTGGTTCTGGAACTGTGCGGCACGAGTCACCGGGTCGCGCTGGCGTCGAGACCCCGCGCGCTCCGGCTTCTGCGGGGGAAGAGCTCCGAGGCGCCGGAGTGGTACCCGGAGACATCGGCAATTGCGCCGCCTCTCCCGGCAGCTCCGGAGCTCCTCCGGGAAGAAGGCCGGCTCGTTCGGGCGGATCGGAGAATGGTTTATGCGACCGTTCCCGGTTTCTCTTCGCCGGCTGCGTTCCGGCTCGAAGTCGCGGGCGTCGATTCGGAACCCCCGGGGGATTCCAGCCGCCCCTGAGAGGGAAAATCAGTGGAGAAGCTCCGCCGCCTTGACGATCAGATCGGCGCACGCCTCAATGCCGAGCGCACTGCTGTCGAGCGCAAGCTGATAGTTCTGCACGACGCCCCACTGCCGCCCCGTGTAGTGGCGATAGTAGTTCTGGCGTTTCTTGTCGCGGTCGCGGAGAAACTTTTCGGGTTTTGCCGGAGTTTCTCCGTAATGCTGCGTGATCTGCTTGATGCGGAACTCCATGCTCGCATGGATGAACGTGTTCAGACAGTCGGTCCGTTCGCGCAGGATGTAATCGGCGCAGCGCCCGACGATGACGCAGGACTCCTTCTCGGCGAGGTTGCGGATGATGTTGTGCTGAATGATGTAGAGCTGGTCGGAGATCGGCAGCACGCCTCCGTCGAGACCGGTTCCCAGCGCCCAGTTGAAGAGGAACGCGTTGGCCGACTCGGCGTATTCGCCGTTCTCAAGGATGAACTGCTCGGCGAGACCGCTCTCTTTGGCGATCTTTGCGACAAGCTCCTTGTCGTAGCAGGCGATGCCGAGCCGTTCGGCGACGAGTTTGCCGACGGTTCTTCCGCCGCTGCCGAATTCGCGGCTGATGGTGATGATGCGTGTATTCATAATCTCTTCCCCCCGATGTCAGGCCGATGGTTTAAAAAAAATATAAAGCCCGTTCAATACGATGTCAACGGGTTTTGTGAAAAATCTCCACCTTTGCGGTTTTTTTTCGCCTTCTGAGCACAAACCGCCAGAACAGCAGCCAGAAAATCAGCATTCCGGCGGAGATCAGCCAAACCTCGCCGATGCCGCGCGTAAAGACCAGCACGAGTGCGAGCGACGTCCAGATGCCGCCGCCCATGATCGGTTCGTGCAGCAGCTGTTTGTAACCGAAACTTGCGGCCGCCGGCGTGTTGTTGTCCGGATCGACCGTGCGCAGCAGCAGCAATCCGGTCGCCGTGACGCCGAGTCCCTGGCCGAACTCCGCGATCGACCGTTCAAACCACGCCTCTTCGAAGAGCCGCGGCGCGATGTAAAGCACCATGAAGATGCTCCACGCCGTTCCGCCGATTGCGAGGATCAAAAGCGGCATCCAGTAAGCCAGTACGAAGTCGAGCCGGATCGAAGCGACCGCCGCAACCACAAGGAAATCCAGCGACGCTCCGCCGAGCCGCTGGATCTGTCCCTGGTCGACGAGTGAATCGAGCCGCACCAGCAGCAGGAATTTCTGAAGGATCAGCCCGCCGATCAGACAGAGCGGAAAAAGCGGAAAACTTGTGAGAATCTTCAGATTTTGCACGCACTCCGGCATGAACCGGTTCGAATATGCGAGCAACTGCTGAAGACCGTAGCCGATCAGAACCGCCATCCCGAGCGCCGCAATGTGCAGTGCAAGCGAATCGATCGATTCGCTCTGGACGGTCTGTTTCCCCGCCGGAGGCTGCGCGTGTTTCGGATAGATGCCGATCCGTTCGTGCGGGGTCTGCTCGCGGAAGGTGCGGACATTCTGAACCCATCCGCGCCGAACCGCGAGGTTGATGAGCGCCATGCCGAGCGTGATTCCGAGCACCATGCCGATCGTCGCCATCGTGTATCCGAGTGCGATGCCCGCCTCCCAGCCGAAATCTTCGAACGTCCGGGTCAGTCCGGCAACGGTCCCATGCCCCCCCTCGAAACCGATTTCAAGCAGATTTCCGAACGCCTTGTTCACCCCGAAAAGCGGAATGAGAAGAACAGCCGCAAGCCCGAGCCCGATCACATACTGCCCCCATGCGAGCAATTGTCCCATGCAGAGCTGCGGAGCCGCTTCGTTCCAGATGGTTTTCATCTTCGGGATCTTCGCCCCGATGAAGAGCGCGGCGAAGACGATGTTGATGAGAAATCCCGGCAACGCCCCCCAGCTGCTGTGCCACTCCGGAGCCATGTTTTTTCCGAGCGTGTTGATCCAGAGCAGACCGAGCAGTCCACCGATCACCGAGGCTGGCAGATAGAGCCGCTGAAAAAGCGGAACGGCGGTGCGGACAAGTTTCCCCAGCACAAGCAGCAGACAAAGTCCGCAGAAGGACATCACGACGGTTTCCATGCAGCTCTCTCCTTGCGTCAAAGCCTCAGATCATATGCCCCATGCGTTCCTTCTTCGTGCGGAGATAGAACGCATTTTCGCGGCACGGCTCGATGATGATCGGAACCCGTTCCGTGATTTTGAGCCCGTAACCCGAAATGCCGACGAGCTTCTTCGGGTTGTTGGTCAGCAGCCGCACGGATTTTACGCCCAGATCAAGCAGAATCTGTACCCCGATGCCGTATTCGCGCAGGTCGGCGGGGAAGCCGAGCTGTTCATTCGCCTCGACCGTGTCGCACCCTTCGTCCTGAAGTTTGTACGCGTGGATCTTGTTGAAGATCCCGATGCCGCGCCCCTCCTGGCGCAGATAGACGATCACACCGGATCCGTTCTCGACAACCTGCCGCATCGCGGCGTGCAGCTGTTCGCCGCAGTCGCAGCGGGAGGAGCCGAACACATCGCCCGTGAGGCATTCGCTGTGAACGCGCACGAGCACGTTCTCCTGATCCTTCACGTCCCCGTAAACCAGCGCGAGATGTTCGAACGAATCGACCTTCGTGCGGTACGGCGTGATCCGGAACTCCCCGAATACGGTCGGCAGCCGCGCGCTTTCTCCGCGGATGATCAGATGCTCATGGCGCCTGCGATAGGCGATGAGATCCGCGACCGTTCCCCATTTGAGGTGGTATTTTTTCCGGAATTCGTCGAGCTGCGGGACCCGCGCCATCGTGCCGTCGTCATTCATGATTTCGCAGATGACGCCCGCGGGTGTCAGCCCCGCGAGACGCGCGAGATCGACCGCCGCCTCCGTGTGCCCGGCCCGGCGCAGCACCCCGCCGGGACGCGCGATGAGCGGAAAGAGATGCCCCGGCGAGATGAAGTCTCCCGGCGCGGTCGCCGGGTCGATCAGGGCCTGGACCGTTTTCGCCCGGTCGAAGGCGGAGATTCCCGTCGTCGTCCCGCGCCGCGCATCGACGCTCTGCGTGAACGCCGTTCCGAATGGATCCGAGAGCGAGGCGGGAGTCGAGAGATTCAGCTCCGCCGCTCGTTCCGCCGTCAGCGGCGCACAGATCAATCCGCGCGCGTGCGTCGCCATGAAGGTGATCGCCTCCGGCGTGACGTGTGCGGCGGCGAGGACAAGATCCCCCTCGTTTTCGCGGTGTTCGTCATCGGTGATGATAACCATCTTGCCGGCCCTGATGTCTGCAACCAGCTCCTCGACCGGATCAAATTTGATTTCGCTCATTCCCTGCATTCTCCATACGGTGGATTGAATTAGATGTTGATTTCGCGTGAGAGCGGGCGGATCGCCGAAGCGCGCCCGGTCCGGTAGTCGTAGGTGACGATCGTTCCGTCGAGCCGGATCGCACCTTTTTCCACGACGGCGAGCCGGTTCGGCATGCCGGTGGTGAATTTGTAGAGAACATCCTTCACCTCGCGTCCGAGCACACTGGTTGCGGCTCCGGTCATGCCGACGTCGGTCTGGCGGGCGGTTCCGCCAGGGAGCACAAGCGCATCCGCGGTCGGCACGTGGGTGTGAGTCCCGAGCACGGCGGTCACGCGGCCGTCGAGAAGGTAACCCATCGCGAGTTTTTCGCTGGTCGCTTCGGCATGGAAGTCGACAAGAATCGTGTTCACGGTTTTCGGCAGTTCCTTTGCGAGGATCTCCTCGACCGTCTCGAACGGGTTGTAGGCCGATTCGCGCATGAACACTTTCCCCTGAAGGTTGATGACCGCGACCTCGCCGCCGGCCGGATTGCGGAATACTCCCCAGCCGCGGCCCGGCTGTCCCTTCTGCAGATTCGCAGGGCGCAGCACCCGGTCGAACCGATCGATCTCGGCGTCGAATCCGCGCTGATCCCAGACGTGGTCGCCGGTGGTGAGCACATCGGCGACTTCGAGCAGCTCCTTCGCACAGCCGGAGGTCAGCCCCGATCCCGCGGCGGCATTTTCGGCGTTGACCACGACGAACTGACAGTTGAATTCCCGGCGCAGTTCAGGTACGAGCTGCCGGACCGCCTCGCGCCCCCCCTTGCCGACCACGTCGCCGATGAACAGTATATTCATGATGAAATTCCTCTTCTGATTGTATCCACGGATGATGTTTTTCCGCCGCGCCTTCCGAGAATCAGCAGCATGCAGAGCGCTCCGGCAAACGCCGCCGGCGCGAGAAACATCGCGCTCCGGAGCATGAAGTATCTGCCGATCACGCCGGCGAGCAGCAGTGCGATTCCGGCGATTCCCCAGCTCCCGCCGACGATCATCCCCATGCGGGCGCCGAGTGCGAGCTTGCCGGGGGCGGTCCGGGCGAGAACGACCAGCTGCGGGAATCCCGCCCCGACCAGCACTCCGGCGAACGGAACGAGTGCCGCCGCCGCGGCGTTCCCGGCAAGAAGCAGATAACAGACGAGCACCGGGATCCCAAGCAGAATTTCATACGTCAGGCAGCGGATCACCGGGACGCGGCGGATGAGGAAACTCGTGCCGAATGCGCCCAGCCCCGCGCCAAGTCCGAAGAGCGTTCCGGAGAGGCCGCCGAAGCCGAGTGAAAAATCGAGCTCGGCAAGGTAGCTCGGCAGCAGCCCCTGGATGATGCAGCATCCCGTGTTGATGAGAACCGCCAGCCAGAAGAGTTCGCGGAACGTGATGCGCGGCTGAACCGCCCCGGCGTGAACGAACTGCGTTTTGCATTCCGCTCCGGCGCTCTTTTCGTCGAGCGCAAGACGCACCCGCGCCCGGTGAAACAACAAAAGCAGCAACCCCACCGGCACGATCAGCAGCAGCAGCCCCGGGAATCCGAGATACTGCACGAGCAATCCCCCCAGCAGCGGACCGGTCGCATAGCCGGAGAATCCGGCCAGCATGAAGAGCGACGTCGCCACCGCGGGCGTGACCGAGTTCTCCGGCAGCGCACAGATGCCGCGCAGTCCCTCCGGGTGCGTGAATGCCACGCCGATACCGAGAACCAGCACGAGCAGCGTCAGAAAAAGTGCCGGTGCCGTGTGCGGTGTGAGACAGACCAGACAGATTGCGCACGAGAGCACAAGTCCGAGCTGGACGAGCATCGGGCGTCTGGCGGATTTGCGCAGTGTTCCCGCCCATACCTGGATTCCGTTGGAACTGAAACTGCAGAGCGTCAGCAGCGCGGTTCCAGTCACGAGCGACAATCCGTACTCCTTCCGGAGTTGCGGCAGAAAGCCGGGCAGCGTCCCGGAGAGCATGTCAACCGTGAAATGAATCGCGGTGAGCAGCCAGAGCTGCCGGAACGCGAGTGCGTGACGAGTCATAGTGTTCCTGCCGATGTGTTCTCTCAATATGAAGATATAATGTTCCATTAATATACTCTCGCGCGCGCCCGCCGTCAAGCAGAAAGGCCGGGAACGTGGGACGGGAATTCCGTTTTACGGCTTGCTTTTTCGGGAAAATGCGTTATATTGCGCTGTTTCCAGAATTTTTACGCAACAGCAGGAACTGACCATGCGGAACAATCTTTCCAGCCTTTGCGCCGGACTGTCCTCCCGGTTGACCGCGGTTCTGCCGCGTTCGGCGTTCCAATCGCCGGAGAGAGGAGAATATGGGAAGAAAAAGCTCATCGTTCTGCTCTCTCTCTGGAGTGTATGCTGGTTTCTGCTGCCGCTGGCTGTGCTTGACAACGTGTTCATCGACGTGCCGGAAAACATCATCTGGGGCAGTCACTTCCAGTTCGGTTACGATAAGAATCCGTACCTCGGCGCCTGGATCGGCTATCTCGGCAGTCTGCTTACCGGGAACAGTCTCTGGAACAGTTATCTTTTGAGTCAGGTGTTCGTCCTTGCGGGGCTCGCGTGCGTCTGGAAACTCGGGCGGCGCATGACGACGGAGGCGGGGGCGTTTCTCGCCGTTCTTTTTCTGCTCGGAGTGAACTACTACGGAATCAAATCGGTCGAGCTTTGCGACGACGTGATGGAACTCGGGTTCTGGCCGCTTTTGATCCTCTTCTTTCACAAGGCGTTGAAAGATGGTAACCGCATCGGAAACTGGCTGCTGGTCGGATTGCTCGCCGGATGCTGCTTCATGGTGAAGTACTATGTGGCGGTGCTGTTCGCTTCGATGTTCCTCGTGATGGTGGCGACACCGGAGGGGAGGCGGGCGTTCCGGATGCCCGGGCCTTACCTCGGAGCATTGATTTTTGTTTTGATTTCCCTGCCGAATTTCATCTGGCTGGCGGAAAACGACATGGTTGCGTTCCGTTACGCGTTCGGCCGCGCGTCGCTTGGCGACGGGGCGCGGGCGTTTGAATTTTCTCTCAGACGATTTTTGAAGTATCCGTTGCGCTGTCTGTCGCGGACGCTCTCGGTGCTGATCGTGCCGCTGATTCCGTTTTTCGTGCTCTTTTTCCGGAGAGATGAAACGCTCAAGTCTGCCACGTTCGACCGGCGGTTTGTGGCGATTCTCGCATGGGGGCCTTTTGCGTTCACGCTGCTCTTCTCGTTCATTTCGGGCGGTTCGGTGAATTATTCATGGGTGGTGCCGTGTTTCCCGATGCTCGGGCTCTTTCTGGTGCTGTGGTTCCGGCCATACATCAATCGGTTCAGTCTGAGGTGCTTTGTGGGATTCATCATCATAATGTGGGTGGTGTTCGCCGCGGTTTTTGCGGGGCGGAGCCTCTGGCAGCAGCCGTATCGGAAACGTGGATGCGATTATGAGAATTTTCCGGGGAAAGCGCTCGCTTTGCGCGTTACGGAAGAGTGGCGCACGCGTTACGGCACGCCGCTGCCGTTCGTAATCGGCAAACGGCGCGAATCATGCAACGTCGCGGTCTACTCTCCCGATCGGCCGCAGGCCTACTTTTCCGCGAATCCGGAGTTCAGTCAGTGGATCGATGAGGAGGAGATCCGGGCAAAGGGGGCGGTGATCCTGTTTGACGGCCGCCCGAACCGTCGTCCGAAGTTCCTCAAGCGCCTTGCGGAGTCGGGATTCCCGATGACGCCTGAGGTGCGGATCGAGGAGGAACGCGCACTCCCGGGATGGTTCCGGGCGCTCGCCGGAACGCCGAAGAAGGACGCCTACGTCTACTGCTTCATTCCGCCCGGACAAAAGTAGTTCCGCCATTCGCGGCGTCCGCTTCCCGGAAGACCCGGATGCAGTTGAAGAGCGCGCGCGGCACGTGGAAGAAGGTCTTGGAGAGCGACCCCTTGAATCCGTTGCGCACGCTTCCGTCGAATCGGACGATGCCGTACCATTCGCCGAATTCGGGATCACGGAAGTGTTCCGTGCTCCATTGATCGACTTCGTCGAACATCTGAAGAAACCATGTGTCGCCGGAAATCCGGTAGGAGTAGGCCGCCGCGAGCATGGCCTCATTGTGAGGCCACCAGTTTTTGATCATGTCCTTCCCCTCGAAGACCGGGCAGTCGAGAGCATCCATGAATCCGTACACTCCGCCGAATTCGAGGTCGTGCGCATAAGAGTAGATTTGACGCGTCCACTCCGGAATCTTTGCAAGGAGCTTTTGTTCTCCCGCGAGTTCCGCCCCCTGCGCGAGGAACCACATCATCTCGAAGTCATGGCCGGGCAGGACGTTGCGGAAGAAGGAGCTGTCAAGCAGAAATCCTCCGGAAACCGGCGTGCGTTCCAGCCACCGCCCGGCTTCGGCGCAGAAGAAGGTCGGGAGCACGTCAAAGGTTTTCCGCAGCGTGGCATTCACACGGCCGTCCGCAAATTCGCAGCCGTTGACGATCATCGTACGGCAGAGGTGACAGAGGTGCATGTAGCATCCGCGCACGCGCATGGCAGGAACCCGCGAATCGGCCGAATTCTGCTCGGATTGCGCGAGTGCGGAAGTGAAGCAGTCGAAACAGCTCTGCGCTTCGGCGCGGAAACGCTCCTCACCGGTTGCGCGGAAGAGTTCGGCGCACGCGCATCCGGCGTAGATGCAGGTCATCGCCTTCATGGGGCCGGGGCCGCCGCCGCGCCTGCCGCCCATGCGGAAAGCGGGGTTGCCGGCGGCGTCGCAGATGGGGATATAGTTGCCGTCCGGTTCGCGCAGTTTTTCGCAGAGACGGAAGCCGTGGAGCGCGAGTTCGAGGAACTCGTCCCGCTTGTATTCGGAATTGTACAGTGCGGCGAACATGTAGACGTTGCGCCACTGCATCGCGGTGGATTTGAGCGGATCGTAACAGTTGCCTTCGCGGTCGAGGGAGTTGAAGAATCCGCCGTTTTCGCGGTCGACGGAGTGTTGAACCCAGAACGGGACGACGGAATTCTGCAGTTCGTCCTCCAGACGTGCGGCCAGTTCGGAAAGTCGTGACATGATGACAAAGATTCCATTCGGTGATTGAAAAAAAGTGTATTTTATACCATACACCGGAAAGCGGGGAATTTCAATTCCGGGCGCAAAACTTCCGACCGCGGTTCTGGGAAACGGAACTGTTTCTGTTCATTTCCGTCACCTGAGCTGTGGCAATACTTTTTGCCGGAATCCCGCCTTTTTCGGGACTTTTATTTCTCGAATGCGGCTGTATATTATTCTGCACAGCATCGCAGAATCATGAAAACGAGGATATGGAAATGAGGGAAGAAGAAAAGATATTTGCCGGAATCCTGTTCAATCCGGGCGATCCGGAACTCAAGGCGATCAAGTTGCGCTCTCACAAGCTCAGCGCCGCCTACAGCCGCACCGCCGAGGACGAAACTGAACTCCGGGCGGAAATCATCCGGCAGATGGTCGCCGAGTTCGGGGAGGGGAGTTTCCTGCAGGGGCCGGTCTTCTTCCACTACGGCGTGCACACGCGGATCGGGAAACGCTGTTTCTTCAACTACAATCTGACGATTCAGGACGATGCGCAGGTCACGATCGGCGACGACAACAACTTCGGCCCGAATCTGACCATCGTCACGCCGCTCCACCCGATGCTGCCGGATGAACGGAGGCTCATGCTTGACGGCGAGGGCAATCCGAAACGGTTCTGCTACGCGAAGCCGGTCCGGATCGGCAGCAACTGCTGGTTCGGAGCGAACGTCGTTGTCTGCCCCGGCGTGACGATCGGCGACGGTTGCGTGATCGGTGCGGGAAGCGTCGTAACGCGCGACGTTCCGCCGCACACGTTCGCCGCCGGGAATCCGTGCCATGTGATCCGCGCGCTTTCGGAGGCCGACAGCATGCGCCACAAACCAGCCGTCCTCGCGGACAACCGGGTCATGGAATGCTGAAATACATTTCCGCTGCGCGCAGTCAGCGTTGGTTCCGCCTGAAATATTTGCGGATAACCTGGCCGCGCGCCGTGTCGCCGACCGGCTGCTCAATGGTTTTGTCATCGGAGTGTTCCACGCTCCAGCCGGACCACTCCCGGTAAGCGTGATAACTCCAGTCCCACCCGTACTCCTCGAAGATCGAAATCCAGTCATCGAGCCATTGCGCACCTCCCGGAGCCCAGCGGATGACGCCGAACTCGCCGACATAAATCGGAACGTTGTATTTGAGCTGGAACTGACGGGTCGGTTCAGCCATGAGCCGGAGCCACTCCCGATTCCACCCCTTCGAGGGGTCCGGATATGGGCCGACCATCGCCCGTCCGCGAATCCCCTGATGCGTATATTCGCCGGGCTCGTAGAAGTGAGGCGAGTAGATGATGTTCGGCAGATTGATCGGCCGGGGATTGTAGGAGGTCGCCACGATGATCGGCGTGTCCGGGTCGATCGCCCGGATCTCACGGGCGAGTTTTTCTGCGAATCGATCCCAGTCCAGCGCATCCGAGCGGACGTCGTACACCTTGTCGATTGGTTCGTTGACCAGATCGTATCCGTAGATCGCGGAGTCTCCCTTGAACGCTGCTGCGATCTCCCGCCAGAGAAGTACGACTGCCTGCTGGCGTTCCGCCGTCCAGAGTCCGAGATTGTTGTTGATTGCGTTCATCTCCCCCGGAGAACGATGAAGATCGATCACCACCTTGATTTTGTACTTATGACAGTACGGCAACACCTGTTTAAGCTCCGCGATTCGGTCGCGTCCCCAGGCAAGATACCGTTCCGTGGTCTGGAATACGGCCGGCCCACCCTGCAGAAACTGCCACCGGAGCAGATTCCCGCCGAACTCTTCGGCAAATATGCGGAAATCCTCCTCATCCTTCAGCGCTCCCGCCATTGCGCCGCGGTATTTCGGCGTTTTCTGTAACGGGGCGCGGTTCAAACCGGGGGATGGCGGTTCAGGCGCGGGAACCTCCAGAATCCGGATCTCGAGGTATTCGGCCAGACCGTTCTTTCCCGCATCAGCGAGCACGAGCTTGAAATCTCCCGCATAAGGGGGGATCCGCCACGAACCCGCGTGCCGCTCCCAGCCGCTCTTTTCGCGCGGAACGGGGGGCCCGGGGCGGTAGCCCCAGTTCTCCCGATATTTGTCGAAGGGACGATAGTTCGGGACGAGTTTCAGACAGTCGCCGAATTCCTGACCGAGCTTCTCTCCACGAACAACGCCTTCGACCGTCACCATCTTCCCCTTGAGCAGAGCACCGTCGATGGGGAAGGCGGGGGCTTCCGGACCCCGCACCCGCAGGAACGGTTTTTCTCCCGGCTGCCGAATCAGTTCGGCTCCGGCGGGAATGGAAGAGTTTTCCGTATTCCACTCCCAGAGAATGCGTGGCTCGGCGCTTCCCGCCGGAAATGACAGGGCAAAACACACAATCCCAAGCCAGGCTGCTGCAAAGAGTTTCATTTGCCCTCCTCCTTCACGACGACGCGCGGCGTTGTGTTCCGGTCGAACCCGAAGTAGACCGCATGGTCAAGACCTTGAAGAAAGACCAGCTCTTTCGGACCGGGGAGGTTGTTGTAGAGAATCCGCACCCCCGAGGGAGGGCAGACCCAGTCGGAAAGTCCCGCATCGATTTTGACCGGACAGTGGATCCTGCGGGCGAAATTCACCGTGTCATAGTAGAGCAGCCCCGGCGCCGGATCAGGCCGCCAGCCGCGAACCCGCCCGACTTCAATTCCCCAGAGATCACAGAACCATGGAATCTGCAGAAAACATTTCGTGGCACCCTTCGTCAGAGCTGCGACTGCGGCGGATTGAAACGCCCCCTGACTGCCACCGGTGATCTCAAAATGTTTGCCGTCCCACTCCGGCAGAGTTTTGACGAATTCAGCCGCGCGCACGCCGCGCAGAATCATATCGTGAAAATAAGTCGTCAGCGGCGACTGGTTTTCTTCGTTTCGGAAACCGTATCCGGCCAGAATGCTGCTTTGAAGCTCCCGGTAGTAGGCGTTTTCACGGCCGTTTTCGATCCCGTGCGGATTGATGGAAAAGGTGATGACGTCTTCATCGCGATAGAGCGGCGCACTCTGGACCGAGTAACCGTCAAATCGCAGACGAACCGGGAATTTCTCCCCTTTCGCGGCAGATTTCGGCATGGTGAGATAGCCTGAGACCGGTCGGTCGCCGACGCAGGAGAGTTTGACATCGAATACCTCGACTTTCTCACCGGATTCCACGGATTTTTTTTCAAGCACTTTGAGCGGAACACCGGCCAGTTTCGCGAGTTCCTCCCGCCAGAAGGCGTCGAAATCCGCGGGCTCCGGTCTGCCTTGTTGCAGTTTTTCCGGCGCGACGCCTCCGGCCAGTCCGTACTGAACCGGACGGGGGCCGATGCCGGGACGCGGAATGCGTTGCACCGGTTCGCCGTCATCCCCCAGCAACATGGCACGAACCATCACGTAGCCGGGACAGTTGAGCGAACTGCGGAATTCGAGCGGCTTTTCCGCATCGACGTCGAGTGTCCGCACTTCGGTTTTGCCGTCGTCTCCCGCCCGAATGAGCCGGACGCGTCCGGATACCGGCTTGCCGTTGTCGAGAATCCGGAATCGGAAGATCATCGGTTCTCCCGCTTCATACAGAGCGTTTTCCCGGTCGAGGGTTCCGGTGACGGTGCAGGTCTGAAACGTTTCCGCAGGACGTACTTCGCGAAACCCGGGCGCGTGGAATCGAACTTTGCCCGCAACATTCAGCAGTGCGAGGTCGAGGCCCGCTTTCCGGATCCCTTCCGGGAATGCAATCTTGAGCGTGTGGCGAGACATCGCGCCGTTTTTGTTCGGAATTGGCAGACGCAGGAACTGTTCTTTCCCGTTCGCGGCAACATAGTGGATCTGAACGAGGATGCCGTCCCCGTTTTTCACGGATTCGGGCAGATCCTCCGCTTCGACGCCGATCGAAAAGAGCAGTTCACGACCGGCGAGCTGCGCCGGATCAAGCGGAATTCCCGTCCAGCTTTTGATTGCGGAATCGTGGCGGAATTCGAGGTCGCCCGCTTCGGTGATCCTCCTGGTTTTGTTGTTCAACTGTCCTCTGACTTCCGGCGCGCTGAGGTTCACCTCGACCGGCCCCGCCGTTTCTGCCGCAATCGTACCGCACAGGAACAGCAGCGGTAGCAAAAAGAAAGATGGATGAACTCGAACTCTCATACTCGTTTTCTCTCCTGATGTTCAGTTTTTCCAGTGAATTCCGCTGTCGGAATCGGTGCGGAATGGATCCACGTTGTACGGCATTGCATTGCCGGTCGGATGGATGGAAACATTCCCTCCGAAGTAAAGCGCGTTGGCGGAACTGCCATGACGGGGTGAGACGGTTGGCCAATCCGGACTCGGTCCCTGGTCGGGACGCCAACGCAATCCACCTCCATCTGCAAAAGTTTCGTCATTTTTGACACCTTGAATGTCGACCAGCAGGAATTTCGCCTGAAGTTGCTTGATTCGGGAGAGTTTTACCGCCGTTCCGGCCCGGACAAAAACCGTGTGAAGTACGGCGTAGTGCGGCGCGTTCATCCACCAGCATTGAGCCTTGGTCCCAACCATGTCGAAATCTCCCGGTTGAGCTGGACAGCGCAGCACGGCGTTCGTGACATATTGACCGCCGGAAAACTGATAACCGTTCGTCCACGGCGTTGACGGTACGTTTGGATTCGGTCCCATCAGGTAACTCGTCCAGCTCGGGGGCGCATTGGCACTGCCGGTGTCCAGCGGCGGCAGCACATCATCGTTATCACCGAAATACTGTGCAAATCCCAGCCCGATCTGCTTGAGATTGTTGACGCATGAAGCCGTTTTGGCCCGGTTGCGCGCCTGATTCAGCGCCGGAAGCAGCATTGCCGCCAGAATGGCGATAATCGCAATCACCACAAGTAATTCAATCAATGTAAAAAGGGAACGACGATCCATTTTCTCATCCTTTCGGTTGGTTTTAAACGGTTTCACTTCACTTCACTTCACTTCTTTCAATTTGATTTTCCGTACACCTCTCGGCATCTGATGGCTGAATTGCCACCGGTTCAGACGTTCCACCGCACGACGAATCAGATCGGTATGACTGGCGCTCCACTCCCAGACTCCACTGTCGCAGTAGTTGCGACTGTGCCATTCCAGGCGATCTCCGCGGATGGCGGCACATTGCAGTCGGGCACGGAGTTCCGGCGGCATTTCAAGGCAGACCAGATGGTCCAGCAGAATGTCAAATGGAGAAAAGACGGAGTCTGCTTCGCAGGCTTCAAGCTCTTTGAGCAGTCGTTCGCGGATTGTGTCGAACAAGGCGAAGTCCCGCTGTTTCACCCGTGCGGCCATGCGGAACAGCGGTGCCCGGAACGCAAACGTTGTCACATGTTCACTTATATTCGCCGTCAGCGCTTCGATGCTGCTGTTGGTCTTTTCATTGAGCAGCAGAAGCGTCCGCCTGCGTCCGGAACGCCTGATTTTGCGCCCGATTTCTTCCCCCGCAGCGGCGTAATCGAACATGACCAGCGGCAGATCCGCATCACCCAGCGGCTGGTCGATTAACATCACCGGAATGCGCCGCGCCAGTTCCTGGAAATAGGTCGCATTCGCACTTTCGTTTTCCGGCGAGAGCAGCATCCCGCGCACACCGTTGTAAACCATGGTTTCAGCCAGTTCGCGTTCCCTTGCTGAACTCCCGTTGGAAGAGCGGACAATCGGCACAGCATGATTGCATTCCCGGTCGAACACATCCGACGCTATCGCGATCAGATTGCGCTCAAAGTCATTTCCCGGGGTATAAGGGTGGATCATTCCATACTTGGCAATCTCAGGCTGGACGCTTTTTCCGGGTACGATCCGCCCGCTTTTGCCGTGATGAATCTGTACAAGCGACTCCTGGCGCAGCAGTTCCATCGCACGCTGCACCACTCCGATGCTCACTGAAAATTCATCTGCCAGAGTTCGGTAGCTCGGCAGCCTTCCGTCCGCTGATAGTCCGTCTCCCAGACGGTTGCGGAGATGACGCGCCAGCCGTACGTAATGTGCTTCCCGTTCCCCGTTCGCAGTTTCCAGTTTTCCGCCGCTCATCCCAAACCCTCTAAATACTGTATCGGTGTATCTTTATTTTAATTATACCATATCTCAAGAAAAAAAGCAACCCCCGATTGCAGAAAAATGGGAAAAAATGCATTCGGGGGGCAAGAGTATGAGGCCGATCACTTGAGTTTGGAAAACGCCTCGAAACGGGTGGAGGTTTCGGCGGCGCTCTCTCCCGGAGAACCGATGTAGCTCACGGATTCCGTGCTCGCGTCGATCCCGAAGAGCTCTCCGAAAAAGCTGGTTCGGCGCGTTTTGACGAACACGATTTGCGTTGTGCTCCCCGGCTGAATCACCGGAGCGGTCGCAAGCGTGTTCACGGCACCGCCCGCGATAATGTTCGGGAGCAGCGTTCCGCTTGAAATGCTCCCTGTCGTTTCGAGTTTGAATGCGTCGACGCCGCTGCCGAGCGCCACGGCTTTGTTTTCGAGTGTGGCGCATCCCGCGCAACAGGAAAATGCAATCACGGCAAATATCAGATGTTTCATGAGACTCTCCTATGATAAAATTCCACTTCGATGCCGGGAAAAACTCAATTTTTTACGAGTTTGAATTGAGTAAAATCCTCA
>NZ_CALXSK010000063.1 GCF_944391105.1 uncultured Victivallis sp.
ATAGTCCCAGAGTTAAGATGAACCTTCTGCCTCTTTTTTCATCCCGCCGAATTAAAAACTTTTGAAATTACCTCTTGAATTTATTATAATGGAACTAAAGAACTCACAGCTTGCGGCGCGCTTTACCGGGAGAAGTGCCGTGCTTGCGCCGGTAGAGGCGGATGAAATAACCGGCGCTGTCGAATCCGCATTCGGCGGCGATTTCCGCAATGGAGAGGTAGGGATTTTTCAGCAATTCTTCAGCTCGGGCAAGGCGAAGATTTTGCAGATAGCCGAGCGGCGGAGTTCCGCAGTAGTCCGTAAAGAGCTTACGCAGCAGCGACATGCTGATTCCGGCATGTTCCGCTGTCGCCCGGATCGTGATGGGACGGGTGAGATTTTCATGCAGGAATTCGAGGGCTTTGCAGAGTTTCGGGTGCTGTTGGGTGGAGAGGGACTGTTTCTGCTCGAAAGCCGAGAGCCTTTGCAGAAAGCTCAGCAGCAGAGCCGATGCCCCCGTAAAATCGTTTTTCTCGGTCATATCGCACAGTTCAAGAAACATGCGGATAGTCCGCGTTTCACCGCCGAGGTCAAGGGAACGCCAGTGTTGGGCAAACAGGACCGGATTCGCCTGAAAAACGCAGAAGATATTGTCTTCGCCCGGATCATCGATCTGGTTGTGAATCATTTCCGGAGGGATGACCAGCAGTTTGCCGGGAGTGCCTTCAAAAATACCGGCCGGACTTTCTACCCGGCAATGCCCCTCAAGTACATAGATCAGTTCGCAGCCGCCATGTTGGTGCGGAGCGACATTGCCTGTTACCTTGCGCCGCCACGCATAGAAGAGCAACGGCAGTTCCACCGCTTGTACGCTCATATCGATTCCTTTCGTTGATGGGTGCAACATAACGCCGTTTTTCGGCATTTTCCAGCAATTCTGGCGATTTGTGCCATTTATTTATCTATTTGCACCAAAAATACAGTTGGTTCGGATTATAAATTACGGTATAATATAAAAAGAAAAACAACGAAAGGAACCATAATGACAAACTGCGGCCGTAAACCGATTCCGACCATTCTGGATACGGACATCGGCAACGATATCGACGACACCTGGGCGCTCGGGATGCTGCTGAACAGCCCTGAATTTGACCTGAAACTGGTGTTGACCTCAACCGGTGATGCCCGTTACCGGGCCAGAGTCGCGGCCAGATTCCTGGAGGCGTGCGGCCGCGACGATATTCCGGTCGGCATCGGCGTCTCGCGTGCGGACGGTTCGCCCGAAACCATGCATGAATATGCCGACTCTTACCGGCCGGAACAGTACTCCGGAGGCTTCTGGGAGGACGGTGTGGGCCGGGCGCTGGAACTGATTGCCGCCGAGCCGGAGCTGACGGTGATCGGCATCGCGCCGCTGACTACTCTCGCCGAGCTTTGCCGCCGTGATGAGCGAGCGGTTTCCC
The DNA here is from genome assembly GCF_944391105.1 of uncultured Victivallis sp. Lineage (GTDB taxonomy): Bacteria > Verrucomicrobiota > Lentisphaeria > Victivallales > Victivallaceae > Victivallis. The sequence goes on from NZ_CALXSK010000063.1 coordinate 1,443, forward strand.
GATGTCGCCTGAGCGTGATGGGCGGTTCGATCGCGAAACAGCATCGCGGCGCGGCCGGAGCGATTGCTGAATACAATATCAAACTCGATGTGCTGGCAGCGCAGCGGACTTTCCGGGCGCCGTGGCGTGAAATCCTCCTGACGCCGCTCGATCATTGCGGCGATATCACGTTATCGGGAGTGGATTATCGCAAAATTGCGGAATCAACCGCACTGGTTGCCCGAAACATTCTTGCTCAATATGCCGTCTGGCGAAATTATTGGAAACATGGCGGCCCGGCACATGCCAGCAGCATCCTTTATGATACAGCGGCGGTCCATCTGGCGTATTCCGGGGAGTTCACCCGCCTGGAACGTTTGAAACTTGCGGTGGATGACGGCGGCTTTACGCGAATCTCGCCGGAGGGGCGCGAGATGCTGGTCGCCGCGGAAATGACCGACCCGGTCGCTTTTCAGCAACGGCTGGTTGAGAGACTTATTACAACCCAACCAATAGAAAGGATTGAAAATGAAAAAAATCAGCTCGTTTACTCTTATTGAATTGCTCGTAGTGATTGCAATAATAGCCGTTCTTGCCGGAATGCTGCTTCCGGCCTTGAACAAGGCGCGTGCGGCCGCTCGCACAACCACGTGTATCAATAATGTCAAGCAGATCGGATCAGGAGTGATTATGTATACGAATGATAACCATGATCAGCTTCCTAAGACCGGCACCGGCGAAGCCTCAACTCCTTGGTGTCTGTGGGACGTTGAAAATGTGGGCCTGGGGCGTGTCAGCATCTATATCGGCGGTCCGTCGTGGTGTCAGTATAAGCCGGCAGAAGGCGATCTTCGTTCAAAACTTTTCGCCTGTCCTTTTTTGCCCACTTCCGGAGAGGGCTGGACGCATACATCCAAAGAACGCTGCGATTATTTTTACATGCGCGACAGCCAGAGCGGCCCGGTCTGTACTGCTTTCAGATATACCGGTTTGGGTAAGCCAATGAGCAGACTCTCGCGGCAAATGCTGATTATTTGTTCGGGAGGGACGACGTTGATGAATATATCGCCTGAAGTTTTTGACTCGTTTCTTGTTCATCCCAATTGGGAGGCTCCGCTTTTTCGTGCAGATGGTTCTGCGCAGAAAGTCCGTGCTGCGGATTATGAAAATGGCCGTGGTGATGATGGAATGGCAAAAATTGATGAGTTATAAAGGAATATGATGACGATACAACGGTTGATGGTATTGTTGATGATACTTGGCTGGGCCGGCGTTTCGGCGGTTGATCGATTGCCGGAAGAGCTTCGGTTTGGGGCGCAGGGAGAATTTGAAATTGATTCTGTGCGGTTCTTTCTTCAACACTTCGGGGCGGGCTGGCAGGGGAGCGATCAATCAAGCCTGAAACCGGAGGCGAAGGTGTTGAAACGATCCGACAGCACTTATGAACTTCGCGGGAAACTTCCGGCCGGAGGTTCGGACAATGTGTTTGAAGTGACTGAGACGGTGACGGCAAGCGGCGACAAGGCATTTCAGTGCGATTACATGCTTACAGCGGCGACTCCGATTGCGACAGACACTTTGGCACTGGCAATCGACATTCCGGTTGGGGAACCCGGGCTCGCTGTGAATGTAGATGGAGATGAAATCAGCTTGCCGGAAGAAGCGGCAGAACCGGGCATTTTTGATCGTGAGGCCGGAATCGTCATGATTGGATTGCCGGAACGGAAAATTCGGATCAGTGGCGATTTCAAAGTCTATATTCAGGATAACCGTGCTTTCAACCTCAAGACGTTTACCATCCGGCTGATGCCGAAAGGGATGGAAAATGAGATTTCAAACTGGCGGCTCACAGCCGATTTCCGATTGCTGCCTGCCGTTTCCGGCGAAACGTTGCCGGCCTGTCCCGCAATCGACGATTGCGGAAACTTGAGAGTCGGAACGCGCGTACTTCGCTGGAACTGGTACGCACCGGATTGGCATGCTGAAGTCCTTGACGGCGGCAATTTCAAGATGGATGCGGGATTTCCGCGCTTTGGTTCCGACTCGTTCGAAACTTCCGGCGTATGGAACGGGTTCCGGACGAAGATTTCGGCAGTCGCAGTTCCGGACGGTGTTGCCTATCATGCCCGTTTCAAGGCTGCTTCTCCTGTCGAAACCTCTGCGCTCGCTTTGACTATGAACATGCCGCTGGCGGAACCGGGAGACGTCATAGTCGATGGCCGAAAAATAGAGTTGCCGGAAGTATGCAAAGAAAGCTGTATCTTCAACGGGAATGCCCGTTCGCTCCGATTCGGAAGCAACGGAAGGATTGTCACGGTTGAAGGAGATTTCATGTTGCTGATCCAGGATGATCGGAAATGGGGCAATCAATATTTTATATTCCGGATCGGAGCGACTCCGTCCGCCGGAAAAATTGACGACGCCTCCTTAAAAATCCGCATACGACTTGAGACGCCGTACACAGCCTCCGTTGATTTGAGAAATGTGTTCAATATGGGATTCAGAGACGAGAAGCTCAACGACGGGAAAGGCGGCTGGACCGACCAGGGACCGACCAACGATTTGCGCATGATGAAGTCCGGTCGTTTTTCCGCTCTGGGCGTCGATTTTGATATCGTCAATCCGGAACGCAACGATGGCCGTTCCTGTCTTGTGTTATCTTCCCGGCAGCAGAAATTTCCGATGGAGAAGAGTATCGCGCTTGACAGTAGCGGCGAAAAAAGCAGGTATCTGTACTTGTTGCATGCTTCGGCCTGGACGCCGAATGCATCTATGCCGGTCGGTATGGTTGTTGCGGAGTATGCCGACGGCAGCGTCAAGGAGTTCCCGGTGCTTGCCGGCCGCGATGTCGGCAACTGGTGGCAACCGTATGGAGTGGCAAACGGTGTTGTCGCCTGGACGGGAGAAAATGCTGAGACCTTTGTCGGTCTCTATCTGTCACAGTTTCCTGTCGAAGCTGCTCCGGTAAAGTTGACCTTCAAGGCGGCAGCAGACAGCGGTTCAGTCTGGATGATTGTCGGCGCCACACTCGGAGAGTACCGTTTGAATCTCCGACGGCCCGAAGCTTTGCCGTATATTGTTGCAGACAAGGATTGGCTGCCGGTCGAATACAACGGCAATACCGTGGCGGGGTCTCCGCTTGATTTCTCGGGCTATCTCGATGCTCCGGCCGGCAAATACGGACCGGTAGTGGTCGACCAGACCGGACATTTCTCATTTCGTGACGCGCCGGGAAAGCGGATCCGTTTTTTCGGGCCGAATCTGGTCGGCACAGCAAACTATCTCAGCAAGGAGCTTGCCGATGATTTCGTGACCAAGGCGACCCGGCTCGGCTATAACACCGTGCGCTTTCATCATTTTGATAACGGACTTATCGATCCGAATGCACCAGACTCTCTGACTTTTGATTCCCGGGCACTCGATCAACTTGATTACCTGTTTGCGGAACTGAAAAAACATGGAATTTATTCCTGTCTGGATCTTTATGCAAGCCGCGAATTGAAGCCGGGGGACCACATAAAAGAACTTGAAGGACGCACCAGTCCGGAGAAATTCATCTTGAAGAGGTTGATTCCGCTCAGCAAATCGGCGATGGATAACTGGAAGGAATTCGCCCGGCGGCTGCTGACCCACCGAAATCCCTATACCGGTTTGACTTATGCGGAGGATCCGGCACTCTATGCTTTGAATCTTGTGAACGAAAATCCTCTGGTCATCATCTGGCGGGGAGGGGATCCCGCGCTTATCCCGCTTTTCGAGGAGAGATATGTCGAATACCTGAAAGAGAAAGGGCTTGACACACCGGAGAACCGCACCTCACGCGGGGGCCTCTTCATTGAGTTCCTGAACGATCTTCAGATCAGGAGCATCGAAGAACAGAAGCGGTTCCTGAAGGAGGAGCTGAAACTGGTTGCGCTGGTTACCGATCTCAATATGATCAGCAAGTTCACGATGAATGAAGTACGTGAGCATCTGGATTTCGTGGACAATCATCAGTATTGGGATCATCCCTGGTTTCCGGTGCGGGACTGGCACTTGCCGTATGCGTTTTCCAATAAATCATCCATCGCAAATCGCGCGGAACATCCGCGGTATCTGATGCCGGCGCGGATTTTCGGCAAACCGTACACCGTCACTGAATTCAACTTCTGCAATCCGAACCCGTACCGGGGCGAAGCGGCGCCGCTGATCGGCGGTTATGCCGGGTTGCAGGATTGGGACGCCCTCTATCGGTTCGCCTGGTCGCACGGGCGTTACAACATGGATAAGGTCGATGTGCCGTATGGTTTTGATATCGTCAACGATCCGCAGGCGCAGCTGGCGGAACGCATTATCAATCTTCTCTTCATGCGTGAATATATCCGGGCGGCGAAACCTGCTTTTGCTTTCACCTGTACGTCGGGGCAGCTTCGCCGGCTCGCAGGTCCACCGGAGGATGACGGCGATTATCCGGCAGAGTTCACCGAACTCGGCCTCTACGGCCGGATCGGCACGCTCGGCGCCGCCGCTTCGTTCCCCGGCGTGCGGAAGGTCGATGCGCTCAATGCCGGTTGGGAGAAACGGCTTCCAGCCGCCGCCCGCGCCGCTCTCGACAAGCTCGGGAAGACCGGAGTCATCACGAGCGCAGGCGGGCAGATCACGCTTGATTCGAAGGCGAAAACAGTGAAGATCGTCGCTCCGCAGTGCGAAGTGATGACCTTCTCCGGCGATATGTCCGGCGAAGTGATGAAACTTTCCGGAGCCGATCGTTACCAGACGGCGGCGTTGCTGTCACTCGACGGGAAGAAGCTGGCCGAAAGCGAAAAGCTCCTGTTCATCCAGATGCCGAACCTCGGCGCGACCAAGCAGAAGTTTGCGAATGAGCGCCGCAACCTGCTCGAAAGCTGGGGGCAGCTGCCGATCCTGCTCGAAAAGTGCCGGGCCGACGTCGAACTCGCGTTGCCGGAGATGAAAGTCGAGGCGCTGAAGCTCGATGGCTCTCCGAACGGCGCCGTCCCGTCGGCTTATGGAAACGGCAAGCTCCGCTTCACGGCGGATACCGCTTCGCGGCCCGGCGGGGTGATGGTCTATCTGCTGACCCGCTGACCATGTTGTGAAATTGATTGGTAAAATACGGAAGGTGCGCTATATTAATGACCTTATTTGGGAATTTCATTGAAATGAAACACGCTTCTTCCGGAATGACCGCCCAGGCCTGGAGGGCGGCATTCGTGGTTTCGCTGCCGGCGCTGATGGGATATACGACGATGGGCGCCGCTTTCGGCATCCTGCTCAACCGGATCGGCTACGGGCCGTGGTGGGCTTTGTTCATGTGCGTGACGATCCTTTCCGGCAGCCTGCAGTTCGCGGCGGTCGGGATGATCGCCGGTTCCATGTCGCTGGCCGAAACCGCGGTGATGTCGCTGCTGATCAACATCCGTTATTCGGTCTATGGCCTCGCCCTGATTGAAGCCTTCCGCAAATGCGGTTGGAAGCGTTTCTACATGATCTTCGCCCTGACCGAATCAAACCCATCTCCCGGGGCGGGAGCCGTAACAACGCCGCGCAGCGCGTCCGAGGGATCGGCATATTTGGCGCGTTTGAAATGAATCACATACAACCCGGTTCGGAACGCGATCCGCTCGCTTTCATCATAACCGATCAGAATCATTCCTTCCCGTTCCTCTTCCGGAACATCTATTACGCGTTCTTCACGCGGCAGGTCGGCGGGAATCTCGGAAAGTGCGTTCGGCTGACGAACTTTCCGTTCATGTTCGGATACGGTAGCTGTTTGAACTTCTTTCGATGGTTCTGGAGATTCCTCTTCGGGAAAAAGCGATGGGGTGTTATCCTCTGGAATATAATGTTCCGTTTTGGAACCGAACATCTGGCGTTTGAACCATGCCAGCTCATTGCTGAGTTTTTCGATTTCCTCAGCTTGCTCCCGAATAATTTGCCGGGCTTCGTCAAATGTTGTAACTTCCGGTAATACCATAATGAAAATATACCGGAAACTTCCTCAAGTTTCAAGCTTTGTCAAGACTTTTTCGAGTATCTTTTGTAATAACGCTGCGGTTTGATCCCTGACAAGATCGCTGCAAGCTCTCGACAGGTCAATTCGATCCGGCCATCAACGGATTGAGGAATATGAAAGCCTCCCTGCTCAAGTCGTTTCATCCAGATCACAAAACCGCCGTCCTCCCATTGCAGCAACTTCACCAGCTTTTTATTCCGGCTGAAGAAGGCGAATACATGACCTGATTCCGGATCCTGCTTGATATACTCTTCCACCGCTCCGGCAAGGCCATCGAACGATTTTCGCATGTTCACCGGAGTCGGACAGTAGTAGATTTTTACCGAACCGCCGAAGCCGAACATGACCGTGCCTTGAGCAGATTCAACACTTCGGACAGCGTAGTGCCGTCAAAACCTTTCTCGATTGCGATTTCTATGCCGTCAACCAGCAACCGAATCCCGGAACCATTCCTTGCATCTGTCTGCAATGGTTTGACCTCTACCAGCTCCAGCGATTCCGAACCGATCGCTCCATCCTGGCGTGCCTTTTCCAACACTCGGATCCAGCGGCGGGTGCTTTCGTAAGGAAGTTCCTTCAGTTCGCTGTATTCTTGAATCGTCAAGCCGCTGTCCCAATATTCGGACAATTGCTCCTCCCAATAATCTCGTCCTTCGCGTCCCATGCCGTCCTCCCATTATTCCGGTTTGTGGAAGAACATACCACACTGTCTGACTCAAATCCAGATGGGGCTGGCTGGGCGCTTACTCCGGAAACGCGCGGGAAAATACATCGGGCAATATCCCGGAGAGAACCGCTCCTCAGGAAACGGTTCTCGCCGGGCGCTACGGGAAATTCAACTGATTGGCGACGTCCCGATCTGCAGCAGCATTCCCGCCTGATAGACGATCAAAGTCGTCAGATATGCGAGCAGAAACAATCCTCCCGCTTCCGCCAGCGCCATCTTCCACGAATTCAATTCGCGCCGGATGATCGCCAGCGTCGCAAGACACGGAATCGACAAAAGACAGAAGAGCATGATGCAGAACCCCTGCAGCGGCGTGTAGTTTTCAACGAGCTGTTCGCGCAGTTCCGGAGATTCCTCGTCCACCTCTCCTTCGGCATAGAGAATTCCGAGCTGCGAAACGAAAACCTCCTTCGCCGCCAGCGCCCCGATCGATGCGGTCGCAAGTTTCCAGTCGAACCCGATCGGTCGGAAGAGCGGTTCCAGCGCGTGACCGACCCGGCCGGAAATGGTATATTCCATCTGCTCGGCCCGGCGCTCATTCTCCAGTGCGGCCACGCGTTCCGCATCGTCGGCACACTGTTCGATCAGAACATCATACGCTTTCGAGAACTGCTTCTTTTCCGGAAACGTGTTGCAGAAATAAAGAACAATGCTCGCAAAAAGAATGATCGTTCCAGCCTTCCTGAGATACATCCGTCCGCGATCCCACATGTGAAGCATCAGACTTTTCAACGTCGGCATCCGGTACGGCGGAAGTTCCATTAAATAAACTTCCCCGTCACCGCGGAACAGCGTGCTCTTCATGATCCGGGCGGCTCCGAGCGCAATGATCACGCCGATAAGATAAATCACCCACATCATGAACGCCTGGTGTTTCGGCGCGAAAAACGCCGGAATGATCAATGCATAAATCGGCAGCCGGGCGCTGCAGCTCATCAGCGGCAACACCATGATCGTCACCTTGCGGTCGCGTTCGGATTCGATCGTGCGCGTCGCCATGATCGCCGGGACCGTACAGCCGAACCCGAGCACCAGCGGCACGAATGAACGCCCCTGAAGGCCGAATTTGCGCATCACACCGTCCATCACGAACGCCGCCCGCGCCATGTAACCGGAATCCTCCAGCAACGCAATCGCAAAGAACAAAAAGAGGATGTTCGGCAGGAAGACGATCACCCCGCCGACGCCGGCGATGATCCCGTCGGTCACCAGATTGCGCAGGAAGGGAAGCGTTTCCGGATTCCAGACATCCCGCACCACGCCGCTCAGAAACCCGAAGAATTCCTCGATGTACCCCATCAGCGGATCCGCACAGATGAATGTGAAATAAAACGTTCCATACATGATCGCCAGAAACAACGGCAACCCGAGAAATTTATTGGTCATGACCAGATCGATCCGGTCGGAGATCTCCCTCCGCCTCTCCTGCGTCATTGAAATCGCGTCGCGACACGCCCCCGCCAGCATCGCATAACGCCGGTCAGCGAGGAAAGTTTCCGCCGAAATCGCGTGTTTCTCCCGGAGATGCCGGATCTGGCGCTCAACCTCGTCGTGTACAAGATCGAACTCCGCCATGCGCATCACGGCGGAATCGTGTTCCAGCAGTTTGATCGCGAAGAAACGCGACGGGATATGAGCGTATTTCCCCAATCGAAGCGCGTCGATCCGGCCGGAAACGGCTGCAATCGCATCCTCGATGTCCGTTCCGAAACTGAGCATCGGTTCACTGCGGCGGCCATGCCCGTTTTCAAGAATTCCCGCCAGCTTTTCCAGCAGCGACCGCACGCCGTCGGAACGGCATCCAACCGTCTGAACCGCGGGCGCCCCGAAATAGGTCTCCAGTTTCGGAATGTCGTAACGCAATCCCTTGCGCGCCGCGTCATCGCTCATGTTGAACACCAGCAGCATCGGAATGCGAAGTTCCGCAAGCTGCGTGGTCAGATAAAGGCTCCGGCGCGGAATCGTCGAATCGATCACATTCAAAATCAGATCGATCCCCGGACGGGTCAGTTCCTCGAAGACCACCACCTCCTCCGGCGACGAGGCCGAGAGCGAATACACCCCCGGCAGGTCGATCAATTCAATTTCCATGCCGTTCAAATGGAAGACGCCCGATTTGCTCTCCACGGTCACGCCGGGATAATTCCCGACGTGCTGCCGCGTCCCGGTGAGCGCATTGAATATGCAGCTCTTTCCGCAGTTCGGATTCCCCGCAAGAACAATCCTGTAGCGCATTTTCATTTCAGCACCCCCTCGGGTTTCATCACGATATGCGCCGCATCGTCGCGATGAAGCGCCATGCTCGTCTCCAGCACCTTCACCCGCAGTAGCCCGCCGAACGGCGCATGCGCCTCCATCAGCAGCTCCGTCCCCGCCACCAGCCCCACGTCCGCGAACTTCTTCTTCCCGCGCATCTCCGGCAGCACCTTGACGATCGTCGCACTCACCCCGATCGGAAGATCCGCCAACGTCATTTCCCCGTCACTCCCGACACGATGATGCGGCGTCTCGTTCCCGGTGCTCTCGCCGCCGCAGTGACAGTTCCACGAACATTTCCGTTCCTTCATTTCCTTCGCCCTCCCGGATGTTTCCATCTTGAATTTTATTTGACATGTCTAATTCAACTTTCAAAAAAAAACACGCACTTCTGCCATGCGTGTAAAAATAATATAATGCGGGGCGAAGAAAAATCAATTAGAATAAGCTAATTTTTTTATAAATTCTTCATTCTCCTTCCGACTGCGGCACTTCGGCGTCACCCGCCGGAGACGGATCCTGAGATGTTTCCGGGAAGCGTTCCGGAGCGGCCGGGGCCTCAGCGGTGTTCTGCCGTGCTCGACAGAGCAGAATTCCGGCGAAGAGCGCGGTAAAAGGGGCAACCAGCAGCAGCGAGAAACTGCCGATCAAAGTCTTGACCGCCTCGGAGGCGACCAGCGGATTATTGATGAACTCCCACGGCGGATTCCCCTGAGCGCAGAACATCATCAGGAGCGTAATGTAACCTCCGGAATAGGCCAGAAGCAGCGTGGTCGTCATCGTGCCGACGACGCTGCGTCCGATGCGCATGCCGGAGGCGATCAGCGCCCGGGCGGAGAGCCGGGGCGAATGACAGGCGACCTCGTCGACGCCGGCGGCGATGTCCATGGCCAGATCCATGACTGCGCCGGAAGAGGCGAGAATCATTGCGCCGACGAAAATATCCTGCAGATCGAGAAATTCATACCCACCATAAAAGAGCGTCTGCGAATACGGCAGCACCGCGCCGTTGATCTTCATCACCACCGTAAACCAGTGCGCCAGACAGAGTCCGGCGAAAACCCCGGAAATCGCACCGAGAAACGCGGCCACGCCCTTGCGGTTGAACCCCGCCACCAGAAAGAGAATCGCACCGGTCAGAAAACAGACGGCACCGAAAATCGTCCAGCTTGCCGGCCAGCCGCGCAATACCAGCGGAATCACCGCCTTCCAGATCACCAGACAGCTTAGAATGAAGCTGAACAGCGCCTTCACTCCGGTCCAGTTTCCGAAAATGCAGAGCGCCACGCAGAACCCGAGCGACAACGTCCAGAGCCAGAAACTCCGGTCATGATCCTGCGCGGTCGCAACGGAATCCTCCACCGTCGCCCCCGGCGGCAGCGTCACGACCGCCACGTCGCCGGGGACGAACTCCTTATCCAGTTCCATCTGCGCGCGCAGTTCGTTGGCGGCGCGGAACACCTGCCCGCGATGCGGCCCGCCGAGGATCTCCACTTCCAGCTTCTGAGAACCGAATTTGAGCAACCCGTGCAGCTGCAGATCGCCGTTGTCCACCCGGATCACCCGGGCGCGCGCCCGTTCGCCGCCCGGAGTCGCCAGCAGATTCGGCCCGGGGATGAAGAAAAGCCCCGCACAACTCAGCGCCAGAACCAGAATCACTCCGAGTTCACGGTGCAGCGCACGCTTCATTTCACCAATGTTTTCAGTCGGTTGGCAATATCAGTATTGTCGATGAAACCGGTGAAGACGTCGGCCTTCTTCCCGTAACTGGTCGTCAGCACCGGCAGCGCGGTGTGCGCCCCGCTCGTCCAGCCGACGCCGGCCTTGGCGTTCATGACCCGACGCGCGGCGTCGGGCAATTTATCCTGTTCGAAGGCTTCGCGAAGCGTCTTGAGTTCCGAATCGCTGATCTTCATCGGGCCGTCACCGGAAAATTCAAATCCGAAATATTTCGTCAGCATCGCGCAGGCATCGTCGAAATCGAAATCCTCCTTCGCCGAACGCGCCTTCTTGAGCAGCTCCCCGAACCGGCCGATCGAACACTTCTGCTTCGCCAGACGATCCACATACAACGCATAACCGGTTCCGGCAAATCCCATCGTCATGCCGCCGGTTTCATGGTCGCCGGTCACGACGATCAGCGTCTCATCGGGATGTTTCTGCGCGAATTCCAACGCCGCGCGAACCGCTTTGTCAAGCGCCAGAACCTCCATCAGATTGGTGGCAGCCTCGTTGGCGTGACCGCACCAGTCGATGCTGCCGCCCTCGATCATCATGAAAAATCCATTCGGATTGTCGAGCAGTTCGATTCCCTTGCGGGTGAAATCCTCCAGCGTCGGGACATCCGTTTCGCCGTCAATGGTGTAGGGAAGCGCCTGTTCGCAGCCGCGCGCCAGCACTTTTCCATCGCCCGGCTTCAGCGCATGAAACGCTTCCGGATCGGAAACGACCTTGTAACCGGCCTTCTCCGCCAACTCATACAAATTGCCCCGATATGCGGACGATTTGGTGTTGTCGGCATACCCGCCGAAACCGCCGCCGCCGAAATATTCAAAATTGGAATCGATCAGATCGAGGCCGATTCCGTAATACTGAGAACGACTAGGACGGTGTGCATAAAAACTTGCCGGCGTCGCATGATTGATCGTCACAGAAGTGACGATTCCCACTTTCTTTCCGTTCTGATGCGCGACCTCGGCCACGGATTCAAGGCGGCGCGAACCGTCGACACTCATGCCGATCCGACCGTTGTTGGTCTTCTCGCCACAGGCCAACGCGGTTCCGGCGGCGGCGGAATCGGTGACCAGCGAATTGGCCGAAACCGTCCGGGTGGTCGCGTGACTCGGAAAATGATTGATCAAAAGCTCGCCGTGCCCGACCTTACGCGCAAACTCCTCGGCCATCATCCGCTGTGGTGTGGACATGCCGTCGCCGATGAACAAGAAGACGTACTTCGGATTCGCGTCATCGGCGAACAACGCACCCATCACGCAAAATGCAAATAAAAAAACAAATAAAATTCGTTTCACAGCCAAACCTCCTTGCTTTCCAGGTGAATTCCAGTTCAACTTCAAGTAATATATCCCCCTTCGCGATGAAAACAAACATTCCTGTCCGCGATTTCGGCGTAAACATGAAAAATAAATCCTCTTTTAACGAACTTTTCATGAACGCCGCAACGAAATTTGATTTTTGAAGAATGACGGCGTATTTTATAATATTTTACATGACCTCCGGAGCATGAAATGATCAGGTCAATGAAACAGTCAATAAACTGTTTTCGTTCATGCAGGATGTGAAAGACGGGGATCTGCGGACAATTCTTGAGAATATGCAGAAAATGAATGACTACATGGCGGAGAAGCTCCGCATCTACGAGGAGCATCTGGCTTCGCTGACGGGCAAGGAACGCCCAATCCTGACGGAATCCGACAAACGCCGATTGGCTCAAAAAGGCAAAGAATTGAATGATTTTCTGCTTGCCTCCATAGAACCGACATGGGCTCCCGGAACAATCCGGAAATGGTATTCCGATCTGGTTGAAGCAAAATACAACAGCGTCAATGAGGGACAGAAGAAACGGGGCAGAAAGCCCATCTCTCCGGAAATAGTTGAAAAAGTCCTGCAGCTGGCGAAAAGCAATCCCGATTGGGGATATGAACACATTGCCGGAACAATGCGGTATCTGGGATACAACGTCAGTGCGACAACGATTCGGCATATTCTGGAAGCGAACGGCATCGTTCCTGATCCCGACCGGAGATTACGCGGAGATTGGTCTCAATTTATCGAAACGCAGCAGTATGTAACCGCATCGACGGATTTCGCCCAGGTGGAACGTTTGACTCCATTCGGACTGGTTCGTGAGAGTCTGCTGTTTTTTATGGACATCGGCAGCCGGGAAGTATGCCTGGGTGGTATTGTTCATAAGCCTGACGGCAACTGGACTACACAGATTGCCAGAAACATGTGCGATATGTGGGACGGCTTCATGCTGGGTAAAAAATACCTGATCCATGATCGCGATCCGCTTTTCAACAAAAGATTCGATTTCGTTTTTGAATCTATCGGCATAGAGATCAAAAAATTGCCGCCGTTCACGCCGCAGATGAATGCCCGCATGGAGAATTTCATTCGGGCGATCAAGACGGAGTGTTTGGACAAGATTATTTTTACATCAGAACGGCAACTCCGGCTGGCGGTCAAGGAATATCTTGAATACTGGAACCATTATCGTCCCCATGCCGGGCTTGGCGGCAAAATGGTCAAACCGTATCCGCAGGATATGAATGCCCCGGTCAGAGAGGTTTCATTTCTTAGTGGCTTGCTTCACGGTTATCGACGGGAACCGATGGCGGCGTGAACATGAGGAATTTATGCACCCCCGTTACGCGCGCGTGAGGATTTTCGCTCTTGTCAGAAAAAATAGGGATTTTATGACAG
>NZ_CALXSK010000064.1 GCF_944391105.1 uncultured Victivallis sp.
ACAGTTCCGGACACTCGTAAAAACCGTGGATCCGGCTGCAGAACGTCCAGTTCTTGAGGTCGGACGAACGGTAGAACGCGATGTGATTGACCTCATCATAGACCGCGATGACGTAGTGCCCCGGAGCATATTGAATGACTCGCGGGTCGCGTCCGTTGTGACGGATGACCGGATTGTTCTCATACTCCCGGAACGTCAGACCGCCGTCGAGGCTGTAAGCGAGGCACTCTCCGCGACCGGTCGAGGTGAAATAGACCAGCAGCGGGGGATTCTCCGTCGAACCGAATCCGGAGGCGTTTTCGGTATCGAGAATCGCGCTGCCGGAGAAGCAGAGGTCTTCGGGACTTTTCGGTTTAAGAGCGACCGGAAGTTCTTTCCAGTGCAGCAGATCACTGCTCACGGCATGTCCCCAGTGCATGTTTCCCCAGTCGGGCGCGGATGGGTTGTGTTGAAAGAACATGTGATAGTCGTTTCCGAGCCGGATCAAACCGTTCGGGTCGTTGAGCCACCCCCTGTGGACAGTGAAGTGGTATTCTGGCCGGGAAAATTTGTACTGACTCATCGAGATTCCTCCGTTCTGAGAATGTTTCGTCTCTTATCAATTATAGCAGAAAACCGCGCCGAAGCAACTGCGAAAAAGCGGCGGAATGGTGCGATTTCAGGACAACAGCGTTTATTTTCCATTGAAATATTCCTGATTTTCCCGATATTGTCCGGGGGATGTGCCGGTCAACTTGCGGAACGCATGGTAAAAATAATGAACGTCACGGTGGCCGAGCATCCGGGCGGCGTCCGCAATCGTTCCGCCGGAGCGGAAGAGCAGTTCCCGCGCACGATCGAGGTAGATGGAATTCAGAAACTCCTTGAGCGGGATTCCGATCCGGCGGCGGAAACTCCGGGAGAGGGCGCCGGGGGTCATATTCATCGCCTCGGCCAGTTCGGAGATCCGCAGCTGTGCCGGAGGCACCGTGTCGAGGAGAGCCAGCATCGGTCCGAATCCGGCGAAAAGTTCGCTGCGTTCGCACAGGGATTCGAGCAGCGGTTCGAGGAAGAGAGAGGCTGCCATGGCCGCCGCGTTCTGGACGGCCAGGGGGTTTTCACTCCGCCATGCCCGTTCGAGACAGGCGGCCGTGACGGAATCTTCCACCCTGAGCAGTCCCGGCGAGTCGAGGAAAACCGAACGGCGCGTACGATCGACAAGCCGGAAGTGGGCATAACAGAGACGCGAACCTGGAAGATATCGCACGTCGAACGAATGTTCCGCATTCAGGAGATAAATTCCGGCCGCATCAAGTTGATGGAGTATTCCGTCCGTCCGGATCTCCGCCCCCGGTGAAACCGGTCCGCAGAAGTGAAACAGCCGGCAGAACGGGGGAGCCGGATGGGTGAAGCGGAACTCCTGCTCCCGCGGGTCGCATCCGTAATGAAAGATATCCAGTTCAAGCATGAGCCGGACACCCCGGCAGGTCACTTCCAGCCGGGTCCGGTTCGGAATCCGGTCGAGATCCTGCTGCTCGGCCGCGCGTGATATCAGTACGGGATTCATGACCACTGTTTTCCTTTGCCGGGGTACAGTATACCACTTCCGGAGAGAAAAAGCAACCTTTCTTCCCGGAAACCGGAAAAAAGTGTGCTTGCATTATCCGGAAACCGGAATATATTAGAAGAAGTCAGGAGGAATACTTTCAGTAGAACGGAACATTGCGGATTTGCGACCAACTCCGGGCAGACGGCTGCCCGGTTCTTTCTGTTTTCCGTTTCTTTTTTCCTGCTGCTGCCTGCCGTCTGTTTCTTTTTCCTGATGATCTTCCGGGAAGGCGCTCTTGGCGAAACGGTTCTTCCGGGGGGGCGCATCGAGGATGCGGAGATGCTTTCCGGAGGAGTTCGGACTCTGAAGCGGGCTCTCCGGCAGGGGAAACTTCGTCCGCGTCAGACTCCGTCCGGAAAGATTTTCCGTGATGCGGAGGAAGCACCATCCTTTGATTGGCGGGTTTTTCCGGTTGCTTTGCCGGTGGACAGGGTGTGTCTGCCGGTTTCTTCCACTTTGCGGGAAGTTCTGCTCAATGCAACGCCGGTTCGCGCGGGTCCTTTTGCCTGTCTGATTTGATTTTCTTCGCATGCGATAACGATGCAGCGGCACCGGGGCCCGGCAATCAGGCGAAATCCCGGAATCCCCCGTCGACCGGTTCGGGGGGATCGTTTCAATTTTAACAACAGGAATTTTTATGTTGACGTTGATCACCGCGGTGGCGGTAGCCATGGGTATCTCCTTTCTCTGTTCTGTGATGGAAGCGGCTCTTTTGAGCCTCAATCCCGGAAAACTCGCATTGATAAGCAAACGCCATCCGAGGCTCGGCAGAATCTGCGAGGGACTCAAGAGCGACATCGAGAAACCGATTGCGGTCATCCTGATTCTGAACACGGCTGCGCACACATTCGGCGCGGCGATCGCCGGGGCGCAGTTCGACAGCCTCTACGGGAGTGATTACATCTGGCTCTTCTCATTGATTTTTACGGTGCTGATGGTGCAGTACACGGAGATTCTGCCGAAGACGATCGGGGTTCGATTCAATGCGTTCGTGATGGCGCACACGGCGCGCATTCTGAAGTTTGCGATCGTGCTCATGACCCCGGTCATCTGGCTGGTCCACTTTATCAACCGTCCGTTCGAGGGAAAAGAACAGCCGGAACACGCCGGGAATGAGATGGAGGAGGAGCTTGACGCCCTCGCCTCGATGGCGCGTCAGGCGAAACACATTACGCCGACGCAGGAGCAGGCGATTCAGGAGATTCCGGACCTGAAAGAGGACCGGATCTGCGAACTCATGGTGCCGCGGGCGGAGATGGTCTGTCTGCGGGAAGGCATGTCGCGCGGCGAAGTGCTTGAGACTGCGCGCCGCAGTCCCCATTCGCGTTATCCGGTCGTTTCGGAGAGTGATCCGGAGGCGTTTGCCGGTGTGCTGGAGATCCGGCAGCTTCTGTTCAACGACGGCGACTGGCGCGGACTTCTGCGCCCTGCCCCGGTCGTTTCGGGCGACGAATTTCAGCTGCTGCTCGCGGAGAACATCGAAAAGCTCGACTCGCGGCTGCTGCTCGTGAAAGGAAAATCCTCCGAGATCATCGGCATGATCACCACGAATGATCTGCTCATGAAGCTGTTCCAGAAAGCGGAGCCGGGCACTGCGGCGTGACGTTTTCGGCCGCGCGCGTTGGCGTATTTCTTTTTTTGCGGGGCTGACCGTACGATCGGCCTCCCGGAAACGGCGGATTTCCCTTTGTGATTTTGAGGGGAAGTCCGCTGTTTCACCCTTTTTCCGTCATTTCTCCGTCACTTTTTCAATCTATTGAATATCAATGTACTTCCTTGATTTTTACCGGATGAAAACGGCGTGATGGCATTTCCATCCGTCATTTCTCCGTCAAAAGGCCATTTTGCATCATTTTATAAAAAGTTCCATATAAAAATATGGTTTCAGGGGTTGAAAAAATCTGTTAACCTTTTATGTTACCTTTAACAGGTTCACGGAGAACCGGCATAACAGAAGAGAGAGGAGTTCAACTCATGGAACAAAAAGATATGGAAAGAATCCAGGCGGAAGCGCAACTCTGCGCCCAGCCGCTTCAGCGGATCAAAACTGAAATGGGCCGCGTCATCGCGGGTCAGGAGAAGCTCATCGACCGGCTGCTGCTCGCGCTGGTCGCGGACGGCCACGTGCTGCTCGAAGGTGTGCCGGGGCTGGCGAAGACACTCGCGGTCAAGACGCTCGCCCAGACGCTTTCCGGCACGTTTGCCCGGCTGCAGTTCACGCCCGACCTGCTTCCGGCCGACGTGATAGGCACACGCATCTATAATGCTGAAACGCATGAATTCTCGACCCGGATCGGGCCGGTTTTTGCGAACATCGTCCTTGCGGACGAGATCAACCGCGCCCCTGCGAAAGTCCAGAGCGCATTGCTCGAAGCGATGCAGGAAAAGCAGATCACGATCGCGGGCGAATGCTTCAAACTGCCGAAACCGTTTCTCGTGATGGCCACGCAGAACCCGATCGAACAGGAGGGCACTTATCCGCTGCCGGAGGCGCAGCTCGATCGGTTCATGTTCAAGCTCGAAGTCGGCTATCCTTCGCGCAGCGACGAAGCCGCCGTGATCGAACGCATGGCGCGGCCGGTTCCCGTAACCGATGTGTCGGCCGTTGCGACGCTCGACGATGTGCTGCGTGCGAGAACGATGCTCGAGAACGTCTATCTTGACGAGAAGATCGTGCAGTATATCCTCGACCTCGTTATCGCGACCCGGCCCGGCTGTCGCACGGAACTCTCCGACCGGCAGGCGGGGGCGAAACTCGGCGAACTCGACGGTCTGGTCAGTTTCGGCGCTTCGCCGCGTGCGTCGATCGCGCTGGCGATCGCGGCCCGCGCTTCGGCGCTGCTCGCGGGCAGAGCGTATGTGCTGCCGCAGGATGTGAAAAACGTCGCACCTGAGGTTCTGCGCCACAGGATCGTGCTCTCCTACGAGGCCGAAGCCGAGAACATCAATGCCGACGCAGTGATCGCCAAGCTCCTTTCCGAGCTGCGGACACCCTAGTCCGGGGAGGAGGTGCGCATGCTGCCGTCTGAAATTTCCAAACAGATCCGGCTGCTCGAAATCCGCACGAACCGCATGGTCGATGAAATCACCGGAGGTGCGTATCGCAGCGCCTTCAAGGGGCGCGGCATCGAATTCGAGGAGGTCCGGGAGTACACCGTCGAGGACGACGTCCGCGATATCGACTGGAACGTGTCGGCGCGGATGGGGGCCCCGTATGTGAAGAAGTATGTCGAGGAGCGCGAACTCTCCGTGCTGCTGCTGGTCGACGTCTCCGCCTCCGGCGTGTTCGGGTCGGCGGAGCGGAACAAGCGGCAGACCGCCGCGGAGCTCGCGGCGATCCTCGCGTTCAGCGCCGCCCGCAACGGCGACAAGGTCGGGCTGCTGATGTTCAGCGACCGGATCGAACTCTACGTTCCTCCGAAATCGGGGCGCAGCCACACGCTGCGGCTGATTCGCGAAATGCTCGCGTTCCAGCCCGTGTCGAAAGGGACGAACATCGACCTTGCGCTGCGGGAGAGTGCGCAACTGCTCAAGAAGCGCAGTGTCGTTTTTCTTCTGAGCGATTTGATCGATACGCAGAACTTTGAAATGAGCCTGAAGATTCTGAACCGTAAGCACGACGTGATTGTGGCCGGAATCGTCGACCCCACCGAGAAGCGGTGGCCGTCGCTCCTGCCGGTCGTTGTGGAGGATGCCGAGACCGGCCGTCAGATCCGGTTTGGAGGCGGAAAACGGGCGCTGAAGAAACTTGATGAGGCATTTGACGCCGCCCGGCGCGCGCGTCGGGAGGTTTGCCGCCGAGCACGCGTCGACCTCGTGGAAATCGGAAACAACCGGGATGTGCTGCTGCCGATGGTGGAGTTCTTTTCCCGGCGGCGCCGCCAGGCGGGCAGGGGGTGAACCATGAAGCAATGGAAATGGATCTTTTCTGCGGTCGTCGCGGTGGTGGTTGTTTTGCCGCTGCTGGTTTACGGGGCCGGATGGCTGTTGAGTTTCCGGGTGTCCGGAGAGACGGAGCTTCCTGTTGAGGCGGTTCTCGCCCGGGCCGGAGAGATCGAAGTCGGTGCTCCGGTCGCAGGGAGTGTGGAGTTCACGCTGCCGCTCTGCCGTTCAATCGACAGTGCGGAGCTCAAACCCGGAGAGGGTTCGCTCGCAGTCGGAGGGGTTCGCATCGAACGGACCGGATGGCATTTCACGCGCCGGACGTGGCGGATCTCGTTCGAGCTGTGCGCGCTGCGCGATGGTGCGGTCAAGGCCGGAGTTCTGGAGCTGGAACTCTCCGGAGATCCGCCGGAGCGTGGAGAAATCAAGATTCCCGGCTTCACCGCAGTGCTCACTCCTCCGGAACCGGGGACGGAACTGGAACTGGCCGGTGCAATTGAGTTGCCGCAGAAGTCGAACCGGATCTGGTGGATCGCTGCCGGAGCAGTTGCCGCGATCGTTGTGATTGTGCTGCTGTTGTTGCGTCGCCGTCGTGCTCCGAAGTTGTCGCTGCCGGAGCGAACGCTCGCTCTTCTGGCGGAGCTTGCGCTCGAATCGAAGGCCGGGCGGATTTCTCCGGAGGAGGGTGTGGCGAAGCTGACGGATCTCATCCGCGGGTATCTTGAGGAGCGGTTCGGCATACAGGTTTCGACCCGCACCACGCCGGAATTTCTGGCGGATTTCGATCGGGATGGTTCGGAGCTGCCGGAGTCGGAGCGCCCGTTCCTGCGGGAGTTTCTTGAGGCGGCCGACCGCGTGAAATTTGCGGCGCTGGCGCCGGAAGCCGGATTGCTGGAACAGGCGATCGAGAGTGCCCGGAAACTGGTCGAGTCGACCCGTCCCGCCGACCCGAAAGGAGGTGCGAAATGATGGAATTCGCCTATCCGTGGGTTTTGCTGCTGCTTCTGCTGCTGCCGCTGATCGGATTGTACTGCGTGTACCGCCAGAAGCAGCCGTCGATCACGGTGTCGACGGTGGAGCCGTTCACCCATGTTCGCGCGGCGCGGCGTCCGGGAATTCCGCTCACGCTGATGCTGCTGGCGCTGGGGGTGACGATCGTTGCGCTTGCGCGCCCGCGCATCGGAAACGAAAAGTTTCTGATCCGTTCGCAGGGAATCGACATCGTACTGGCGATCGACCTCTCCGGCAGCATGGCGGCGTACGACGTTCCGTCGGAGATCCGATCGGGTCGCCAGCTTGTGAACGCGATCAAGGACGGCAGTTTGAAGAACCGGCTCGACGTTGCGAAAGATGAGATCCGCAAATTCATCGAGGCCCGCCCGAACGACCGGATCGGTCTGGTCGGGTTTGCGGAGGCGGCCTACAATCTCGCGCCGCCGACGCTCGATCATGCGTGGCTCTTCTCACATCTGAAGAGTCTGGAGCCGGGAGTGCTTGGTGATTTGACCGGAATCGCCTCGGCGCTCGGAACCGGTGTGAGCCGACTGAAAGACTCGGATGCGCCGCGCCGTGTGCTCGTGCTCTTCACGGACGGCGCAAACACCGCGCGGAACCGGCTTACGCCGGAGCAGGCTGCGGAACTTGCGAAGAAGTTCAACGTGGTCATTCACACGGTCGGAATCGGCAGCGACAACGCGGTCGGCGTCTTCGGCGGGATGATTCAGCGCCAGGAGGGGAGTTTCGACGAGAAGCTTCTGCAGGAACTCGCGGACATCACGGGCGGCCGCTACTTCCGCGCCGCCGACGCCGAGGGAATGAAACAGGTGATGGAGGAGATCAACCGGCTCGAAAAAACCGTTGTCGAACAGCCGAAATACACGGAGTACCGGGAATTCGCGCCGCGTCTCGCGCTGGTGGCGCTGGCGCTGATGGCGTTCGCGTATCTGACGCAGTGCACGTGGCGGCTCCGGTTGCCGTGAAAAAGTTCGGTGGATTCTCATGTTCCCGCAGAAAGCAGAGATGTTTCCTGCGGGTTTTTGTTTATTTTGCGGAGGCTGCCGGCAGATAGCGTTGATTCCGGGAGTGGGGATCCGCGGTATTTTCCAGAGCGACGAGGTGTTTTTTCACGAGAACTCCCAGACACTTCCGGAAGTTGCCGTTTTCCGGGGAGATCCCGAGACTGGCGGCCAGTTCGCGGCGCGACATCGGGCGTTCCGACAAAGCGGAGAGGATTTTTTTCTGGATCATCGTTTCCCCGGGGGCGGTAACCGATGCTTTTTCCGATGCTGAAATGTCAAAAATGCTTTTCCGATCGATGAATTTCGACGGGACGGAGATGGTTCTGGCGGGGCGTTTTCGGAACATCATTTCGTAGAGCAGCGAAACCGCCTCCCGCGCGGCCGCCTGATAGTCGTGACAGATGGTGCTGCGGGGCGGACGGAGCGCTTCCGAGATGATGGGGCACTCCCAGGATACGATGGAGAGATCCTCCGGAATCCGGGCGTGAAGTTTGTGCAGAAAAATCTCCAGCCGGATGCTGGTCATTTCGTTCGGAACCAGGACGGCGGTGATGTTTCTTGCGAGAATGCTGCGCAGATTTTTTTCCAGGGTGTCGTCCGATCCGAAGAACATGAGTTCGTCGAGCTCTTCGACGCCGTGAGCTCGCATGGCCGACTCATAATGGAACATCCGGCGGGAGCCTTTGATGCTCTCCGCCCGTCTGGTTTCGCTGCTCAGATAGGCGATTCTGCGGTGTCCGCGCCGCCAGAAGCAATCGATGGCTTCCCGGGTGGCCTCCCCGGTGTCGATGACGACCGCTCCGATTTCGTTGTCGGAGTTGAAGGCCTGATTGATGTTCACAAGCGGAATTCCGAAGGTGTCGTACCATCGGGAGGAGATGTCGAGCTGGGAGGTGGAGTAATTGATCGCTCCCTGGATGACGCGGTCGTTGAGCAGTTTCAGATCCTGGGCGGAGACCAGTTCGACATGGCCGCCGCGCCGGGTGATCTCCGTGTAGATCAGCGAAAAGAGCGAGCTGTAATAGCCGTATCCGATGGCATCGCCGGGAAAGAAATCCCCGATCACGGCGATGGTGGGATTTTTCAGGTCATGGGGCAGTGTAAATCCGGTTTTCCGGGCGATCTCCAGAATGGTGCTGCGGGTCTGAACCTCGACCAGGGGGGAGTTGTTGAGCGCCCTCGATACGGTCGCGGGGGAGACTCCGGCCATGGCGGCGATTTTCCGGGCGGTGATCTTTTTCATGCGCGCACCTTTTGTTTCAATTTATTTCATAATATATCCGGTTTCCTGATTGTTTTCAAATCCGGTTTCAGGTATAATTATAACAGCACGGATCATAAAAACAACGGAAAGGCGGCGATCAATGAGATTCAAACTTTCATTACAATATCCCGGAAAGAGCCGGGAAAAACTTTATTTCGGGAGGTCGATCATGAAGAGTGCGGTCAAATTCACACTGATTGAGTTGCTGGTCGTGATTGCGATCATCGCGATTCTGGCGGCGATGCTGCTGCCGGCGCTGAATCAGGCGCGGGAACGGGGCAAAGCGTCCAAATGCGTGAACAATCAGAAACAGGTGGTCGCAGCCCAGATGCTGTATGCGGGGGATTACAACGACTATTTCGTGACCGTTGCGAACGAAGATCCCCGGTGGAGCTGGTTTGTTCTGTTCGCGATAAAAGGGGAGGTTCCCGATTATGAGCACCATGCACTGTCGTACCTGACGATCCGGGCGATGCAGTGCCCGAGCGCTCCGCCGTGGGCTTACAACCCCACCAACAGTTACGCCACCGCCTATGTCGGAATGTACGGCATGCTCTGGATGAAACCCGCCCCGTATCTTGGAAGAGAGACCTATGCGGATTTTGCGGAGATCATTCCGAGTTCCACGCCCCCGTACTTCATTAAAATCTCCCGGGTTCGCCGACCGTCGGAGCTGCCGGTTCTGGCGGACAATTCGAACTGCTGGAACAAGACGAACGAGAGCAGAGGATATGTGACCCCGGACGGTGAAGAGGCCGGGCTCCCCTCTCTGCGCCACCAGAACCGCTGCACTCTGACGATGGGGGACGGCCATGTCGACTCCCGTTCCGCAACGGAACTGTGGAATCAGCCGTTCAAGATGAAGGCGTGCACGGCCGACGGCATTGTACTCTCCTACTGACTGGGCCAATATGAAAACGGAAATTGAGATGAAATCGTTTTTTGCCACTTTTCTGCTGAGTGCGGGGTTCTGTTTTGCCTCCCTCCCCGGAGGTGCGGCGGAGGAGGCGCGCCTCGTCGACGAACCGTACGGGGTCTGCTGCCACGTGACCCGGGGAGAGAAGTGGGATGCTCCGAAACTTTATCCGCTGATGCAGGAGGCGGGCGTCTCCATGGTCCGCTCCGACTGGGACTGGCGCTATCAGGAAGACGCTCCCGGGAAATTCAATCCGAAATACGATCTCCTGATCGAAAACATCTTCCGGGGAGGAATGGATTTTCTGCCGATCCTCCCGGGCAATCAGCCGAAGTTCGGGCAATGGGCCTGGAATCATCTGGACGATTTCGGGCGGTTTGTGCGCCGGAACGCGGAAAAGTACGGGGAGCAGATCCGATACTGGGAGTTCTGCAACGAACCGAACGCCGGCGGAGCATGGAATCCGACCGCGGAGGAGTACGCCCCGCTGTTGGAACGGGCGTGGCGGGAGCTGAAAACGGTCGATCCGGAGCTGCAGGTCGTCTACGCCGGACTGGCGGGGGTTCCGGTCGACTGGGTTGAAAAGACCTTCAAACGCGGCGCCCACCGCCACTTCGATGTGATGAACGTCCACCCGTACTGTTCCGTTCCGGAGCAGATGCCCCAGTTGCTTCAGCCGCTTCAGGAGCTGATGAAACAGTACGGTGTCGGCGACAAACCGGTCTGGATTTCGGAGGTCGGCTGGAGCGCCACCCCGACCCCGGCGTTCTACCTCGACATCCTGCCGGAAGCGGTGAGAACGCTCGGGCTCGAACCCGCGGACATCAGAATCGCGCTGGTCTGCGACGCCAAACGGGGATTCATTCAGGGGATGGACAACTTTTCGGCGGAGAATTTCCCGGAGTTCGCCGGGATTCACCGGATCTCGCTCGAAGAGCTCAAGACTCTCGATCCGAAGAAATTTCCGGTGCTGATTCCGGCCCGGCACGAGAAGTTCGTTCTGGCGTACATTCCGGAGCTGGTCCGCTACGTCCGGGACGGCGGGACCCTCGTGCTCCCCTCCGGGCTGCCGTTCTATTTCGACATGCAGCTCGACGGAAAGGGCGGCTGCCGCGAAGTTCAGGTCAACGATAAGTACATGGCCGACTTCCACATCGGCTGGGACGCCTGGTGGACCAATCCGGCCGTGCCCAAGGCTGAAACCAATCAGCGGCCCGCCGCCGCATTCCGGGAGAAGTTCCGCTGGAGCGACAAGGATTCGACCCGCGCCGGACGTTTTCTGAGCACGCGCAATCTGAAACCCGGCGACCGGTTCATCCCGCTGCTCGAAGCCGACGGCGAAAACGGTACGTTCCCGCTGGCCGGCATCTACCGGCTCAACAGCGATCTCAAGGGCAACGTCATCATGATGACCGGAGCGAACATCTATCACACGAACCGGGAAAAGCAGGGGGAGTTTCTGCCGCGCGCTTATCTCTGCGGGTTTGCGGCGGGAGCGGAGCGCATCTTCTGGTACTGTTTCCGGGACACCGGCCGCGCCCGGAACCATTTCGAGTCGCACTTCGGACTTCTCGACCGCGACAACCGGCCGAAATTCGCGTATCAGGCGCTGAAAACGCTGACCCGGCTGCTGCCCGGCGGGTCGACCGTTCCCCGGATCACCATGCGGAACGACATCTGCCTTGCAACCTGGACGCGGCCGGACCATACGCGGGTCTGGGCGCTCTGGAGCGCTTACAACCGGCAGGAGGGGGCTCCAGTCACCCTCAGAATCGACGGGGACGTCACCGCTGCGATGAATCATCTCGGTGAAACGCGCCCTGCTCCGAATTCCGGTGAAAAAGTGACGGCCACCGGCTCGATCCTCTATCTCGTCGGCCCGGAAAGCGTCACGTTCTCCGGAGAGTGAGGCGGAGTTTTCTGCTCCGGAGTGCAATGGCCGTGAAACAGAACAGCAGGAATTTCATCGGCGGGGGGATCGGTTTCCTCCGCCTTGTATTGTGGAATCACAGAAAGTAGAGAGTTTTCCATGGATCGAATTTTTTTCAAGGGCGTGAATTTCGGCTTTTACGCGCGGAACGGGTATTACTCCTCGCCGGAGGGAGTGCGGCAGATCGACAAAATCGCCGCGCTCGGCACTCCGTGGGTCTGCCTGATCTCAACCGTCATGCAGGAGACGTTCGTCTCCACCCGGCAGTTCCGCGATTTCCGCATCACCCCCTCCGACGACGAGCTGATTCAGACGATCGACCGCTTTCATAAGCGCGGCGTCAAGGTCATGCTCCGCCCCATGATCGAGTGCTGGGACGGTCTTCAGCGTGTTCACCTCGCCCCGTTCCCCGACGACGGCGTGATCATCCCCGGCAAACCGTTCCACTACTGGCAGCTCTGGTTCGAGAGCTATCTCGATCTGACCCGCCACTACGCCGGAATGGCCGAACGCACCGGCTGCGAAGCCTACGGACTCGACAGCGAACTCAACCACACGCTTCCGCAGTCCGCCCACTGGCTGCACATCATCGAGGAAACCCGGAAAATTTACCACGGACACCTGACCTCGTCTTTCTCCGATTGCGCCCTGTTCGATTTCGCCGACCGGCTCGCCGCTGATCCGAACTGCTGGCTCTTTGCGCTCGACTCGCTCGGGTGCAGCAATTACGACCCCGCCACAAAGAAAATCGGCGCAACCGTGCAGGAGATGATGGAGGGACTCAAACCCCATCTCGAACGCAACCGCCGCTTCGCCCGGATCTACGGGAAGCCCTTCTACATGGGCGAATGCGGCTGCGCTTCGACCTCCGGCGCCGCCCGGCTCCCCTATTTCTGGGAGAACGAGGGCGGATACGACGGTCAGGAGCAGTCGAACTACCTCGAAGCGGTCATCCGCCTCTTCGGCCGCGAACCGTGGTGGAACGGCATGCTGCTCTGGAAATGGGACGAGCAGAACGACCGCCCCTCCATGCGCAGCGATCCCGCCGGAGACAAGGGGTTCACGGTCGACGGCAAGCCCGCGGCGGAACTGTTGAGCCGCTGGTTCCGCGATGAGCTCGACCTCTCCGCCGATCCGGCCTGATTCCCGTTCCCTCGCGCGCACTTTTTCTCCGGGAAACCCCGTTTCCGATTTGCCGAATGCGGAAAATGGTGGTATATTATTGGATCACCGTTATTTGCAGGCAACTTCCGGGACGGGAATTCCGGAGGTGCTTTTGTTTTTCCGCGAGAAATGGGAAGGGAATCGTCATGGCAATCGAAGTATCGTATATCATCATCACGCCCTACAGTCTTCTGAAATCCCGCACTGGCGGTATCATCGCGCGATTGATGTCCCGGACCGATCTTGAATTCATCGGTGCGCAGGTGCTGGCGTTCACCCCGGAAGTGACCGAACAGTACGCGCGGAGTCTCGAGGCGATGGAGGATGCGAAAGAGACCGGCAAGATGCTCGCCGACTATGTGCGCGAAAACTTCCCCCCGCGCGAGGACGGACGCAAGGAGCGCACGCTCATGCTGCTCTTCCGCGGCGAGGACGCCTGCCGCAAACTCACGGAAATCACCGGCCGCCTCTCCCCCCATTCCCCGAAGAGCATCAGCGCCGGAGAGACGCTGCGCGACACCTACGCCGATGTGGTCGAGGACAAGGAAAATCCCGCGATCGTCCGCTATTTCGAGCCGGCGGTTCTGACTCCGCCGAACCGGCGGGAGGCGCTGACCAAACTCAAAATCTTTGCGGATTTCGCGGCATCGGCGCCGAATCTCATCGACAATTCGCTCGGCTCCGGGCCGAATGATGAGCGTACGCTGGTCATCATCAAGCCGGACAACTGGCGCTGTCCCTCGAGCCGCCCCGGCAACATCATCGACATGCTCAGCCGCACCGGACTGCGCATCGTCGGCTGCAAGGTGCACCGCATGAGCGTCAATGACGCGCTCGAGTTCTACGGCTCGGTTCAGAATGCGCTGCGCAGCAAGCTCGCCCCGAAGATCGCCGCACAGGCGAAAGAGCTCTTCGAGGAGAAGTTCGGCATCACGCTGCCGGAAAATTCGGTTGAGAGTCTGACGCAGTCGGTCGGCATTCCGTTCGCCGATGACCAGTTCTCACAGCTGATCGAGTTCATGTCCGGCCGCCGTCCCGAAGAGTGCACCGAGGAGGAGAAGAAACTCCAGAACGCGCAGGCGAAGTGCCTTGTTCTCATTTATGAGGGACCGAATGCGATTGCGAAGATCCGTTCCGTGCTCGGGCCGACCGATCCCTCGAAAGCGCCGGGCGGCACGGTTCGCCGCGATTTCGGCAGCAACGTCATGGTCAATACGGCCCACGCCTCCGACGCGCCCGCAAGCGTCGAGCGCGAGATGAAAATCATCCGGATCAATCAGAACTCCATGGCCGCCCGCATCAGCGAATATCTGGAAGAAGTCAACTGCTGAATTTCCTTCCGCGGGCGGGAAGGACAACCGGAGGAAACCTGGCATGGGTCCTCCGGTTTTTTATTTTCATTTTCCGGGAAGTGATGCCGAATAATTTCTCTGCCGGATGGAAAAAAACAGTCCCGGAAAATCCGGGACTGCAAAAGGTGGTAGCGGCTCCAGGATTCGAACCAGGGACCTGCGGATTATGATTCCGACGCTCTAACCAACTGAGCTAAGCCGCCAATCAACCAGAAATGGTAGCGGCTCCAGGATTCGAACCAGGGACCTGCGGATTATGATTCCGACGCTCTAACCAACTGAGCTAAGCCGCCATGCCTTATTAAAATAGTTTGATTTTGCGTTTTTGCAAGCCGTCGAGGGAAAAAAATCGGGAAAAAGCCGAAGGACAGGAAAAAAAATCGAAAAAAAGAAGAAAAAATCTCCTTTCCCCTCTTGCAAACTTCAAAGAGAGCAGTATATTAAGAAACACTTTTCAGGCGTCCCTATCGTCTAGAGGCCTAGGACACCGGGTTTTCATCCCGGCAACTCGGGTTCGAATCCCGATGGGGATGCCATTTTTATTTTCCCCCTCAAACATTCTCGCGAGAATGCGTCTTTTTTCCCGCTACGGCATAATCTGGGGTCACATTTGGGGTCACATTTGGGGTCACAAATGCCCAGAGGAGGGAACCCATTCCGATGGTCACGTGTATAA
>NZ_CALXSK010000065.1 GCF_944391105.1 uncultured Victivallis sp.
CAAATCACCAGCGATTTTTCTTCATTTGGATATTCTCGTTTCGCTTTCCCTGCCGCGCTAGCGGCTCAGTTCAAGTAACTTGTGATTTATATTCCATTGCCATATGGTAAACCTTGGCACGTCGCCTTACCCCCGAAAAAAGAAGCCGCTGAACAGCAAAATTCTTCGCCAAAAACAGAAATTGGAAAACTTTGGTAAAAACGTTGCCACGGGCGACACTTTCCCGTAGAATAACGTCAAGCCCTCCACTGGCCACAGAACCGGTAGAGGGTAAACTTTATGAAGTCGGCACCAAGATGCGTCGTCTACGCAATTGATCTGCTCCTCTGGAGCTCTCAGGTCGGTCGGTTGCTTCGGCTGCGCCAATTCACGTTTGTCATCTGTAATCGCTCAGAAACAAATGTACGCAAAATCACACCTGTCCTTCTATGTTAGGTTTTGTCAAGTCGTTTTGTGGTATTTCTGACTTTTTCTTAAAAATTCTTCCTTTCCAAAGCAAATTTCCCCTTACCCATGCACTCATGAGCTGTAAAGCAATCTACTTTTAACGCCAGTCTGTTTTCTGTTCTTTTTGAGAAACTTCATCCCATTCCACACCGGCTACGGGTTAACAATCGTTCCCAACCTTCTATCGACCGCGAAAGTTCCAGACTTTCGACGTGGACGAGTGTGTCCGGATGGCGGTGAAGAACAACCTTCACTTGAAGGTGTTCGGTCTGGAAGAACAGGTCGCCAAAGAGATGCGCACGAGCGAGATGCTCGGCATGCTTCCGGAGCTGAATATTTCCAACAATTTGACCGGCCGAAACAACCGTCCGGCTTCCAGCAGCAAGCAGATTCACGGCGACGGTCCCGGCACCTACTCCTACTCGCAGAGCCAGGACAAAACCGTCAACTATCTGAACGTGGATCTCGCGCTGAGTGTGCTTGATTTCGGGTTGGCGTTCTTCAATACCCAGCAGTCGCAGGACCGGCTGCTCGAACTGAAGCTTTTTCCCGCGTCGCTGGCGGAGCGCGAGGTCGCCTTCTACCGGGCGCACCAGAACCGCTACGGACTGCCGCTCGACAGCCGGGCGGATTACACCAAGCTGGACTGGCTTCTCTACTGCGCCTGCCTGACCGGAAAAGATGACGATTTCCAGGCCTTGCTGTCTCCGGTGATCGATTTCCTGAAGGAGTCGCCCAGCCGGGTGCCGATGACCGACTGGTATGATACCGGAAACGGGGCGCAGGTCGGCTTTCAGGCCCGTTCCGTGGTCGGCGGCCTTTTCATCCGGCTTCTCTACGATTCCGAAACCGTCGCGTCCTGGCGCCGCGGCCGCTGATTCCGGAAGCGCCGGAGCGGACACGCCCTGCCGGATGCGTTCGCTCCCGTCGGTTACAGAAGCCCTGCCGGCACCAGCTGCGGCTCTCCGGTCTCGTACTTCCGGAACTCGAACGGCCCGGTCCAGACCGGCCACTTGTCCTTCAGGTAGAACGGGCCGTGGGAGTTGCGGCGGTGACCGAGGATGGTGACCTCCACCCGGTCGCCGCGGCCGGTCAGCCCCGTCAGTACCGTACGGTACGGCGGCCAGGCGGCCATCGCCGCCTTTCCACCGTTGACGGATACCAGCACTGCGGTTCCACGCCAGGGGCCGAGCTCCAGAACCGTTCCATCCGCCGTGCCGTCGGGCAGGTCGAACCGGTAAGTCAGGTTGCCGGAATAGTACGGCAGTCCCTGCTTCGTCCAGTCCCCGCGGACCAGCGTCTGCGGCGGAGCGGTCAGAACGGCGTTCTCCCCGACCGCGAACTCGCCGAGCAGATAACAGTATTCCAGCCCCGGCATTCCGGCATGATAGGCGGTTCTGAGCGTAATCCGGTTCCGGCCCTGTACGAAAAGCGCACGGGGGAGCGCCAGCAGCCGCAGGGAACGGTCCACCCACCACGCATCCGGCAGCGGCGCGATGGGAACTCCGTTGAATTCGGCCTCGTACAGTTCCGGCCTCTCCAGCGCCAGACGGCACTCTTCCGGCGGAATATCCCGGCAGTCGAACTCGTATTTCAGCTCCAGCGCCAGTTTGCGTTCCGGTTCCCGCCGGGGGGCGAGCCACGGCTGGATCATTTCGCCGCCGCGCGGCCGGGCTCCGAGCCGTTCCCGGAGACGGTCGTCCAGCTTCAGAACCGGTTCCGACGCCTGCCAGCCGCCGCCGTCGATCCGGTATTCCGGCTCCGCCAGCAGCAGCACGTTCGGCTCGCTGCGCCGGACGGGGAGCGGAACGCCCGCCGGGATTTCCACCACCGGGGCGCCCGGCGCGGCGTCCCGGCGTTTACGGCAGGCCGGAATCTCCTGCGCAGCAATGAAAAGCCGGGATTGCAGCGCGGCGAAGGAGGTGTCCGCCGCCCGGCAGCCGTTTTCATAAAAGCCGTCGACCGGAAAAATCTCCCCGGAGGATGGGTCGATTTCATAGATCCGGTAAGCGGCCGGCAGCTTCCAGGCGATCCGGACTGCGGGATATTCCAGATTGCGGTCGCGCACCAGCGGCATCTCCATCTGACGGTCGCGCATTTCCACTCCGGTGTTGCAGCAGAAGAGAACTTCGCAATCGTCATGGCGGCGCAACTGACAGAGAATGCTTTCCGCCTCCGTTCCGGCGGCGGCAATGGAGAGATGGCGCACTGCCGGGCCGAGTGCCGTTGCGAGCTCGTGCTCCGCCGTCTTCCGGAAATTCCGGTAAGCCTCCGCAGCCGCCCCGGAAATTGCGCCGTCTGTCCGTTCCGGCGGCGCGCCGAGGAAACAGACCGTTCCGCCGTTGCGGCGGAACGCAGTCAGCAGTTCGAGCGTGCTCCTGCGGATGGTGCGCATTTCCGGCAGCAGCACGGCCTGATAAACTGCCTGGCCGATGCGGAGTCCGGCCTCTTCCGCCGCGCCGTGCCGGGCCATGATCTCTTCGTCGCCGAAATCGAAATCCAGATGCTGCCCGAGCAGGAAGTTGGTCAGATGGACCAGCCGGTTTTCTTCCGCTGTGTTCCACTCCGGCTCCGCACTGTCGCGTCCTTCGTAAAAGACGCCCCAGGTCGATTCGATCGGATGCACGACCAGCAGATCGCGCACCTCGGCGCCGCCGGAGAGGGCCAGGTTGATCCGGGCGAAATAATCTGTGATCCGGTGATAGGATTCGAACCACGGCGACTGGCTGGAGATGCTGGCCGGATAATCCCGCTTGCCTTCCCCCTCCATCGTGTACCAGGCCAGGTGGGGGCAGAAGAAGTTGATTCCCAGCGCGGTCTGCCAGTCGCCCAGCGCCTTGTGCCCGGCGAAGGGAAAATCCCAGCCGGTGCAGCCGTAGGTTTCGCTGAGCCGGAGAGACCGCCCGAACTGGCGGGCGGCCGAAACGCACTGCTTGGCCGCCAGGAAAATATTCCAATGCTCGGTCAGGAGATCGATTCCGGGACTCTGCATATATTCATAGAAACGCATGGCGCTGCCGACGAAACTGCTCTGGCTGACGACGTTGTCTTCGAGAAGGACGTGGCCGGTAAAAAGCAGGTTGTTTTTTTCGCACCACGCGCCGATCCGGCGGCTGAAGGCATTGACGAAGAGATGCGTCAGGGTGTTGTAGTAGTGCATGCGCACCGGCGAAAAATCTTCGTCACCCACCTTGAAAAACAGCTCCGGCAGCCGGTCGGACAGCTTCATACCGCCGCTCAATTCTGCAAAGGTCTGCGGCAGGGATTCCGTCCACGGCATGCTCATGCTGCCCGGCAGGAACCCGGTCCGGAAATTCGGTTCGTCGGAGAAGATTCCCGGGACCGTGCCGCCGAATTCCGAACCCAGTTCAGCCCGGTATCTCTCATGGGTGACGCGGATGAATTCCTCCACAGCTTTTTCATTCAGCACATCCAGATAGGCTTCGCCGTTGAACCAGGAGCTGTCGGGGGCGACGGACAGCCGGAAGCGCAGCAGCGTTTCATTTTCGGCCAGCGGTTCACCGGCGCTTTCCAGGCGGCGGAAGGAGGAGCAGCGGCGCGCGTTCAGGTCGGCCGCGGCGAAACAACCGAGCGTCCGGCACCCGTCCTCCGCCCGGGCTTCGTCCCCGGAAATGCACTGGATGAAACGGCTGCGGTATTCCGGATTGCGGGTGACGAGCCCGCCCGCCGCGCCGGAGGGCCAGCGGTCCTCGTCGTAGAGCCAGGCGTCCATGCCGCATTTTTTCGCTTCGTCGATGCAGGCCCGGACGCACTCGAACCACTCCCGCCCGAGATACTCCGTGTTGAGGCCGACGCGCGAATGCATGAAAAATCCGCCGAAGCCCATTTCCCGGAAATCGTTGATTTGCCGCCGCAGCTCCTGCGGTTCGAGTTTGCCGTTCCACGCCCAGAAGGGAGCGCCGCGAAATTCTTTGCCGGGGGCCGGCAGACGGGAGAGAATAGAGTCAAGCATTTTATTCCGGTTCAGGTTTGATGTCAATATGGTTGTCGGCGAGTGAAAAAGGGACGATTGTGTCTCGCCGTCCTTCTCCGGCCGGCGAAACACGATGGTCCCGGTCTTTTGGTCCGGGTTATTTCCTGCGCCCGGAACGCAGCTGCACAAGGCCGAACTTGCCGGTGTCCTTGTGGCCGTCCAGCCCGTCGAAGAACAGCATCGTGCGCGAGCGGATGCCGCCGTCGCTGTCGTTGATCAGCAGGGCGATGCGGAACTGCGCGCCGTCCTTCAGCTCGAAGCCGAGCCGCTCCGGAGGAATCGTGAAGCTGTATTCGGTCAGGCTGCCCCTGCGGGTGACGGAACAGGCGCCGTCGAATTTTCCGGCTTTGAATCCCTCCGGCGGATAATGGCTCCAGCCGACCGCACCGTCGCCGGTGAGCGAGAAGGTGTATTCGCTCCAGTTCCTGCCGTTCATCGGGTCGAGGCCGAACTGGATGCTGTCGTTTTGCCAGATATGGGGGCCGGTATGGGGGGCGTTGTGCTCCTGGTCGGTCACGCGGCATCTGACATGCAGCCCTTCCCGGGACCAGCTGAAGGAGAGCGCCGCGGAAAGATCCTCTTTGCCGCTCCAGCGCGGGATGGTCGGCACGAACACCAGTTCGCGCAGCGCGGCGGGAGAATCCAGCATGATCGGTTGTTCCGGCGAGCCTTTCTCCGGGATTTCGACGCAGCAGACATAAGGAATCGGCAGCGAATCCTCGAACACCTTTCCGTTTCTGTCCGAAAGGATCAGTTCGGCGGGAATCACGCTTTCGCCGTAGTGCTGCTCCGCCGGGATCGTGACATTCACCGGAATTTCTTTGCTTTCTCCCTGCTTGAGTTCACCCGAGAAAGAGCGCCCGGCAAGCTTCAGCCGGTAACGCAGCGCCTGCGGCAGGGGATTGGCGAGGGTCACAACCGTTTTTACACGTTCTCCCGGCACCGCCGCCAAACCGTCCCGGAAGGAAAGAAGCCGGGGCTGTGCCTGGAGTTTTCCCTTCGGAGTTTTCAAATAGAAGGGCAAGCTTGCGCTTTCCACTGTAATCAGGCCGTTCTGCGGATTCAGCGTCCGGGTATTGCCGTAAATGTCGGTGCGGAGGATCGGGACATCGGAGCGGAGGACGAATTTCAGCCCTTCCACCCGGCGCCTCTCCCAGACGACGGTCACTTCGTCCGTGTCTCCGGTGAAGCGGAAGCCTTCCAGCAGCGGATCGAGCTCCGCCATGCCGCTGAAATCACGGTTGGAGAGCTGCCGGATCAATTCCGCGTAAGCCATGAAGGAGGGTTTCGGCTGGTTGTAGACCGTCACCAGGCTGAAGGTGTCGTCGGCGCCGATGCCCTTGTCCCAGTAATCCTGCATCATGAACCAGTTGTAATATTCCATGCCGACCGCCTTGCTGTAGGTGATCTTCCTGACCAGCTGGTCGGCCTGGGCGTAGAATTCCCGGGGGGCGGCCATGAAGGAACGGGTGGCGGCCTCCGTATTGATGATCGGCTTGTGGCCGGGGCCCGCGATTTTCTTCACGATGTCGAACGTGAAACGGTAGTGCGGGTAATTGCCGTGCTCGTGGTAGGCGATGACGTCGAAAATCTCCGGGCGGGCCAGCAGGCGCTCGATGAACTGCGGCTGCGAGCCGGGGATCGCCGGGCAGAAGCCGCCGGTGGTGATCTTTACATGCGGAGCATGTTTTTTGAAGATCGGATACAGGCGGCTCAGGGCGGTCAGATAATCATCCGTCATCGTCTCGCCGCGGACGAGATTCGGTTCATTCATGAATTCGAAATATTGCGCCTCCGGCATGGTGCCGAAGAATTTGGCGAATTCGGTCATAAACTCGTCGAATTCCTCCCAGCGGCAGTCGAGCGGCGAAGTCGGGTTCGGCTTGATCACCCACGGCGGCATATACCCGGCATAATCGATCAGCAGTTTGACGCCGGCTTTGATCGGAGGCTCCCAGAGCTTGCGCAGCGCTTCGGCGCGCAACTTGCCTTTGGCCAGCTGGGCATCGCCCATCAGGCCGGCGCGGATCATGTCGACGCCGAGCAACGGCAGCCACGAGGCGTGCAGCACCCCCTCTTCGTAACAGTTGTTCAGCTCCTGATCCTCGACGGAAAACCACATCGGCCGTTTGTTGACCGGGCCGTTGTTCGGTTCGAAAACCGAGATCCAGCCGAAATGCAGCGTTTCGCCGCCGAGCGCGACGGTGACCGGATGGGGCGCCTGCGTGTCGAAGCTGCCGAAGTCGAATTTCTGATAGCAGAACCCGTAGGGAGGAAGTTCGATCTTCCGGGTGAATTCCTTCCCGGCTCCCTTTACCGTGATTTCGCCGGAGAACGGCGTGGAAAGACGATTGCGGAACAGATATTCCGGCGTCACCTGTTCGCCGGGGCGCCAGCCGAGCTTGCGGTAAACCGGTTCGGCGGTGATCGGAGCGAGATCTTCCGGCAGTTTTTTGAAATCCACCTCGACATCGTCGAAGAAGATGTCGCCTTTGGCCGGGCCGGAAAACCACACCACCAGCCGGTAAACGGAGAAGGGATGGCGCCCGGCGATCTTCTCTTTCGGAAGGGGGATGAAGATTTCGCGCCAGCCGTCGCCGGAGGCGGGTACATAAGCAGTACGGATCAATTGTCCGTCGCTCAACTTGAGATCAAACGTAAAGCGGGTGTTGAACCCGCACGGATTGACCTGCAGGCGAATGCCTTCCGCATTTTCGTCCAGCTTCTGGAGAAAGACGCGGTTGTTGCCCATGCCGAGTTCGGCTTCCCGTCCCGCGGCGTCGAAGGTGAGCTTTGCGCAGTATCCGTCGGGACGCGAAGCGTCTTCAAAGCTGCCGCAGCGGTTCCAGTAGATGTTTTCCCCTGGATTTTCGGTACCTCCCATATTACACCACGTGGTAATGCGCGTAAAATCGTCCAGCATCACCCGGGCCGGCGGCTGCGCGGTTGCGGTGGCCGCCGTCAGGCAACAGAACAGCAACCCCTTGAGTTTGAGAAATTTTAAATTCATGAGAATGTCTTCAGGTAAATTAACGTTGAAAAGTGTGACGAGTTTCATCAGGATGTGTCTGCCGCCCCGACTATTCGTATGCTCCGCCGGCGAGGCGCGTTGTATCACGCCACCAACGGAATTCATTGCTCCAGCTCTCATCCGTCAAACGCGGCCGGGCAGAAGAAACATGACCATCTGTACAAAGAAGATTGATGCTGTCCCCGTGGGATTTCACCAAACTTTCAAAGGCGTAATCCAACGGGATTTCTGGAGCGGCATAAATGAATTTTGCCGTAGTTCCGGTACCGGCATAGTCTGTGGCATATACCTGACGTGAGGGAGCTTTCAGGCTGACGATTTTTACGGCAGGCCAGGTCAGCCAGTTGTCGCTTGCATCGTTCGGCTGGGAAAACGAACCGGCGATATTACCATTCACGCCATAGGAGTTATAACGGGAAATTTCCTGATCGTTCTGATCATAAAAATAGAAAACTTCGTGTTCCAGCGGCAATCGACTTGAATCGGCCGGACACTGGAAGACCTTGGCGTTGCCGATCACTCCGTAGAGCAGTTGCGTCCAGATGCGGGAGTGGTGATCCCAGGAGCTTGACCAGTGGCCGTAAGGCACATAACTGTCGTAGCTGTCGGCATAAAGCGCAATGCCGGTGCCCATGGTTTTCAAATTGGTCGCGCAGGATATCTTGTGCGCCCGCGCCCGCGCCTTGTTCAGCGCCGGCAGGAGCATGGCTGCGAGAATCGCGATGATCGCGATCACGACCAGAAGTTCGATGAGTGTAAATCCGAAGCTGTTTCTCCCGCTTCCGGACGGCCGTTTGCTGCTCTGTTTCATTCCTATTCCTTTCATGTTGGGTGGATCGGCGCCGCCGATGGCAGGCGGCGCCGGCCGCGTTATGGAAAAATCATTGTTCCGAACTCAGTTGCATGACTCCGTACAGCCGGGTATTCTTTTCGCCGTCGATTCCGGCAAAGTAATTCATGGTGCGGAGACGCACGCCGGAATCGTTGTCGCAAACCAGCAGCGCCATCCGGAAAGCCGTTCCGGGCCGGAGCGGAAAACCCAGTTGATTACCGGGAATGGTGATTCGGTACCGGGTCAGATTACCCTCGCGCACGATGGAAAAGCCGCCCTGAAAAGGCCCCGCTTCCATGCCCGGCGGAGGAATATGGCAGTAGCCTTCCGGCCCGGCGGAGGTGAGGGAAAATGCATATTCCCTCATCTCTCCCTCCATCGGGGCAATGCCGATCTGGACGCAGTCGTTCCGCCAGAGGTAAATGCCGTTCTCATTTCCGCAATGCTCCTGATCCGTGACCTTGAAATCGAAGGAAAGCCCCGCTTCGGAATACCATACCGCAATTTCGGCGGAAAGGTCCTCCGGCCCCTGCCAGGCGGGCAGCCGGGGATCGAACACCAGCTCCCGCAGCGACGATGCGGAATCAAGAATGATCGGCTGCGCCTTCCGGCTGGTTCCGGCGATTTTTCCGCAGCAGAAATAGTTCAGTGAAATTCCACCCTGATAGACCGGCTTTTCCTGCTTCCCCTGCAGCGTGAGCGGCAGGGTCAGGGTGCGCATTCCCGACTGCGCATACGGGGGGACCGCCACCGTCACCGGTACAGCCCGCTGTTCTCCCGGTCCGATCCGTCCGGATCGGCGAATTCCGCCCACCGCCAACGACCAGGCGAGCTCCTCTCCGTACGGATTGTTCAGCAGCAGAACCGCGGGAACCTTATCACCGGGCATCCCGCATACGGGAGACCGGAACGAGAGCAGCGGTTCAATCGCCGTCAGCGCCTTTTTCGGCGTCCGCAGGTAGAACGGCAGTTCCGAAGCCCTGAGCATGACGATGCCGTTCCGGGGCGGCAGCATTTCGCTGTTGCCGTAAATGTCGCGGTATTCAACCGGAACGTCGGAGCGGACCATGAAGTCGAAGGTCTCGTTTTCCTGCCGGGGCCAGAGCACGAACACTTCGTCCGTCTCCCCCTCGAAGCGGCAGCCGTCAAGCCGCCGGTCGAGCTCTGCCGCTTCTCCGGGCGTGCGGTTGGCCAGTTGCCGGATCAGTTCGGCGTAAGCGGCAAAGGAGGGCTTCGGCTGATTGTGGATCGTAACCAGACCGAAGGTGTCGTCCCGTTCGGCATTCCGCCCCTTGTCCCAGAAGTCCTGAACCATGAACCAGTTGTATCCTTCCATCCCGGCGGCTTTGCTGTAAGCGATCTTTTTGACCAGTTGGGCGGCCTGGCGGTAAAACTGATCCGGCTCCGTGTAACGCGACCGGAAGCCCGCTTCGGTATTGAACACCGGCTTGCGGATCTCCCCCATGAGCCGCCGCATGGTGCCGAAGGTATCGGCATAACGGGGATATTCCGAATGTTCGTGGTAGGCGACCGCGTCGAAGGTTTCCGGCTGCGCCATCAGCCGTTCGATGAATCCGGGCTGCGAATACGGGACATCCGGGCAGACGCCGCCGGTCATCACCTGAATTTCCGGCGCATGTTTTTTGAAAATCGGATACATCCGCCGGATGGCGGCCATGTAGTGATCGGTCATCCTGCTGCCCGGTGTGGTCACGTCGTGCAAGTTCGGTTCGTTGATGAACTCGAAGTAACGCGCGCCGGGAAGGGTATGGAAGAATTTCGCCAGATGCTCCATGAACAGATCGAATTCCGCCCAGTTGCAATCCATCGGCGAGGTCTGGGGGCGGGCGGCCACCCAGGGGGGGAAATATCCGGCGTAATCGATCTGCAGCATCACGCCGGCCCTGATATGCGGCTGCCACAGTTTACGCAGCGCCTCCGCCTTGAAGCGTCCTTTGGTCATCTCGACATTCCCCATCACTCCGGCGCGGATCATGTCGACGCCGAGCAGCGGCAGCCAGGAAGCGTGCAGCGCGTTCTCGGCCGGAGCGTTGTTCAGCTCCTGGTCCTCGACGGAGAACCACATCGGGCGTCGGTTGAGGCGGCCGCGGTTCGGCTCGAAGACCGTAACCCACCCCCGGTGAAGCAGTTTTCCTTCCCATGTCAGCTCGAGCGGCAGTGCGGTCTTCCGGTCGAATACGCCGAAATCAAATGCAATCACCTTTGCGCCGTAAGGCGGCAGGTCGACTTCACGGCTGATCTCGCGCTCGCCGACGCGCATTTTCACGATGCCGCGGAAAGGCTTCCCGAGACGGTTGCGGAAACGGTATTCCGGCACGGCCGGCTCTCCGGGACGCCAGCCGAGCTGCCGGTAAACCGGCAGCGCTCCGAGCGGTGCAGACTCTTCCGGCAGCGTGGAATATTCCACCTGGAGATCGTCGATCAGCATTTCGCCTTTGCCTGCCTTGTCGGCCGTGAAGATCAGGTTGTGAATGACGAACGGAGCCTTCCCCTCCAGCGCCGGTTCGAACGGAATGAAGATCTCCCGCCAACCGCTGCCGGAGACGGCAGCCGGAACGGTGCGGACCTTTTTCCTGTCGCTCCGTTCCAGATCCAGACTGATGCGGCCGGAAAATCCCTGCGGATTCACCCACAACCGGAGTCCGACGGCGTTCTGATCCAGAAACGTTTTGTAAATCTCGTTCTTATAGGCGTAGCCTTCGCCGTTGTCCTGCAGGAAATCGAATTCAAGGCGTCCGCACCAGCCGTCGTCGCGGGAAGAGTCCTCCGCACTGCCGAGCGGGCACCAGTAACGCTCCGCGTCCGGATTGGAGCCGGGGCCGTCATCCCAGTAGTAGGAGCTGATCGTGGAAAAATCGTCCAGCATCACCCGCGCCGGGGCATCCGCGGCGCAGAGCACCCGGCAGGCCGGCAGGATGAAGAGCAGTATTGTCCGGAATAAATTCATCTGATTTCTTTCGTTTATGGCTTTTCACGGTCGTCCTGCGGCGTTCCGTCTTCCGCAAAGGAGATTTTCAACTGAGAACTCTTCCGTCCCCGCATTTCGGCATGGCCGTCGAACATCAGTACGGTTCCTTTCCCCGCGTGCCGGCGGATAAAGCCGATATTGCCGTTTTCCTGCAGCGCGTCTCCGGTGAAATACCAGGCTCCGGCCCGGTGCGCCTTATGGTATGAGTCCCCGTAAAGAATGGTTCGACCGGGTTTTAAGGAACTGAACAGCCGGATATAGCAAAAGCCGTCGTCGTCATTCATGCGGTAGACCAGTTCGCCCGGGAAATCCCGGCCGTTCCTGTTTGTCTTCCGCTGTTTTTCCCAGTAACCGGCATCGCGGCGATAGTTGTAAAGACCGTTCATCCCCACCCAGATTCCATCGGTTGTCCTGTTTTCATCATCGGGACAGCTCCCGATTCCATACTCCGCATAGCCGAGGCTTCGCGGATCGTCCGGGCGTTTGAAAACAACCC
The DNA here is from genome assembly GCF_944391105.1 of uncultured Victivallis sp. Classification (GTDB taxonomy): domain Bacteria; phylum Verrucomicrobiota; class Lentisphaeria; order Victivallales; family Victivallaceae; genus Victivallis. The sequence continues at coordinate 11,790 of NZ_CALXSK010000065.1, forward strand.
TTGTCCACGGGATGACCCCGTCTTTTTCCGTCCAGTTCATGAAGATCAGAAGCCCTTCAAAATCATTTGCATATGTATGGAACGCCATTCCCATGCGGCGGCAATTGTCCGCACAGCCGGCCGCCTTTGAACTTCCCTGAGCCGAACCGGCTGCCGCCGCTGCCAGAGAAAAGAGCAGCATCATAATTACTATTGTCAATAATAATTCGGACAGCGTGAAACGGGCCGCTTCTCTCATGGACACTTCCTTTCCGGGGTCGGACACAAAACGCCCCTGCCGCGGCTGGAAAACGAGTTTCCGCACGGATTGCTGTTATATGAAATCAGCCGGTGCTGTATTGACCGGAAACGCCGGCCGGAGGAGAGCCGGCAGACGGCTGAAACGATTCCCGCAGAATCAGCGTTTCATCGATAAAAGTTTTCTCCACATGCGGTTCCCCGTTCAGATTCCGGAGAATGATGCCGGCCGCCCGCCTGCCGATCTCCTCCACGGGGATGGAGATGATCGAAATGGACGGCGTCATGTAAGAGAGGAAATATTTGTTGCTCCAGGCGATCAGGGACAGATCTTCCGGAATCCGGACATGGTGAGTAAACAGCACCCGCAGCAGCATGCAGATCAGATGGGTGTCGCAGAACACCAGGGGGAACTCCCCGACCCGCGGCAGAAATACTTTTTTCACTTCCTCGCAGGTGGTTTCCTTCACATAAAGGACTTCCCCGATGCAATCCTCTTCCGCGACAGCCTGTTTGAAACCGCGAATCCATTCCCGGCCTCCGACGCAGTCGGGGGGGATCGACAGAAAAGCGATTTTACGGTAGCCTTGTTCGATGCAGACCTTTGTGGAACGGTATGCCGCCAGATGATCGTTGCCTTTGACGAAGGAGAGTTCCGGCTCCTCCGTCTCTTCCAGCAGAACGACGGGGATGGAGTTCCGGACCATGTCCATGAAATGTTTTTTTTCATCCGAAGCGGGCTGGACGATGACGCCGTCCACATTCCGCTGCATCAGGTTGAAGAAGATTTTCTTCTCCTTTTCCGGATTTCCCTCCGTATTGCAGAGCAGTACATTATACTCTTCGCCGAGCGCGTCCTCCACCGCTTTCACGAAGCCGCACCAGAAATCATTGTCGATATTATACACGACGATTGCGATGTTGAAGGTGCGCTTCAGCCGGAAATTCCTGGCCTGTTCGCTGCGCCGGAAACCGTTGTGCATTGCGAACTCGGTGACCCGCGCCCGGGTTTTGGCGGCGACGCGGGTGTTGCCGTTCAAGGCCTGAGACACCGTTGTCGGCGAGACGCCCAGTTCTTTTGCGATATCGTAGATTGTCATGGCTCAATAACCTTTTCACATCGATTTGAAAGCTATTAATATTATATTCAAATCGATGTGAAAAGTCAAGAGCAAAAAGATTTTTTTTGCATTTTTATTCGATGCCCCGTCCCCCGGAGGGGCATGGCGGACGATAAAATTGATTTTCCTGTACGGCAGGGAGATTGCCGGTTGTTTCCGGTTCGGATCGTGAACTCCCGTTCCGTGTGCGGCCGGTATCCGTCGGGCAGCTTCGTGCAAAGCACCATGTTTTCGCAATGTTCACCGCTGTGCGGCAGATGCCGTCAGGAACTCCTGACGCATTTTCACCTGTTGCTCCGTAAAAAATCCCGGTATGCCGCCGCAGTTCTCCATCGTCGGACAAGGCGGGAAATATACTTCCGAATCCGCATGTTTCAAACGGGAAGCTCTGCCGCCTTTGCGCGCGCAGACGTGCTGCTGACCGGCTTCTCTGCTCCGGGGTCAGCGGAAAATATCCGCGTCGATTGCGTTTTCGTAGCTGTCCGAGACGACGTCGAGGTATTCGGTATACGGAGCGGACCCGGGATTGTCGATCAGCTTCCGGGCGAATTCGGCCGACCGTACGCCGATGTCGAATAAATCCCTGGTGTGCAGCTGGAGGGTCCGGAACGGCTGCCGGCTGCCGTTTTCTCCGGTCGCGGCCGGCAGCAGCCACTGAAACAGGGATTGCGTTTCGGTCGAGCAGAGCGCGTCGACGTTGATCGCTTCCGCCTTGCAGAGTTTCGACAGTGCGGGCAGGCAGCCGGGCAGGGTGATGAGGTAACTGCAGAGGAGTCCGTCGGCTCCGGCCAGCGGCGCAAGGTTTTTTTCGTGGCCGGGCGTGTACAGGAGCACTTCGCAGACCTCCTCAGCCGGGACTCCGTGGAGCAGGAGGGTTTCGTGGTAGCCGCGTGCGGTCTCCCGGTTGCTGAGCGTGGTGATGATGGTGTCGATGATCCCGAAACGGCTGCTGCCTTCAGCCAGCTGGCGCAGCGCGGCGCGGCTGCCGATAGGAAAAAGTTGCAAAAGTAGCTTGACAAAACCTAGGTTGTGTCGTCAATAGATTTGTGCTATATTATGCAAACGTCAAAAAAGGATATAGGGAAAATGGCGAATGCA
>NZ_CALXSK010000066.1 GCF_944391105.1 uncultured Victivallis sp.
GATAGTCCCAGAGTTAAGATGAACCTTCTGCCTCTTTTTTCATCCCGCCGAATTAAAAACTTTTGAAATTACCTCAGCAGTCATCTTGTTCTTCACTTCTCTTCTGGGCTTTGCCGTGGAGGTCGTCAACGCCGGACACTCGGGGTGGAACTCGCGGCAGCTGCGCGAGATCTTTGCCGGGGAACTTCAGAATCATCGTCCCGACCTGGTGGTCCTCATGGTGGGAACCAATGATAACCTGAACAGTTACAACATGGTACCGCTTTCGGAATATCGCGACAATCTCACCGCGATGGTCGTTGCGGCGAAGGCCTTCGGTGCGAACGTGCTACTCTGCGAAATTCCGAGGGTGAATGAGGAGATGATGTCCCGGCGGCACAAGGAAGGGTTCTTCCGCCGGGAGAGTGCGGAAAAGAAGGTGAACAACGTGAATGCAATTGTGGCGGAAGTTGCGAAAAATCAAAATGTTCCGCTCCTGGCAACCACGAAGGTCCTCGGCGCGTCGACCAGCGATGCCGCGAGTCTTTTCCGCAATACGGCCAATTCCGGCACTGCGGACGGTGTTCATCCGACGGCGAACGGCTATTTCCGGTTTGCCGACGCGGTCGCAAAACGGATCCGGTCGGAGAAATAGACCCCGAAACGGATTCTCTGCATCGGTGACAGCATCACGTTCGGGGCGGGAGTGAAAGGCGGCGGGAGCGCGTCTCCGGAGTCGGAGTCATATCCGGGATATCTCTTCCGTTTTCTGAACGGGAAGTGATTGCGCCGGTTCCCCCGGAGCAAGCCGACTGAAGCGCACGGTGATTCCGAGCAGGATTTCCACGGTTTTCTCCATCTCTTCGACGGATGCGAACTCACTTTCTCCGTGGAAGTTGTATCCGCCCGTCCCGAGGTTCGGGCAGGGGAGGCCGCGAAACGAGAGCATCGCACCGTCGGTTCCGCCGCGGATCGGTACGATGACCGGTTCAAGTCCGCTCTCATGAACCGCCTTTTTTGCGATATCGAGCAGGAACGGATGTTGCAGAATCACCTCTTCCATATTACGGTACTGGTCTTTGACTGCAACCGTGACGGTTCCATTGCCGTATCGGGCGTTCAATTCCGCGGCGATGCGGCGCAGCGTGGTTTTGCGCGCTTCGAATGATTCCGCATCGTGGTCGCGCAGCAGATAGACCGTTTCCGCTTCCGAGGCCGTTCCGCTGCAGCGGATCAGGTGATAGAAGCCCTGGAACTGTTCGGTCTCTTCCGGAACCTCGTTCCGGGGCAGCATCGAATTGAATTCGAACGCCACCCGCAAAGCATTTACCATGATCCCCCGGGCCGAGCCGGGGTGGACCGGAATCCCGTGAAAAGCGATGGTTGCGGTCGCCGCATTGAAGTTCTGGAATTCGATCTCTCCGGCCGCGCCGCCGTCAACCGTGTAGGCGTATTGTGCGCCGAACGCTTCCACATCGAAAAAGAGGGTCCCTTCGCCGATCTCTTCGTCGGGAGTGAAACCGAAACGCAGGGGGCCATGCGGGATCTTTTCGGAGATGATTCGTTCGGCCGCGGTCATGATTTCCGCGATGCCCGCTTTGTCGTCGGCGCCGAGGAGCGTGGTCCCATCGGTCGTGACCAATGTGTTTCCAATTTGATGGTTGAGGGACGGGAACCGCTTCGGGTCGAGGAATTTGCCGCTTGTCCCGAGCGGAATGACGCCGCCACGGTACGGGATGACCTGTGGTTGCACATTCGTACCGGAAGCCGCGTCCGAGGTGTCGAGATGGGCGATGAATCCGAGGGCGGGGGCTTCTTCCATTCCCGGAGTCGCCGGGAGCGTTCCAAAGGCGTAACCGTGTTCGGTGAGCCGGACATCCTGAAGGCCGACGGCACGCATTTCCTCCGCAAGATGTCGTGCGAGCACCATCTGATTCGGGGTGGATGGATGGGTTCCCGTGCTTTCATTCGACTGGGTGTCGAATCGGACATAATCGAGCAGACGCTCAAGAACGGTTTTCATGATGAACCTCACAATTTTTCATTTCCGCATTGTCACCATGCGGTCACACCGGGTCCGACAATGCGGCTGCGCCCGCTTTTTTCGGCGGGAAGAAGCCGGATACGGACCGGCACAAATATTTCAATATTCGGTACATGGGTGATAATTCCGACAAGTTTCCCTTCGCTTTGAAGCGACTGGATCTGGGAGAGCACGTGGGCGAGGGTCTCTTCGTCGAGTGTTCCGAATCCTTCGTCGAGAAAGAGCGTGTCGATTTCAAGTTGTTCCCCGGACATGCGCGGGAGTGCGAGCGCCAGCGCGGTACTGACGAGGAAACTTTCTCCCCCGGAAAGGTTTCGAACGGAGCGGATCTCATCGCATTGATAGTGATCGATCACATTGAAGTCGAGCGGGGAATCCTCGATGCTGATCAGCTCATAACGGTCCGTAAAGCGGCAGAGCGCCCGGTTGGCTTCGGCGATGAGCTGCTCGAAAATCAGAGATTGAGCGAACTGCTGAAATTTTCCGCCGTCCTGCTTGCCGATCAGTTCGTTCAGCAACTTCCAGCGGGACACTTCTCCGCGCATTTTTTCAAGTTTTTCTTCGGCGATTCTGCGTCGTCCGCGTTCAGCGGCATCGTGTTTGAGTTTTTCGGCGATCGCGCCGCACTCTTCATTGAGCCGCCGGGCCTGTTCGCGGAGTTTTTCCGCTTCGGCAGCGCGTTCTTCGTGGGAGCGATGATCTTCCACTTCATAACGGGCGAGTTCGGATTCCAGTTCGGCGAGATGGCGTGTCTCGCTTTCACGCCGGGCGGTCCGTACCGCCTGGCTCTGGATCAGGTTTTGAAGTTGCTCGCCGGCGTTCTTTTCCTGGGTGACGGCAGTGCCGAGTGCCTGTTCAAGCGACTTTTCAACTTCGTCGGCGGGGCGGCCGCCGAGAAGCTGTCCGCGTTCCGCTCTCTGCCTGGATAACAATTCAACCAGTTCTGCCTGAATATGATGCAGGCTTTCAAGACGCGTCTGCTGTTTTTGGAGAAAGCCCGTGCGCAATTCGATTTCATGAGCGAGCCGCGACTGGTTTTCCTCCGCGCGTTTGATTGCACTGGAACGTTCCTGATAACGCTTGAGCCTCCCGGCCAGAATGTTCTGCGCTTCCGACAACGGGCAGCGGAAAGGGGCGAACAGCGTGACAAGCTCCTTCTCCACCGTTGCCACCCGGGAGCGGAATTCCTTTTCGCGCTTCCGGCTTTCCTCAAGCGAGAGAGCGGCCAGGTCGACGTTGTGGATGGAATCCTGTTCATGCTGTTTCGCCTGGCGGATGGCGGCTTCCAGACGTTCCCGCGCGGTGAGAAGCTGCCGGAATTCCTGATCGATCCGCTCCCAGCGTTCAAGCCGCTTCAGATGATCGATCTGTTTCTCCCGCAAGCTCTTCAGAAGGTTGTCCGCTCGGGAGACAAGATTCCACTCCGGAGGAAGTTTCTCATCCAGCCGTGCGTGCTCCTCCTTCAGTGCGGCGGATTCTTCTGAAAGCTGTTTTTCGAGTCGCAGAAATTCCGCCTTGTCGGCGGCCAGACGCAGTTGGATCGATTTTACTTGCTCAGAAACAGTACGATAGCGATTTTGTTTCCGCAGGATCTCCTCCGGTTTGTCCTTGTCCGCGTAGGGGTGATGCAGGGAGCCGCACAGCGGGCAGGGTTCGCCGTCGTTCAGGTGGATGCGTTCCGCGGCGAAATCGGGATTTCGAAACAGCGGTTCAAGTTCGTGAAGTTCCGCTTCCAGCTGTTCAAGTTCAAGGCGTTCCTGTTTGATGCGTTCCTGCGACTGATTTCGATCGGATTCGAGTCGAACAAGACGGCTTCCGGCGGTCGAAAGTTTCCCGGCCGCTTCGATGAGTTCCCGGAGCCGCTCCGTCTGCAGAGTGAGGCTGAGTCGGAACTCATCCCGCGCTCCCGCGAAACTCCCTGATATTTCAACCGATTCCCGGTCAAGCTGCTGCTGTTTTTTCTGCAACGCTTCCGATTCCAGGCGCAGACGCTCTTGCTCCGCTTTCGGGCTTTCGCACTCCCGCTGCCGTTGCGCGAGGATTGCCCGACGCTCCTCTGCGGTACGGCTCGCTGCGGCGGCCTGTTTCCGGAGAGTCGCAAAATCGTCGAGTTTCAGGTTCCAGGCGGTGAAGTGTTCGGGCAATGCGGCATCTTCCGGGTGGTCATCCAGCTCTTTCCGGATTGCCTGTTCGAGCTCTTCGGCTTCTTTTCGTTCGGCATTGAGCTTTTTCAGCTCCTTCTGCGCAGATGATAACGCATCTGATTCCTGCTGAATTTGTTCTGCGTTTTTCTCCAGTTCGTTTTCGATTCGTCGGAGTTCGTTGTCGAGCGTGCGTGCGGTGGTGATGGCGGGACGCAGGTTTTCGCGTTCCTGCCGGGCGGCGGCGGTCCGGCTGGCGGCTTCAGCCAGAACAGCCCCGGCCGCTTCAATTTCCGGCTCCGCCTCCATCTCCTGCTGATTGATGGTTTGCAGTTCGGCGCGGGTTGCGGCCAGCCGATTCTCCAGTTCGCTCACGTGTTCCAGCGCAGCGGCGAGCGACGAGCAGCGAACCGCTTCCGCACTCTGGAGTGCCCTTTGTTGTTCCAGAGAGGTGATCTCTTCCGGTTTCAGGAGTTCGATCGATTCCAGCCCGGCCGATGCGAGATCGAATTTCTCCTGGACCGTCCGATATTTCAGGAAGGCTTCCGCAGAAATCTGTTTGTAGATCGTGCTGCCGGTGATCTGTTCAAGAATCTCGGAGCGTTCCGCTGCCGGGGTCTTCAGAAAAATTGCAAACTCCCCCTGCGGCAGCAGCATCGCACGGGAAAAATGATCGAAATCCATCTTCAGGAGTTCAACGATCGTTCTGGCGGTCTGTTTGCGCTGTTCGGAAATCATCTGAAGCGTGCCGTCCGGCAGCATCTGTTCCAGTGTGTGACGGTCCGGTTGAAGATTCCCGTCCGGTTTCCCGCGGGCGCGGCTCTGACTCCAGAACGCGACGTAACGCCGCCCGTGAAGAGTGAACTGGAGTTTTGAAAAACACTCTCCCGTGCCGTGTGTCATGATTTCATTCGTGCCGGCAAAGCCGTCGAGACGGTTCGTGCGGCGGAACAACGCGAGGCGGATCGCATCGAATATTGTGGTTTTCCCCGCTCCCGTCGCTCCGGTGATCGCGAAAATGCCGCTGCGCTCAAAGACGGGATCGATCAGATCGATCTCCCATTCTCCTTCCAGAGAGGCGAGATTTTTGAAACGGATCTTTTCCACCCTCATATCTGTCTCTCCTTTTCGCGCATTTCCGCAAGGAGCAGGCGGAATGACTCAAGCAGGGTGTTTCGCTCCTCCTCCCCGCGGATTCCCTTCCGGTCGAGCAGAAGCTCGAATACCTGCTCCTCCGTGAGAGAACGCAATTCCTTCACAGTTCGGCTTTTATGTTCGGTTTCCGGACGAGGGGCGAGCGACCGTGCGATCATCGGGTAGTTGTGCTTCCTTTTTTCAAACATCTCTTCGAGCGCGGCGGAGAGCCGATGCGGAGTCAGATCCGTGACGAGCACGCGGCAGCAAACCTCATCCGCCTCATCCCGGAGAACGGTCAGTCGCGGAGCGATCTCTTCCCATTTTCCTTCGAATGTGACGATGCGGCGCGTCTGCGGCACGGGAAGCGGGGTGATTTGCGCAGTTCGCCCTGAAAACTCCACAAGCTCGACCTCCCGCTCCCTCATGTCGGAAAAACTCATGCGCAACGGGGAGCCTGAATATCGGATATGTTCTTTTCCGCCAATCGCTTGAGCCTGGTGGATGTGTCCGAGCGCAATGTAATCGGCCGAAGGAGGAAGATCCTCATCGGTCGCGAGTTTGAGTCCGCCGACGAATTCGCGCACCCCGTCGTTTTCATAAACCGGTGCGCCGGCCGCGGCGAAGTGTCCGGTCAGCACAAAAGGAATCGGCCGTCCGGCCCGTATCGACTCGGCCTTTTCCGCGACCCGGCGATAATGTTCCCGAAATCCGCGCCGCTGGGCGGCGTCGCGTTCTTCCGGCGTCTCTCCCCAGGTCGAGAAATGGAGGTCCGCGTCGCGCAGATAGGGAACCGCTCCGACAATCATGGCGGGTTCGCCGTCATCGCCAGGAACCACCACAACCTCGTCGGCAGGGTCCTCTGCCGCGCACCCGAAGACTTTGATGTGAAATGCCCGGTCGAGCAGGCCGGCCGGCGCATTCAGAAACGACGGCGAATCATGGTTCCCGCCGATCAGAATGATCCGGCGGCAGCTTCCGTCGCGGATCACAGCGGAAAGAAAGTCGTAGTACATTGCCGCACAACTGTTTCCAGGCGTATTGGTGTCAAAGATATCCCCCGCGACCAGAAGAACATCCACCTTTTTCCCGTGAAGAACGTTTCGCAGCCAGTTGAGAAATTCGCGGAATTCCGCGTCGCGACGCCGGCCGTGAAAGAGATGCCCGAGATGCCAGTCTGAAGTGTGCAGCAACCGCATAAGTCCGTCAGATCACCCCCAGTTCCGTGGCGATGAATTTCGCGCGGTTGGTTGTGATCGAGTCGACGCCGATCTCCACAAGGTGTTTTGCCACAGCGGGGTCGTCGACCGTCCAGACGTGAAAGCCGAATTTTTCCGCATGAAGGGCATCTGCATAGGCGGAGGAGAGAAACTCCGACTCGCAGATGTCGACGCCGTCCACACCCAGTTCTTTGAGTTTTGCAACCAGTTCTTCCGGAGAACGTTCCGCCCTTCTTGTCTCCGGCGTATTCCCGATGGTGCTGCCGCAGAGCCAGTAGGCATTGTGGTTCGGAAACTGTTTTTTCACTTCCGCGATCGTCGCCTCGTCGAAAGCGATGAAGGTCAGCTGCTCCGGCCGCCACGGACCGGAGCGAAACAGCGTTTTCAGGGCTTCGACGATCGGGCCGACGCTCTTGAGTTCGATGTAAATTTCACCGTATGCGGGCATCGATTCGAGCACTTCGCGCAACATCGGAATCCGGGTGAAGCGCCACGCTTCCCCCTTCCAGATTCCGGCATCGTACTCCTTGAGCTCCCGCAACGTCAGGGAGGAGATCGCCAGATCCGCGCCGCAGGTGCGCTTGAGATTGTCGTCATGCATGCAGATGATTTCCCCGTCTTTCGACAGATGGAAATCCCCCTCGATGCAGGTGGCGCCGCGCGCCCAGGCAAGAGTGAACGACTCCAGCGTATTTTCCGGGGCGGCAAACGACTCCCCGCGATGAGCCACGATCTTCACGGACATGATAACCGGCTGCTCCTTCGTTTAGTTGTTGCAATCACTGGAAAATATAACATCGATCCCGGTGTTTTCCACGTTTGCAAGTAAAATTTCGCCTCTTTTGACCGGAATTTCCACCTCCATCGCATAGAGCTGGTTCAGCAGGGCGTCGATATGCCGTTTCGGGAGCGGTCCGGAGGTTCGGACCGGCAGGCGCGGCATGATGGTCGAATTGCTCCTCACCGTGGCGGTCACGACCCGGCGCGGATCGGTCAATTCGCTTTTCGCATAAAGTTCGCCGCGCGGGCAGCGGTTTCCGCTGATTTCCCACGGTTCAGAATCGTTCTCCCGGACGGCGGTCAGATGACAGCCGATCGGGCAGCTGATGCAGATCAATTTCTTTTCCATTGTGTTACGCCTCCTCACGCAACCGGAAAACGAGAGTTCCGGGCTCGTTCAGCAGTTCGGCCGGAAGTTCGATTTTCAGCATTTCCGCCGGTTTGACATAGGTGAATTTCCGTTTCCAGATGACGCGGTTGTTGAGTTTCGCCTCCAGGGTTGCTGCGTCACTCACAATCAGAGGCCGGAAGGAGAAAATACATTTCTCTCCGGTGTTGAAGCGATTCGGCACCACATACTTGAGATTTGACTCGACAACTGCGCAATTGGAGTCGCTCCGGAGAGTCCCATCCAGATAGCGTACGATCGAACGGCCCGCTTCGCCCGCCTCTTCCGAAACGAAGTCGACGAGATCATGCACATGCAGCACATTTCCCCCTGCGAATACTCCCGGGACGGAAGTCTGAAGATTCGCGTCGACAATCGCTCCGCCGGTCGCCGGATTCAATTCCACCCCGAGCTGACGGGAGAGTTCGTTCTCCGGGATCAGCCCGACCGAAAAAAGCACCGTGTCGCACTCGATCCGGAACTGGCGGTCCAGCTGGGGAATTCCATTGTCAAGCGGTGCAGCTTCCACGTATTGAACCCGTTCTCTTCCCGCAATATTTACGACCGAGTGTTCGAGATAGAGCGGAATCCCGAAGTCGTTCAGGCACTGAACCACGTTTCTGGTCAGCCCCGACGGATGCGGCATGATTTCGATCACGGCTTTGACTTCAACACCGCTCCAGCGCAGACGCCGCGCCATGATGAGCCCGATGTCGCCGGAGCCGACGATGACCGCGCTCTTCCCCGGCAGCATCCCCTCGATGTTCAGCAGTTTCTGGGCCGCTCCCGCCGTGAAGATTCCCGCGGGCCGGCTTCCGGGAATCGCGAGGTTGCCGCGATTGCGTTCCCGGCAGCCCATTCCGAGGAACAAAGCGCGCGCCCGAATGCGGGAGACCCCCTCCGCCGCGGAGAATGCGAGAAGCTCAAAACCGTTGTCCGGCAGAGGTTTGATCTCTGTTACCGCAGTTCCGGTTTTGAATTCGACGTTCGGATTTGCGGCCAGGGCCGCCACCCGGTCGGCGTATTCCGGCCCGGTCAGCTCCTCCTTGAAGTAACGCAGCCCGAAGCCGTTGTGAATGCATTGGCGGAGGATGCCGCCAAGCTGATCCTCGCGGTCGATGACGACCGTCCGAAATGGACTCTTCGCCGTTTCCGCGGCGGCGGCAAGACCCGCCGCGCCTGCGCCGATGACGGCGATATCGTAAGAGAAGTCGTGAATCATTCCGCTGCCTCCGGGGTCGTGTTGACTTTGATTGTTCCGAGTTTTCCGCCGAGCAGCCGGCTGTTGCCGCCTTTTTTGGTCAGCTCCTCCATCGGAATGCCGCTCTCGCGGCTGATGATCTTCATGATTTTCGCCGAGCAGAATCCGCCCTGGCAGCGGCCCATTCCCGCCCTGGTGTAGAACTTTACGCCGTCCAGCGTCGTGTGTCCCTTGCGCACGGCCTCGATGATCTCCGCTTCCGAAATCTTCTCGCAGCGGCAGACCACGTGAGTCCAGGCCGGGTCGTCGTCGTGGAGACGGTCGAGCGTTTCCGGTGTTTCGTTGCGCAGCTCATGATGGATCGGGTTGCGGTATTGAATCTTCTCTTTTTCGACGAGTTCAAGACCGTCTTTCTTCAGCAGGTCTTTCACATACTCCCCGATTGCGGGCGAGGCCGTGAGCCCCGGCGACTGGATTCCGGCAACCTGCACGAAATGAGTGACTTTCTCCGACAGGTCGATGTAGAAGTCCTCGCTGTCGAGGACGGGCCGCAATCCTGCGAACGAGGTGATCACGTCCCGGGTCGAAACTCCGTTGACCATGCGGCTTACAAGCGTGACGATGCGCTGCATGTTGTCTGCGCTCGTGGTCGTGTCGAGTTTGTCTTCCGCCGGATCTGCGGTCGGACCGATCATGGTCGTCCCCTCGGCGGTCGGAATGACGAGAATTCCTTTCGATTCCCGGCTCGGAACCGGAAAGACCACCTTACCCGGCCGCGCCGGAGAGTTTCGATCGAGCAGGTACTCCTCGCCTTTTCTCGCATGAATCTTGAACTCTTCCGCACCGCAGACGGCCGAGACTCTGTCTGCAAAGAGCCCGGCGGCATTCACGACGTAACGCGCCTTGAGCGTCCGGCCGTCCGCGGCGGTCAGCGTCCAGAGGTTGTTCTTCCGTTCTCCGGAGACGACTTCGAAGTTGCAGAAGAGGTCGCAGCCGTTCCGGCGCGCCGATTCCACGAGGCTGAACACATAGCGGTACGGCTCGATCGTTCCGCCGTTCGGCGCATAGAAGCCGCCGACTACTTCCGGATTCAGTTTCGGTTCCAGTTCGAGCAGCCGGTCGCGGCCGCACATCTCGAGGTTGCGGACTCCGTTCTCCACGCCCTGCTGATAAAGTTTCCGCACGGTCACCATCTGCTCGTCCGAGAACGCCACCACGAGGATCCCGTTGCGGTGAAACGGGAAATCGAGCTCGTACTGGAGTTTGTCGAACATCAGATTCCCGAGGATTTCAAGCCGTGCCTTCAGCGTCTTTTTCGCCGAATGGTGGAATCCCCCGTGGATAATTCCCGAGTTCGCCTTCGACACGCCGAATCCGACATCGGCCCACCGTTCGACCAGCGCAACCTTCAAATCGTAATGCGACAGCTGCCACGCGGTCGATGCGCCGGATACTCCGGCGCCTACAATGACTGCATCATACATATTCCCAAATCCTTTGAAGTTCACCGAGATTGTTCACCTGAAAATCGGGATGGATATTTTCCGGCACAACAAGATCCGCGCCGGGCTGCAGAATGTGGCATGTGACCGCCCCCGCATTTTTGCCCAGTGCGATGTCGGTCGAGAGCCGGTCACCGGCCATGAGGCATTGTTCAACCGGGATTCCATAGCGTCCGGCCGCCTCCCGCAGCATGCCGGGATCGGGTTTGCCGAGCACCTTGAGTTTCGTGTTGGTCGACACCTCCAGACAGCGGGTGATCGCCCCGCAGTCCGGCAGCCAGGTCGGCTGATCGGTCGGACAGTAGACGTCCGGATGGGTTGCGAATCCCGGGATCCCTTTCCGCAGCAGATATGCCGTCCGGCAGAGGTCGTCATAGTCAAATGCCCGATGGAATGCGACGACGACCGCCTGCGGCGTTTTGTCGTCGAATTCAAATCCGGCGGCTGTGAATTCCGGCCGGATGCAGGGCATTCCGAAGAGGTGGATCCGCTTGATTTCCGGATGGTTGCGTCTTAAATAGTCGATGGTGTAACAGGTGGAGGTGTAAAAGTTTTCCGCTGTCGTTTCGATTCCCATCCGGTGCAGTTTTGCGACGTACTCCTCCGTGCTGTTCGATGAGTTGTTGGAAAGAAAGGCGTATCCAATCCCGCGTTTCCGCAGGAATTCCAGAAACGGCAGCGTCGTCGGGAACAGCGTCCCGCCATGATAGATCGTACCGTCCATATCCAGAAAAAACATGCGGATGTTTCTGAGTTGTTCTCCATTCATAATCAATCTGTCACGCCTTTCCCGATAGTTTGTTCCGAAGCCGTTGAACCGGTTGCCGCAGACGTTTTTGTATGTTTGTTTTGTATAAAGTTTACTAAATATAAACCTTGTTTCTCCTGATGTCAATCCGCAATGCAAAAAAAACGGGAAATCTTCGGCGGAGCCGGGATTACCCGTTCAAGCTGTCTGCGTTAAGGGCAGGGGGGAGTAATTCTATTTCGCTTCGGAAACTTCGGAGAGATAGCGGAGAAACTCATCCGCGTTGCTGACCGGAGGCTTCTCCGGTGTGCGGCTTACGATCGTAAGATTTCCCGCGCGGACGGCCCATGGTTTTCCGTCTTCTGCGGCGAGCACCCGGCTGCCGGGAATGACTTTCAGCACCTGGGCGGCTGAACCGTCTTTGAAACGAATCGTCTCCGGTGTGAAGAACTTGTCGAGTTCGGGAATCGCGCCGAGATCGGAACGCCCTCCAACATAACTGACCGGCTTCCCGCTGGCGATCGCCTTCTCGATCTCTCCGGCGAAATAGCGCGAAAAAGGCGGGCGCGGGCAGTTGATGATAACCGCATCGAAATCGTCGGGCAGCGTGTTGGTCGAGCTGTACCATTCCAGCGGCGCCCCGGCGAGGCGCGCCGACTGCGGAATCAGATTCTGTTCGTATCCGTGGAATGCCTTGTGGCGCGTCGTCCACCACCACTAGGTGTAGCCGCCGGGGAACACGTAATTACGCGGGGTCGGTGCAATCGGACTCTTCCCGGAAGCGGCGTATTCGCGGTCGATCCGCGCGGCCCAGGCAAGACCTTCGGGGAAATCATGGTAATTGTGATTTGTCCAGAGGTTTCCGGGTTTCAGATCGAAGCCGAAGAAGTAGAATCCGCTCACGCCGAGCCGTGCGAGATTTTCCGCCATTCCACGCAGTTCCGCTTCATCCTTGAAGAACTTGGTGCCGCCGTTGCCGACCGCCGCGCTGTGTCCGACTTCGGTACCGACTTTCCACATCGTGTGGGACGACGCTTCCGCTTCCGCGCGCGAGGCGCCGCCGCCGGTCGTTCGAGACCGAGATTGGCGATACAATACAGGACTGCAGCTTAATCACTGGACAACCTGAAATATTCTGTACCGGAATCTCACAACACGTGATTTTTTATCGACTGTTCTTCCAGTCCTCGGGTGCTTTCAAAGAACCATTCCCTGCTTCAATATTGGTTCCCCGGATGAGGTTGTCCTCAACCTTGCCGGTTGATTCACGCAACGCCCAGCCGCGACCATGAAGAACCGGAGAACGGGTATCGGTTACTGTATTATGATTGAGTTGTACATTGGTACAATAGATTGCCTCAATGATGTTCTGAGTGGATTCTTTTCCACTCGAATTGCAGTTCTCGACCAGATTGCCGCTGATGGTCAATGTATCTACGAAATGTCCCTGAATCCCCTCCGTGCCGCATTCTCGAATGATATTGTTCACGATCATCACATTGGAAAGTCGCCGGGTGGCAGTCGGCATCAAATGGTTATCCCCCTGCGCTTGTGCACAAATTGCGGCGCGGGCAGTACAGGTATCCAAGCCATTTGGATATTCACTGTTGATGATTTTAGTATCTTTACCGGCATTGAAAATCTGGTTGTTCGCAATCACCACGTTTGCAACTTGAGCACGACTGCCACGAAAGACCCGGTCTGAATTAAATACACAAATTCCCGCATTCACGGTATTCTCGATCATATTTTCAGTGATCGAAACCCTGTTACAGCCGATGGAGGAGATCCCCTGATAGGCGTTGTGGATGACATTCCCACGAGCAATCCAGACTCCAGATTGTGGGAATCCGCTTTTCACCAGTAATTCGCGCTGTTCTGGAAGACCGTAGTCATGAAATGAAAGAGCATCATCCTTGATGTCGGAAAGGCGGTTATTAAGATAACGGACGTCAGCACAGTAGTGGCTGTAAATACCGTCGCGGAAGCAATTTTCAATCACATTGTCCGCGAAGGTCAGTCCGGTGCTGTGCATCACACAAATCCCCATCTGCCCGGAGCCATTGATTCTCGCTTCACGGATCGAGAGGTCTTCGCAACGCGTAATCAAGAAAGTGTGCGCATCCCTTGACTTCGCATATGATTCAGGTCGTTCCGGTTGATTGGAAACCTCAGAAGAGATGATGAATCGCCCACCGGAAAGCTTGATTCCAGAACAGTCGACAATCTTGATTGTAAATTCCTCACGGTTTCGCTTCACCAGCAGAGCATTGCCGAAATCAATCCTCACATTTTTCGCCCCTTTTAGAGTAAGAGGTCGAGCCAGTATATAGGTTTTCCGATCAAAATAAATATCTTCTCCCGAGTCGAACGCCGCCTGGATGGCAGCTGAATCATCAGTGACACCATCCCCCTTTGCCCCGAACTGCGCAACTGGAACCATAGCACTCGCGACTCCGGCGAACAACACGCAAAACAATCCAATTAAAGAAAATCACTGCCGTCCCATACATCTTTGAAATTGTCATTTTTGTCCTCCTGTTTGAGCTTGCGTTGATTGTTTTTTTTAATTACCCATTTCCGGTTTTTCCTTTTCGTTGAGTTGGATTATAGTTGTGCGAATCCTGGTAAATATGCCTGTTCCG
>NZ_CALXSK010000067.1 GCF_944391105.1 uncultured Victivallis sp.
CGGAAACTCCGGATCACCTTGTCGCCCTCCGTGATCTGCGTGACTTTATCCAACCACCCGTACTGATACACCCGGTCTCCCTCTTTTACAAGTCGTCCGGCGGCGTCATACACATATTTTTTTGAATTTCCTTTGGAATCCGCACTCGAAACGAGCTGATTCGCCTTGTCGTAGGTGAATGTCGAGCGAACGCCGTCCACGAATTTCTCCAGAATGTTCCCCGCCTTGTCGTAGGTGTACTGTTCGACCGGGCGGTTCTGCGCGTCGAGCACCGCCAGAAGCTGGCCGCGCTTGTCGTAGGTGTAGCGCTGCAGCTCGCCGCCGACCTCCCGCCCCACGATCGTGCCGTCCGGCGCGTAGAAGTAACGCAGCGTCGAAACCGGCTGGAGCTTTCCGCCGAAGTATTTCGCGGCGAGCTGGTTGTATTTCGTGTACTCGAAGTCGACCGGAATGTTGTCGATGATCTGCCGGGCGAGGCGGTTCTCGCGGTCGTACTCGTACTTGACCGACTTCCCGTCCGAACGGATCTCCGTCAGGCGGCCGTAACGGTCGTAGGAGCGCTCTTCCGCGAGCTCAAGCCCGGTGGAGGTGCGGGTCACGCGCGCCGTCCGGTTCCCCCAGGCGTCGTAACGGTAGAAGGTCGAAAGCCCCTCCTCGTGCTTCTCCGCGAGCCGCCCGAAATAGTCGTACCGGAACTCCGCTTTCCTCCCGTTCTGCGTCTTTTCCACGAGTTTCCCCCAGCTGTCGTAGCGGAAGGTCTCGATCTCCCCTCTGCCGTAGTCGATCTTCGCGACCCGGTCGAACTCGTCGTATTCGTAGCGGATCGAACGGTCAAGCCGTTTCTCCTGCTTCGAGTCGAGGCGCGCAAGCAGGCCGTTCTTGTCGTAGACGTAATCTGTCAGCTGTCCCTCGGGACTCCGCTTCTCCGCCAGCCCGAAGCGGCTCCAGTCGAACTTCAGCTCGTGCCCGTTCTGGTCCGTCACCCGCGCCAGATTGCCGAGCCGGTCGTAGGCGTATCCCACCGCCGTCTCATCCGGCAGAAGCTCCCGCACCAGCCGCCCGAACGCATCGTATTCAAAGCGTTTGACGCGGTTCTGCTGATCCGTGTAACTCACCGGGCGGCCGTCGCCGTCGTACTCCACCGCGACCGACGTGAGCAGCGTCTTCCCGTCGCGGCGCTCGACTTTCGCCAGCAACCCCTCGGGCGTGTATTCGATCCGCGTCTCGACCCCGTTCGGCAATATCGTCCGCACCAGCCGGTTGTAACGGTCGTAATCGTTCCGGGTCTGCTGCCCGAACACGTTCCGGACCGACTCCACGTAACCGGACGCCGTGTAACTGACCGCATTTTCCGTGCGCCCGTCCGAAATCTTCGCCGGACGGCCGTTCCGGTCGTAGCTGATGCGCGTCGTCAACACCGGCGCGCCCTTCGCATCAAGCCGCATCGCCGCGGCGAGATTCCCCTTCGCGTCATACGCGAAGCGCGCCACCGGCTCCGGATCGCTCTGTTCCGCACCGCGGCGCGTGACCAGCTCCAGATTCCCCGCCTTGTCGTAGGCGTAGTTCAGGTCGTTCCCCGCCATGTCGCGCACGCGCAGCTCCCGGCCGCTCAACTTGTCGTAACGGTAGGAGACCACCGTGCGGCCGCGCCCGTCCACAATCTGCCGGACTTTGCCGAGGTAGGCGACGTCGTATCGCATGAAATAGTAGATCGTATAGCTCTTCCCGGAAAATTCCCGGATCTTGAAAATGCCGGTCGAGGCGCTGTAATCGTAGCTCGCCTCTTCCCCCGCGCGGTTCGTGAGTTTCACGCTGCCCGGTTTCGACCCGCCATAGCTGTATTTCAGGAACGCATCCTCCAGCAGCCGCCCCGCGACTTTGCCGGTGTGTTTCGCTTTGGAATCCGCCGCCGCTTTCAGGTTCGCGCGGCGCTCTTCAAGCGTTTCATGCTGAATTTTCATCTGATCGGCAAATTCACCCTGCCGGACCAGATTCAAATAACCGCACTCGTCGTAGCCGAACTCAACCGGATTGAGCGCGCCCGTGCGGAGCGCCGCCAACCGCGGCCGCGTGATTTGCGTTACACTGCCTTTGTCCGTCTTCGGCAGAATCGTGATCCCCCCGTCTTTCCACTCCGGAACGGTCCTGACACCGTTGATCGTCAGCGCCTCCGGCCGGCGATCCCGCCACGAAAGCTCGATGAACGGCGTTCCGTTCTGCGTCACTTTCTGCAGGCGGTCGCCCGCATATGTGCAGACGAACACATCCCCGCGCGGAGACTCGACTTTCGCCAGGCGCGAGTCCCGGTAGGTGAAACGCCACCCCCGGAAATCCTTCTCCCCTGTGAAAACCCAGTCGCCCGACTGCGAAAAATCACGGCGCGCCGTAGTGTCCGCCTCCCAGTCCGCATACGGGGAAAAGAAGTCGCGCCCCTTCATCGCCTCCCGGTAGAGGTCCAACGTGTCCCGGTCCGCCTTCTGACTCGCATAAAAGCGGATCTTTTCCCCCCACGGCGTCGTCCAGAGCACGCCGTCGCGCTGCGGAATCGCCGAACTCTCCAGCTGCGGAACGCTCCAGCCGAAGCCGAACATCCCCTCTTCCTCCGACGCCGAGTTGTAAATCAGCTGCACCGGAAGTCGCAGCTCCGGCGAGAAGTTCGCCGTCCCCAGCAGCCGCACAAACCGATACCCGTTCTCCGTCAGCGACGCCTTTCCCGCCGACATCCCGCGAACCGTGAACGAAAGCGTCTCCGCCCCCGCTGCCCATGCCGAACCGATCACCACCGTCAGCAGCAGCAACAGCCAACCCCGTCTGACCCCGTGCAACGTTGCCATTTCGTTTCTCCTCTTTCCTGTTTGAGGTTTTCCCCGCGAACGGGATGAATCACGACACATATATTATGAATCATTTTCAGCAAAAGAGCAATACATTAATCAATTAATTTATTTAAAATATTTTATTTTATATTGATAATGATTATTAAATAAGATAATTTTATAGTAAACACTTAATACAAAAAACAAAAAGTCTGATGAAATTCCGGCAGTTCTCAATACCGGACGATTGGAATTTTCCGCTCTTCCGCCTGCGCTTCGAGGGAAAATTCACGCCGGAAACGCGGGAGAAACAGCTTTTCCGTCCGCTCCGGCAGCGTGAAGTATCCCGGCGGAGAGACGAACAGCAGCCTCCCGTTCGCGTACTGCGCCGCATATTCGGCCGCCGACCCGAACAATATAACCTCGCCACCTGCAGGCTGTTCCGGCAGACGGGACAAAAGCGGAATCCGCCAGTCTTCGCAACCTTGCCGCGCGAGAAACGCC
This sequence comes from uncultured Victivallis sp., assembly GCF_944391105.1. Lineage (GTDB taxonomy): Bacteria > Verrucomicrobiota > Lentisphaeria > Victivallales > Victivallaceae > Victivallis. The sequence continues at coordinate 3,321 of NZ_CALXSK010000067.1, forward strand.
GCCGCGTCTTTCAGCGCCATCCCCGCCGGGAGCAGCACCAGCGTCCTCCCCTCCCCCGCACTCGGCGGAAACAGCACCCCGCCGCGCACCCGCGGCGCACCCCCCGCCGGAAAACAGAGCAGCCCCAGCCCGCACACCCCCGCAATCCCCGCCGCCACAGCAAGGTTTCTCCACCGGAATCCGCCTGCGCAGAGCCACACCCCGTTCCCGAGAAACAACAGAAACAACAACCACGAAAGCAGGAAATTCGTCAAAGGCAGTCCGCCCCATTCCCGGAAGTCGAACAGCACCCCCCAGTCGAAAACCGTCGCAAATCCCGCCGCCGTGCACATCCCCGCAAACGACACCCACGCCGCCCGTCGTTGACGCCGCCATCCCGCGATCAGCGCATACACAATTCCCCCCGCCCAGAGCAGCCCGGGGAAGATCCCGTATTCCGCAAACAGTGTCAGATGGCTGTTCACCAGCGTCCGGCAGACGATTCCGTCCCGCAGCAGAAACGCGGTCGCCAGTGTTCCGGAATTCCCGTGTCCGACCCCAAGCCACGGATTGGCCGCAAACAGCGAAGCCCCCGCCAGCCAGATGTCGAAACGGTTCGTGACGGCGCGATCGAGCACAAAACGCCCCCACACCCCCGCCGCCAGAAACAGCAGCACTCCCCCCGTCGCAATCCACGGCACGACCTTCCAGCTCCGCCGCCCCGTCAGCAGACCGAACAACAGCAGTTCCACAAAGAAAATCAGCAGTCCGCTCCGGGAAAAAGTCAACGCCAATGCGATGGTCAGAGTCAGCGTCGCCGCCGCAAATCCCGCCCGCGCGGCAGGGTGTTTCCAGCGCAGCAGCCCCGCCCAGCAGAACGGCAGCAATGCGCAGATCAACGCCGCCGCATGGTTCGGATTGTAGAAACCGAACCCCTGCCGGACAATCCCGTCGAAAGTGAACTCCATCATCGTTTCCATAACTCCGTTACCGCGCCGTCATACAGCGGATTGCGGAACTCCGGGTCGATCGAGTCCAGCCGCGAAGCCGGGACGATCCGCCCCGTGTCGTCCTCCCCGAAACTCCGGCAGCGTTCGCCGGAGAGAAACGCGTCGAACCACGCGCGCGCCAGCGTCAGCGCCTCCGGAGTCAGCTCGTGCCCGCTCTCCAAACTGTATTTCCAGAGCAGCGCGCCGCCCGCCTCGCGATACCGGTAGACGAACTCCCGGCTGATGGCGAACCGCTCCGCGTCCCGCACGCCGCAGCTCAGGAACGCGGGGACGGGATGAGCGATCTCCCCCCGGAAATAGACGCCGCAGCCGTGCGCCCCCCACGCCGCCACCCGTTCCGGCATCCACGCATAAAAAAGGTTGGAACACTGCCCGCCCGCCGAATAGCCGTAAAGCAGCAGCTTTCGGGAGCTCAGCCCATACCGCCGTTCGATCAGGGTGACCGCGCGCAGCAGAAGCGGGCCGGACCACGCCTGTGGCTCCCAGTACTTCCGGTCCCGGAACGACGCCGCCAGCAGAAACAGCCCGTGGCGGTCCGCCAGCTCATCGAACCGGAACGTCTCAAGCGTTTTGCGCGCCGGCCAGTTCCTGCCGCCGAACAGCACCATGATCCGTCCGTCCGCGCCACCATTCGCCGGGACCCGCCAGCAGAACTCCACCCCGTCAAGCACGGCCGATTCCGCGCACAACAGCAGCGGAGTCAGGCAGAACAACAACGTTGCAATCGCAATCATCCGCCTCATTTCGCCTCTTTCCCCCACGCCTCGGCAATGCTCCGGTCCGGCAGGACAACCCGGTCCTCCGGCATGATGTTCCGCGCTCCGGGCGAATCGGCGGGATAGAAAACATTGTCCAGATCGTCCCCGATAAAGAACGACTCTGAAACGTTTCTCCTGCTCACCGCTCCCCCCAGATCCGACAAATAACGCAGATGATAGTACGCGAGAAACGCCCGCGCAAGCTTCAGCGAATCCGGCGGCACGTCGTGCGGAGAGTTCGGGAACGATTTCCAGATGATCGCCGTCCCGCGTTTGCGCGCCTCCTCGACGAAGTTCCGGCTGATGATGTAGCGGGCCGTATCCGCGTCGCCGCAGGTGACCAGCCCCGGGACCGAACGCATCCTCCCGCCCGGCTCGTGAAAAACTCCGCAGGCGTGCGACACCCACGCCCGGGTGTTCCCCGGTCTCCACGCCGGAAACAGATTCGAACATTGCGATCCGGCGGAATAACCGTAAAACAGAAGTTTTTCCGTACAGATCTCATACTTCTTCCGGATCTCCGCCAAAGCGGAAAACAACGCCCGTCCCGACCACTCCTCCGGCTCCCAGTAATTGTCGTTCCGGAATCCCGGACACACAAGAAAAATACCGTGCTTGTCCGCCCACTCACCCCAACCGAGCCGACCGGTCACATCGGAACGTCCATCAGAATTACGGCCGCCGAACAGAATCAGAACGCGCCATAACCCGGTTTGTTTCTGCTTATAATTCGCCGGAATCCGGAAATACACGGTAACGGTTCGATTTTCCGGCGCGCGCGTCTTCACCTGCACGGATTCAACCCGGGCAGCGCCTGCAACGACGGTAAGCGTCACAAATAATCCAATCAGCAAACCTAATACTTTTTTCATAAACAAATCCTGACGGTTGCAAATTTTATTTTATTATTGATTATGTTATTAAGTAAATCAACGTATCAACTCTATGCAAAGATACATTCAAAAAAAATAATTTATTTTTATCTTTATTATGATAAAATTTTTTAAAAAGTCAATATAAAAACCAAAAAAAATACAAAAATATAGCAACAATCAATATAAACTATAAAAAATTACCAGAAAAGAAGATTGATAAAAAAAGATCAATATTGGTAATAATAGAAACAGAGATTCCTGATGATGGAAAAATGTTGGAATCTGTTTGCGGGAGAATCTACGGCAGATCTCTCTGCGGTAAGCACGTTTGCGTGTTTTTAAACTCTCTCATGAATCTGACAACCGCATGTTGAATCATACAGTCTTATTCATTGCAGAGTCTTTATTGAAAATTTCCGGTTTTCCCAGGGGCTCCCGGCCATTTTTTTCGTTTCAACACAATGAAAAGCGTCCATTGTTTTCACCACGTTGAAAGAAAGAACGTTGCGATGGAATCTGTCGACACGTCCTTTCACAGAGGAATCCGGAGCAGCTTCAACTGGCGGGTCATACTTAAATCCGGATTCTGAACGCTTGTTTGAGCTTTTCGGGATTCAGCACCAGGCGGGGAAATCACTTCGCAAAATGTCATTCAGATTGGAAGGCATCAGATTTGCCTCATCGGCTCATTCCCCTGCTCTTCGCCCCTCTACCGCACCCGCCGTCGTTCCGGGGAGCTCCCGGCAAGGCGTACCCGACCGCACCGGGAATTCCCAATCCCGGCACGGCCCCCCGTTACCAACTCATTCGATAACGGCGAAAACGGAAAGCGTGGCGTCCGCAAGCCCGGCAGCGGATTTGGAGAAAGTCCAGTCCGGATGCCCATTCGGATTCGGGTTGTTGCCGATCCCGATATCGGAACCGCCGCCGGCACCGAAATTGTTGTAGGCAAACACAGTCTCCGGAATCGACGTGTTGTGAACCTGCATCGACCCGTAACCGTATTTATCCTTGTCATAAGCATCACCGTGATCAAACTTGGTGTCACTCGCCCCCGCTATCCCGGCACTGTTCCGCTGATTGTAATTCGTGGCCCAGAACTCAATGTTTCCCTGCGGGAAAGTTCCGGAGTGAACCCGGTCGGAATTGCTCTTGACCACGAGGTTCGTGACATTCTGCTGGAAAATCACATTGGCCGAACGGTTCGGAACCCCCAGCTTCGATGCTTCGGGAGAAAACGCATCCATCTCCGCATACACCCAGTTCGAGGAACCGTCTTTCCCCGTCAGTTTGACCAGGTAGCCGACTCGTTTGACCGTTTTTCCGGCAAACTTTCCGGAGTTGTTGATCAGATACGGAACTTTCTCCGGAGTAACCTGCGTCTTGAGGTTATGGACATAAAGCAACTCCATGTTCGCCGTTTCAGGAACCAGCGAAACGGCGTCGGCACGCAGCTGTTCCGGTGTTTTAGGCGCCGCAATCAGCAACGGTTTCGCCAGCGGAGAACCGGTCTGAACAAGAACATACAGCGTCGCACTGTTGTAATTCCGGCCGGATTTGACGAATGTCCAGTCCGGGTTGCCGTTGGGATCCGGGTTGTTCCCGATTCCGAACGCCGCATCTTTTCCCACCGCGAAGTTGCTGTAAGCGAAGACAGTCTGCCCTTCCCGATAGTTGTGGACCTGCATCGACCCGTGATCTCCAACCTGATTGATCGTATCGCCGAAATCATATTTCGAGCTGGAGGCCCCGGGAATCTGCTTTGCGTTGCCGGGGGAATAGTTCGTTGACCAGAATTCGATGTTTCCATCCGGAAACGAACCGGTTTTGACCCCCTTCCACATTGCTGCGAACCTCCAGATTCGAAACCATCTGCTGGAATTCGCTGCCGGTCGCGACGGTCGGAACCCCCATGCGGATCGCATTCGGATCAAAGGCGTCCATCGCAACGTAAACCCATTTCCGGCCGCCGTCTTTTCCGGCAAGATCCATGAAATACGCGACCTTTACCACGGCGTTTTTCGAAAGTTCCGCAGAATTGTCCGTCAGATAATTCACCCGGCTCCGATCGCCGAACCCGGTTCCGCTCATGAGATCATAGCGGTAGAGAAGTTTGAACGCTCCCGCCTCAGGCACCACCCCCGTGATTTCCGCAGGGACATCCGTATCCGCGGCATTCAGATTCGAAAAAACGGCCAGCGCCGCAACAACGCCGGGCAGAATCCGGTTCAAGCGGGAACTCTTCATACCTTGACTCTTTTTTACAAGTTGTAACCCCCGGGCGGAAACACGCCCTGACTAATGTAGTATAGCGCCACACCGCTTAAAGTACAACCGACTCCCGGATTTTTTTACAAAAAAAACCCCGGGAAGCAAAACTCCCCGAGGTCGAACGTCAGTCGGAAATCTTACTTGTTGCCAACCGCAAGACCGTTGGACGTCATATACTTGTAGCTGCGCTTGAGCGCTTCGACCATCTCGACGCGGCAGTAGTCGAGCTCAACCACAATGTTGTTGACGCGCTCCGGAGTCGCCGCGACGATCGCCGGAATCGGCAGATCACCTTCGCCGAGCGGGAGCAGATCAACCTTGCGGTCATAGATGCCGTTCGTGATCTTGAGCTCCTCGGCTCCCTGGTGCAGGATGCCGTCCTTCATGTGCAGAGCCACGACGCGGTCGCTGAAAAGCTTCATCATCTCGACCGGATCCTCGGCGCCGAAGTTGGTCGACCAGAATGCATCAAGCTGGAACTTCACCTTCGGGCAGAGTTCCGCGTAGATCTCATACTTCAGCCGACCGTCGATCCGCTCGAACTCCCAGTTGTGGTTGTGCTGGAAGAGCATGAAACCGGCCTTCTCAAGTTTCTCCTGCATCATCGAAGTGGTCTCGGCCGTGCGCTTGATCGCGTCGAGATCCTTGTAATCCTCCGGCCCGTAGCCGCAGACGATGCGGTCAAGACCGAGCCGCCCGGCAATATCGATGGTCTCTTCGAGGTTGTCCGGCCGCGCCCACGGCGAATGCGAGCTGTAAAGCTTCAGCCCGAGATCGTTGATGCGCTTGAGGAACTCCTCCGGGCTCATCCCCCAGAATCCGGCTGGTTCAACCGCCTTGAAGCCGATGTCCGCAACCGTCTGAAGAACGGCATTGAAATCCTTTTCCGCCATCTGGCGCAGCGAATACAACTGGACAGCCAAATCTCTCGTCATTTTCTGTTCTCCTGAAATTGTTTGGTGAAAGATATCGCACCTGATTTTACTATAAGATTCATCGGGCAAATGGCAATTGACAAAAACTCTTTTTTTTTGACTTCAATTATGGAATGTTCCGAAAATTCAAACTTCCAGCCCGACCGCATCGAAAACCGCCCGTGGCCGAAACTCCCCGAGCGCCCGCTCCGCCTGCGCCCCGGAGGTGATCCCAGTCAGGACGAGCGCCGAATACATCCCGGCGTTGTTCGCTCCGCGGATATCGCTCGCAAGCGAATCCCCGACGCAGAGAATCCGGCTCCGGTCGGAGAGCCCGAGCCGTTCCGCCGCGTAGTTGTAAATCGCCGGATAGGGCTTGCCGAGATAAACGGGCTCGATCGCACAGCCCATGTCGCGAAGCAGAAGCTGGATGCAGCGCGCCTGGCCGCCGGCGCCGATGCCGAGTTCGCCGGTCGCGGCGTTCGGCCAGCAGGTGTCCGGATTCGGCACGATGAACGGACTCTCCGGATGATGACGAAAAAAACCGATCAGCGCCTCCCAGGTTGTCCGCCAGTCGTAGGGCCCCTCCCCCATCAGCACGGCCACGCATTCCCTGAGACGCGCGGGGTCCCGGGTCAGCTCAAGAGTCCCGGTGTCGCCAAGCCGCCCGGCCTGAAAGAAGAGCCCCTTCTCCCAGCCGTTGCGGCGCACCAGATCCGGCAGCACCGACAAGCAGGAGATCACCTCCCGTTCGTCAGCTTCGATCCCGGCTCGCGTGAGAAATCCGCTCTTCTGCTTCCGGGTGTGATCCCCGTCGTTCGTGAGAAAGAAAAACGGTGTTCCGTCGTGCCGCAGCAGAGAAATGAATTCCGCCGCACCGGGCAGTTGACGCGGCCCGAACACCAGCGTTCCGTCGATGTCAAATAAAACAGCGTCGAACCGAACCGATTCGGCCCGCCAGAAATCAAGAAGCAGCATAACGTTTTTTGACTGATACTATACCGGAATCTGCCGAATTTGCAAATCAGGAAGACGCAGAAACCGGAAATTCCCGAAAAAAAACGCGCTCCGGCCCTCTCTTCGCGCAACCGCACGCGGCGCACTAAAAGGAGTTGGCCTCGCGAACCATCGTGCGGTATTTCGCAAAAATCGGCGCCTTGGCGATGAAGCCGTGAAAAATCCCCGAGTCATCGCAAACCGGAAGATACTTCAGATTGAACTTTTCGAAATTCGCCATCGCCCGGGCAAGATCATCGTCGGGCGAAACCGTCCCGACCGGAGACTCCATGAGGTCGAGCACGAGCAGAAGCCCGTAAACCTTCGGATTGAGCATGACGCTCAGCACCTTCTCAAGATGCACCACCCCGAGCAGTTTGCCGTTTTCGTCCAGAACCGGGAAGATCTCCTCCGGCGTGCTCTCGACCAGATCAATCAGCCGTTCAAGCGGCTGATCGACCCGGAGCACATGGTAATTCCGGCTCAGGCAGAGCCGCACCGGCAGCGCCCGCAGCATCGTCCGGTCACGGTCGTCATCCAGAAGATTGCTCTCCACCAACGCCTTGCGGTAAATCGAATTCGGCTCGAAAATTCGCGCCAGAAGAAACGAAACCGCCGAAACGATCATCAGCGGCACGAGCAGAATATATCCTCCCGTAACCTCCGCAATCAGGAAGATCCCCGTAAGCGGCGCCCGCATTACGGCGGAGAATACGCCACACATGCCGACCGCGGCGAAATTGCACTCCTGCAGTTCGATCACGCCGGTCAGGTTCACGATTCGCGCAAACCCGAACCCGGTGAACGCTCCGATGAACATCGACGGAGCGAAAATTCCGCCGTCGCCGCCCGAGTCGACCGTCAACACGGAAACCACCACCTTCAACAGCAGTACCGCTATGAAAACGATGACCAGAATCAGCGTCTCGGAAGGAAGCTGCGAAAGCAGCGGTGAGTTGTTCGCAATACCGGAGAGATCACCGGAAAAAAGCTGTTCAATGTACAAATACCCCTGACCGCGAAGTGTCGGGAACAGGAAAAGCAGCACACAAAGGAGCGCCCCGCCCGCAAACAGACGCTGCCATGCGGAACGGAATCGCGTTTTGAGCTTGTCCGCCGTGAAGTAAGCGCATTTGATGACATAAACCCCGACCAGAGCGCAGACAACCCCGAGCAGGAAGTAGCAGGGGACCGCATCGGTCCGCCACGGCTCGGTTGTAAATTCAAAATGACTGCCGAGAGCGATCATGCGCGAAACCACCGCGGCAACGGCGCTCGACATCAGCATGGGAACCAGAGCAGAAACCGTGAACTCCGGCAGCAGCACCTCCGCGGCGAACAGCACCCCCGCGATGGGACTGCCGAAAATGGCGGAGATGGCAGCGGCAGCGCCGCACCCGAGCAGCAGACTGCGGCGTGAGCGGTGCACGTTGAGAAAACCGGCGCTGTTCGCCCCGATCGCCGCACCAGTCAGAACGCTCGGCGCCTCAAGGCCCGCCGATCCGCCGAATCCGACCGAAAACGCGCTGGAAAGCATGTGACTTACCATCTCAAGCGCCGGAATGTTGGTTCGTTTGCGGGAAAGATTCAAAATGAGCGGGCTCAGACTTTTCGCATAGCGCGGCCCCCCGATGAAACGCTGCACGAGAAAACTCGCGAAAAGCCCGAGCATGGGCAGACAGAGCAGCAGTGCCAGCCAGACCACCTCATGCAGTTCATGCGGTTCCGTGAGCCAGATGCCGAACTCCTCGAACTTGGTCACCAGCAGATGCAATCCTGCCGCCGCAACCGCGGCAACCGCACCGATGAGGATCGAAAGCACCACGAGGAAACTCCGTTCTCCCCATTGCGTCTGCCAGAAACGGGCCGCCCGCAACACCACCCTCCGGTGAAATCGCAGATATTGACGTTCCAATTTTATCCGCAGCTTCAAAACATTCCTCAGAATTGGATCCGATACGAAAACGATTCCATTAATATATCCCCTCAACCCACCGAATACAACATTGCGGCGTGAACGGGATAAAAAAAACCGGTCGGAATCTCTTCCGGCCGGTCGCAGAGAGAGCGGGAATTACCAGCGCTCGCCGCCGCCGAATCCGCCGCGGCGTTCGCCGCCGAATCCGCCGGTGCGGGGACGCTCCTCGCGGGGACGCGCTTCATTTACGACCGCCTTGCGGCCGCCCAGGTCCTGCCCGTTCAACGCCTCGATCGCCTGGCGGGCTTCGGCGTCATTCGGCATCTCGACGAAACCGAACCCCTTCGAACGGTTGGTTTCGCGATCGGTGACGATGCGGGCGGTGGAGACTTCACCGAATGCGGCGAAAGTGGCGCGAAGTTCGTCACGGTCGATGCTGTACGGGAGGTTGCCAACGTAGATGTTCATCTCTTCTTTCTTTCCTTTCTCTGCACTTTTTTTCTTCCGGAATTGCTACCGGACCATAATTTCTCGCGCATCTCCCCATAAACTGTGGTTGATGTTATTATTGCCTTCCAGAGCCGGAACGCCGAACCGTTGGAGTGATGCGAGGTAGATCAGTCGGAAGTCGCGGTCTGGATGGATGGTTCCGGCACCCGCTTCAGGAAGAGAGGTGGAACCGAACTGCACTGTCTGAAATTGAAACGATAATCCTTAACCCAATCCGCGAAAATTTGTAACTTACGCTTTTACTGTAATAATTATACCAAAAAATAGTTGTAAAGTCAATAGCGGGGACAAAAATTTTTCAAAAAATCAACGATTCGGGCCGCCGGGCGGGTCAACTTCCCGGAAAAATTCCGCCCAACCGGGTCGAAGTCATTGCAAACCGCGGTTTTCAAGATATATGGTGCGTGCGATCTGGAATGCCGGCGGGACCCGGATCATCTATCAGGAGCTGCCTGAGGCCGGCCACGGCTCCTGGGGGCCGGCATTCGGAAACACCAATACCTGGAAATGGCTATTCTCGCAGAAATCCGGAAAATAAGAGTCTGCAGCGTTTGCGGTCAACCTTCCATGCGCCGTGCGCGGTTCGCGGCGGCGGTCTTTCCGTTTCCGAACAACAACCGCTTTGGGCGACTTTCTCCCGAAAAGCCGCTACCACAGCCCCGAACCGGCTTCTCTCCATGCCAGCAAGGGGAAGCAACTTTACTACACTCACCCGAACAATACCTTTCTCGCAGGCACGAGTTCGACGCAAAGCGGCGCACGGAATGCCGGAGAGCGGGG
>NZ_CALXSK010000068.1 GCF_944391105.1 uncultured Victivallis sp.
GAGGATTTTACTCAATTCAAACTCGTAAAAAATTGAGTTTTTCCCGGCATCGAAGTGGAATTTTATCATAGGAGAAACAATATGAATTCCATCCAGAAGTGGTTGTCGTCGGTTTTTCTTGCCGGTTCCGCGCTCTTTGCCGCGGCAAGCGCAGAGGCTCCGGCGGTCAAGGCCCCTGTTACACGTGTGGCTCTGTTCAAAAACGGCTATGCACTGGTCGTGCGGGAGGTCGCGTCCGCTCCGGCGGATCGCTTTCTTCTCGATGAATCGATTGTTCCGATTCACGGGACGCTCTGGTTTGCGCCGGGCGATGGGCTGAGCGTGACCGGAGTAAGTCGGTCGGGAAAGATTCCGAACCGCAATCCGTTCGCCGATCTCACTGCAAGTTATGAAAATCTCGATGTGACCGTAACGTTGAAGAGTTCCGGCAGCGAGGCGTCACGCATCATTACCGGAACACTCGTCCGGCTCGGGGAACCGCCATCCGCCGTTCCGCCGCTTCCGCAGCAGCCGAGTGTCTGGCATGGCGGGCGGAGTCCCGGGGAAACTGCCGCTCAGGGAACCGGATTTCTCGCGGTGCGGCAGAAGGATGGCTGCCTTGTTACATTCCGGGCATCCGAGGTCGCATCGATCGAATCCACAGGTATCAATTCCGAGATCCGGGAACAGAAACGGATGCTGCTCGTAAACCGCGCCGGTATGGCGGGCAAGCCGCTTGTTTTCAGTTATCTCGCGCATGGATTGACCTGGGCTCCCGCCTACCGCATCGCACTCGGGCCCGAGGCGAAACTGCGGATCGACCAGTCCGCGACCATCATCAACGACCTCGAGGATCTGAAGGATGCGGAGATCAGCTTTGTCTCCGGCTTCCCGAACCTGCAGTATGCCGGAGTCGCGAGCCCGTTGGCCTCCGGAATGACGTTTCAGACGTTTTCACAGCAACTCAACCAGATGGAATACGCTCGGCTGAACGGACAACCCTGTGTGCTTGGCCAGGTGGTGATGAAGAACTCCTTTGCCCGCAATGAGACAGCCGCTGTTTCCCCGCTGCCGGAGTCGGGGGCGAGCGAGGATATTCACTTCACGTCCGGAGGAAAAGTGTCGCTTGCGAAGGGGGATGTGTCGTATCGGACGCTTGCGGAGGCGACCGCCGATTACGAACGGCTCGTGGAATGGGAGATCCCCGATTGGCGCAACGAATGGGGCGTGCTCGAACGGAATTTCAACCGCCCGAACGGTGACGGGAATCCCGACGGTGATTTGTGGGACGCGGTTCGTTTCAGGAATCCGTTCCCGTCGCCCATCACCTCCGCTCCGATCGAGATCGTCGATGGAGAAAAGCTGCTCGGTCAGAGCACGATCCAGTGGGTCAATCCCGGTGATGACGCGCTTGTGCGGATCACGAAGGCGCTGACCGTGAGCGGGAACCGGATCGAAACCGAAGTTCCGGGCAAACGCGAACTCATCACCATCGGAGGCTGGAACTATCGTTGTCCCGTGGTGGAGGGTACGGTCACGCTCCGCAATTTCCGGTCGAACGCGGCGAAAGTCGTGGTTAAACTCCGTTTTTCCGGTGAACTGCTCTCCGCGGACGGGAGTCCGAAGAGCCGTCTGCTCGAGACCGGCGTTTACAGCGTCAACCCGCGCCGCGAACTGGTCTGGGAACTCACGCTAGAACCCCGTAAGGAAGTTGCGCTCCCCTACCGCTACCGCGTGCTCGTGCGCGACTAGAATGATTTTGGCGCCGGAAACCTCCCCCCGTTTGCAAGCCGGGAGGTTCTTGGCGTTTGGAAAAGTGGAAATGCGGCGTTTGCGGTGCTATATTAATTGAATTCGTCTTTTTGATATTCACCAACAAGGGAGTTCCCTCGACAGATGATCGCAGCATCCGGCATCTCCATGCGTTTCGGACAGCAGACGCTCTTTGAAAATGTCTCGGTCAAATTCGTCCCCGGCTGCCGTTACGGCCTCATCGGCGCGAACGGTTCCGGAAAATCGACCTTCATGAAGATCCTATCCGGTCAGCAGCAGTCCACCTCCGGAACCGTCTCGATCGACAAGGATTGCCGCATGGGATTCCTCAAACAGAACCACTACGACTACGAGGATGTTCCGATCCTCGACGTCGTGTATATGGGCAATGAGGAGCTCTGGAAAATCCACCAGGAGCGCGAATACCTTTACAGCAAGGTCGACCTGACTCCCGAGGAGGAGGAGCGCGCCAACGATATCGAGGGTCTCTTCGCCGACGCGGGCGGCTACACCATGGAGGCCGACGCCGCCAAACTCCTCGTCGGGCTCGGCATCCCCGAGGAGAAACACACGCAGCCGCTCTCAAGTCTCACCGGCGGATTCAAGCTGCGCGTACTGCTCGCTCAGGTGCTTTTCTACAATCCGGATATTCTGCTGCTCGACGAGCCGACCAACCATCTCGACATGGCCAGCATCGACTGGCTCTGCAATCTGCTGAAAAATCACAAGGGAACCGTCATCGTCATCTCCCACAACCGCTATTTCCTGAATGAAGTCTGCACCCACATCGCCGACCTCGACTATCAGGAGATCCGCCTCTTCACGGGCAATTACGACGACTTCATGACCGCCAACGAACTCGCGCTTGAGAAAATGCGGCGCGAAAACGCCCGCAAGGAGAGCCGCATCTCCGAACTCAAGGAGTTCATCAACCGTTTCGGTGCGAACGCCTCCAAGGCGCGCCAGGCCACGAGCCGCCAGAAGGAGCTCGACAAGATCCAGCTCGAGGAGATCAAACCTTCGAGCCGCGTCTCCCCCTTCATCCGGTTCAATCCGCAGACCCGCCTCGGCGAGAAGGTCATTTCAGGAGAGGGGCTCTCCAAGACCTATGAGAGTACGCTCTTCGAAAACTTCAATCTCACCGTCGGCAACGACGAGAAGATCGCGATCATTGGAACCAACGGCGTCGGTAAAACCACGCTGCTCAAGATCCTGTTGAAACTCATCGAGCCCTGCTCCGGTTCCATCGTCCACGGGGAGACTGTCGAGTTGAGCTACTTTCCGCAGGATGCCTCCGAGATCCTGAATATGGAGGATCGTGCGATCGAATGGCTCGCCCGCTACTCCCCGCGCGAGGGCATCACGGAGCAGGAACTGCGCTCGTTCATGGGCAAGATGCTCTTCTCCGGAGATGAGGTGAACAAACCTGTGAAGGTTCTTTCCGGCGGCGAAAAGGCGCGGCTCGTGCTCGCCAAGATGATGCTCGAAGCCGGCAACGTCCTCGCGCTCGACGAACCGACCAACCACCTCGACCTGGAATCGATCGAAGCGTTGAACTACGCGCTCACACTTTACAAGAACACCATCGTGTTCGTGAGTCATGACCGCGAATTCATCCGCAGCCTCGCCACCCGGATCATCGAGATAGCCGATGGGAAGATCACCGATTTCCCGGGCACGCTCGCCGAGTTCGAGGAGTTCAAAAAACGGCGCGCCCGCGCTTCGCGCTGATTGCTCCGCCCATTCGTCCGCCCGGAAACTCCGGGCGGAAAAAAAGAACCCCGATGAAATCTTCACCGGGGTTCTCTTATGATCCGCTTGCCGCTTATTCAGCCTTGGCTTCCTCGGCCTTGGGCTCTTCGGCTTTCGGCTCCTCCGTTTTGACCTCTTCGGCCTTCGGAGCGGCTTCCTTTTTCTCGGCCTTGGGCTCAAGCTGCTCCTTGACGAGCTGCAGGATGCACAGTTCAGCCGCATCGCCGCGACGGACACCGAGCTTCAGGATCCGGGTGTAACCGCCATTGCGATCTTTGTAAGCCGGGGCGATTTCGTCAAACAGCAGTTTGACCGCATCCTTGTCACGCAGTTTGGCAACCGCGAGACGGCGACGATGCAGATCGCCCTTCTTGCCGATGGTGATGAGTTTCTCAGCGAAACGGCGCGCTTCCTTTGCCTTCACCAGCGTCGTCTGAATCTGACCGTTGGTGAACAGGCTGCTGACCATGTTGGCCAGCATCGCGCGGCGGTGAGCGCTGGAACGGCCGACTTTGAACGTATGAACTCTATGACGCATAATTATTTGCTCTCCTCAGCTTCGGACCGGACCCGGACCGATTCCGCTTCGAGCGCGGTCATCAGCCGATCGCTGAAGGTCATCCCCAGCTCAAGCCCGAGTTTTTCAATTTTTTCCTTGATTTCATCCAGCGATTTCTTGCCGAAGTTCCGGTACTTGAGCATCCGGCTTTCGGATTTCGTGCAGAGCTCGCCGATCAGCTTGATGTTCGCGCTGTTCAGGCAGTTCATCGCGCGGACCGAGAGATCCAGAATTTCGACGTCGTGCGACAGAAGCTTGAACATCTTCGCTTCTTCATCGGTCAGAACCACATCCTTCTCAACCACCTGAGTCCCCATGAAGGGCTGGAGGTGATCGCGCAGAATCCGGGCGGCCTCTTCGAGCGCCGCCTGCGGGGTGATGCGTCCGTCCGTCCAGATTTCCAGCTCAAGGCTGTCCATTTCCGTCTCTTCGCCGACGCGTGCCGCGCCGACCTGATAGTTCACGCGGGTCACGGGGCTGAAGAGGCAGTCGACCGGAATCGTTCCGATCGCGCGGGGCACTGTATTCTTTTCCGCGGGCAGATATCCCTTGCCTTTGATCACTTCGATTTCGGCGCGGAACGGCAGCGACTTGTCCAGCGTGCAGATGAGCTGCTCGGGATTGAGCACCTCGACCGTGCTGTCGCAGACAATATCCGCGGCGGTAACCGGGCCGGCTTTGTCCTTGCGGATCTCCAGGGTTTTCGGGCCGTCGGCGTGAAGATTCAACCGGACGCACTTCAGATTCAGCACGATCTCGGTGACGTCCTCAAGCACGTTGTCGAGTGCGTCGAATTCATGCTTCGCACCATCGATGCGCACCGAGCAGATCGCCGCTCCTTCCAGCGAAGAGAGCAACACCCGCCGCAGCGAGTTGCCAAGCGTATGACCGTACCCGCGCTGAAATGGCGCCGCGATGAACTTGGCGTAATTCTCAGTAGAACTCGCATCATCGACGATGATCGACTTAGGCATCGGAAAACCGATCGCAGCAGTCATATTTTTCCTCCAAACTTGATTATGCCAGCAGGCATTCTTATCAAAAAAACGAACAACCGGAGAGTTTCTCCATCGGCCGCTGATTCCAATTCTTCATGCGGCGGAACCGCATACAAACCTCAGACGGCCGGGGCGGAACTCCCACCCGAACCCGTCGGGTCAGACCCGGCGGCGTTTCGGAGGACGGCAGCCGTTGTGCGGAACCGGTGTAATGTCTTTGATCGAGCTGATTTCAAGCCCCGCCGCGGCAATCCCGCGGACGGCGGATTCACGGCCGGCGCCCGGTCCCTTGATCCGGACTTCGACCTCTTTCATGCCGATGAGCTGCGCCTTCTTCGCGGCGTCTCCGGCGATCACCTGCGCCGCATAAGCGGTGCTCTTGCGCGATCCCTTGAACCCGTTCTTGCCGCCCGTCGACCAGCAGATCACGTTTCCGTGCAAATCCGTGAAGGTCACTTTCGTATTGTTGAACGTCGCAAGCACGTAGGCGATACCGCTCGGAACGAAGCGGCCGCTCTTGCCGCGCTGCTTGACGACCGGCGTGGTGGAAGCCGCCGCTTCGGCGGTCGCTTCCGCGACTTCGGTTTTTTTCACTTCTTCAGCCATAATATGTCTATTTCCTGTTTATGATCTCAAATTCATCGAACCATCCGGGATCATGCGGCTCTGCCGCCGTGCCGGAACATTGCCCTATCAGCCTTTCGCGGCCAGACGACGCTGGGTTTTATCGCGGATTGCGCCGATTGTGACCTTCTTGCCCTTGCGGGTGCGGGCGTTGGTCTTCGTCCGCTGGCCGTGCACCGGCAGATTGCGGCGATGACGAATTCCGCGATAGCAGTTGATCTGCTGCAAACGGCGGATGTCGGCTGCAATCATGCGCCGCAGATCGCCTTCCACGACGATGTCGTTCTGCAGAATCTTCGTGATCGCGGCGATCTGATCCTGGGTCAGGTCTTTCGCCTTGAGGTCTTCCGGAATCTGAACCTTCTCGATGATTTCGAGCGCTTTCGCCGGGCCGATGCCGTAGAGATAGCGCAACGAATACGCAATGCGCTTGTTGCCCGGGATGTCCACACCAATGATACGAGGCATAACTCTTGTTCCTATTCTGTTAAATTTTACGCTTGTGAAGCGGAATCAACCCTGACGCTGCTTGTGGCGCGCATCCCGGGAGCAGATGACCCGGATCGTGCCGTTGCGCTTGATGATCTGGCAAAATTCGCATCTGCGCTTTACCGACGCTCTGACTTTCATGACCTTTCCCTCACAATTGAAAGCGATGTTCCATATACGACAAAACACAAACACGGTACCCCTCCCTCCGTTCGATTTCCAGTTTTTGCCGTCATCGAACCAGGGTTCGCGGTGCCGAGCCTGTCACCTTTTTGCCGGTTACGCCTCCACGAGCGGTGGAATTTGCGATATGGAAACGCTCCAGCATAATTTTGTTCAAATAAAATAGCATCCCGGAAACGAAAAATCAAGCCCGTTCGTCCTTCCCGGAAACTTTTTTCCGAAAAAAACATCCGATGTGAAAAATACCCCGCTCCTTTTCCCGTTTTCATATTGACTTCATCGCATTTCGCCTGTAAATTATATGCCGGACGGTTTCGATTCTGGAAATCACGGAATCCCGTCGTTTTTTGCGCGGAACTCCGGGCGGTTGTGTCCGGCTGATCCTGCTGTTTCCCGGCCGGACGGCGCTCGATGCGGTTCCCGCGAACGTTGTTCAACCACATAATCTTCGGGGAAAAACCATGGGCGGATTTTTCGGCGTCGTCGCAGACCATGACTGCGTCTGCGATCTCTTTTACGGGACAGACTACCACTCTCATCTGGGAACCAAACGCGGAGGGCTGGCGGTCTGCGACCGGGAAGGGCGCATCACACGGAGAATCCACGATATCACCAACGCACAGTTCCGGTCGAAATTCGACGATGAGATCGACAAGTTCCTCGGCCGCGCCGGAATCGGCATCATCAGCGATTACGAGGATCAGCCGCTCATCATTTCGAGCAAATTCGGCAACTTTGCGATCGTGACGGTCGGCAAGATCAACAATATCAATGCGATTGCCGAGTCCGCCTTCAAGGCGGGCATCAGCCACTTCTCCGAGTCGAGCGACGGCGAACTCAACCCGACCGAGATCGTCGCAATGCTCATCAGCCGCAAACAAAGCATCGTCGACGGGATCCGGTACGCCCAGAACATGATCGACGGCTCCTGCTCGATCCTCTTGCTCATCGAAGGACGGATCTATGCCGCCCGCGACCGGTTCGGACGTACTCCGGTCATGATCGGCGAAAAA
Organism: uncultured Victivallis sp.; assembly: GCF_944391105.1. Classification (GTDB taxonomy): domain Bacteria; phylum Verrucomicrobiota; class Lentisphaeria; order Victivallales; family Victivallaceae; genus Victivallis. Next base: position 7,371 of record NZ_CALXSK010000068.1, read on the forward strand.
GCCGGTTCCTTCGCCGTCACGATGGAGACCACCGCGCTTCCGAATCTCGGCTATCATCTCAAGCATGAACTCGGTCCCGGCGAAATCGTTGAAATCACCGAAAAGGAGGTCATCCAGAAACACGCCCCCGGCGGCACCACGAAAATCTGCACCTTCTTCTGGGTTTATTACGGCTATCCGTCCAGCAGCTACGAGGGGATCAACACGGAGTCCGCACGCTATCGCAACGGCGAAAGCATGGCTGCGGACGATGCCGAAACACTTCCGGAGATCGACTCGGTCTGCGGCATTCCCGACTCCGGCATCGCTCATGCGATCGGATACTCCAATGCCGCGGGCAAGCCTTATCGGCGCAGTTTCGTCAAGTACACTCCGACCTGGCCGCGCAGCTTCATGCCCCAGAATCAGTCGGTCCGCGATCTCATCGCCCACATGAAACTCATCCCGGTGCAGACTGAGATTGAGAACAAGCGCATGCTCTTCTGCGACGACTCCATCGTGCGCGGAACACAGCTCAAGGATCAGGTCGTGCGGCTCTATGAACGCGGAGCGAAGGCGGTCCACATGCGTTCGGCCTGTCCTCCGCTGCTTTTCGGCTGCCGGTTCCTGAATTTTTCGCGCTCCCGCTGCGAACTGGATCTGGCTGCGCGCCGCGCGATCAAGAAGCTGGAGGGGAAGGAGCCCGATGATGAGATGATTCAGCCGTACCTGGAATACAACTCTCCGAAATATCTGGCGATGGTCGAGGAGATTCGCAAGGAGCTCAATCTTCATACGCTGAAGTTCCAGAAACTCGAAAAGCTCATCGAAGCGATCGGGGTCGATCCTTCGAAGGTCTGCACCTACTGCTGGAACGGCCGCGATGTCGAGATGAAGACCGAAACATTTGAATAAAAAAACGCGTCGGGAGGCATGAAGTATGGCCGATTTCTGGGTGACGGAGGCGATGAACGGCTTCGGTATGACGGTTCAGGTGACGGAGGAGCTCTGCAGCCGGCAGTCGAAGTATCAGAAGATTGATGTTTACCAGACCTCGAAACTTGGACGAATGCTGTTGCTTGACGGCATCATTCAGTTGACGGAGTTCGATGAGTTCGCCTATCATGAGATGCTTGCGCACATTCCGCTTTTCGCCCATGAGGACCCGCGTCGGCTGCTCGTGGTCGGCGGCGGCGACGGCGGTGTGCTGCGCGAGGCGGGGAAACATCCGGAACTCGAGGTCATGGACATCTGCGAGATCGACGCGGAGGTGATTGAAACTTCGAAACGGTTTTTCCCCGGCATTGCCTGCGGCTTCGAGGATCCCCGCGTGCATGTCCATATTGCCGACGGCAGTGAATTCATTCGGGACAAGGCGGGGTATTACGATGTCATCATTGTCGATTCGACCGATCCGGGCGGCCCGGGAACTCCGCTCTTCGGCGAGCGTTTCTACCGGGACATGAAAAAGGCGCTGCGTCCGGGCGGCGTGATCGCGACCCAGGCGGAGTCTCCCTATCTGCTGCCGGAGATCGTGGCGCGGTTGTGCAAGGTTTCGAAACAGGTGTTCCGTTCGGTCGGTTACGCCTCGATTCTGGTTCCGACCTATCCGACCGGGACGATCGGCGCGTGCGTAGCCGGGGATCGTGACGACATTGCGCTCCCCGCGCGTCCGGTGCCGCCGGAACTGGCGGCGAAGTTGAAGTATTACAACTCCGCCGTCCATCGGGCCGCGTTTGCAAATCCCTCTTTTGTAACGCGTCTTTTCGAGTGATCGGGGAACTTTGTTTCCTCTGCGAAAAAAGTTTTGTTTTCCGCTTGCAATATTGAACAAACGCTTTAAATTGTTAAATGAACCTTTAACAATTACTGGCAGGGGAGGTTACCGATATGTTGTGCGATATCTGCAAGAAAAACGAGGCAACCATTCATATAAAAGAGATGCACGGCGGAGAGACACACACGGCGAATCTTTGTGCTGCGTGTGCCTCCGAGAAGGAGAAGAACGGGGAATTGAGCGCGCTCGGCTTCAATCTGGCCGAAATGCTCTGCAATCTCGGGAAAATCTCGTCAGTACTCAAACCGCCGCAGGAGCAGACGCAGCCGGAACGGGCGACCGTTTGTCCGAATTGCGGCTGGACGGTGGACAAGGTACGGAACTTCGGGGGGCGGCTCGGTTGTCCGGAGTGTTACAAAGTGTTTGCGCCGATGCTGGCGGAGGCGATCAAGAATGTCCACCGCGGATCGGTTCATCTGGGGAAACGGCCGCAGTCGGCATCTCACGACGGTCGTGCGGCTCTGGAGGCCGAGCTCAACAATCGCCGGCATGAACTTGATGCGCTCATCAAGCGGGAGGAGTATGAGGAAGCCGCGGTGTGCCGCGACCGGATCAATCAGCTCAAGGCCGAGCTCGAGCAGCTGACGAATGGCGAGGTGGATCATGAATGACGACATCGATCAGCTGCTTCGCAACCGGGTGAGTTTTCTGGCGGATGCGGGGCCGGACGAGGACATTGCGATCAGTTCGCGTATTCGTCTTGCCCGGAATCTCGCCGGACACCGTTTTCCGGTGGCTGCGGATTCGGCGGAGTTGCACGGGATATGCGATGAGGTTTCGGAGGCGGCGCGGGAGTCGGGTGCGCTCGGCTGCCCGGCGTGTTTTTCCTTCGATCCGGAGAAGATGAACGAACTGGATCGGGAGTTGCTGCTGGAGCGGCGTCTTGCGAGCCGGGATTTTTTGAATCGTCCGACCGGGACGCGTTTGCTGGTCAAGGACGACGAATCTCGTTCGGTCATGATCAACGAGGAAGATCATCTTCGTATTCAGACGATGCTGCCGGGATTCCAGCTTGACGCGGTCTGGAAACAGATTGATGAGCTGGATAACCAGCTTGGTTCGCGTCTCGATTACGCGTTTGATGATCGGCTCGGGTTTCTGACGTGTTGTCCGACGAATGTCGGGACAGGCATGCGTGCATCGGTCATGCTGCATCTGCCGGGGCTGGTTCTCACGGGTCAGATCACGCCGACGATTCAGGGAATCAACAAGTTGAATCTGGCAGTGCGCGGGATCGGCGGGGAGGGCACTTCGAATCAGGGGAGTCTCTTCCAGGTTTCGAATCAGAGTACGCTCGGAGAGAGCGAGACGCAGATTCTCGAGCGTTTGAACACGGTGATCGGGCAGTTGATTGCGCATGAGAAGAACGCGCGGCAATTGCTGCTGCAGCGGGATCAATTTTCGTTGCTGGATCATGTCGGGCGTTCTTACGGGACGTTGCGTCACAGCTACAAGCTTTCGGGAGAGGAGGCGGTAAACTGCCTTTCTGGAGTTCGGGTCGGGGTGGATCTCGGTATGTTTACGGCGTTGAACATCCACACGGTGAACGAGTTGTTCATCGGGATCGGCGCGGCTCATCTGCAGAAGGCGGCGGGTCGTGCGCTGAATGCCGCTGAGCGTGATGTCTGCCGTGCGGCGCTCTGCCGTGAGAAGCTCAAAGCGTAGGGATGATTCCGGGAATTCCGGAAATGTGGTGATAACGGAAAAATTTTTGGTTTTGAGCTTGACAATCCACAGTTGTGGGGTATATTAAAAGACGTACCGATCTTCGGGCGGTTAGCTCAGTTGGTTAGAGCGCTGCTTTCACACGGCAGAGGTCACGTGTTCGAGTCACGTACCGCCCACCATTTTCAAAATTCTCCACCGACCGGTCTTCTGGTCGGTTTTTTCGTTTTGGGGGTAAATTTGAGCTCAACTCGCGTTTTGCCCGAAAGCGGAGAATCTCCACTTTTCTCTTATGAAGGTGTGTTTCAGACCTTCTCCCGGTAAATTCTCCGGGGGAGTAAAAGACCGGTCTTTTGGTCCGGAGAGCATTTTTTGACGGAAACACACGTCGAGAAGCTCGACCTTTGATCGTCAATTTTTCTCTGCTATACATTCATTTTGTAATCTTTTATTAATGTAACATGTTTATAATTAAACAATAATGCAAAAATAAACTTGCAGAGGACATGTGTTCAAAAAATCAAGAGGTCGACCCCTTATTCGTGCAATTCATAACAAAAGTCTTTTTGATTCAGAGAATTTTTCGAGTTTTGCGAAATTCGCTTTTCAGAACAAACGACCTGACGACAACATTCGGACAACATTAATCCTGTCGAAGAATATTCAACTTTTATGCTATTCCGCTTCCAGTCAACATTCTGGCGCATTGACCACCGGCGGAATAGCCGTAGAAGAACAGCGGGCGCGACGGCATGCGGTAATGCCGTTCCAGTTCGGCTGCGGCACGCTGAAGTGCAGGACCGGACCACTTCTCCGGTTCCCAATAGTTGCGGTCCCGGAAAGAGGGGGAAAGCAGAATCAGCCTGTGTCGATCAGCCAGATCATCGAAGCGGAAACGTTTCAAGGTATCGGCCCCCTTCCAGTTGCGACCGCCGAAGAGTACCATGATTGCCTGTGGCGGTTCGGAAGGCAGCCTGTATGCGAATTCGACTCCATCAACGGTTAATTCGGCTGCGGTGGTGCCGAACGTCACGAAAAAGAAGAAGAAAATACCAGTGCAGAGCTTCATTCCGCTTCTCCCCATGCCAAAGCGATGGAGAGAGCGGGCAGCAGGACTCGGTCTTCCGGCAGAATATTTTTTGCTTTCGGAGAGTCGGCGCGGTAGAAGACACCTTCCTGATCGTCGCCGATATAGGGGTAAACGGGAATATCGTTGCGGCGGGAATTTCTGCCGGTCAAATCGGCAGAACAGGCTTTATGGTAATAGGTCAGGAATTCACGCGCAAGCCGCAGTGAATCCGGCGAAACATCGTGCGGATGATTGGGGAAAGAGCGCCAGATGATATTGGTCCCCTTTTTCCGGCAGTTTTCTACGAAGTTCCGGCTGATGACATAACGGGCATGATCAGCGTCACCGCAGGTCACAAGTCCGGCCACGAAGCGCATTCGGGCTGTCGGCTCATGGAATACACCGCAGGCGTGTGACACCCAGGCACGGGTGAGCTGCGGTCGCCAGGCGGGAAACAGGTTCGAGCACTGACTTCCGGCAGAATAGCCGTAGAAGAGCAGTTTATCGGTACAGATGTTGTATCTTTTCCGGATTTGCTCCAGCGCGTTGAGCAGTGCCCTGCCGGACCACTTTTCCGGCTCCCAGTAGTTGTCGTCTTTGAAGCCCGGAGAAACGAGAAATGCGTTGTTGTCATCGGCCCATTTCCCCCAGCCGAGTCTGCCGGAGGCCATATCTTTGCCTGAACTGTTGCGTCCGCCGAAGAGAACCAGCACCCGTGACATCTGTCCCTGGCGCGGATGGTAATTTTTCGGGATCCGGTACCAGACTGTCACGAGTTCATTCTGCGGAGCGCGCGTCTTGACTGTGACAGAGGACACTTGCGGCAAGGACGCGGCGTTGAGCTGGAAACTGAGAATGCTCATGATTGTTAGAGTAGCGACTAATGTGGGATGCAGGAAAATGGAGTAGGTACATCTTCCCACCAATAATTTCTGCATGCCCCATAGAATATGCATCAATTTACGGTTCAGCAATCTGTTTAATGGTTACTTCATCTTGTGGAATCAAAGACTTATCTATAAATTCTAACTCTCTGATCACGGTAAAGTATTCGGGACCATGGCCTAATTTGAGAGAATAGTAGAAGCGTTGCTGTTGTTGCATTCGTGTTCTTAATTTACCGATCATACAGGAGAGCATTTCTGAAGATAATTCATCTTCTGCCATTTGTATTATAGAAGAAAAAACTCCTTCTGATAGAGTGAAATTATTTATGACATCCAGAAATAATTCTCCTTTTTGACTATCTGTCAAATCGGGGTTGTTTTTTAGATAAATATAAATCGCTTCATCTGCCTCAATTTTATTTTTAGAGCCAATTTCAAAAAGATTGGCTTTTTCCTGTAAATAACTCTTTTTCTCATGTGCCAAGCCCATCTTGACACATC
>NZ_CALXSK010000069.1 GCF_944391105.1 uncultured Victivallis sp.
AGGTCGTTTAATAAAAAAAGCAGCAAACATGATACTCTCTCTTTCCGCTCGTCATTTACTTGGCTGTTTCCATCTTTTCCACCGGATTCACCGTCCCGCCGGGAACGGCTTTGTGAAGTCCGCCGACAATGACCTTTTCCCCTTCCGCAAGCCCGGAGAGCACTGCCTGGCGGTCGTAAACCTGCTTGCCGGTGACGATCTTGCGTTTTTCAACCTTATTGTCCTTGTCGACCACGTAGACGAAATGGTCTTTGCCGTCGGTCATCAGCGCGGCGACGTTGACGGACGGAAGCGGCTTGTCGAACTTTTCGGTCAGTTTTACGGTGACGTATCCGCCGGGAATCAGGTCGAAATCCGGATTCGGCGCTTCAAACTGCAGCATCAGCGTACCGGTGTCGGAGTCGACCCGGTTGTCGACGAAGTCGAGTTTCGCCTGCTGATTGAATTTCTGCCCGTCGGCGCGGAAAATCTCAAGCTCCGACTGGTTCTCGCCGTTCCGGCTGAAATGACGGAAGAAATCCGCTTCACTCATCGGAAATTTAATCTTGATCGGATCGTAGCAGACGATCGTCGTCAACGTTCCCTTTTCCGGGGTGATGTAATTTCCCTCGCTGTAGATGTTCGCACCGATTTTCCCGGCGAGCGGGGCGTAGATCTTCGTGTAGGAGAGGTCGTTCTCCGCGAGGATCAGTGCGGCTTTCGCCTCTTCGATCTTCGCCTCGTAGTACTTCAGGGTACGCAGCGAACTGTCGTAGGTGGTCTTGGCGGTCGCCTGGGTTTCGATCAGTTTCTTGTAACGGTCGAACTCCTCCTGGGCGAACGTATACTCAGCCTGCATCTGCGAGAGCACGGATTTTGCGGACCGGACGTTCGCGTCGTAGATCGTGTCCTCGATTTCATAGAGCAGGTCGCCTTTTTTGACCATGCTGCCTTCCTTGAACGGACGCTGTTCAAGTGTGCCCGAGACGCGCGCGACGATGTCCACCGTGTCCGAGGCGCCGATCGTGCCGACATAGGTTTTGGGTTCGCTGCGGTCGAGCATGCTCACCTCTTCCACCCGCACCGACGGGGCCTGGGATTCCGGCGCAGCTGCCGCGAGCCGGATCGCTCCCGCAGACAGGAGCATCGCCATCATGATTGTTCCGAATCGCTTCATTTGTTTTCCACTCCGTATCTTAATGTCATTTTTTTTGAAATGCTAGAAACCTAACAATATGTCTGAATATAAAAAACTCCTGTTGTTTTCATCTCCTCCATGAATTTGTGTTATGTCGATGTGTTATGCGATATTGTTGCAGATTCTGTCTGTCAATCGGATGTAGGCGTTCACCTCGTCTTCACTCAGCCCTGTTTTCAGCATTTGCTCGGCACGCTCGGTTTCCTGGATGACCAGAGTTTGAAGCTCCTTTGCCTTGTCAGTCAAAACGATTTTCTTGAGCCGTGCGTCGGTTGGCACGCTGACGCGTTCGATATAGCCGTCCCGTTCAAGCAACTGCAGAATCCCGGTCGCCGTTGAGCGGCGGATTTCAAAAACATCTTCAATGTCCCGCTGGTAGATGTCCTGCCACTGGGAGGTGATGAAAATGTAGCAGAGTACCCGCCCCTGCGTCCCGGTCAGACCCATCTCAGACGCATTGCGGTCGCAGTAACGTCGTATCTTTTTCGAGAGTTTGTTGATGACTCCGATCAGCAGCCTGTCCGCCTGACTCATACTTCTTTATCCTTGAAATGTTAGATTCCGAACAATAATATACGTCCGATTTGCTCTGAAGTCAATCAGGTTTTCCGAAAAATAAGAGCTTTTTTATGAATTTTCCTCCGCTCGAAGAAAATTCGATCTTTTTTGCATTTCCCGCTTGCATCTAAACTGGTTTTTTTCTATAATTCCATAGTAAAGCCATGTAGCTTTATTTGAAAGAGAGGTTTTTCCATGGATCAGGTGCGTACTCCCGCCGTCGTGATCGAGCGTCCGTTTGTAGCGGCGTTTCGACCGGTTCTGCTGACTCCGAAACGTCCCGACACTGTTGTCGCGAAAACACTCTGGAGCGCAATTTCGACCGGAACCGATATGAAAACCTACTGCGGACGGCAGCATCCGGAACAGTGTTACTATCCGCTGGTTCCCGGATATGAAAACGTCGGCGTGATTGTCGAGGAGGGGGCTTATGCTCCGGGCCTCAAGGCCGGCGACCGGGTTATGATCAACGAGTGCCGTACCTATGGCGACGTCTGCTCGGCATGGGGAGGCGGTACGTTCCTCGTGCACAAGGACTCCGCGAATGCGGGCGGCGCGGGTGACCCGATGTGCCGGATTCCGGACAATGTTTCCGATCAGGATGCGGTTCTCGCCTATCTCGCCTGTGTCCCGCTCAAGGGCATCGAGAAATTCACGCTGCGCCCGACCGATACGGTCGTCGTGATCGGCGCAGGCATGGTCGGCGTCTCCGCGATGCAGCTGCTGAAGATCAAGTGCCCGGGAATCCGGGTCATCGCGATCGAGAAAAACGCCTTCCGGCGCGAAATCGCGAAGTTCTACGCTGACGAGGTTCTGCCGCACGACGAGACGACTCTGAAGCGGCTGCTTGAGCTCACGGACGGCCGCAAGGCCGACAAGATCATGGAGTGCAGCGGCAATCCGGAGGTTCCCGGCATTCTGCACCGCTACCTCAAGGACGGCGGCTGGGGGGACGACGATGAACCGGGCCACATTCATCTGCAGGGGGATTATCCCGAGCGGCTGATTTTCGACCATTACCATCGCTGGTTCGTGAAGAACTGCACGATCACCATGAGCTGCGCGATCAAGGCGCGCGGCAAGGCGGAGATTCTCAAGTACATGTCCGAAGGAAAGTTCGACACTTCGCATCTCCCCTGCGAGATTTGGCCGGTGCAGAAGGCGAAAGAGGCGTTCGAATACCAGCACCGCAAGGGGTGCGATGTCTTCAAGATTCTGTTCGACTGGCGCGAGGTGAAGTAATATGGAGTACGGACATGCGGCATGGGGGCTGCGTGAGCTCCCGCTCGAAGAACAGCTCAAACTTGCCCGGGCGATGAACGTCCATCTGCTTGAACTTTCGATCGCGAATTACGATCGCGACTTCCTGCAGCTCGATGCGGGGCCTTCGGAGATCGCACGGGTGAAGGAGCTGTATGCGCAATACGACGTCCGAACCGATTGCGGTTGCACGGGCAACGATTTCACCTCCGAGTCGGTCGAGGCCGTGCGCAACTCTCTCGACAAGGTCCGGCGCACGATTGACATCGCTGCGGCGGCGGGGATCCGGGTGTTGCGCATTTTCGCCGGATTCAGCTCCGACAGCGTCGTTTACGGCGCGCGCTTTGACCGTATGATCGAGGCGCTGCGTCTGGCGGCGGATCATGCAAAGGGAACCGGCGTGCGGCTTTCGATTGAAACCCATGGCGGTGTTGCAAGTTCCGGAGAAGCCATGTATTATGCGCATTCCGTCACGACGCGCTGCGATACGATGCAAACGATTCTGGAGGCGCTTCCGGCGGAGACGGTCGGGATGAACTTCGATCCTGCGAATCTCGCGGCGGTCGGAGAGATTGCGCCGGAACGGTGGTTCCCGCTGTTTCGCAACCGGATCAACCTCGTGCATCTGAAGGACTTTCGCGATGTTCCGGGCGGTCTGGAACCGGTCGCGTGCGGCGAGGGACGGCTCGACTGGAAGGCTCTGATGGCGGAACTCCGGAATTATGACGGTCCCGCTCTGATCGAATACGAACTGCCCGCCGACGTCGAGGACGGATTGCGCCGTTCGCTGCGTTTCCTCGCGGAAAATGAGTGACAAATGAAACCACAACTGGAAAAGGAATCCTGACATGCCGAAGAAACCGCGGATCATCTTTATGCCGCATGCGAACATTCAGTACTCCCAGCTCGATCCGGCACGCCGGGAATGGGTGTGCGAAAACTCCTACCGTCCTCTTTTTGAGCTCGTTCGCGACGGCGGATACCGGATCGCCTTCGAGGCTTCCGGCCGTACGCTTGAAGTCCTGAACGAGGAGGCCCCGGAGGTGCTTGCGCTGCTGCGTGAACTCGTGCGGAACGGGCAGATCGAGCCGGTCGGCTCGCCGTTCATCCACGTGATGCTTACGAACATCCCGCCCGAGGTCGGGCTCGATACGCTCAAACACGGGCTCGACGCCTGGGAGAAATACACGGGCGTGCGGCCGGCGACCGGATGGAATCCGGAGTGCGGCTGGGCGTCATTCCTGCCGGAGATCTATCGTGAGGCGGGTTTCCGTTCGCTTGTGATGGATGCGGACAGTTTCTTCCTCTCGTTCCCGGAGATCCGTGAGGCGACCGGCCTTTCCTATGACGTTCAGGGGCACAGCAACAAGAATCATCTCTTCAAGATCGAGGAGTACATCAAGGACAAGCCGGAGTTCCTGCGTTACCTCACGAACCCCTCGGAGGCGCCGAACGGCCTGCGGATGATCTTCCGCTCGGACTGCATGGCCAACCCGATGCTCTGGTATCTGATGGGCGCGACGGAGGGGATGCGCAAGGAGCCCGTTTCGAGCGACGAGATCCGCACCATGCTCTCGAACTGGAAGCGGCGGATCGCCGATTCCGGCAGCTTCATCATGCCGTACGCCGAGGATGCCGAGTACATCGGGACTTCCGCCTATTTCTATGTGAAACAGTTCAATCAGGCGCGCTTCTTCGAGCCTGAACCCGCCAGTGTCGGTCGCTTCCGCGAACTGCTTGAGATCGCGAAGGAGCTCGATTACGAGTTTTCCACCCCGTCCGAGGTGATCGCGGAATCGGATACGCTGATCGGCAACGACCTCATCGATCACATCGAAAACGGCGTCGCCTGGCACGGTGGAACCGCGAAGGCGTGGGCGAATACCGAATATTCGCGTCTGCTCGATCCGGTCTGCCGTTCGGTGTTCGACGGGATCATGCTGCTGCGCCGCCGGCTCGGCGACCGGAAGGAGCTCGACGAGGCGCTGAAGGCCGTGACGAGTGCGTGGGTTTCGGATTCCCGCTGGCCGCCGCTGCCGACCTCTCCGGGGCGGTTCAACGTGCGCGAGACGCTCGATGACCTCTACGCCGCGAATGCGAAGATGGAAGAGGCCATGCGCAACTGCGGCGCCGCCGATCTGCGTGCACTCTACTCGCCGGGACTCATGAAAACCCAGATCCGCTGCATAGAAGAGAATCTCATGCAGCGCAAATACTTCGGTGAAGCGTAAAGAGAGGGACGGCGAAGATGGTTCTGACGACGGATGGGAACGGCTTCCGGATTGCGCCTGCCGGAGCGGCATCGCCGTTTCTGGCGGATTTCCGGCTGTCCGCGGAGGTTGACGGTCGGAGAGTCGACGCGTCTGGCTGGCAGATAATCACACCGGGCGAGTTTGCCGCGGAAACGGAGAATTGCGCATTTTCCGTGCGGCTGAGTGCCGGTGAAGACGGAGCGGTCCGGCTCGTCACGGAGTGTCGGAACCGGGGGAATGCGCCGGTCCGGCTCGGCGAACTGCGCTGGTCGCGGTGTCCGGGCGAAGATCTTGCCGCCGTGCCGGGGCCGTCGCTGCGTGTTTATCGCGAAGGATGGACGATGACCAGCGCCTGCGGTTCGGCGGGCTGGGGGGAGACCGACTTCAGCTGTGACCCGGATTATCTGCCGTTCGCAACGTCGGCGCCCGGACGGTTCGAACGACCGACGCCGAATCGATTCACCTCGGAGTATGTGACCGTTCTGATGCCGGAGAAGGGGCTCGATTCGCTGCTGGCCGGATTCGTCACGACGGCCGGGTGTGTCTGCCGGTTTGAAATCGAGCTCGGTGAGCGGCAGGTTTCCGCGTTCGACGCGGTCAGCTGCGGAGACGGCGTCCGGCTCGATCCCGGCGAGACGTTCCGGGGCGGGGAGCTTCTCTTTCTCGCCGGTGACGATCCGTACGGATTGCTGCAGCGGTATGCCGTTCTCTGGGGAGACCGCATGAAGGCGTTGCGGAGAAGGAATTCTCCGACGGGCTGGTGCAGCTGGTATTATTACTTCTCGAAAGTGACCGGGGCGGACGTTCTCGAGAATGTCGCCTACCTTCGGGATCACCGCGCGGAATTTCCGCTTGAATACGTACAGATCGACGACGGGTATCAGGCCGCGCTCGGCGATTGGCTGACCGCGAATGAGAAGTTCCCCGACGGAATCGGCCTGCTTGTGCGGGAGATCCGGAACGCCGGAATGAAACCCGGCCTATGGCTCGCACCGTTCATGGTTGAGGAGCGTTCCGGAGTTGTCATCGAGCACCCGGAGTGGCTTGTGCACAACGCCGCAGGGGAGATCGTCTGGGCAACCCGCTGGCGCGGATGTCGTGTCGCGATTCTGGACGGCACCCACCCCGGAGCGCAGGAGTTTCTGCGCAACGTGTTTCGGAAACTTGCAGAGATCGGCTGCGAATATGTGAAACTCGACTTCATGATGTACGCCGGCGCCGTGAAGGATGGCTGCTACCACGATCCGAAGGCGACCCGGATGCAGGCGCTTCGCCGGGGGCTGCAGGCGATTCGCGACGGGTTCGGTCACGAGCGTTTCATCCTCGGCTGCACGACGCTGCTCGGCACGTCGCCGGGACTGGTCGACGCCGAACGGATCGGAACCGACATCACGCCGTACTGGCAGCCGGAGAACCGCATCATCTACGCGGAAGCTCCGACCGTGCCGAATGTCTGCCGCAACGTTCTGAACCGGCTCTACATGCACCGCTCCCTCTGGATCAATGATCCGGATGTTCACATCGCGCGGATTGACAACAACAAAATGAGTGAGAACGAGATTCGTCTCTGGACCTCGGTTCTCTGGATGGCCGGCGGACTCACGTTTCTGTGCGATCGCTTTGAGACGCTTGATCCGGAGCGGGCGGAACTCTCGAAGCTCCTGCTGCGCCGGACGGATGCGTTCGAAGAGGTTCGTCCTCTTGACTTCCGGGAACACACGGTTCCCTCAATCGTCCGCGGACGGTTCGCCGAAACCGGTGCGGAGGTTTACGGATTCTTCAACTTCGAAGACGGGGCGCGCACACTTTCGTGGAGCTGTCCTGCGGGAGATTACCGCGAGCACTGGAGCGGAGAGTGTGTCCGAAGCGATGGAACTCTCTCCTGCACGATACCGGCGCACAGCTGCCGTCTCTTCTTCGGGAGGGGCCGTGAGTGAATCGGGGGAGCGTCTACAAGCAGGGTGAGATCGTCGCCGAGCTCGAACGTCGGCTGGATGAAGGATTCTACTCTTCCGGATTCCCAGTCGGCTCGCTGCTGGCCGCTGAATTCGGGGTCAACATCAAGACGATCAACAAGGCGATCAACCAGCTTGTCGAAGCCGGGCGGCTTGCGCGCAAACGCGGCGTCGGGACGTTTGTGGTCTCCCACACGGCGGGTGACCGGCAGGTCGAGGTGTTGTTCGAAGGGTATTCGGCGCTTTTCGATCATCCGTTCTGGGGCGAGATCTGGAATGGATGCATCACGGGGCTGCTCGATGCGGGATTTCGCCCGGTATTGACCCAGATTCAGGCCGACGAGAGCGGAAGATTGCAGCTTGAAGGGTTTCGCTTCAGTCCGACGATGGGGAAGCTGCTGCTCGGAATCACACATCCGCGCTTTCTGGAACTTGTGAGCCTGCAGGGAGTTCCGGCGGTCAGCGCGGGGGATGAGATTGACGATCCGGACTTTCCGCAGGTCTGTTTCGACTACTGGCCCGGGGTTCGTGACGCGATGACGTTTCTGGTGAAACGCGGTTGCCGCCGGATCGCGTTTCTCGGGGAGACCCGGAATGAGTTCAATCCGAAATTGCTGAACAAGTTCCATGCCTGGCGCCGGGCACTGGAGTCGCTCGGCGTCTATGATCCCGAGCTGGCCGAACACACGCGTCCGCTGCCGGAAGCCGCCGGGAGTGCGTTGCGTTCTCTGCTCGGCCGGACGAAGCCGGACGCGGTATTCGTCGCCGGGGATCATCAGGTTCCATGCGTGGAACGGGTTTTGAAGGAGAACGGGTTGCGTCTTCCCGTCGTCGGTTGTGACGGGCTGGCGTTCGCGAACTGGCCGACGGTTTCGCTGCCGCGCCGGGCGGCGGGAGAGGCGGCCGCCCGGCTGCTTGCGACGCGTATGCGCGGCAACATCTCCACCGACCGGGTCGTACTCTTCACGCATTTCGTCTGCTGAATCCATGTTCAACGGACAAGGTGATAACCGGCGAGCCCGCCGGGGAAGGCTCCATTGTCGGCTTTGAACTGGAGATGTCCGTCGCGCCATTGTGCGGGGATTTCTCCGACAGCATCTCCCTGCATATTGATGGCCATGACCCGTCGCGGCCCGTCGGTTCGCAGAGAGAGTTCGACGGCGGCCCTGCGGAGCAGCAGCGGGGAGGTTCCGGTTTCCTCGAGAATTTTGCGGTCCTGATCGGAGAACCGGGTTCCGGATGCCATGACGTCGGTCAGGTGCAGAATCACGACTGATCCGCTGGTTTCAAGCGGGGAGCCGTCGAGAGAGATCGCTGCGAGCGTCTGGAATGTGTCTGCTCCGGCGACGGTCAGTTTTCCTGAGGAGAGCGTTCCTTCCGGCAGGGTCACGCTCGCGGAGCGTTCGGTGTCGGCCGTGAAGGTGCCTGCCCGGGTGTCGAGCTGAAGTTCCCCGGTAGAGCTGACGGCTTTCCCGGTTTCCCGGAATTTCCTGAGCAGTTCAGCAATGTGGGGATCGGTGATGTCGTCGAACGGTTTGACGTCCGGCAGCGGGCGATCGTCGAAGAGTGCGCCGATCCGGGTGATGAGTCGAAGCGGACGGATGGCGGGATAGCCGGAGTCACGACGCTCGGAATAAAAGTCGCGCGGGATGGTATAGGCGTACTTCTCCGGTGCGCGTTTTACGTCTCCCCGGAGGAAGAATGCCGCGGAAATCCGGTCCGAAAGCTGCATGACCGGATCGTTTACGGATTCGAATACGATGATTCCACGATCGAGTCGGGTGACGCGGTCTCTTGTGCTCGAAAAGTTGAAACGGTACAGGCCGCTCAGGTCTTGAAGTGCCGAATACGCTCCGATCAGCGGTCCGTCCTCGGCTCGGAACCGGTTCGGCGCACAGATATTGAACTCGGTTATGAAGAACGGCTTGCCGTAAATTCTGCCGGTGACCAGCTGGCCGGGAAGCGGCGCTTCCATGGGGATTGTCGAAAGTTGGCTGTAACTGTGCGGAAGCGACCAGGGGTGTTTCGGGAAGGACGGATGGTCATGGTAGCCATGGTCGTCGACGACGTCGAAACGATCCCGCAGCAGCGTGGTGGCGCAGTTGCCGTTGTAATTGCAGCTGGTCAGGAGAAATTTCGCACCGAGCTCTTCCCGGACGAAGCGGCTCATCTCTTCGAGAGCGTTGGACTGTGTTTCATGTAGAAAACGGGCGAAATGAAGGTTCCCGAATCCGAGTTTTGTATCGCGGATTCCATGAAGTTTGCAATACTCTTTGAAGGCTTCGCCCAGGGCACTTTTCAACGGTTCCGTGTTCCAGCTGTACGAGAGCGTGTCTTCGTTTACCAGATTGACAAAGAGCACGGCCGGATCTTCCGCAAGCGTTGTGCCGGTGTATGGGTTGACATGATTCAGCCAGTTGCGGGTGAAGTTCTTCCAGTTTTCCATCCCCTCCCTGGACAGGATCAGCGCATGCTTATGATTGAGCGTGGGATATTTCCGGAGAATCGGCAGATTGTCACCGGGTTTGAGTCGGCGGCTCGTGTAGAGGTCGAAGGTGACGTAGATGCCGTTCTCTTTGAGTTTTGCGAAGAGATAATCGAGTTTGTCGAGAGTTGCCGGATTCAGAGTGACCGAGTCCGGCGCGGCGGAATCCACCAGGCCGTTGTCGTGGTGGTGAAAGCGCAGGGTGTTGATCCCCTGGGCGCGGAGGAACGTCACGAGTTCGTCCACTTCCGGTTTTTCAAGCTGGAGTGCCGTTTCGCAGAGATTCGTGCCGTAGACGCGGAAATGTTTTCCAGGGGCATTTTCGAAACCGATCGAACCGTCGGCGGCGACGATGGCATGTCCGTGTTTCCCGGCTGGAATCTCTTCTGCTCCGAGGAAGGAGAAGTCGAGCGGAGTTCCGGGAGTGATCCGGCGTCGATAGTCGAGTTTGATCCACTGTTCGTTTTCCGCCGCGACAAGTGGTTTCGGCACGTGGGTCGGCAGATGGACAGGCTGGCCGGTCAGCGTGACTGCCGCGATCATCCAGGCCGACGCGGGATTTGCAATGCGGAAGCGGAGGCGGCGCGGTTCGCTGCCGCCGAGCCGGAACGTAGAGACGTACAGCCCGACCGGCACACTCGGATTGTCCGAACGCCACGCGACTTTTGCGTTGGGCAGATCCGCGGGATTCCACCAGTTGCCGCAGTCATTGTCGCCTGTGACGGGGAAAGTTTCCACTCCGGTGTCGGCGTAAGTGACTTCGAGTTCGCCGATTTTGCCGGGCATCGTCCATGCCGACGCATGGAGCAGAGCGATGCCTCGCGCTTTCCCTGCCGGGAGCGGCAGTTCGATTTCCGCCGGTGCGAAGCCGCGGTCAGCTCCCGCCACGACGATTGCCCCGGGGACATGTTCGCGGGTCTCATCAATGACGTGAAATTCAAGATTTTTGAATCGCAAAACTCCGGATTTCATCATGCGCAGATCATTGGCCGAGCCCTGGTCGGTCCAGCCGCCCTGGTGATCTTCTGCAATGTCGTCGCGGAATGAGCGGTTTGCGGAGCCCGCCAGCGGAACGGGTATCGAGCGTTGCGGCAGACGTTCCGCTTCCAGTGTGAAGGGGGTTGCGCCGAACCAGAAACGGACGGAGAAGGTGTCGATGTGGAATTCCCGGTTGTCCTGGACGTAGACGGTCCCGTTTCCGCGGAAGATCAACCGTTCTCCGTTCGCGAGAGTCAGAATGGTTTCGGAGACATCCCCCTTTTGCAGCAGCTCCATTTTGCCGAATTTCGGCGGAAACGTCACCGTCTGCACTGATTTTTTTCCGGTGGTCCGGCATTCAAGAGAAGCCGCGGCCGTCACCGGCAGCGAGAGTTCGAGATATTGCAGGTTGACTTTTACGGATGACGGCACGGTGAGTTCCATTTTGAAGCGCAGCCGGTTTTCGCCGAGCGGAGTCAGAATCGTACGGCATTTCCCGTTTGCAGTGGCGTAATCGACGGGCGAGATCAGGGAAACACTTCCGTCCGCCGAACGTTTCGTCGAAGCCGGCCCGATGCGTCCGGTCCGCCAGTTGCCGTATACGGAGTTGACGTGAAACTCCACCCCGTTCCAGCGGAACGTTCCGGCATTTTCGAAGAGGAATCCATCCGGCAATCTGGCGGCGGAAAGCAGAGAACCGCAGACAAGCAGGAGAGAGAAGAGTTTTTCTTTCATTTTTCGTCCTGCCCCCACCAGAATGGTGTCATGCGGTTCCCCGGGATATCGCCGCGCATTGTCAGTGCCGCGTGACCGTCGAGATAGAGAATCTGTGCGGAATTGCCGGTGTTGTGAACGGAATAGATGCACAAACTCGTTTCGTTGATATGATTGTCATACCAGCTTCCCCAGCCGACGTCGGTGTAATTCCCGTCTGACGCGAGGCAGAGTCTGGATGGATATTTGAACCGGGTGGCTTTGGCAAATTCGGTCTGATACCAGATGACCCGGTCGTTCATGCCGTAATTGAGGATTTTTCCTTTTTGTGGATGGAGTGCGCTGTTGGTTTTGCAGTAAAAGCCTGCTTCCGCCATTCTCACGCAACGGGTTTCGCCGTCGTCCGCTTCAATTCCGTAATTGATGGCGAGCCGGTCGCGCCAGGTGATATTGCCGTCGTTTGTGGCTATTGCCGGCAGAAAGCCGTCTGAGGTGTCCATGTAGTTTTGGAATGCTAGTCCGAGCATTTTCAAGCTCGACAGACAGTCAATTCTTTTTGCCCGGTCGCGTGCCTGGTTGAGTGCCGGCAGCAGCATCGAGGCGAGAATCGCGATAATCGCGATCACCACGAGGAGCTCTATCAAGGTAAACGCCGCTTTGACCGTTGCATGGCTGTGGGAGGCAGGGGGCGTGTCCGCCGCCCCCCGCACCCCCTGCGTCCGGCAAGGTGCCGGTGCCGCGTACGGGGCGGTCACGGACTCGGC
>NZ_CALXSK010000070.1 GCF_944391105.1 uncultured Victivallis sp.
AACTATAATCCAACTCAACGAAAAGGAAAAACCGGAAATGGGTAATTTAAAAAAACAATCAACGCAAGCTCAAACAGGAGGACAAAAATGACAATTTCAAAGATGTATGGGACGGCAGTGTTTTATTTTTTATTCGCGAAATTCCGTTCTGCTTTACTCGGAGTTTGCATTCCTGATCGCTGATGTGGTCGCATATATTGCGGTTTGCCCCGAACCCTGGACAACCGAATCAGGTTCAACAGTGGAAAAAGAAACTCATGGAAGGAGTTTCCGAGATTTTCCAGTCCAGGACAGAGCGAAGAGAAAGCAAGCCGTATACCGAAGACGATCTGATGAGGAAAATCGGACGCCTCGAAATCGAGAATGACTTTTTAAAAGGCTTTTTACACCAATCTTCTGCAAAAGTTGTCCAATGGGGGAGGGGTAGTACAGATTTCTCAAGCTCTCATCGGTCCAGCCGGTCTGCCGGCAAAATCATTATTGCTCAAACAGGTTTGGAGAGAAAGAACGCGGGAGGAAAAAACTTTTATAAAAGACTTTTCCTCCCCGCATTCGACTATTTGCAGAATCGGCTGACTAAAGAACGGACCCACTTGCAACGTTACGATACCAATTCAGCAAATTCACTGTTTTCTCTGCGGCAGGGATACGATGGTCCAACTCGTCAATCGCGGAAACAGTACCGTCAAGGTATTCGCGGATTCGCATTGTGGTTTCCTCCAGCCGGGCCGCCAGTGCCGCGTTACGCGCCTGAATGACTTCAAGTCCGAATGGTTTTGCGCATTTCAACCATTGGCGGCGAAACGAGGCATCGAACTCCCATACTGCTGCAATCACCGCCGGAATGTGCGAAACGGCAAGCTGCCGCAGGGCAATCCGGTCATCGCGGTCATAGGCGGTTTCCAGCGTGCCACGCAACTCCAGTTTCAGCAGCAGAAGATCAAGTGCGTTGACGATGTGCTCGAAATCTCCCGCCGAACGATCGTCCAGATGTGGCAGGAGTTTGTGCAGCATTTCGTGATAGCGGACGCTCAGTTGAAGGTCGAATTCCGGATTTCGCCGCTTGCAGTCATCAAAGAGGATGCCGAGCAGCGGATCATCCCAGATCATCATTGCCGGATTCATCGCATATTCGTCAAACGCCTGGATGGATGAGGCGGTCACGTGCGCTTCATAACTGCTCCGGCAGATCGCGGCAAACCGGCGCGAGGTCTCCTTGTCCGGATCGTCCGCCGGAACGCCGAACGCAAGATCCGCGCAGAAAACGATTCCGGCCAGGGATGAGTCGTAGTTGCAATAGGCGCCGTCATCCCCCCACATCGTAAAAAAGATTTCCGAAATTTTCTGTCGCCGACACGCCTGGATGCACGGAATGGCGGTCTGCATCGTTTTTTTGTGATCGTACCAGAGACGGGTCCAGGTCCAGATTCCGGATCCCATGACCGGCTCAAAACCGATGTTACGGTGACGCTGGATCATTTTTTCATACATCGTGACGTTGTCATGACAATAATCCCAGTAGACGAGCTGCACATTCCGCGGAATGCGTTTCCACACGGATTCCGGAATTTCATGCTCAAGGTCATAATACTCCTGATCAGGATTCGAAAGCCGGAAGTACATGTCCGACCAGATCATCGGAGAAAATCCGGTTTTTTCGCACAGCGCATTGACTTTCGCAAGATGGCGGTTGAAGAGTTCGAATCCGCTTTCATAGCCGTGGATGTCGAGAAAACGCCCGCGACCGAGGTCGTGAGTCTCATCCATTCCGATGTGGATGCGGCGGCTTTTAAGAGCTTTGCTCCAGAAATCGAGCATTTTTTCAATCAGCTTGTAGGTCTCCGGTTCGTCGACTCTGAGGACACTGGCGGTATCTCTCACTTTGTCGTAGGCTCCACCCCATTTGAGGATCTGTTCGAGATGGCCGAGTGTCTGGATGCAGCCGACCAGCTCAATCCCGAGACGGGAAGCATAGAGATCGAGTTCTCGAATTTCATCGATCGTATACGCTCCGCGCATGTAGCCGAAAAACGGTTCGTCCGGCAGCTTGTAGACGTCTTCCGTGTAGAGCATGACCATGTTGTACCCGGAGAGCGCCAGGCGACGAAGCCACATCTTCAGGTGATCGACCCGCATGACCATGTTGCGGGATACGTCAAGCATGATTCCGAGCGTTTTGAAGGGAGTCGTTTCATCGCATTCGATTTTTCCGAGGGCAGATCCGATTCCGCGCGCGGCCGCCGCGATGGAGGTATACTCGATCTCCACCGTTCCGGGAGAGCGTTTCACGCGCGAGATTGTACCTTCTCCTTCCACCCGTTTCGCCTTCAGCTTGAGGCCGCGGCCATTGCTGGAAACAGGGTACTCCTCTCCCAGGGTCGCAAGGAGTTCATGCAGTTCTTCCGGCACATCCGTGGTGCGCCACACCAGATTCGGGATTTTCGTCATGAAACGACATCTCCTCATGTTCATGATTTCTGACAGGTCAATTGCCAGGATTGTTGTTCAGATTGTTGTTTTACGTCAGTCCATCTCTTTCCGGTATACCGGGGCGACGTATCCGCGGCGGCCGCCGCGTTTCTGCCAGTCACGGTAGAGTTTGACGAAGCAGAGGAACGACAGAACCGTGAAAAGAAAGTCCCAGGCGAAAATATACTGATAATCTTTGATGAGATCGAAAAGCAGTCCGCCGCAGTAGGAGCCGACCGTCATGAACAGTGCCCGGAAAAGCGCGTTTGCTGCGCTGAACTGACCGTAGAACTCTTTCGGAAGAATGTCCACGAAAACCGGCAGCGAACTTGTCATCTGGATGGCATAAACCACTCCGAGTGCGATCATTACCACATAAAATGTCGTGTAATCCCGGACCAGAAAGAATCCGAACAGGTTTGTCAGGATCACGAGTATGAGACCGAGTCCGTACACTTTCAGGGAACCGAGTTTATCCACGAGAACCCCGAGTGGAAAACTCAATATCACTCCGACCAGGCCGAACCAGCCGCTGATGATGCCGAAATCTTCGACGGAGATATGAAGTTGTTCCTTGGCATAGAGCAGATTGAACATGCCGCGTGTGATCATCGACACTTCGCTCAGCGCCATCGAGAGAAAAAAACAGTAGTAAAAAGGAATCGAATAACACTCCCGGACAAAGATCATGATGTTTCCGACGAACGACGGTGCTTTCGCATCAGGATCAACCCCGGGATAACTCCCTTCGCGAACCGTGAAAATCATCCAGAACATCCCTGCGGCAAAGAGTGCCGCCAGCGATGTGAACAACGTCTCCTGATAGTTCTCCACAAATTTGAGCAGATAACGTGAAAAAAGAAATCCCACCAGGGAGCCGCTCAGTTGCAGCAGTGCCATGAACCGGCCGATGTACCGCTCTGGAATCACATCCGGAAAGAGATAGTAAATGATCGAGCCGATAATCAGGTAGAAGATGTTGTAGAAAACGATCAATCCTCCGAGAATCCACAAATCGAAGGAATCGCTGTACCAGACGAAGCAGTTTTCCAACAGCCGGCAGATCGGTTTCACCCACCCGATGCCGATGAGTGCGAGCGCCATGAATGGCGTTGCGAACAGAAGAAAAGGCATGCGCCGACCGAGCTTTGTGCGGGTCCGGTCGCTGCGGAAACTCACAATCGGCGTGATGATCATGTTGAACACATAGGGAATCGTCGTGCCAAGAAGCGCGATCAGCTGATTGTTCGCGCCATAATTCCTGGCGATGAGCGGCAGAGCGTTGCCGAGCATCACCTGCATCATGGTGAAGATCCCGGTCCCGAGGCAGAGAACCGTCATGGTCGAGATCAGCCCCGGCAGAGTGTATTGCAACGTGCCGGTGCTCAGCTCCGGTGCACCGGGAGTGGTCGTCGGACGATATCGGAAAAGAGTTTTGGAGAGAATGATATTCTGGGGCTGTTCGCTCATGGCTGTGTCTCGAAGGTTAAAAAAAACCGGGAAAGGCATTCGCTGTTTCCCGGGAGATGGAGGGGCGGATTCAATCGATCAACAGTTCGGCTGCTGCTCCGTCGGAGGAGAATTCCCAGCGATTTCCGCCAAGATGCCGAACCAGTCCATAACGTGATTGCGGTTTCCAACCCGCGGGCAGAGTGAAGCTCCCCTTCACCGGACCGTGTGGCGCGGCGATCAGCACGCATCGTCGCCCGTCGTCGGCTGTGAACAATCCACCGCGCAGAATGCCGCCGTCACCGCGGAAAACGATTTTCCGCATCGGAGCGTCACCCAGCAGATAATCGCTCAACTCCCGGAGATCCGCACCGACCCGGCACACTTCCGGCCAGCGGCGGTCAAATTCGTCCTCGCCGTTTACGCCGCTGAAAAGGTCGAAGTAACTGTAGCCGAGAAACGCTTTGGCACCGGAAATCGCATCAAGCCATACAGAGGCGCGCATTTCTGTTTCAGTCGGTGCGCGGTACTTCGCGTATTCCTCCGGACTCCGGGTCGCATAGTTGCCGATGTTGTGAAACTGCGGCACGCCGACCAGCGGAGGATTGGGGATGGCCAGTGCCCGGAGTGTGTTCTCCAGACCGCCGACGACGCCGTCGAGGGTATCTCCGGGATTGGTGATGGAATAGTGATCCACTCCGTAGAGGTCGCAGAGCGAGGCGAAACGGGCAACGTCATTGTCCCGGCAGAACACAGCCAGAATCGGATGACGGAAGTCGCGCTTGAGCAGTTCCGCTTTGCGTTTCAGAATATTTTCCAGCTCACTGCCCGGAGGTTCGTCGGCGATGTACCAGGCCAGCAATGCGGGGGAATCCTGAAAGCGTCCCATGAGCGGAACATTCTGATCCGCACCCATCGGGGCAATCACCTTGATGCCGTTCGCTTCGCAGAACTCCATGATTTTTCCAGGTTCTTTCCAGCTCATAGCCGAGTAGTCCAGAATGCAGTTGAACGGACTTCGAGCGATGATTTGCAGATCCTCCTCCAGATTCCGCGGCTGTTTAAGCCGATCGTCCACGCAGTTCATGTATAGTCCGATCGGCAGAAACTTTTTTCCGTCCACGAGGATTCGTCCGTTGGCATCGATGGATACGGTTCCGGGGCGCAACGCCTCGGAGGCCGGAGCCGCAGTCAACGGCATTTTACGCACAGCGACGGGTTTGCCGTCCGGAGTGGTGATTTCGACTCTGACTTCCGAATAACCGGGATGCACCGGCAATGTGAATGCAATCTCCCGTGCTGTTGTCCGCCAGTTCCCGGTGCAGCTTCCGTACACCGTTCCATTCTGCTCGATTGAGGCGCGCAGGGGAAGGTTTTTATTCATGAGGTTTTCCGGCAGGCCGAGCATTTGAATTCCGAAGGTCATTTCCGTTTTCTCTGCATCGGTGAAGAGTGTGCCGCGCGGGCTTTTCCAGTAAAGCCACAGTTCGGGAGCACGTTCCGCCCGCGCGACGAACATTCCGCAGAACCGATTGATTCCCACGCGGTTTTTCGGCAGAAAAAGCGTCAGTTTGGCATGTCCCGCGTTTTCCGGAACAGTGAATTCTCCGCTGAAGAGATGCCACTCCGTCATCGAGGGGGTGTGGTCGCCGAGATAGACGCCGGAAAGGTATTTCCCGGTCCGGTCATGAAACTCGACGGCAAGGGAGGGATTCGAATCCTTCGAGCCCTGCACCCAGGCGCCGAACGTGTAGACCGTGTTGTTCTTCAGCTGTTTCCGGTTCAACTGGTACGAGACCGGCTGATAGAGACTCGCGTCGTTGCGTCGGATTTCCAGAACCTGGTCGCCGAATTTCCCGCCGACCGACTGGATGGTTCCCTCGCAGCCCAGACTCCAGCCGGCCGGGTTCTGAAAGTTCAGCTCCGGAATCAGATTCCCTGCGGGAGGTGCATCCAGCGCAGCCAGCGGCAGTGTGACCGCTGCCAGCAGAAACACAATGGCATGTCGAACCTTTCTCATGGATTTACGGCTGCTCCTGATAGTAATCTTCATCCTCATACGGGGATTGGGCGATGTTCATGATCCGGTCGACGCGACCGTCCATAAAGAGGTAATTCATCTTGCTGCCGTGACGAACCGCTGTATTCCACAACTCCGGATAGCGGGTATGATTTCCCGGGGTTCCCGAAGGCCAGATCGCACCGGTTGTGCCGTCTCCCGCCTGAAAAGTCTGGCTCAAGCCATACTTCAGCTTCAGACGGGTGATCTTTTTCGCCGGCATCCACCCCGGTTCATTGTACAGATTGAAAGAGGCCGAAACGGTGTAGCCGCATTCTTTCACCTGCACGGACGCACCTCCCTGTCCGGGATTGTCGAGCGAGGAATTCCATTCGCCGCCGGCCGCCTCATATCCGTAAAGTCCGCCGCCGAACTTTGTCATGTCGACTCCCGCGTTCCCTTCGCCGCGCGGGGAAACAATAACTCCACCTGGACAGGACATCACCTCTTCGCTCAGGCCGTTCAGCTTTACGACTGCCGCAGGCCAGTTGTAGGCGACGTTGTCGATCCGTATCGACATTGGCATCAGGTAGTCATTATTGTCGTTGTTGTAAAATGCGAAGCCCATTCCGAGCTGTTTCATGTTGGATTTGCATTTCGCGTCTTTCCCTGCCATGCGGGCTCTGGAAAGAGCCGGCAGCAGCATGCTTGCCAGAATCGCGATGATCGCAATCACAACCAGCAGTTCAATCAGTGTAAAATGTTTCGGCCTCATAACCATTCTCCTGTATTGGGGTTGAGTGTATCTGAACATAATCTGCCTCTATTTGCCGGGATGGATGTCAGGGGCTGCTGCTGGCGCGGGCCCGGTCGACTGACGCATGATATATTGAGCCGGGGTGTAACGAACCCCTGCTTCACTGCGTCCATTGTTCAGCTGCCGCAGCAGTTCCCGAATGCACGCCATTCCCTGATCGCGGTATTCGGCGTAGACGCAACTGATCTGGTAACTGTCCAGGAACCAGTCGGTTTCGCACCCCTGGATTACAAGACTGATGTCCTCGGGAAACCGGATGCGGCTGCATTGCAGCTGGCGAATGATTTCCAGGGCGTAAATGTGTCCCTCCGGAACCACCAGCGCCGTATGCCCGTTCAGCTGGCGAACCGTGTCGAAAGCCGCCCTCCGAAGAGTTTCCGGGGTGCGTTCCTGCCGCATCAACGGCGGGCAGAACGCTTCGATCGAGACTTCGCCGGAGGGGAGTGAGGAGAATGCGCTTCGGATCACTTCTGCAATATCACGGCTTTCTCCATAGGTATAGGCCACCATGATTTTGCGATGGTGCAATTCCCGGAGATGACGTCCGACTTCCCGGTAGATATGGGTGGTCCCCAGCAGCAGCTGCTGACAGCACAGCCTTGCCGGAGCATCGGCTTGTTCATAAAGAAGGCCGAGGACTACGCAGGGTTTTCCGTCCGCAGTGAGAGCCTCAACCAGAGCGGAGGGCGCGGCACCGGCGATGATATATCCATCGGCCTCCACTTTGCCGCGCAGAGCGTCGAAATCGCTGTCGCGGTCGGCGAGTTCCCGCAGAACCAGATTTACGTGGCTCAGGCGTGCCTGATGGACCGCTCCCCCGATCATGTAGGTATGAGCCGGATCGCGGAGGCGCTCCTCCATGGAAAAGAGCATGAAAGTCGGAGTTGTCCGTTGCGTCTGTAGAATGCTTTCCCGACCGGCGTCCGTAAAGAAGTGCCCATTGCGCGGGGCGGAGCTGACCAGGCCTGAGGCATGGAGCAGATGCAATGCCTTCCGCAGGGTCAGACGACTGCAACCATAGCGAGTCGCCAGCTCCCGTTCACTCGGCAGCAGGCCGGATGGCCCGTATTCCGTCAAAATCTGCGCCGACAGTTTTCCACTTAGTGACGGTCGTCCCATTTTAATCTCCATTCTGGTTCATTTACATTTATATTATAGTGTGCCACAAACGCAAAGTCAATGGTTTATTGACCAGTATTTGCAAAAAAACGTATATTTTTCTTGTTTCTGGTTTATTTATTGGTATGTTTATTGGACGATCAAACACTTTCCTGTTTTCAACATTGCGATATTCCGGGAGTGGAAGAGGAGCCGAGGATTCTGGCGATTGCGGAGTATGATTTCGCAAGCCCCGGGGAACGACAGCCATTCCCCCTTGCCGATTCTTCCGGTCCCGACGCCTGGATTGAGTGGCTGGATTCTGGAATGTTCGGTTTATCTCCGGCGGGAAGATTTCCGGAACTTCCCGGCACTTTCCCCGTGTTCCATTGCGGACCTGCCGAAATTCTGGAGTCAGACCGTCAAAACTCATGGGCGGAATTTCCGTATCCGCTTCCCCGTGGTGGGCGGATTCGCGAGAAGCGGTTCCGGGTCTGCGGTAAAGCATCACGACTCGCCATTCATGGCGGCAAACTGCTTTTCATAATGCCGCTGCATGATCTGCCCGAAAACAATCCCCTTGACCAGTTCAATGTCCGCTTTGTATTCGGCGAGGCTCTCCCGCAGTTTCTGTTCGGAGGCCATTTCCCAGACGAATGGAATGTAAACGTACATGGTGTTCCCGGTGAAGCTCATGAGGCTGTAAGGTTTCCCGCGCAGCGGAGCATAACAGCTTTCCGCAAAGGAACACTCCTCCCGAATCGCGGCGGAGGCTTCCTGTTCCGAGCCTGCGGTCGAGTAGATCCAGAGCGCATCGTTTTCATTTCTGAACAAACTGAAATTCGGAGGCGTTTCACTTTTTCGGAAAGGAGTTGTCATAAGAAAATTCGCCGCCGTTATCTGTTCCAGATGGTGTCCCCATTTCCGGGGGAGAAACAGCCAGCTGTCGGAAAAGGAAAACGGGAAGGAACAGCGGAATAGAAGACCCGTTGAAACGATTTTGAACGTGACGGAGGTTCTGATTCCTCCGCGCACAACATATCGTTTCCCGTTTTTTTTCACGCTGCCGAACAGTTCTCCGACACTCACGTGGCTGTATTGCAGGGTTCCTCCCTGCTTTTCCAGCGTGAAAATTTGATGTGGAATATCTCGTTCGAGATAAAATGCGTTCACCTGCCCGGGAAGAAGAGGGCGCTCCGGCACTGGTCCCCGTCCCACGGTCTGGATTTCGCGCATGGTATTTCGAGCTCACGGGCAACAAGTTCCGTCGCCTCATGAATCACCGCCTGTTTCTTCCGGCAGAGATTCAACTGGCATTGTCCGAGGAGAAACAGCAGAACGAAAACTTCCCAGAAAAGCAGCGTGTACCAGAAATAACTCCGGACTCCTGTCAGCGATACCAGAAGATACACGACAAGAGCGGCGACGATCAGGATCATGTATGTCTTTTTCTTTGCTGAAAGATAGTTTGACAGGCTCGTTGTCATCGTGTCGATTCTCCGCTTCGTTTTCTGCAGGAACACTTTTGACGTTGCTTTGACCCTTGTCGCCGGCTCGTTATCTCTTCTGAGGTAAGATAGCATGGAATGTTTCGATTGCCAGCAGAAATTCGGGAATCCGGCATGAAAATACGCGGAGCTCAAAGATGGCCCGCGGGATTTGCTGCCTCTGCTGGAAGGGAATATCACCGGGACGGGTCGGCGCATGGAAGCGCACCTGACAGGGGGATTTGACAGATGGGGAAACTCATGCTAACTTTTATCTCAAGTCGAACAAGGTGCGGCAGGCGGGAGGAAAACACGATGGCTTTGTGGATGATCCGGGCGGGACGGCGTGGTGAATATGCGGAAAAATTCATCAAGGACCACTGTTTTTATATCACGTGGAGCGATTTGAACTGCGATCTCGCCGGATTCCATTCGCGGGATGAGATCAAACACAAGTTGAGGGAAATTTATCCGGACGTGAAAACCAATACCATCCGCATCTGGGCTTCCCAGATCTGGATGGGGTCCCATGAAATCAGCGTCGGAGACTGGGTGATTCTTCCCCTGAAAACGCAGCCAACGATCTGGATCGGGGAAGTCGTGCAGGGATATCAATTCGACCCGGCCGCGGCAAGCCCCTATTTTCACCGGATTCCCGTGAAATGGATCGGAGAAAATATTCCCCGGTCGAACTTTGCGCAGGATCTGCTCTTTTCGTTCGGAGCTTCTTTGACCATTTGCCGGATATCGCGGAACAATGCGGAGGAGCGGTTGAGAAATATGGAGAAAAGCCGCTGGGCCGCCGGGAGCGACGGCTATGTCACGATGGATCTCTCCGCTGACGAAACCGAAGAAACCTTTCAGGATGTCGAAGAACTCGCCCGCGATCAGATCATCCGGCTGATCGGCTCCAGATTCAAGGGACATGAGCTGGCCCGTCTCGTGAACGGGATTCTGGCGGCGCAGGGATATCACACGTTCATGAGTCCTCCCGGGCCGGACGGCGGGGTCGATATTCTGGCGGGAACCGGGTCGCTCGGATTCGGAGAGCCGCGTCTGTGTGTTCAGGTGAAGTCGCAGGACACTCCTGTGGAACTCAAAGAGATCAAGGCGCTGAAAGGGGCGATGCAGGATTCGCAGGCGACACAGGGGTTGTTCGTCTCCTGGGGCGGCTATAAGAGTTCGATCAAAGAGCAGAGCTCTTTCTTCAGCGTCCGGCTCTGGGGGAAGAACGAACTGCTCGCGGCGCTTTTTCAGACCTATGAGAAACTCGATCCGGAACTGAGAGCCGATCTGCCGTTGAAACAGATCTGGACTCTCACGGATGAAGAGTGAGTGCCTGTCGTCTTTTTTCAGGAATGAAACCGGAGGGAAAGCATGGTTGGTGACATTTGGCGTTTTTTTTTCTGCTGGTAATTCCCGTGATTCTCTGGGCGGTTCCGCGCACCCGGCGCATGACCGGAAACTGGATCGTCGCCTTGAAAAGCGTCCCCGTCGGATGTGCCGTGATCATCGCATCGATGATGGTGCCGGTCGCTGGAGTGGGGCTGGTTTCGCAGGAGCGGTATCCCGTGCTCCGCTGGGTGTTGATGCTTTCCTTCCTTGCTCTGGGGATTGTCGCGGGTGTCGCCGTGATTTTCGGAATTGCCCGTTTTATCCGTCGGAGATATCGCGCAACCAACAGACGGGCGATTCTGCCGTTCGTGCTCCTGTTTCTGTTTTTCGGGATTGGAACGGTTTGGGTTGCCGTCGCGTATTTCATGATCCATTTTGCGATTGCGCTCCACTCCGGGGAGCGTTTTGTCGGTGACTGGCGCAGCTTTGAACTGCCGCCGGAACAGGGGGTGGAACTCGCATTTGAAGAGCGTCCCATCCATCCGTTTCAGGCGGAGTACGAATACCGGCTGCGCTTCGGGAAAGCGGACGGGGCCGTTTACCGTTATCTCCAGGTCAACACGGGCGGACGAATCGCGTTCACCCTCTACCGGTTGAAAGACGGGCGGCTCTTTCTGGGCGATAAAGACGGCGATTATCTGGTTGACGCGGCGGCGCGGCAGTTGCTGGTGCTGTTCGAGTACAACGGAAAAGGGTATGGCGCGGCCTGTCCGGACCGGGTGTTCCATGACTGGGGCTGGGCCACGCAGGAGGGGGAAACCGTCTTTTATGAGTTTGACGGTCAAAGGGTGGAAGCACAACTGCTCCCGCCGGAACTGTTCGACGGCTGGAGTTTTTACGGCAGCATCTCCAACAAATTCTTCCCAGCCGGGGAGGGGAATGTCGTACTCCTGAAGACCCCGCCCGTCCGGACCGCTCAATCCCCTGCCGGAGAGACCTCGTCGGCAGGAGATTGAGCGGGAGGGGTGCCCCTCCCGCTTTGACGCGGCTGTCGGGTCAGTTGCTCCGGAGCCAGGTTGCAAGTTCGGACTTGCCGCGATTCTGCCAGAGGGCGTAGGGAATCGCCGTGATGCGGATCT
>NZ_CALXSK010000071.1 GCF_944391105.1 uncultured Victivallis sp.
CAGTTACCACCATACAGGAGATCAATCAGCGTTTCTTTGACGAAATACGCCTTGACATCCTCCCCGTTATCGGAGGAGCGACAACTTCATCTCCTCCCCGATTCCCGCGCGGATGATGCGCGGGCGACAGGATATTTTGAACGCAATGGCTTCTCCGCGGAATGGCGGGGAGGCCCTTTTTGTGATTTCCGGCGGCAGTCGGCGAATCAGCTGTCGGTTTCTGAGATTCCCCGGCCCTCCTGCCGTTTGAAAAGCCGTGGAACGGCTTGAAAAATTCCGTTGGAATGATATTGTTACGATATTTTCAACGGATGACGATTGGGCGGGCGGATTCCTGCGGGAGTGAATGGATATGAATATGGCCAGGGGGGGCGGTGCGCAGACATTGATGTTGTCGCGCAGCAATGTGTTCTCCGGTTCTTCACCGGGGTTGCGGGTGCTGTCGAAGAAATATTTCGTCAACATGGATGTTGTTCACGGACATGAATTTTTTGAACTGGTTCTGGTTCGGTCCGGGCGGGGGGTGCATGTGACGGAATCCGGTGAAAATGTGCTTGAGCGCGGTGACGTGTTTCTGATTCGTCCCGGGAATCTGCATCGTTATCGTGAGTTGCATTCGCTTGAAGTCGTCAACATTCTCTACCTGCCGGAACGTCTGAATATGCCGCTGGGCGATTTGTATGAGATGAGCGGTTACATGGCTTTTTTCGAAGTGCCGCCGGGATTGGCCGGGGTGCTGCATCTTCCGCAATTGCGGCTGAATGAGGCGGAGATGACGGAGGCCGGGCAGTTCATCGAGATGATGATGCGGGAACAGACGGAGCAGCGGGCCGGTTCCGTGTTCGGGATGATCGCCGGTTTCATGCAGCTCGTTCTTCTGATTTCCCGTGTCTTCACACGCTCCTGCGGCCAGGAGGCTGGAGACCTCTGCCGAGTCGGGCGGCTTCTGGCTTTTCTGGAAGAACATTGCTCAGAGCCTCTTCAGGTTTCCGAGCTTGCCCGGAAAAACGGCGTTTCCGTACGGACGCTCGAACGGCTGTTCCGCGAAGTTGTCAACCGTTCCCCCGGGGAGTATCTCACGGAGCTGCGCCTGAACCGGGGGGCGAAACTTCTGCTCGAAAGCGAATCGTCGGTGGCCGGTGTCGCTCGACAGGCGGGGTTTGCGACCAGCAGTTATTTTGCCCGGCTGTTCCGGCGAAAATTCGGATGTTTGCCGCGAGAGTATCGCAAACAGCACAAAATCATCACCCCGTCATTCCGTTCCGCTGCGAACAGGGAAGATTGCGGGTAATTCCTCGGAAAAATGCGACAGCGGGGGATTCTGTCCCTGGAATGGCGGAAAAATATCATTAAATGTCGTAAAAGTCCGTTTTCTTTCCAGGGGAATCGGGTATATTTAAAAAAGAAAGCACGATGTCTGCCGCGATGTGGAACAATCAATCAGGAGAATGAAGCATGTGGAAGAGAATGCTTGCCGCAGGAGCAGCGGTTCTGGCCGTCGCCGCGTGGGGAGCCGGACCCTGGCTGCCGGCTGACCGGGAACTTCCCCGGCGTGGTTCGGCGCTGTTGAAGCCGGAACAACTCGAGTTTTCCGTTCCCGAGGCCGGAAGTGTGCGGCCGGGAGAGCTGCTGCGGACGCGGTCGCTGGCAGGGAAATGGAAGTTTTCCGGACTCGCAAGTTCCGAGTCTCCATTTCCCGGCGAACCGGACGCCGGTGATCTGGCCTGTATTGCTCCAGGATTTGACGATTCGAAGTGGGAGCTGATCCGGGTGCCGCTGAACTGGTGGCTGAATCCATCCTCTTCCTACGACAAAGTGTTTCGTGCTGCCGGGACTACGGTTGACCGTGGCGGCAGCGATTACCGGCAGGCGGCGAATCCCTATTTCAAGGGGATTTACCGGCATGAAATCGAACTGCCCGATCCGCTTCCGGCGGGCCGGATTTTTCTCCATTTTACGAATGTCGGTTACGAGGGGCGGCTCTATGTGAACGGGACGTTTGCAGGCAGCCACCACGGGGATTTTGTTCCATGGCGCGCCGATATTACGCCGTTTGTGAAACCGGGCAGAAATCTGCTGGCGCTGCGGGTTCTGGCGGATTTCGGTCCGCGCGATCAGGTCGCGACCCACACCTACGGCTGCATGTGGGACCGGCAGGCGGTCAAGGGGGGAATCTGGAATCGGGTCTCCCTGGAGTTCGATTCTGATCCGGTGATCGAATATACCCTGCTTTCCACCGATCATACCGGGGCGTTCCGGCTCGATTACCGGATTCTAAACCACACCGGTAGCCGTCTTACGTTGACGCCGGGCATCGCAGTACGGTTCGCCGAGGAGAAGGGACCGGAACCGGTCGTTCGGGAGTTTCCCGCGCTCACGCTGGAGCCCGGGGTGAACTCCGGGATACTTTCGATGCGGTTCGACAACGTCCGGCCGTGGTCGCCTGAGGAACCGAATCTCTATTTTGCGATGTTCTATCTGCGGGACGGGAAAACGATTGCCGCCGCCCGGCTGGAGCGCTTCGGATTCCGGGATTTCAAGACGGCCGGTACGGGATTTCAGCTGAACGGCCGCCCTTATTTCCTCTATTCTGAGAGTGTTCCTTCCATGTTCTGCGGCGGCTGGGATACTGCGGACGGTTTCCACCACTCCCAGTATGAGAAGATGGATGGTTACCGCAGAAAGGGATACAACATCTTTCGCAATCCCCACCAGCCGATTGATCCGCTGGTGCTGGATTATGCCGACGAAATCGGCCTGATGGTTTACAACGAATGGGGTTTCTGTTTCCTGCCGAAGATCGACGAGAAGGCGTTTGAGAAGAATAATCTCGCCGAACTCGAAGAGTTTGTGATCCGCGACCACAATCATCCGGCGGTGGTGATGTGGAGTCTCGGCAACGAAGTCGAGCATCGGCGCGACCCGGCGTTGACTCGTCAGCTCAACAAGCAGGTCGCTCTGGTTCGTCGGCTTGATCGGCAGAAGCGACCCGTGAGCGCGTTTGCCGGGGTCGGCAATGTCGGCAACTACGGAAAGGAGCCGCTGGATACCGATGTGCTCGATTTTCACCTTTATGTCGGCATCACCAAACCGTGGACGCGCTGGAACAGTGATTTTGATGCGCTTTATCGGGATGTAGCGGCGATTTATGGAAAAGACGGCAGACTTGACAAGCCGGTGTTTTTCTCCGAAACGGTCGGCGGCGGCTGGGGACTGCAGCCCGATCCGAACTACAAACACGGCAACATCGACGACTATCTGAAAGTCATCAATGCCGACTACAATTTCGGCAATCCCGGCGCGGCCGGTTACTCCGGAGTGATCGGCGTCCGTGCGGCGCTTGATCCGCAGCGGAGCTGGCAGTATACGCACAACTATCTCGGTACCAGACTGGTGGAGTTGATGCGCCAGGATTCCCGCATCGCAGGGTTCGCGCCCTGGATCGCCTATCCGACCCGCATGGGAACCCGCTGGACGCAGCCGGTTTATCCTCTGCTGCGTGACAACGGAGACAACCGGTTGATGCCGAGACAGTTTCTAATTCCGGGACGGGTGGAGATCGAGGCGCTTGTCCTGAATCAGAGCGGGCCGGATTTAAAATCACTGCGACTGCGGATCGATCTTGATGTGGGGAAAGAGCCGCCGGTTGAACTCACCACGCTCGATCTCGGGCCGCTTGCGGGCGGCGCCCGGGTGGTGAAGCGTTTTGTTCTGGAGTTTCCGGCGCATCTGCCGCCGGCGTGCGAGCTGCGGCTGACGCTGCTGGAGGAAGACGGACGCGATGTCGGTCGCAACAGCTATCCCGTGACGTTCCACGAGCGCGATTCGGTGCTGAAACCGGTTGCTGGAGCCGCTCCGGTCGCATTGCTGGCACCTTCACCGCAGGTCGCGGCGATCCTCTCTGAACTCGGCATCCCGTACCGGGAGCTTCGGCGCGGGGAGGCGCTCGGAACCTTTCAAGCGGCGGTGATTCCGCCCGGCGTCGAGCCGCAGGCGATCGACACGCCGTCCGTGCGGGAGTGGCTCGAGAACGGCGGACGATTGCTGACGCTCGAACAGAAACCCGGTTCTCTGCCGGTTTTCCCCGAATATCAGGTTTATGGAGATTACAATACCATGGTGGAGATCGTCACGCTCGATCATCCCGTTTTCGCGGGACTGAATCAAGCTGATTTCGACATCTGGGCGGAGAACCCGGACGGAAATCTCCTGACCGGGACTCTCGTTCCGCTGAATGCCACGGCTCTCGCGGTCAAAGGCAAATTCCTCGATTCGCACAACGCCGGTGCCGGAGTGGCCGAGGCAGCTGTCGGGCGTGGACGCGCGCTCTTCTCTCAACTCGATGCGGTCGGGCTCTGGAAAAAGAACGGTGCGGCGACGCGGTATCTGCGCAACCTCTTCGCCTATCTTGCCGGACCGGAGAAACTTTATGACGCGCGTCCGATCGAAAAGGGACGGCTTCTGGAGTTTTCCATCGTACCGGGCCGCGAATTGTATCTTGACCTGCGCAAGGTTGCGAACCGCGGCTTTGCCGATGAACGGGCCGGGGATAACCGGGGCGGCTGGACCGATGAGGGAGATAATGATTTTCGGCAGATGCCGCTGGGACGTCAGACGATGGCGAATGTTCCATTTGAGATCATCGATCCGGCTTCCAACGGCGGACGTTCCTGCGTGGTGTTACGCGGTCGGAACACGCCGGGCGGAGCGCGGCAGGCGGTCGGCATTCCGGTGAATGCGAAGGTTTCCGGAATCTGTTTCCTGCACACCGCCGGTTACGGCGGAGAGCACGGTATTTGCGCGACTTATCGGATTCATTACGCCGACGGCCGGAACGTCCAGTACCCGATGACCGTGCCGGTGAATGTCGCCGACTGGTGGAGCCCGGCGATGCTGCCACAGGCGGTTCCGGGAATTACGCGTATGAATTCGCTCGGTTACCAGATCGGCTGTTACGTCGCACGCTGGGAGAATCCACGGCCTTGGTCCGAGGTGAAATCGATCGATTTCATCGCGTCGGAAACGCCGCGCGCCACACCGATTCTGGTGGCGGCCACTGCGGAACTTGTTCATCCGCAGCCGCTGGTGTGGCTCGACTCCAACAACCGCGACCAGAAGTGGGGGGGCGGCAGCGACAACGGCGGCGAGCCCGGCAGGATCGAACTGCTTGCCGAGAAGATTCCTGACGCGCCGGGAGGCCATTTCGCCCGCATTCACTTCCCCGGCAACGTCGGGAATGGTGTTCCCGCGGCGATTGCATTCCTCTTCTTCGATCGCGAAACGCTCAGGCGGAACGATTACTCCACGCTTTCGTTTTTGATGCGCAGCTCCTCCGCCGGGAGAGTTGAGATTACGATTCCCGAGGCGAACCACCGTTCCCGGATGGTTCACAGCTTTGAATTGCAGGATTCTCAGGGAAAGTGGATTCGGGTGCGACTTGATCTGAAGAAGGATT
This sequence comes from uncultured Victivallis sp., assembly GCF_944391105.1. GTDB lineage: Bacteria > Verrucomicrobiota > Lentisphaeria > Victivallales > Victivallaceae > Victivallis. The sequence goes on from NZ_CALXSK010000071.1 coordinate 5,456, forward strand.
TCAAATTTCAGGGAGAATCGTTCCCGCTCGCGGGAATGCGCACGGAGCTGATCTTCTACAACGGCAAAGATCGTTCAGTTGGTTTCCCGCGGCGCGCGGTCTCCTTCGACATTACCGATCTGCGGCTGGAGTGACAGCCGGGGCGCCGGAGAATTTTCCGGCGTCCCGTGTGAAAAGATTCTTCCGGTGTCGGCCCGCTTCGGCCCGTGGAAACGTTCAGGATTCGCTGCTTTCCCGGGAAAATTCGTACTCTCCGGGGCCGACGCATTGTGCCGGGATGCCCGGGAGTTCCAGCCGCACCCGTGTTTCCGGCGGGATCGTGATCCGGAAACGGACATTGCCGTCGCTTTCGCGTTGCCATTCGGAGCGGCAGCCGCGGTAGTCGCACCGGACGGAGTCGAGTTTTTTCGGCAGTACGGGAGCGATGACCAGTTTCCCCGGCGCATCGTGGCGGAATCCGGCCGGATATCGGAAAAGCCAGGCCGACAGGTCGGCGAACAGCACATGGTTGCGGGAGTCGCCGCCTTCCCAGTGTTCGAGGAAGGTCGTCTCTCCGCGCACTGCCCAGTAGCCCCAACCGGGGAACTTCGTCTGGGTCAGAAGTTCGAAGGCGGTATCGACGTAACCGTGTTCGGCCAGCACCCTCGGCACGAATTTCGCGCCGAGGAAACCGAAGTCGATCCGGTAGTCGTTGGCCCGGACGGTTTCGTCGAGCAATGCCGCCGTTCGTTCCGGTTCCGGAGCGATTCCGAAATAGACCGGGGTGGCGAGTGAGGTCATGCGCCCGTCGGCGAAGGAGCCGTCCGGGCGGGCGTATTTTCGGAGAATCGCCGCGGCGACCCGTCTGGCTCGGGCGAGATATTCCGTTTGTTCCGCAGGGTCGCCGATCCGGGCGGCAAATGCCGCAACCGTCTGGAGGATCGCATGGAGAAAACAGCTGGAGGTCAGTTCGACCGGGGCCATCCGGGATTTGTCGACGTGACACCAGTCTCCGAGCCCGAATGAGACGAGATCGCCGGAGCTCATTGTTTCGCAGTAATCGAGGTAGCGCCGAATCGCATCGCGGCATTTCCGCAACGGACGATCGTCGTTGTTGAAGCGGAGAATCAATTCAGGAATCAGCGCGAGCGCACCGTCCCAGGCCGGGCCGTTGCCGGAGTTGTAGCCCCAGCCGGAAGTGGGCGCCATCCCCGGCAGTTGGCCGCTCGGTCGCTGCGTGTCGATCAGAATTTCGAGGAATCCCTCGTAAGCGCGGGCTGCGTCGAAATGGTAGAGAACCGTCTCGACCGCTGCCAGCGCGTCACCGGTCCAACCGTTTTTCTCCCGGTGGGGACAGTCGGTCGGAATGCCGACGAAATTGGCCCGGCAGCTGCGCAGCGCCATCGCTTCAAGTTCGTTCACGATCGGGAGAGAACAGTGGAAGTTCCCGATTCTCTGGAAATCGGTCCCGACCCGGCGTGCTTCCAGCGCGAGCAGTTCCGCCTCTCCTTCGATTTCGAGCCTGACATACCGGAAGCCGTGGTAGGTGAATTCGGGTTCCCAGATTTCTCCACATGTTTCGCCGCGGAGCGTATAGCTGTCGGTCTGGAACTCCCCGGAAAAGACGAACATGCCGATCGCCGCATTGTCCAGCCGGTTGCGGGAGTCGAGCGATTCGCCGTAATGCAGCGTGATGCGTGCGCCCGCCGTTCCGCGTACGCGGAGCCGGCACCAGCCGGCGAGATTCTCTCCTGCGTCGAAGAGTTCCGGAGAGAGCCGGACCAGCGGCAGTGTTTCCGTTATCCGGCAGGGCGGTTGGATTTCGGGAATTAACACTCCGCCGGGACCGGCCACACGGCGGGCGTTTTCCCAGCAGGAATCGTCGAATCCGGTTAGATCCTGCCGGCTCTGTTCGAGCCGCGCATCGTAGAACTCCCCGTTGCGAAGCGCATTGAACCGGATCGGACCGGCGGTGGTAACACGCCAGGTTTCGTCGGATGCAACTGCGGTTTTTCCGCCGCAATCGAGTTGCAGAAGCAGTTTCGGATAATCGCGCCAGACCGCTTTGTCGAGATGCCAGACTTCGGTGGTCGAGGGGTTGTACCAGCCGTTGCCGAGGGTCACGGTGATTACATTGCGACCGATATGCAGGAGTTCGCTGACATTGAAAGAGAGAAAGCGGACGTGGCGGTCGTAGATGGAGACCGTCGGAGCGAGCACCTGATCGCCGACCCGTTGCCCGTTGATCCGGCAGACGAAGAACCCCAGCCCGCAGATGCGCAGTTCGGCGTCCCGGCAGGAGTTGACCGTAAATTCACGACGAAAACAGGGGGCCGGCAGTTCCGGCGCCCGCCAGTCAACCTGTACCTGCTGCGGGCCGATCCAGCGGGCGCGGTCGAAGCAGAATCGTTCAGTAGACCGGAGCATCATAGAAGTTGTACCAGCGATTTTTATCCCCCAGAATCTGGCTGTAACTGAGCGTTTCGACATGGCCGTCGAAAAATGCGGAATTTGCAGCCTTGTTGTGGCGGTAGGCGGCGATGCAGGCGCGTGAACTGTCAGCCGTGTTCTGATAACTGATCAGGCTCGAATAGTTGTACTGTCGGACGAAATCAAGACCATCCGCAAAGGTCATCCGGAGCGACGGCTGCTTGATTCGTCCGAGTTTGTAGGCCGAGATCATCGAAGTTCCGCCGAGCGTATGCCAGGCCGACTCGTATAAATCTTCCGCCGAAACCCCGTACGAGAGGTCGATCTCCGGCACGACGGGACCGGTCGCGGCGTAGGAGTTCGGGCAGACCTGCGTACGCAGGCACTGGGCGGCAACCCGGTAATCGTCGATCACGACCGGAACGCTGCCCATCAGCGTGCGGAACAGACGGTTTTCCCGCCAGGTTGGTGTTCCGGGGCCTGTCCCGTACGGCACAAAGTAATCATTCGACTGATCCGCATACAGCAGCCCGGCCTGGCCGAAACTCTTGAGGGTGTTGACGCAGGAGGTTTTCTTGGCTGCGTCGCGTGCCTGGTTCAAAGCCGGCATCAACATCGACGCCAGAATCGCGATAATCGCTATGACAACGAGCAATTCTATGAGGGTGAACGGTTTGTGCATATTGTTTCCTTTCCCTTGTAATCCGGCTCTGGCAGATGCTCTGCTTCGTCCAATGTATATTATACCACACATGAAATTTATTGCATGAAGAAATGCGTCGGAAAACAGTAAATATGCGACAAAATGATGCGTGTCTCGCGGTACACCGGGAAGTTTTCCGGGATTGGCATTCTGTGGGCGGGCGGCCGCTTTCTTTTCAGATCATGTTTCCGGGGGGCAGGCCGTAGTATTTCTTGAAGATGCGGGAGAAATAAGACGCGGAGTTGAATCCTGCTGCTGCGGCGGCTTCTTTGACCGAATACTTTTTCAGCAGCAGTTCCATCCCGAGCTGCAACTTCGCATGAATCACGGTGTTGTGGGGAGTCAGACCGTTGACTTCAGCGAATCTCCGGGCGAAATGTTTTTCCAAGATTCTGTTCCAGCGTGCCATCTCCGCAAAGTCGTAATGGGCGAGGGGGGCGGCGAAAATCCTGCGTTTCAACTCGACCAGTTCCCGGCAGAGGGGGTCGACTCGTTCCGGAGCGTCCAGATATTTCTTCAGTTCAAGGCCGATTCCGAGGAGGTACCACAGACACTGGTCCCGGTTCCGGACGGGGTCGGCACGGTACAGGTCGAGCATCGCGTGGAACCAGCGGAAGACCGGGGAGTCCGCCGGAAGCGTTACGAACGGTGTGTCACTCGGCGGAAAGAGCCCGCTTTCGACCAGTTCCGCCGCGGCGTCTCCGACGATATGCGCATAAGGTACTCGGCAAAGCTGTCGCGGATGCGGTCCGCGCACGTTACCGTCAGGAAACGCGCGGCTGATTTCCGCCGTTCTTCCCTTCCGACGGTGTTTCCGGTTCAGAAGAGGGCCGGATCATCCGCCCAGGAAAGCGGAGCGGTTATAAAACAGATGATGAGCGGCGCCACTTCAGGCGGCGAACCGGCGCCGAATGAACAGAGTTTTTTTCAGATTTAAAACAGACTCCAGAATAAAAGGCGGATGCGCCTTTGTCACCGGGACATCCTCAGTAAACCCAAACCGCTGCACGGGTATACATTATAGCATGACCCCTGCCGGCCGGCAATGCTGGATCATACAGAAAAATGTATCAGATCGTACCGTGTTAAGTGATATAATTTCCTTAATTGTTATTGTTGGTGTTATAATTTGACGAAAATGCAAAATTAGCAGAAAATAGCAGAAAAAATCCAGCTTTTGAGGCTACTGAAATAGCGATCATCGCGATTCTGGCGGCGATGCTGCTGCCCGCCTTGAATCAGGCGCGCGAGCGGGCCAAGACGATCTCCTG
>NZ_CALXSK010000072.1 GCF_944391105.1 uncultured Victivallis sp.
CGCCTTTAAGCTGAAGCTATTCGGCTACATACCGGCGCAGCCGGTAGTTTTTTTGCGCTTAAGCAATATAAAAAAACCATGTCCCGGCTGAACCGGGACATGGTCTCAATGAAAAATCTGTTGTGAAAGATCAGTTGCGGTTGCGTTTGTCGAGCATCTTGAAGATGTCGGCGAACGCCTGCCGGACCGACTCCTCGCCCGCGGGGCGGAGCAGCTCCTCCGGGGCGGGAAATTCCGCAACATCGTCGTCGAGCAGTTCCAGGAACGGCGAAGGCATCGCGGGCTGGAGCATGCCGCGCTGAAGCCGCCGGGCGGCGCGGGTGATGTACAACTTCCGGCGGGCGCGGGTGATGGCGACGTAAAAGAGCCGCAGCTCCTCTTCAGTCGATCCCTCTTCCACCGCCCGCTCGTGCGGAAAAAGCCCCCGTTCAAGCGCGACCAGAAACACCACCGGAAATTCAAGCCCCTTCGAGGCGTGAACCGTCAGCAGAGTGACCGCATCCGCATTCGTCTCATCCTCCTCGGTGCGGTCGCTCTCTTCGAGCAGAGCAAAACTCTCCAGATAGGATTCGAGGGTCTGGGGCTCCTTCTGCCGCTGTTCGAACTGGGCGATGGCATTGATGAATTCATCGACGTTTTCACGCCGCTTCATCGAGTCGTTCAGATCCTTGTAGACGCGCTGAAGCCCGTCGAGGTAACCGACGTCGCGCAGAAAGGCGGTAACCTTTGCGGCGAGAGCTCCGGGTTCCTGGAATTTTTCACGATAAAGCCGGAAGGTCTCGTCGAGCTCCTCCGCCGCCCGGGCGGCTTTGGGAGGCAGAGTTTTCCGGAACTCCTCGCGCCCGAGCTGATCGACCATCGGCGTATGGGTGGCGGCGCGGCCGATCTTGAGCTGCTCGACCGCCTTGGCCGCAAGTCCGCGCGGCGGAGTCCCCAGAATGCGCAGCAGACTCTGGTCGTCATGCGGATTGACAAGCAGCTTCAGGTACGAAACCGCATCCTTGATCTCACGCCGTTTATAGAACTCCTGCCCGCCGACCAGGCGATAGGGAATCCCGTTGCGCCGCATCGCCTGTTCGAGTTCCCGCGAAAGGTGGTTCGAACGGTAGAGAATCGCAAAATCATTGTAGGGATGCTGTTCGGAGTTGTGCAGCTGGCGGATCATGCCGGCGATGAACTCCGCCTCGGCCTCTCCGCTGGCGGTCTTGATGACCTGCACCTTTTCTCCCTCGCCGAGCTCCGACCAGAGTTTTTTCTCGTGCCGGTTTGCATTCGAGCCGATCACGACGTTTGCGGCATTCAGAATGCTCGTGGTCGAGCGGTAGTTCTGTTCGAGTTTGACCACCTTCGCCCCGGGGAAGTGTTCGGGAAAGTTCAGAATGTTGCTGATGTCCGCTCCGCGCCACGAGTAGATGCTCTGGTCGTCGTCACCGACGACACAGAGATTGCAGTTCTCGCCGACCAGCAGCTTTACGATCGTGAACTGGGCGGCATTCGTATCCTGATACTCGTCGATCAGCAGATAGCGGTAGCGGTCCTGATACTTTGCAAGCACTTCCGGAAACTCGGTGAAAAGTTTATGAACCAGCAGAAGCATATCGTCGAAATCGAGCGAATTCTGCAGTTCGAGCAGCTCCTGATAGTGCTCGTAGATGATCGCGCAATTCTCCTCATAACCCGTTTCGGCAAATTTCTTTGCATCTTTCGGAAACAGCAGCCGGTTCTTCCATTTCCCGATCTGCGCCTGGATTTCCGCCAGCGGAAACCCCTCCCGGGTGCTGAACCCCGCGTTGCCGACGGCCTGCTTGAGCAATCCCTGCTGATCGGAGTCGTCCGCGATGGTGAAGCCGGGCAGATAACCCAGTTTCGCGGCTTCGCGCCGCAGAATCCGGATACAGAAGCTGTGAAACGTCCCGAGCGTGACCCGCGACGCGACATCGGGATCGACAAGCTGTGCGAGCCGTTCGCGCATCTCGCGCGCGGCCTTGTTCGTGAAGGTCATGCCGAGAATCTGCTCCGGCGGGATTCCGATCGAAAGCATGTGCGCGATGCGGAATGTGATCACGCGGGTTTTGCCGGTTCCGGCTCCGGCGAGCACGAGCACCGGACCGTTCACGGTCGCGGCGGCATCGGCCTGTTCCGGGTTCAAACGGGAAAGGAATTCACTCATCCTCAAATCTCCTGAAAATATAAATCGTCATCCCGTTACTATACCACGGAAATGCGCTCATTGCCAGTTGCGGCACAGTTAAAAGCAGAACGGCAGTCCGTCGAGCCGGAAATTTGCCCGCTCCTCCTCGGAGTAAAACACCTTCATGAGGAAAAGTCCCTGCGGCGGAGCGGTTTCGGGAGCAACCGAACGGTCGCGCGCCTCAAGAATTCTCCGAACTGCCGCGGGATCGAGCTTGCCGCTCCCGGCCGCCTCAAGCGTCCCCATGAGACAGCGGATCATCTTGTAGAGGAATCCGTTGCCGACGAACGTGCAGCAGCAGAACTGCCCGATTTCAGTCACATCGATGCGGAAGATGGTCCGCACCGCGTCATCGATCATGCTGCGCTCGACGACGAAGCTCGAATAGTCGTGCGTCCCGACAAGTTCTTGCGCAGCGGCCCGGATCTTTGCGACATCCATGCGGTGGTACGGCACCCAGCTGTACCGGTCGACGAACGGCGACGGCGCGCCGAGATTCAGCACATAGGTGTAGGCTTTCCCGAGCGCATCGTAACGCGCGTGGAATTCGAGCGGAACCTCGCGAACCGTGCGCAGTTTGATGTCGACGGGGAGCTGCCGGTTCACCGCCCGCAGAATCTTGTCCGGCGGGATGTCCGGCCGCACAGGCGTGAGATAGCTCGCAGCAAAGCGCTGAGCGTGAACGCCCGCATCGGTCCGACTGCTGCCGATCAGATGGATCGGCAGCCCCGCGTACATCTTCGTTAAAATCTTCTGAAGCACCTCCTGCACGGCGAGGCAGTGCGGCTGGATCTGCCAGCCGCTGTAATTCCCGCCGTCGTAGGCGATTTCCAGCAAATACCGTTTATACGGCTCATAAGGGGTCTGTTCAAGCGAACTCATAAAATCATTTCCGCCACACTGTTCCAGAAAAGCAAACCGGAGTTCGTTAATGTAATGCGTTCCGGCGAAATGTCAAACCATTCCGGGAAAGTTTCCGCCATGGCACGCCGTGCGACCGCAATCCGGTTCTCCCAGGAATCTGCGTTCGGGACCCCTGCCCAGAGCTCCCGGGTCCAACCGCGCACAGTGCGCAGATTCACCGCGAAGATCTCGTTGAGCCGCTCTTCCGGCGGAATCTCGTCGATCTCGGGCGGATCACCACGCAGCCATGCCGCGAGCGAGGCCGGTTCGATCGAACGGCGCACGCCGTCGAACCCGGCGGCGGAGGGGCCGAACCCGCGCAGTTTTCCGCCGCGCCATACGTTCCTGTTGTGCCGGCATTCGCCGCCGCGCTTCGCATAGTTGCTGATTTCGTAACGCGGCAGTCCGCAATCACTTGCGATCTTCCACATGCGTTCGGACTCCTCTTCGTCGGGGATGAGCGAATCCGCGAGGCGCGCCCCCTCTTCCGGTGTGAGGCTGTAACAGGAAAGGTGATCGACTCCAAGCGCAACCGCGGCGTCGAGATCACGCCGGAACGCCGCACAACTCTGACCGGGAATCGCATAGATGAGGTCGCAGTTCCAGTGCGGAAATTTCGCAGTCGCAACGAGATCCAGCGCGCGTTCAAGCGCGGCTTGTGAACAGTCACGCCCGAGCGTCCCGCGGAGTTGCGGGTCGAACGACTGCACCCCGAGACTCAGCCGGTTCGCAAAGGAGCGGAGGAGTGCGACTTTCGCTGTTGTAAGCGTCTCCGGATTCGCTTCGATCGAGATCTCGGCATCCGGCGGCGGTGCGAGGATTCGTGTAATCATTGCAAACAGCCGTTCAAGCCGCCGTTCATCGAACAGCGTCGGAGTTCCGCCGCCGAGGTAGATGGTTTCGCACGGCTCCTCCGGTTCGAAGTGTTCGAGTTCCCGTTCGATCCGGGCGAGATACGCATCCATGAACTCCTCCTGCGGAGCAGCTTCCGAGTAGAACGCGCAATATCCGCACTTCGAGCGGCAGAACGGCACGTGGAAATAGTAGTTCATAAGGTCAGCCGCGCATGCGCACGCTCTCGCGCTTGATGAGCCGGTAGGGCAGCACGGTTGAGGGTTCGGCGCGGCGGCCGTCGATCCGCGCCTCGATCACATCGGCGACGGCGGCGGCAACGGCCTTGTAGTCCTGCGTGACCGTGGTCTGCGGCGGAACGGCGTACTCCGAAAAGAAGGTCTGCTCGGTCGCGATGAGCGAAATGTCGTCCGGAATCCGACGATTGTAAAGCGAAAACGCGTAGAGCGAAACGATTCCGGCATTTCCGCCCGGACAGAAGAGCGCGTCGACATTCTGGCGCAGCAACTTGCCGATGAGGTCGACATACCGTTCCGTTCCCGGCCCGGAGAAGTGGATCAGATAATCGTTCGCAGGCAGTCCGCGCTCCCGGAGCGCCCGTTCGATCGCCGCACGGCGCAGGTCGGCGTTTCCGGTTCCGGGATCGCCGTGGATGATGCAGCCGATCTTCCGGCAGCCGCGCTCGTGCAAGTGATTGATCGCAAGTTCCATGCCCTGGGTTTCGTCGGAACGCACCTGATAGACCTCCGGCGGCATGCGTTCCCCCTTTCGGTCGACGAGCACGAGCGGCGGCGTAAACCGCTCCGGCCAGTCACGGAACTCCTCCGGTTCGGCCCCGATCGCAACCGCTGCGCAGAACTGGATGCCGGCAAGCCGCTCAAGGTTGTCATGCGGCAGAATCTCCAGCCGGAATCCGCGCGGAGGCAGTTCCTGCGTCAGCGCCATGAGCAGCATATCCACGCAGCTGTGAACAGGATAGTCGGAGTTGTACGGTGTGATGATGATCACATTCTTCTGACGGCTCGAAATACGCGGATGATAGCCGTACTGCCGTGCAACCGCAAATACGTGATTCCGGACGTCCTCGCGGATGTTCGGATGATGGCTGAACACCCGTGACACGGTCGAGGTCGAAACCCCCGCCAGTTTCGCAATCTCCGAGATAGTCATTTGACAGATTTCCCATATTTTTGACTTATTTGCAATATAACATTCATTTTTTTGAGAATCAAGCAGAACTTTCACGATTCTTTTCAGAAACGCCGGGAAAACTCAGTTGAACCGGGGATTGGAAGGCGATATTGTTATTCCAGCAGCAGCAAACAATCAAACAACCCGGGAGATCAAGCTGTGAAACGGACATTTTTAAATCAACCGCAACCGGTGGCGACCGGAATCTTCGCAGGCCAGACGCCGCAGGAGTTGATCGCCGAAGCGCGAAATTGCGAATTTGAGGGGGCGGACGGACTTGCAATCGAACTGCGCGACCTGAAACCGGAATTCCGGAACCGGGATTCGCTCAAAAGCGTCATCGACGCGGTGAATCTTCCGACCATGTTCTGTTTCTACCGCAACGACTCCCAGCAGAATCTCGACGACGACGGGCGGCAGGAGATCCTGCTTGCCGCCGCGGAGGCGGGCGGATCGATCATCGACGTGATGGGCGACCTCTACGATCCTTCGCCGATGGAACTCACCCGCAACCCTGCCGCCATCGACAAACAGAAACGGCTGATCGACCGCATTCACTCTCTTGGAGCGGACGTGGTCATCTCCTCGCACATGCAGTGTCCGCGCACGGCCGAGCAGGTATTCGAGCACCTGTCCGAGGTTGCGAAACGCGGAGCGGACGTCGTCAAAATCGTCACGACCGTCAACACCGATGAGGAGCTTGCCGAAGCGTTCCGCACGACTCTGCTGCTGAAACGGGAGCTTGGGAAGCCGTTCATCCATCTCTGCAACGGGAGTTACAGCCGCCCCCACCGGTTTATGGGGCCGGCCCTCGGGGTTTCGATCTTCTTCTGCGTGTCGCATTACGAACCGCGCTACGGCATGACCCAGCCGACCATCCGCGCAATGAAGAGCGTCCTGAACAACATGCACTGGAACATCAACGATTTTTGACGGAATCAGGAAGGCATCATGAATTTCAAAGGGAAAACCGCAATTGCAACCGGAGCCGCCTCTGGCATGGCGCTGCTGTTTCTGCAGAAGATGGCCGCGGCCGGAGCGAACGTTGTCCTGACCGATGTGAACCAGGATGCGGTGGAGGCCGCGGCCGAGGAGATCCGCAGCCGCGGCGGCAATGCGATCGGAGTCGCGGTCGACGTTCGAAACTACAGTCAGATCGAGCATGCCGTCAATCTTGCGACAGAAAAGTTCGGAGGAGTCGATTTTCTCATGAACTCCGCCGGCGGCGCCGCAAGCCGCATCTGGAGTCAGCCCGACTTCGGAACGGCCTCGATCGAAAGCATCGAATGGTGCATCGACGTGAACCTGAAAGGAGCGGTGCTCTTCTCGCGCGCGGTGCTCAAGCAGATGTGTGAACGTCGGAGCGGTGTCATCATCAACATGGGTTCGATCGACGGCGTGATCGGCGGATCCATCGATAACGGAGCGGCCAAAAGCGGGATGATCGGTCTCTCGCGGGGGCTGGCGATTTATGGAGCGCCCTACGGAGTGCGTTCCGTCTGCGTGTCTCCGGGGCCGGTGCTGACCCGCCCCGCGATGGCCAATATGAAAACATTGCTCGGACATGCAGCCCGGCCGGACGAGGTGGTGGAGCTCATCATGTTCCTCTGCTCGGACAAAGCGGTCTCCATTACGGGCTGCAATTATCAAATCGACGGCGGCCGCAGCTGCGCAACAGGAAGTTGAACATCATGGAAAAACGTTTGAATGGAAAAGTCGCCCTTGTCACCGGTTCCGGCGGTTTGATCGGACCGGCAGTCGTCCGCCGCCTCGCTGCGGAAGGAGCCGCCGTCGCGGTTACGGATCTTTCGCTCGAAAGCGCAGAAAAGCTCGCCGCCGGAATCACCGCTGCGGGCGGCCGGGCGTTTGCCGCGGCGCTTGACGTGACGAACCCGGAAGGAATCGCCTCGGTATTCGAGGCGGCGGAACGGGCGCTCGGCCCGCTCGACATCCTCGTGAACAACGCCGGATTGCTGCGGAAACAATCCGCTCCGCTTCAGCAGACGCCGGTTGAAACCATGAAAGCGATCATCGACGTGAATCTCATCGGCACCATGCTCTGCTGCCGGGAGGCGGTCGGCGGCATGATCGCGCGCGGATACGGCAAAATCATCAACCTGGCATCGATTGCCGGCGTCTCGGGACTTCCGGGCTGGGCGGATTACGCCGCTTCGAAGGGGGGCGTCATCACATTCAGCCAGACGCTCGCGATGGAGGCGGGGAAGCATGGCGTGACGGTGAACTGCGTCTCGCCCGGCATGATCTGCGGGCCGCAGGTGCAGGAGAATCAGGGCACCTGGCTCGGACGCTCCGGAGTTCCGGAGGACATCGCTTCGATGATCGCGTACCTCGCGGCTCCGGAAGGAGATTACATCACCGGATGCAACTACCTTGTCGACGGCGGCCGGGTGGTTGGCCCCAGGAATGCAGCCTGGATTCAATAAGGAGGATGGCCTGAAATGAAAGTTTATTATGTAGAGGTGGAGACTGCGGGAAACGCGGTATTGAAACATCAGGAGTTCGATCCCGCCTCGCTCAAGCCGGATGAGGTTCTTCTCAAGAGCGATTTCAGCGCGGTCAGTGCGGGAACCGAACGCGCGTGGCTGCTCGGGCTGCCGAACACGTCGCAGAGTTTTCCCTACCATCCGGGGTACAGCGCCGCCGGGACAGTCGTCGCGGCAGGTGACGCGGTCGAAAATCTGAAAATCGGCGACCGGGTGCTCATCACCTGGGGAGGACATCGTTCCTACACCGTGAAGAAGGCGAACACCGTCTTCAAGATCGAAGATGATTCGATCGATCTTCTGGATGCGGCCTTTACGCACATCGCCTCGTTCGCATTCCTCGGAGTGCGCAAACTGCGGCTCGAACTCGGAGAATCCGCGATGATCGCCGGTCAGGGGATTCTCGGAGTGTTCGCGCTGCAGATCGCGCGACTCTCGGGAGCGATTCCGCTCTTCGCATGCGACCTCGACCCGAAGCGGCGGGAGCTGGCTGAAAAACTCGGCGCGGATCGGACGTTTTCTCCGGATGCGCCCGACTTTATCGCACAGGTGCTCGAAGCGACCGGCGGCCGGGGAGTAAACGGCATAGTCGAAGTGACCGGCGTGGCGGCGGCGCTTCAGCAGGCGCTCGAATACGTCGCCTGGATGGGGCGGATTTCCCTGCTCGGATGCACACGCGTATCGGATGCGCCGATCGACTTCTACAAGTATGTGCACCGGCGCGGCATAACGCTGATCGGTGCGCACACGCAGACGCGCCCGACCGAAGAGTCGCGTCCCGGAATGTGGACGGAGTTTGATGACTACCGCACGTTCCTGAAGCTTGTGGCGGCGGGACGGCTTCAGGTGCGGCCGGTGATTTCGGAGGTCGTATCTCCGGAAAAGGCGCACGAGGTATATGAGTGCATCGCGAAAACGAAAAATCCGCCGCTCGGCATCGCTTTTGACTGGAGGAACTTGCAATGAAGAAGATTCGAATCGCTCAGATCGGCGTCTGCCACGAACATGCCCTGGGAAAAATCATCTCGCTTAAACGGCTGCCGGATTATTTCGAAATCGTCGGAGTGGTCGATGACAACACGTTCTCGAAAACACCGAAGTTCGCGGGCGATTATCTCGTTCCCTACGAAGGACTCAAGTTTCTGTCACTCGAAGAGGTGCTGAACGATCCGACGATCGAAGCCGTGACGGTCGAAGTTCCGAACAATGAACTGGTTCCGATGGCAATCCGCTGCATGGAACGGAATCTGCCCATGCACCTCGACAAGCCGGCGGGGGAGGATCCGGTGCTCTACCGCAAACTGCTCGACGGCTGCCGGGAAAGGAATCTGCCGCTGCAGATGGGGTTCATGTTCCGGGGGAATCCCGCATTCCGGTTCTGCATCGAGGCGATCCGGTCGAAGTTGATCGGGGAGGTGTGCGAGATCCAGGCCGATATGAATCACTGCTACGGAGGCGAGGAGTATCAGGAGTACATCGGGAAGTTTTCCGGTGGAATCATGTACAACCTCGGCTGTCACCTGATCGATTTCGTCGCGGCCGCGATGGGGCGTCCGGAGGCGGTCACACCGTTTCTGAAGTCGGCTCCGGGCGACCGGGATTCGATCCGCAACAACTGCATGGCGGTGCTCGAGTATCCACATGCGATCGTGACGCTCCGCGCCTGCAGCCGGATCCCGGGCAATATCGATAAACGACGGATCCGCATCGCCGGAACCGGCGGCGTGATCGAATTCAGCCCGGTCGAGCGGTTCGACGGGAAAGGAGTCGAAGTCGCGCTGCTGCTGACAAAAGATGCGAACGGCTTCCCGGCGGGAACTCATACGCTGCGCTTCCCGCCTCAGGCGGACCGGTACGAGGAGCAGCTCATCGAACTTGCGAAGATGATTCGCGGCGAAATGACCAATCCCTATTCTTATGAACACGATTATCTGGTGGAGGAGATTACGCTGGCCGCCTCCGGATATACAAAATGGAGATGGTATGATAAATAGCTGACGTTCGCGGTTTCTGCTTGCGGCGTGTAATTTATGGCGATTAACTTACACGTA
>NZ_CALXSK010000073.1 GCF_944391105.1 uncultured Victivallis sp.
ACAGTTGACGCAGGATTTTTCCTATGTCCCTTTTGATTTGTCTATAGATTACCTGACGACGATATTTGGGAGCAAATTATAACGAGAGGGATGGTTTAAGCAGGCGGAAGAGGGTGGAATCAGGCGGAAGATCCCGAAAACTTCTTTACACACACATCCCCCTTTCATGGTGCGGCGGAGCCAGATTCTGAAAACTTTCTCCCGTGCTTCCTCACGTGCGCACACGCGCGACAAAAAAATCCCCCCGGTTGTCCGGAGGGATCGTTCATCAGAACCGGTTGCTCAGAATCCGCCAGGCGAGTGCAGCCACTGCAGGTACTTGTCCATTGCCAGCGGCTCTAACGCGGTCCACAGCATGGGCCACCCCATCAGGCGTTCGACCAGCGAGACCGTCGGCCACAAGTCGGTCTTTCTCAACATCTGACAGACCAGCGATTGCTTCTGCGCGCCATAAGTGGACCGCAGATGGGCCTCCTTGCTGCTCCCCCGCGTCATCCAGCCGGCCATCGTGCGACTGATGCTTCCCAAGTATCCAGAGGCGGTCTCGCTTAATGGGGTATCCGAGGTGTCCAGCGCCCAGCACACACCATTTTGCATCATACCCCATCTCGGCCAGCGAAGCGAGGACTTCTTCGAGTCCACGAGTGGCGAGCATAGGGCTATTTTCCACGAACACCGCCGCCGGTCGTATTTCGCTGATAATGCGCGCCATCTCGAACCAGAGCCCCGATTTTCGCCCGGTGATTCCGCAACCCTTGCCGCTCGAGCTGATATCCTGACAAGGAAATCCGCCGCTGACGGTGAGCTTGTTGCGGATGCTGGCGAGCCATTCGATGTAGGCGCTGCATTCGGGATTGTCGATCCGGAAGGTCCGCACATCGTCCCAGATCGGGAACATCGGGCAGCAGAGATCACGCTGGCGCTGCAGCAGGACGCGGCGGCAATACGGCTCAATCTCAACGGCTCCCACAGTAGTATGGCCGAGAAGGTTCTTTCCGAGAATACCTCCTCCAGCTCCGGCAAATAACTCCAACTCATACATGAATAATCCTTTGTTTTCTAAATCTTTTACACACAAAAAAGGCCCGGTGATTGGCGCGAACCGTCTTAACGTAGTACCTTATACCCGTCCTCAACGAGCGGTAAAACGGTTCTGGTGCGTAATCACCGGGCCGGGGAGTGACAGGGGTTGCCGCCCCTCATCTCTCCCGCTCTCTTATGCGATTTTCACTGCTGCTACATCAAAATGGCACCTCCTGCGCGACCTTTTCGCGCTCATGTTCGAGGCGCAGTTTGAGCGCCTCAATGGTTCGATACGCCTCTTTCCCGGTCAGGGCGGAGAGGTCGGCTGCTTTTGTGATCGCGGAGTTCCCGGACGCCCTCCGGACGAATCCGAGCAGATAGTTTGCCGTGCGATCCTGCGCCGGCAGATAGTTCCGCAGCCCCGGACGGTCGTCCCCCCCGAGCCAGAGCGCCCAGATTTTGCGCTCCGCGGGGCTTTTGACGCGGCTTTTTGCCGCCTCCCGGCGTTCATCCCGGATCGCGTAAAGCCGCGCCATGACGGCCCGGTCGCCGGATTCGTCGAGGTATTTCGCCGAGTCCACGCCGGCGACCTCGCGCAGGATCGCGCGGTACTCGGACTCGGTCAAACCGAGCTCTTTCCGGAGAATGTGGATCGCCGCCAGACTCATCGCCGACTCCTCCCGTCGATGAATCCGAGCAGCTTATGCTCGTATCTCGTGAGCCGCATGCAGTTCGCCACGAATCCGATCAGAACGCCGGCGAGGATCAGCGCCCGCGCGGTGTTCATCTCCTGGTGCAGCTGCGCGCCGAGTCCGAACGACCAGATCAGCAATGAGATGATCCGCGAATTGAGTTCACGCAAAATCTGTTTCATCGACTTACTCCTCCGGCCATTCGCCGCCCTTTTCGTAGTTGTCGCGGATGTCGAGCAGCGTCATCGCGTCCGGCTTGATCGCCGGATTGTCGGCGACCAGCTCGCGCATGATCGAGAGATATGCAACGAGACTGCGCAGCTTGCCGGTGCCGGCGGCGACCTCCACCGCGGCGGCGATCAGCTCCGGCGACGCATCCGGGAAAACCGCCCGCACGATCGGCGTCACCTCCGAGACGCTGAACACCCCCGCCGGAATGTCGCACCGGTTCATCGCCCGCCCCAGAAACTGTTCGAGGAACGCCGAGAGCCGCCCGTGCTCGAACTCGCCCAGGCTGTAGGTGGTGAAGATCAGCGCGACCGGCGTGCGCGTTTTCTCCCACAAGTTGAGCCGCAGATACTCCATGTTCTTCTTTTTCGCCGAGAGACTCGGCGGTTCGAGCAGCTGGTTCGCCTCGTCGATCACGAGGATCGTCTCGTTGTCGAGCAGATAGCGCTCGATCGCGTTCTTGTTCTCCTCGGTCGATCCCCGGCATTCGCCGAGCAGCTCCCGCGCCAGACGCCGCACCAGCATCGCCTGACTGGTCGAGGCGTCCAGCATGATGTGCCGCGCGTTCGGCCGACGCGCGCACCAGTGCGCCGCCGTCAGCGTTTTGCCGCGGCCGGTTTCACCGAAAATCAGCGTCAGCATGTTCCGTTTCGCGCAAATGTCGAGCGTTTTGCGCAGCCGTTTCGTGACCACGTTTTCGACGATCGGTTCGAGTTTAGATAAATTCTTCATCGAGGACTCCTTTTCTTTCTTTCGGTTCATCGGGGATCTGGTCTATCTCATCGAGGGCGGCGGCGGATCGCCGTTCCCGCGTCTCCTCCGCCGGCGCATCCTTCAGCAGCGCGCGGCGGATCGCCTCGTCGAGCTGCCGCTTCCGTTCACGGTCGCGCGCCGGTGTTTTTGTGCTATCGTGGCACTGTTGCATGTGTAAACCGTCTGTATTTTTTACCGCCTGCCGGGACGGGACGGCCCCGCGCGCCGGGCGGCTCTCGCCGGTGATGTCTCCGCTCCGCAGCTCGGAGGGCAGCACGTAGATTTTCGGGTTGTGCGTCTCGCCCTTGACCGAATACATGCTGTCGAGCAGTTTCAGCCGGGCGGGGCCGAGGAACGCCTCGCGCGGCAGCTGGTAGAGCGTCCACGGATCGAGCTTGTGCCAGTTGCCGGTCTCGTCCATCGCGAGCGTGTCGAGGTACTTCTTCTCCGCCCGGATCTCCTCGAGCTTTTCGGCGAGGAGCCGCGCGTCCTCCTCGCAGGTGAGGCGCGTGAAATAGGGCAGCATCGTTTCGGTCCGCGCCTCGCAGATATACGACCCGTCGAGGTCGAAGAGGAACACGTGATCGTCGTTCACGAGATCGGTCTTGACCATCACCGGCTTGCCGTCGTAGCGCCAGCACTTCTCCCGGCCCGCCGGAACCGCGACGAACCGCCGGTTGCCGACCCGCACCGAGGGGCCGCGCGACTCGACGATCCGCGCCTCGTCCAGCGGCAGAAGAAACGCCCGGAAATACTCCTCGAACGTCATCGCCGGACGCTGGAACCGCAGCTCCGGCACGAACGCCTGCTCCGGAGAGAGCCCGCGCAGGAATTTCGAGTCCGGGCAGGTCTTGCTGTGATAGAGCTGGATGAACGTGCCGAGGAATTTGCACGCCTGCTCCTCGTTCATCAGCAGTTCCCGGTTCGCCTCCTTCGCCCACACCTTCGCGGTGGCCGGGCGGTTCTCCGGGGCGTTGCCGACGTAGCCGCGCGCCGCGCGCGAATACTCCGCCATCTCGCGGAAGAACCTCTCAACAAATTTCGCGCGGGCGTTGTACTTTTCGGCGGTCAGGTGCATCACGTCGAGAGAAAGCATGATGCTGTGGCTGTAAATCTTCGTCTTGCTGACCGTCGGCGTGAACGTGACCGGGATCGTGAATCCGGCCTTGCAGTAGTCGCTCCCGTTGTCGGTCAGGAAGATCCGCGGTCTGCCGTAGCGCCAGACGCCGAGCGCGAATGCGTTCCGGATCACCTCGTTCGTTACCGCGACCTTGCCGTTGTCGTTGCGCGAAACGAGCTGGATCGAGATGACGTGCTGGCTCTTTACGTCCATGATGACGCAGATCTTCGGCCGGATTGCCTCGTATCCGTTGCCGTCTGCCGCTGGAACGCGGATCATGAAGTCGCAGTCCTGGCTGTCCGCGACCCATGCCTCGTTCGGCTTGATCGAGCCGGGATCGCGCTCGACGAAATTGCGGTAATGCTGCAGATAGTAGTTCTCGCCCTTGCGCATGTATGCGAGGAACCGCTTCGGCCAGCGGTTGCGGATGTATTCGCGCACCTGGTGGAGCGCCGGGATCGGCATGCCGGGGTATTCGATCCGCCACTTGAGTTCGAGCAGCCGGTAGATCTTCGCCGCCTTCTGCTGGTTCGGCTGCAGATAGTGCGCTTTGAACGACTCCCAGAACGCCGGGTCGCCGTAGAGCGTCTTTTCGCAGCCGTAGTTGCGCAGCAGCACGTCGGCGTTGCCGTAGTCGGGGGAGCCGTCCGCGAGACGGCCGAGGCCCGGCTTCAGGCTCGTTCCGGTCAGCCAGTTGCGGTAATTCGTGTAGTGCAGCATCGAGCGGCCGTTCTTGCCGCCCTCCGCCAGACGCGGGAAGAATCCGGCGCACTCCTCGGCGACGTATTCAGCCGCTTTCCACTCCGGCACTCCGGCACGCCGCGAATACTCGTAGACCTCGCGCACGAACTGCACCTTCTCGTCGCGCAGCGCGCGCTCCTCCTGCGGGAACTCGCCCGGCGCGCGGCGCAGAAACGCCGTCCGCCGCGCAACCCGCAGCCCATGCGGCGGCGGCAAGGTGCCGCTGCCGGACGGCAAGGCGGTGCTGCCGGGCGGCAAGGTGGTGCCGCTGCCTGGCGGCAGCACGTCAGACTTGTCCGACCGGTCAGACTGGTCCGACTGGCCTGGGAGGGCAGACGCTCCCGCAACCGGCGGCAAGGTTCCCGCCGGCTGGTTTTGTTTCAGTAGTGAGGAAAAGCGATTCATCGGTTGTTTCTCCTGTCAGTACAATGCGAGCGCGGCGCGCCGCCGTTCGGCGATCACGCGGTCGAGACGGCGTTTCGCCTCGTCGAGTTCGGACGAGAGACGCTCGAATTCGACGAGCGCCTCGTCGGTGAACTCGTCGGCGTGTTCGACCAGCAGCCGCGAGGCGCTCCGGCACCAGAGCGCGCCGTTGGAAACGATCTGCAACGCCTCGTCCGGGCGGGGATTCCGTTCGAGCACGTCCGCGACCGTCTCCGGCGAAACGTCGTCGAAGATGTCGAACGAAAAGGTCAGCTGATCCGGATTCCCGCTCTTCTCTTTCCCGTAACCGTACAGCTCGTCGACGCGGCGGATGAACTCCCGGTTCGTCCACTCCTTCCGGTAGTGCAGTTTCAGGAAATTCATCACCTCGACGATGCCGCGGCGCTTGTCGTTCATCACTGTGCAGAGCTTTGCGAGCTTGCCGAACTCGAGGTCGAGGCAGGTCGTGTAACATCTGCGCGCCTGGGTCTCGATCGTGCGGTTCTCCTTTTCGCTCTCCGAACTCCCCCGGAACTCCCGCAGCGCGATGAGCAGACAGCCCACCGCGTAATAGTGATAGATCGTCTTGTCGCCGGGAAACGACCAGCGCGAGGCGGCTTCGCTCCAGAACGTTTTGTCGTTGCGGCGGAAATTGCGCGCCTCGGCGATAACGAGCGCGATCATGACCGGGGTTTTCGCGTAGCGCGGCGCGAGCAGATCAAGCGCCGCCTCGGCCTCCGCCAGATTCGCCGCCGGGATCCCCGCTGCGATTCTGTCATGAATTTCCTCGAACGTGATTTCGCTCATTGCGGTCACCCCCTGCCGGTCTGCTCGGCGTTGAGGTTGTCAGCCTTTGCCTCGACCCGCGCGGTTTCGCTGAATACCAGCCGCGCTCCGGGAACCGGCTGTTTTTTAAGCAGTTTTCGGAGCTGCGCCTTGTCTTCGCTGAACTTGTACACGTAAAGGTCGAGCCCGGACTCGTCGGAGTATTCGACCAGCGCCTTCTCGTCGACCACTTCAACCCGTGCCGGGTTTGTCCTGTAACTTGCGACGGCGTTGCCGACGTCGATGCTGCGCGCCCCGGCGGGGAACCACTCCGGGTGTTTGTCCATCAGCGCTTCCAGCGCGGCTTCCTCGGCATCGACGGACGCTTTGAGCGCGCCGGTCGTGATCTGAAACTTGTCGTTTGCGGCCTTGGTTGCCTCGGCAATTCTCCGATCACGTTCCGCCTGGGCGGCCATGACCTTCAGCTTTCCCGGAGCCCAGGCCCGCAGCCGTTCGATGAACTCTTCGCGGGTGATCGCCGCCCGCTCGGCCGTGTTGAACTTCGCCATGTCAAGCCTCCTTTCCATTCCCCGCAAAGTTGCCACCCTCGCCGTTTGAGGCTCGGGTCCGCTTCGCGGCTTCGGGTACTTTGCGGGGCCCCCTGTGGGGTGCTGGCAACCCTTCGGGTTCCCATCCCCGCTCTCCGTTGCTCCGTGCGGCTTCGCCGTACTCGCAACTGCGAGTGTCGCAGGGTTCTCCGTCGCCGAAGAACTCGGTCATGCGGCAGAGCAGAACCGGCCGGATCTCCCCGCCCGCCAGTGCTGTGCAAACGGTGGTTTTGCTCGTTCCGATGAGAGCGGCGAACTCCTTTTGCTTCATGCCGTAGTGTTCGAGGATCATCCGGATCGCCGGGACGATCCCCGCGCCGCGCGCAAGCAGTCCCCGGCCGTATTTCCGGATCTCCGCGGGATCGGGCGCAGCCTCGCGCGGAAGCGGGATGCTCACTTCTTCTTCCGGCAGGTCGTCCATCAGCGGGAGAGTCAGTTCGCCGGGGAACGCGGTTCTGCCGATCTCGTCGAGCTGCTCGCGGATGAGATTCACGAGAACGGTTACGACCTCGTTGTGCTCGGCGTGCTTCGCCAGCGCGGCGCAGGCTGCCTCGATCCTTCCGAATTGTACTGCTGTGATTTCCATGATTCCTCCTTTGCCTTGCGGGCGGTTAAATAATGAACGCAATATCGTGAAATTCTTCATCCTTTTGCAACTGCGGCGGCTGCAAATAGCGGCAGACCGTCGTCTGGCTGATGCCGTGAATCGCCGCGATCTCCGCCTGCGACAACTCGGGGCATTCATACGCGAGCCGGATCACCCGCCAGCGTTCCGGCTGCGACGCGGCGAACGTGCAGAGCGCGGCACTGTTCCGGTAGGTCTGCGAGACGTTTCCCGCGTCGAACCGGATGGAGAGCGGCCGGAGCGCCTCCGGCGATTCTCCGTCGAGTTCGGTTTCGGTGAAGTCCCCGGCGTCTCCCAGCTCCTGTTGTGCCAGATGGCGCTGCAAAGTACGGACGGAAATGCCGCGGGCCACGGCCAGCTCCGGACGCGACAGCTCCGACACTTCAAACGCCATGCGGCAGCTGCTCCAGCGTGCCGGATCGGCGGCCGCGAAATCCGCGAGACGCAGCATCCGGCGGCAGACGACCGTCGAGGGATAGTGTTTGATGTCTATCCAGCTCGACCGGTCGTTATACAGTTCCCGCATGACGTCGAATTGAGTCACCGCCCGGCCCTCCAGCAGAGCAGCGGAGCAATGAGCGTGACAATCCCGAGAACGATCATTGAAAAAACAATCATGAATCCGTTGCATCCCTCGTCCTCGTCGGTGATGGGTTCATACGGGTCGGTTCCCGTTGCCGGCGGGTTGGATTGTTCCCGCTCCTGGTCGATGTTCCAGTCAATCAGATTCATTCTTCCTCCTCCGCGTAATGGTCGATCCAGTCCTTTGCGGAATCTGCCGATTCCACCTCGATGTCCTCATATCCCTCTTCGGGGTAGTCGATGTTTTCCGGCGTGAAGCAGAGGTAACGTTTCTCCTCCGGTCGCTTGATGAGCCAACCTTTGTACCGCCGGCTTCCGCCGACCTTGATCCACTCGTCGGGCAGCGTCCGGACGGTTTGAACGTCGATCCGCCGGATCGACAGTTCACGCATGCGCTCCCGGTTGCGTTCGCGCAGCCCGCGCATGATCTCGCCGGGATCGCGTCCCGTGGCTTCTGCAACAACCTCGACGCAGTCGTACAGTATATTTGTCCCGGACAGAACATGTGCTATCACGGGGTACTCTCCCATCGTCTGCAGTAACGTTTCCAGAACTGAAATCGCATTTTTCTTCATCGGTGTTCCTCCTCCGTTTTCCGTTGTGCC
>NZ_CALXSK010000074.1 GCF_944391105.1 uncultured Victivallis sp.
GATGTGTCAAGATGGGCTTGGCACATGAGAAAAAGAGTTATTTACAGGAAAAAGCCAATCTTTTTGAAATTGGCTCTTCCGTGATACTCGGCGGAATCTGTACGGTCTGGATTTTCTCCGGCGGCATTCGAGATGCCCTGCGCTTGTTCCGCGATCTGCGAACAAGCCGCAGCGACGCCAGTGACGACGGTTTCGTCCGGCAGGATGAAACGAAATCCTGAAACGGCCGGAAATTCCGCCCGGACAAACAGGCATCTGCAAACAGGCCATATTCCGCCGGCCGGGAGACAACTTCTCCCGGCCGGCATTTTCACAACCGGTATCGGAAGCGGAAAATGCTTGACAAACCGCACCGTTCTTGCTATATTATCACAAAGGGAGAAGAGGATCTCCCTGAACCCAAACGGATGAGTCAGGAGGAGCAGAAATGCAAATCATAAAATCTGGAATGCTTGGCGCGGCAATCGGCCTCGCCGCCTTTCTCGCGTAAGCGCCCAGCCAGCTCCATGGTGATGGTGGATCGAGGGGAGATTTTTTCGAAGGGGAAGATGGCCACAAAATGAATGCCGTCAGACGACGATGACCGCCCGACGACATTTCCTCTTCATAATACGAGCCCGAGCTCATTGACTACGTTGTTTCGCCCCGGGGATCAGCGAATCAATCTGTCCTGCCGGAGTGGAATTCAAACGCGGTAGAACGTCTTCGAGCCATTTGCGAAAGCAGATGTCGTTTGCTTTGCATGTTGCAGCGAATGAATACGGGGATTGAGCGGCGTAGAAGGCTCGAATTCCCCCGCACAGACTCTGGTGATGACCTCTTTAAAGTCAGCCCCCGTAACAGGATCGCGCAGGGTGACGATCTCGTTGAGGATCATGCCGAGGGCGAAAACGTCGGTCTGCTGCGTGGCGGCGCCGTCCCGAAATGTTTCCGGGGCGATATAGGAGGGCGTTCCGTCGAGATGGCCTTTGCGGTCGGTTCCTTCCGGGCAGGCGATGCCCCAGTCCATTACATAGACTTCGCCGTGACGGCCGAGCATGATGTTTTCCGGCTTCAGATCGCAGTGGATGATTCCTCGGCTGTGGCAGTATTCGATCGCATCGCAAACCCGGAGAAAACTTTCGAGCCGTACCTGAAGAGAGCGTTCGTAACGCCGGTTGCGGGGCGGTTCCTCCCGCTGCCGTTCGCGGCAGCGTTTCAGATACTCTTTTAGAGTAATGCCGTTGACAAGCTGCATCGCCAGATGGAGACCGTCCGCGCTGTCGGTGTCGAGGCTGTACAGGGGAACGATCGCCGGATGGTCGAGCTGGGCATTGAGCTTGGCTTCCGCGATGAATTTCCTGACGCTTTCCGGCCGGGCAAGATGTTTTTCCTTCAGGGACTTGATGACGACCTTCCGGCCGAGAATCAGATCCTGCGCCAGAAAAATCCGCCCGAATCCGCCCTCCGCGATCAGTTTCAGGATTTTGTACCGGCTGCCGCTCTTTTCCAGCATGCGGCGGAATTCAACAGAGGAATCGGCGGCAAGATCCACCGTTTCAATCGCCTGGTCGGAACCGCTGATGATATCGCTCAGATGGGTGCCGGAATTACCGACGGCGGCGTTTTCCCGCTGTTCGTCCATAACCTGCGTGAAATCAATATTGTCCGGGGAAGTCGATGGCTCCATGTTCTGCCTCCTGATATTTCCGTGCGGTTGTCATCCGGCCTGTGCGGCCGGAAGAATCTTCGCAATCCACTTTTTCACGGCGTCGCCGGATTGCGGGATGCTGTCGCGTGAAAAGGCCGCGCCGTCGAGGAGGTTCGCTTTCGGGCAGAGCTTTTTCATGTCCTCCGGGTAACGTCCGAGTCCGCTGCCGCCGTGGGTGGTGAACGGAACTAGCGTTTTGCCGGAGAAATCATGACTGGACAGAAACGTCGCCACCGGCGGCGCCATCGTATTCCACCAGTTCGGAGTGCCGACGAAAATCACATCGTATTCGTCGAGTTTTTCCGGCATAGCGACAAGCTCCGGCCTGAATCCGGCGTCGATCTCCCGGCGGGCCTGCGCGACCACTTCCTTGTGATTGGCGGTATAAGGCTGCTTCGGCTTGATTTCAAAGATATCTCCTCCGGTCTCCTCTTGAATCATGTGGGCGATTCGCCGGGTATTGCCGAAAGAGTGCGAAAAATAGACGACCAGCACTTTCCGCGGGCTGTCCGAGGCCGCGCCATTCGGATTGTCCTGCTCGGAAAGCGGCTTTTCCGGCGGGTCTCCGCAGCCGGCAAGCGCCAGAGCCGCAAATAAAACAACCGCCAGCATCTTTCGAATATTGCTTTTTTTCATGATCGGTTCCCTTTTCATTTCCGAAGATATTTCTCAAAGAAGCTGTCCAGTTTCGGCAGCGTGATCTCCAGATAGTCCGGGCGGTCGTAGAGGTCGACATGCGTGGCTTTCGGGACGATGAACAGCTCCTTCGGCTCAGCCGCCTTGCCGTAAGCGTCCTCGCTGAAATATCTGGATACGGCGTTCTCTCCGGCGATGAACAGCACCGGGCGCGGCGAAATCGTTTCGATCTGCGCGAACGGAAAGAAGTTCATCATCGGCGCCAGGCTGGTGAAAGAGTAATAGCCGGTCGAATTCGGATGGTTTCCGCGCGGCGTGTCGTAGTAGTCCAGAAAATCGATGGCGAACTTCGGCGTGCCGGCGTCCACTTTTTCCGGCAGCGCACGGATATCCTTCCGCGCTTCGCCGCGAAATTCCCGGGAGCGCTGTCTGCCGACTTCGTCGAGAATTTTCATGCGCTGTTCATAGGTCTGCGTGTCGCCGACACCCTGACAGTGCGCTCGTCCCATATCGTACATGCTGATCGTGGCGACCGCTTTGAGGCGATGATTGATCTGGGCGGCGCTGACGGAGTAACAACCTCCTCCGCAGATGCCGAGAACGCCGATGCGTTCTTCATCCACCAGCGGATGGTTGCTCAGAAAGTCGGTGGCGCTGAAATCCTCCACCCGCGTTTCGGGGCTTTCGATATAACGCGGTTCGCCGCCGCTTTCGCCGTAATGCGAAGCGTCGAAAGCGAGCGTCACATAACCGCGTTCCGCCAGTTTCTGCGCATAAAGTCCGGAAGTCTGCTCCTTTACGCCTCCGAACGGATGGCCGACGATGACCGCGGCATGCTTCCGGGAGCGGTCGATGTTTTTCGGGATATACAGGTCGCCGGCCACTTCAATCCGGAAACGGTTCCTGAAACGGACCTTCTCCACGATGACTTTTTCACTGGGCAAAAAGGTGTAGTGAGAGGTCGAGGCGCAGCCGGTTCCGCCCAGCGCGAGTGCCGTTCCCGTCAGAATCGCCAATGTGTTCTTTTTCATGATCGTTTCTCCTTCCGGTTAAATGCCGGTCCGTTTTTCCAACGCTTCGGGATAACGGTCGCCGACGACTTCGACCTCTTCGAGCGCCGCGTTGATCCGGGATAATTCTCCGGTGGAAAGTTCCAGCTCCGCCGAAGCCAGATTCTCCTCCAGCCGCGCGAGTTTCCGGGTGCCGGGAATCGGCACGATCCACGGTTTCTGCGCGAGCAACCATGCCAGCGCCAGCTGGGCGGGAGTGCATCCCTTTGCCGTCGCCAGTTCGTCCAGCAGCGCGACCAGCTTCTGATTCGCTGCCAGCATTTCCGGAGCAAAACGGGGAACGATGCTGCGGAAATCATCTTTTCCGAAAGTCGCCCCCGCTTTGATCGTCCCGGTCAGGAAGCCCTTGCCGAGCGGACTGAACGGTACGAGACCGATGTCGAGTTCCTCCAATACCGGCAGCAGTTCTGTTTCCGGTTTGCGCCACCACATCGAGTATTCGCTTTCGACGGCGGAAAGCGGCAGGACCGCATGAGCGCGCCGGATGCTGCCGATACCGGGCTCCGAAAGTCCCCAATGCAGGACCTTTCCGGCGTCAACCAATTCCTTGACTGCTCCGGCAACCTCCTCCGCCGGGACATCCGGATCGCCCCGGTGCTGGTAATAAAGGTCGATCGCTTCGACTTTCAGTCGTTTCAGCGAACCCTCCACCGATTGGCGGATCACTTCGGGACGACTGTCCTGAAGTTGTTTGCCGTCAATGACCTGAATACCGAATTTGGTCGCGATCTTCACCTCGCCGCGAAACGGGGCCAACGCCTCGCCGACCAGTTCTTCGTTGAAATAAGGGCCGTAACATTCAGCGGTATCGAACATGGTGACGCCGAGTTCGACCGCCCGGCGGATCAGGGCGATCATCTCCTTCCGGTCCGCCGCCGGACCGAAGCCGTGACTCATGCCCATGCAGCCGAGTCCGATTGCCGATACTTCCAGATTGCCGAGTTTTCTTGTTTTCATTTGGAACCTCCTTTACAAAATATGTTTTTCCCAGAACTTGACCGCCTCGCCGATCCAGCCTTCCGCGCCAGTTCCCCTGCCGGAGCCGAAGCCGTGGCCCACATTGCGGTATAGGCGGAACTCAACATCGATTCCGGCGCGTTTCATTTCCTGCGCCCGGTGCTCCACGGTTGCAGGACTGGCGATCCGGTCCTCCGAACCGACTACGGAAAAAGTCGGCGGATCGTTCCGCGTGAATTCCGACTGTCCGGTGTAGGCCATCACGACCGCCGCCGGTTTCGGGAAAAGGCCGGAGGAACCGATGAAAGCCGCCTTGCGCGCCCCCGCCGAACTTCCCCACAGCGAGTAATGTTTCGTTCCGACACCAAGCTCATCGGCATTCTGAAAGATGAATTTCAGCGCCGCCGCCAGATCTTCAACGGCATATTGCCCGCCGCCGGTGCGATATTTCAGCACAAAGGCGTTGTAACCTTTCCGGCTGATCTTGGCCGCGTATGGAAATCCTTCGTGAAAAGAACCGACGTAGGCGAACCCGCCGCCCGGATTCACCACCGCGAACGGCGCCCCCGGCTTTCCCCGGTAGAAAAAGAGTCCCGTATTGCGTTTTGCGGGAACCGCCGTCTTTTCCTGTTCCGTGTAGATGTCGTAAAAGATTTTTTTCCCGGCATCGGCGTCGCCGATCAGGCGGTTGAGCGAAGCGGCGGCTTCCGCCGGTTTCACATTGCTGTGATACGGCAGAAGCGTCGCAACCTGATCCAGCGGAACGTCATAATTCCGGTCGTCGTCCCACGGCAGCAGACGCCGCCCGAAATCCCGGAAAGCCGGGTGATTCACAATATCCTGAATGGAATCCGTGGTCCTGATCTGTGATGTCTGTTTATTTCCCGTCATCTGGCCGACTCCGATCTCTTTGAGCCATTTCGTTATCCTGGCATCCATTTTCTTCAGCGAATCCCGGTCCAGCTCGAATTCTCCGGCCAGTACCGCTCCTGGCGCGTATTTGCGGATGTCCTTCAGGCTGTGCCCGATTCCGTAGCCGCCGTGAGTGAAGAACGGCACAACGGTCTTTCCCGACAAATCGTGATCGTGCAGAAAGGATGCCACCGGCGGCGCAATCGTGTACCACCAGATCGGCGAGCCGACGAAAATCACATCGTAGTCGCGGATGTTTGCCGCTTTCGTTTTCAGTTTCGGCAGAAAGCCGGAATCGACCTCCTCCTTGCCCTGTTTCACCACTGCCTGGTAGTCTTTGGAATACGGCGTTTCCGGTTCGATTTCTATCAACGTGCCTCCGGTTTTCTGCCGGATCGCCTCTGCGACCCGCCGTGTGTTGCCGGTATAGGAGAATACGGCAATCAGGATCTTTTTCGAGCCGGGAGGCACTTTCGCCGTTTCTTCCGCATTGCAGCCGCTAAAGAGAGGAAGACATAAAAATATTGCCGATAATAATGTTTTCCAGGCAAGTATTTCCCCGCTTGGATATCCAGACTCCATTTGCGGAATGTCTCTGTAAATGTCAAAGTACAATAATTGCCATTCATTTTCTGCCGAGCCCTGTGATAAATTCGACCGTTTCCGGATTATAATGTGAAAAAAATGCGCTTTCCGCGCGGTCCAGGGTGGCAATTTGAGCCAATTCCCCGTCTGTGAGCCGGAAATTAAAGACATCTAAATTTTGCACCATCCGTTCCCGGTGAGTTGTTTTCGGAATGACCACAATGCCTTTCTGGATCAGGAAACGCAATGCCACCTGAGCAACGGATTTTCCATGTTTTTCACCGATTGATGCCAGTATTTCATTGGAAAAGATATTGTTCCTTCCTTCTGCAAGCGGTCCCCAGGACTCATGCTGAACTCCGTATTTCAACATAATCTCATGCGCCTTGACCTGTTGCTGAAAAACATGGGTTTCCACCTGGTTGACTGCCGGAGGAATCTCGACAAACTGACAAAGGTCAACCAGACGATCCGGATAGAAATTGCTGACTCCTATCGCACGGGCTTTGCCTTTCCTGTATGCTTCTTCCATGGCTCGATAGGTTCCGTAATAATCATTAAAAGGCTGGTGGATCAGCAGAAGATCAATATAGTCTGTCTGCAATTGGCGTAAGGATTCCACGATTGAAGCTCTGGCTTTTTCGTATCCGGCGTTGGAAATCCAGATTTTGGTAGTCAGAAAAAATTGGTTTCGTGGAATGCCGCTTTTTCTGACTGCAGTTCCGACACCGTTTTCATTACCATATGCCTGGGCTGTGTCAATTGAGCGATAACCGACTTGAATGGCTTCAGAGACAAACCGTTCACTTTCTGCCGGAGTTACCTGATAAACTCCATATCCGAGAACCGGCATTTCAACATCGTTGTTAAGCTTCACATATTCCATCATAATCCTCCATGTTTTCGCCTTGTTTTTTGGATGATTTGTGTTCCATTTACAATAGTCGAAACTTGTAGGCTGCAGTCATTTTGCATCACTCATCAAGTTCTTCTATCATCAATATAATGGTTACAGTAACTCTAATTCAATATCTGAAAAAAAATTTTTTTTGCGGTGTAAACGTACAAACAAGAACCCACAGAACGAGAGCGTCAAATGATATGACACATTATCACACACGACATGAAAATGCAGACATCATATAGTTTGTAATCAGCTTAAGGGAAAATCATATGCACAATATTCCCCCAAAAGCTTATTTTCTCTGATTGCTGTCCAACAGAAAGTCGGTGAGCAGAATAATTTTCGGGTAAGTCCAATCATTATTCTGGACTTGAATCAGCTTCACCATAAAGGAATCCAAGTTTGTATTGTTTCCCCACCACATTATACTTGTCAGGTAACACCATCAAAGTTCACGCATTCGGCTTGAAAAAGCTTGTTTTAGATGTATATTATTAAATTTAATTAATTTTGAAAGGCCTGATTCTGTCATGAAAAATTGCCCGTTGCCCGCAATCCTGATTTTTTCAGTGGTGCTGACCCTTACCGGTATCACTACAAGTGCAGTGTACCATACCGCACCTCAGGATTACAGCCGGTTCCAGAACCAGGAAGCCGACCATCAGCTTACGGACGCCTCCCGGATGCAATCCGATGAATGTGAATTCTTCTCCGGCAATTACGAAACAGTCGGCAGAATTCTTACCCGTTCCAATGAGACCCGTCTCACCCAGTCGGTCCGCCCGGTATTTCTGTTGAAGCCAGGCAGCTTCCCTGCCGAATGCGTCTCCACGCGCTTCAGCTTCGCGCCACCGACGAACTTGCGTCTGCATTTGCGGATCTGGCTTTCCCCTCGTCCCAAAGCAAGAGCGGATCCATCCGTTGCATAGCACCATTCTGTCGCTTGAATGTACGGTATCTGTTTTCTGCATTTGCATTAGAATTTGAATTTGTAACCGGACCTCTCGATCTCTCTGCCCGAAACCGCCAGAGCTGTTTCTCCGCATATGGATCTGAGCGTTCCGGAATGAATCGGCTCGTACACTCTTTGCGGCATCCCCCCTGCTCATTAATGCAAGAAAACCAAGGAGTGTAATGATGAAAAAAATAGATTTTATGCTGACTGCGTTCCGCGACGGATTCCAGTCTGTATTCGGCGCCCG
>NZ_CALXSK010000075.1 GCF_944391105.1 uncultured Victivallis sp.
GTGCGCCGAAACGGTTTTGACGCACGAAAAAACAAGTGATTAACACGAGAGAGCCAATACTTTTGAAATTGGCTCTCATGACTCAACTGCATTATCCGGTCGACATCATCAGTTACCACAACATCAATGCGGGCGAACTGCCCCGATACAAAGTGCTGCTGCTGCCGCTCTCGCGCCACCTGCGCCCGGAAGTTGCGGAGAAGATCGTGAAATTCGTCCGATCCGGCGGCATTCTCATCACAGAGTACCAGGCCGGAAAATACGACGAATTTCATCGCGAAACGGACTTCCTCCGCAGCATTCTGGGCGGGAAGTCGCTCGGAACGACCGACGAATTCCAGAGTTTCGACACCGAAAATGCAAAAGGCATCCGGCTCTACGCGCCGATCACAAAAGAGTCGCCGTTCGGCTGGCAGCACCGCCCGAACATCGCCAAGATCGACCGGGCGGAAAAAATCGCAGCGGCAAACGACGCAAAGATCCTCGCCCGTTTTCCGGACGGCTCCCCGGCCGTGACGGAACGCGCAGTCGGCAGGGGGAAAGTGCTCTACCTCGCCGGAACCTTCTTCAATTCGTACCGAAATTATTTCTACACGTTGAACACGCTCCCCTCCCCCGCAACGCGCGGAAACGAGATCATCCATGTCGGCGATCCGGAGTACAGGAAACTGCTCAAAGGATTTCTCGACCGCTGCGGGCTGCGCCCGCCCATGCGTCCGATGCTCGGCTCCGACGACATCGAAGCGGACGATTCGCCGTTCCAGATTCTTTCCCGTTACGGCAACGGCGAGTGCATTCTCTTCGGCATTGCGAACTGGGGGCCGCACGAACGGCATCAGGTTGCCTTCGAGGCGGATGTCCCATTCGAAATCAAGCGTCTTTTCGTCATGGACACCGTGCGCGAAACGCTTGCGGAACTCCCGTTTGAGTGCAGAGACGGCGTGCTCTCGACCACACTGCCGCAGCTCGAAAAGAGTCTCGTACTCATCGCAATGCGGAATGCGGGCCCGCTGCTGGCCGCCGCCTCACAGCCCGGCGAAGGGAAACCGGTCACGGTTCGCGCCATGAATTTCCTGCCGGAACGGGCCGAAGGGACGCTGCAGCTCCGGGTGGACGGAGTTCCCGCTCCGCTCTCAAAACCGCTGCCGTTCACGCTCGATCCCGGCGAAGAAAAACAATTCAAGCTCCCGCCTGATGCCGGATTCGATCCAGCGCTGCTGCGCGACAAGCGCGGCGAACGGCTGCCGTGGTACGTCTGGATCACCTACGATGGAGACGCTCGGGCATTCGCGCGCGTCCACGCCAATCCGGAGGGACTCAGCGCCCCGTAGGAAGAGAAGACGCACGCTCTTCCGGTCACGCGTCCAGCAGGAGCGAACACATGCGGTTCATCTGCCGCTCGATCGACTCGACGAGCCGGAACTGGTTGCGGCAACGTTCAAGGTTGTGATTCGGGCGACGGGTCTTGAAGTAGACGTCGCCGTTGATGTAGTCGGTCAAAAAACGGATTCCAGTCTCAAGTGTGATGAGCTTGCCGGAGAACGGCAGATTCTCCCGCTCCGCCGCAGTCAGAAACTCCCCTGCGCTCGACAGGAAACCGCGCAGAAGCGCCTCGAACATCTCAAACCGCATGCCGACTTTGTCGAGATTCACCTCATCCTCCTCGGCCGGACTCGTCCCGCCACGGACCATGTCGCCGAAATCGTAGAGCGACAGCCCCGGCATGACCGTGTCGAGATCGATCACGCAGACCCCCTCCCCCGTCAGGTCGTCGATCAGAATGTTGTTCGACTTCGTGTCGTTGTGGGTGATCCGCTCCGGAATCGCCCCCTGCGCATGCAGTTTCAGCAGCAGCTCGGTCTCATCGCGCCGCTTCATCACGAAATCGATCTCGCGCTTCACACCGGCTGCACGACCGACCCGGTCTTCCGCAATGGCCTCAAGCAGAGCGTCGACCCGCTTCGGCGTGTGATGGAAGTCCGGAATCGTCTCATGCAGCCGCCGTCCCGGCAGATCGACGAGATCGCACTGAAACTCTCCGAACGCGCGCGCCGCGAGATACGCCTGTTTCGGACTCTCAAGCACATCGTAGGAGCGCGCATTCTCAACGAACACGTAGGCGCGCCAGTAGTCCCCTCGTTTATCCTGCACGAACGGACGGTTCGAGAACGTGCGCAGCAGCCGCAGCGTCCGCTTGCGGGTCTCCTCGCCGCGGCTGCGGATCTTGTTCAGCAGATGGGCCGTGACCCGGTCGATGTTCTCCATGACCTGTTCCGGTTTCTTGAACACGGAGTGATTGATCCGCTGAAGCGTGTAGTGCAGTCGCACGCCGCCCTGATCGTAGGTGACCTGATAGGTGTCGTTGATGTGTCCGGATCCGAATGGAACCGCGACCAGAAAATCCCCGTAAATTGCGAATCCGGCGCAGATTTCGCGGATCTCCTCCTGCGAACGGGACGGCAGCGAACTCATCATGCGAACAGTTTCTCCGGATACGCGCCCTCGGCGACGAGTTTCTTCAATGCGGCCTGCACGAACGGCTTGTCCTCGCGGTAGGTGATGCCGAACCAGCTGTCCTCGCTGCGCAGCACCTTGATTTCGGCGCGTCCCTCGCGGATCAGCGTATCGACCGCGAACGGCAGATAAAATTCACTCTTGAGCTCGCTCCCGCGTTCGCGCAGAAACTCCGTAAACAGTCGTTCGAGTTCCCCGACCAGCCCGGCCGAGAATCCCCATGAATTCATCGAGACGAGCTCGGAACCGGTGAACGGAACTTCGGAACCATCCTCGCGCATGCTCACGATCGCGCCGTCGCGCCGGAAGATCTTCGTGTGCTCCACAACCTTCGCGAGGTTTCCGGCCTCGTCGACCGAGCAGATTCCGCGTGAGACGGAACCGTTCTCGCTGAGCGTATTCGCGAGCACGAACGAGGCGATGCAGCCGTTGATCTTCCCGTTGTCGGGCTCGGAACGCAAATACCCCGCGAGCTTTCGATAGCTGTCCGCGCCGTAAAAATCATCGGCATTGATGACGGCGAACGGCCCGTCGAGCAGTTTCCGCGCGGCGTAGACCGCCTGGCCCGTGCCCCACGGCTTCACGCGCCCCTCGGGAACCGTGAATCCGCCCGGCAAATCGTTCATCTCCTGAAACGCATAGGCGACTTCAATGCGGTCGGCGTAACGGCTGCCGATCGCGGCGCGGAACGCCTCCTCGATCTCCCGCCGGATGACGAACACCACGCGGTCGAAACCCGCGCGCATCGCATCGAACACGGAGTAATCCATCACGGTTTCGCCGGAGGGACCGACCTCGTCAAGCTGCTTGAGCCCGCCGTAACGGCTTCCCATCCCGGCCGCCAGCACGAGAAGAGTAAGTTTCATTTCTCAACCTTTCCTTCCATTATTTTGGGAAATATACTTCAAGATAGGCGTCAAAACAAGCATTTCAACCGAAAAAAGCGGCTTTGCATACGGTTTTGCAAAAAAGTCCATAAGTTTTGCACATCGCTTCATTCCGGAAACGGGGAGCTTGCCTTATATTGTAAAGTGGATGGAAAGAACTGAAAAACCGGGAGGATTTCATCATGCGTACCTTAATCACCGACTGCCGTATCGTCACACCGGGAATCGACCTTGCCGAAGGATCGCTTCTGATCGAGGACGACAAAATCGTTTCGCTCATTCCGGCGGGATCGCCGCTGCCCGCTGCTGACCGGACGATCTCCGGAAGCGGCCTGACGGCGATGCCGGGCTTCGTCGACATCCACTGCCACGGGCGGAACAATGTCGACTTCTGCGACGGTTCGGTCGAGGCGGTGAACACCATCGCGCGCGGCAAACTTGAGGAAGGTGTCACCACGCTGCTGCCGACGACGCTGACGCTGCCGGAAGAGGAGTTGCGCGCGGCGCTCGACGCGGTGGCACACTACGACGGCAAAGGGTGCAAACTCCCGGGAGTCCACCTCGAGGGGCCGTTCATCAATGTGAAGTGCTGCGGCGCGCAGAATCCGGCCTACGTGCGCCGACCGGATATTGAGGAGGTCAAGCGGCTGAACGCGGTCTATCCGGTGAAGAAAGTGTCGTTCGCGCCGGAGACGGAAGGTGCGGCGGAACTGACGGCGGAACTCTGCCGGATGGGGATCGTCCCCTCCTGCGTCCATACGGCGGCGACTTTCGGACAGTTCAAGGAGTGTTATCTGCAGGGGATGCGGAATCTGTCGCACTTCTGCAATCAGATGACGCCGCTGCACCATCGTGATATCGGAATGGTCGGCGCGGGCCTGCTCAAGAGCGACGTCTACGCGGAATTGATCTGCGACAAGCTGCACATCTGCCCGGACATGATCGCGCTGGCGTTTCAGGTGAAGGGGGCGGATCACATCGAGCTCATCTCCGATGCGATGCGTGCCTCGGGGATGCCGGACGGGGAGTACACGCTCGGCGGTCTGCCGGTGATTTCGCGCGACGGCGCGGCGCGGCTGAAAGAGGGCGGCGCGCTGGCGGGCAGCGTGCTGCAGTTGAACGTCGCGCTCAAGAACGTGGCGGAAGTGACGGGGCTGCCGCTTTCGGAGCTGGTGAAATCCTCCTCGTACACGGCGGCGCGCGCGCTGGGCTTGCCGGGGATCGGCAAGCTCGAACCGGGCTATCAGGCGGACGTGGTACTGCTCGACGCGGATTTCCGGGTAATGAAAACGTTTGTGGACGGGGAGCTGCGTTTCGAACGCTGAGAGAATTTTTGAAAATTCCTTCAAAAACGATTTGACATTCCGGTAAACCAAGGCTATTTTAGGGAGACAACCAAAAAACAGGAGAGATGGCTGAGTGGCCGAAAGCACAGGTTTGCTAAACCTGCGAGGGGGAAACCTCTCCGAGGGTTCGAATCCCTCTCTCTCCGCCATTGATTGCAATCAAGAGCAGGATGTTACGCAAGAACGGGCATCCTGCTTTTTTTGTTGCTGGATTCGAGCCGGTTTTCCATTTGCGGGCATCCGTTATTCATCCCGAACGCAGGAAGTATACCACGGAGATGAAATTACAAACCTTTTTCATTCTCCCGGCCGCCGGGATACTATTGTTCCTCTGCGGGTGCAAACACGCCGCAATTCCGGCGGGAATGCTGGCAAAAACGTCATGGTATCGGAAACAGCTGAAACTGATTCGTGACAACAATGCCGACCGGATTCAGGAATCGCTCGCAAAACAGGGAATCGCGGTCGGCAAAATCACCCGGAAGATCACGGATGATACTTTCCTGATCAGTGGAAATGTTCCTTTCGGTCATTCTTCCATCCGTTTCAGCAATGCCGAATCTGCCGCAGAAATCCACGGGGGTGACTGGATCGTTGCCCGCGTAATGCGTGACCCCAAAGGGCGCTCACCGCTGATTCTGGATCACCGGAAAATACCGGCCAATACCGACTCCATTCCGGAAGTATTTTATCCCGAATGCGAAAAGCTGATCTGTCTCGCCATCGAACAGGCCTGGAATCTGAAAATCGATGTCTCCGGCAACCGGGAAAGCATTACGGTCTCCAATGATGCTCCGGAATATGCCGCAGACAAATTCAAGTTGTATCTCGGGAAACAGGTAAGCTCCGACAGAAGAAGCGATGGCGTATATCCGGGTTTTGTGGTTACTTCGGCAGAGAAAGAGGCGAAAACGTATATTCTAACCTGTTCGAGTGATTTTCAGACAATGCAAATCGGCAAGGCCTTGGAGGTCTGGTTTCCGGTTTATGAGTCTTTGCGTCTGCCGGCTGAACAGATGTATGAATCCTCAGGAACGATTGCCATACATCCATCTACCCGCGCCCGCCGCGACGAACTTCAGCGGGCATTTGAAAAAGCGGGAATTCCCGGAACATGGGAAATCAGTGATCCGGGCAGAATGATTTTCAGTTATCATCCTGGACTGTTTGAAGTTTACAGCGCATTTGAGAAAAGAGTCCGCACCGTATCCGGACCTCTGGCGGATGGATATATTTTTACGCTTTCCGCCCCGACAGAGGGGCCGATGTCGATCCCGATGACCTCAAAATATCGACATGTTCCGTATTATGAATGGAATCTGCTGTATCCGGACTTCAACTATTTGAGTTACGGTTCCGGGAATGAGCAAATAACGTACCGCTGGTCGTTTGAATACGGCAGCGGGAAAGAGCCTGTCTGTGAAGAGATAGCGGGCAAGATCCTTGAGGTCATGCGAAGCATTCCGCCGTGGACGCCGCCGGGAAACAAAAGCAGACAGCCTTGATGAAAATCGTCAAGTCCGGCGTACCAGCAAACCTGACGAAAAGAGTACAAGGTAAAAAGACGGGAAACTTCGGCGGCGCCAAGTCACGTCTGTCATCGGGAGTCGCTCAGAAACAAATGTGCGCAAAAGACCGGACACGGCCTCTTCCAAGTCAAGTCATCCAGTTTTCGAAGCCAACCGCAGTCGTTGCCATTTCCTCTTCTTTTGATTCCCGTTTAGTTTTCCTGCAAGAGTTCTTCTGGCGGCAATGTTCTCAGTTGAAAATAGATATGTGGATTGGTAATTTCGTAAGCGCCATCGGAAACAAGTCCGATGCCAGGAACCAAAATTGTGAACAGCCCCACCAAGTCCAATAGGCCGAGCTTGCTCAGGCTTCTCCTTGTGTTTACGGTTTGGCTCAGATAACCAGGTTTTTCCGCAGTAATTGTTAATGATTTTGTTGTGGGAACCATCATTCTTATCGGTGGAGTGTAAGTTTCTCCATTGATCAATACATGTGCATCGGCAGGGCTCACGTTAATCGTGACCTCCTGTGTTTTGTTGCCAAAAAACGAGCATCCCATTCCGAGACTTATCATAATCACGGCCATGCTTAAGAGACTGATCCGTTTCATACTGCGTTCCTTTTGTAAAATCTGTAGTTTCGCATCTGTCTGAGCGGCCAAGATGCTACCATAGAAAATACTGCCATAAGTTCGTTCCGTCAAGTATCGGATTCGATTTAGGAGCGGAAATAAAAAAACAGCTGTGTTGTACTGCCATGGAAACAGGATAACGTCCGGAATTTGTGCGTATTTACGAGTGGATACTGGCATTGAACCGTTTCCGAGCGCTGACAAAAGCCGGGCTCTTCTGCTCCTGAGGAGAGAATCAAAACCACCGGCTAAGCCGGTGGTATGCACCACGCCTTCAAGGCGATATTGCCGGCAGCCCGACACGGACTCTGAAAAAATTCGCCAATTGCAACTTTTTCACAGGCCGCCGCTAAAGCGGCCTCATCGTTTACCCTTCAAAAAGC
>NZ_CALXSK010000076.1 GCF_944391105.1 uncultured Victivallis sp.
GAGGATTTTACTCAATTCAAACTCGTAAAAAATTGAGTTTTTCCCGGCATCGAAGTGGAATTTTATCATAGGAGAGAGGAATGGTCATTCTCGGCATCGATCCGGCGATCCGCACGACCGGGTACGGAGTGATCCGGGCTGAATCCGCGGCGCGCTTTGAGATTCTGGATTGCGGGATCATCGCAAACTCCGCGCGATTGCCGCATACGGAGTGCCTGCGCCGCCTCGCGGGCGGGATTCGGGAGCTGGTCGGGGCGTTCACGCCTGACTACGCGTCGATCGAGGATCCGTTCGTCGGGCGCAATGCGTCGACCGCGATCATTCTCGGAATGGCGCGCGGCGCGATTCTGACGGCACTTGCGGAGTCGTCGGTTCCGGTCTACTCCTATTCGCCGAGTTCGGCCAAACGGGCTGCGTTCGGCAGCGGCAAGGCGACCAAGGAACAGGTCGCCTTGATGGTCTCCGCCGAAACCGGCATCGCGATCGAACGGATTCCGCTGGATTCAACCGATGCGATCGCGCTGGCGGTCTGCCATGCGCAGAAACTGCTGCATTCCGGGCTTGGCGTGCCCGGTGCCGGGATTGGGAAGGCGCTCTGAAGGATGGCGACCGATTTCCATGCCCACCGCCCGAAATCGGCGGCGCGGACGCTCGTTTCGTGCGGAGCGGAAGAGCTGTCGCGCTACCCGCTCGCATCGCTTGAACTGCACCCCTGGAAACTGCCGGAACAGTTCGTGCCGCTCCCTCGGGCATTCCGGGAGACGCTGAACGGCGCCGCCGCGCTTGGGGAGATCGGGCTTGACCGGTTGCGCGGTCCCGCGTTGCCGGTGCAGCAGAGGTATCTGGAAGAGCTTCTGGCTCTGGCTGCGGAACTGCATAAGCCGGTGGTCGTACACTGTGTGCGGGCGACGGAGGAGCTGCTCGGAGCGAGGAGGCGTTTCCCGGAGCTGCGAATGCTGTTTCACGGTTTCCGTGGAAAGCCGGAGCGGCTTGCGCGGCTGCGGGAACACGGTTTTTTCATCTCGCTCGGAGTTGCGGCGCTGAACGATGTTGTGCTTGTCGAATATCTCCGCTCTTCCGGGCTTGGCGGCATCGGCTTTGAGACGGATGAGGTGCCGGAGCCGATCGAATCTGTTCTCGGGTTCGCGGCGGAAAAGCTGCATATCCCCTGCGGAGAACTTGAGGCGCGCACGGACGAAACCTTCCGGAATTTCTGCTTTTCCGAATGATCCGTCCGCTGCGCGCCCTGTTGCCTTTGCGTTATTTCCGGAGCAGCCCGAGGTATTTCCGGCGGAGTTCCGGATCATCGAGCAGCCGGATGAAGAGTCCGCCGACTACGGAGCGGGCCTGGAATCCGACCATGCGGCCGTCGGTCGTCTCGAACCAGTCGGTCATCGGCACCCGGGAGGGGGTTTCGTTGAGCCAGGTCCGGAGCGGAGTGACGAGCGCGTCGAAGTCGTCGCGTTTTCCGGTCAGCGTGGCGCTCCAGACGATCCAGTCGAGTTTCGTATAACTCCTGCGGCTGTCGAGCGGGAGGCCGTACCGGTTCTGCATGCGGCGGTAGTGAGCGAGTTCGGTTTCCGCGATTTCGCCGGGGAAGAGGTTGAGCCCGAGCAGCTTGTCCCAGACGAGGTTGTACTTCTGACTCCAGGAGCCGGGCTGATCGAATGCGAGCCGGTAGCATCCTGCTTCGTC
The DNA here is from genome assembly GCF_944391105.1 of uncultured Victivallis sp. Classification (GTDB taxonomy): domain Bacteria; phylum Verrucomicrobiota; class Lentisphaeria; order Victivallales; family Victivallaceae; genus Victivallis. Next base: position 1,696 of record NZ_CALXSK010000076.1, read on the forward strand.
AAATGCGTCCTGTTTCCACCGCTTTGCGGCCTCCGCTGCGGCGGAGCGGTATTTCGCGGCTTCGGCGTCGTTGCCGAGTTTCCGTTCGACGAGCGCCCAGGAGCCGAGCGCGAGAATCGCCTTGAGTGAAAGATTCGTGTTGTGAGCGAGATGTCCGGCGAAGTCATCCGTGCAGAGCTGATTCTCCGGATCATACCCTTTGTCGAGCAGGTAGTCGGCCCAGAGTTTGAGCGTGTCGTGGTAGCGGCGGGCGAAATCGAGATCGTTGTGGAACTCGACCAGCGCAGAGGCGAGCAGCAGCATGTTGCCACACTCCTCGACCGGCATCTGATCCAGCTCGGAGCGTTCGCCGCCGCCGTAGACCTGGCCGTTCGCGAGCGGATAAGTGCCGAGATCGTGCGGGGCGAACGGGAATTTCCAGCGGCGGCTCCCGGCGTAGTCGAGGATCGGGATCAGCATTCCCCTGAGCAGCGCGGGGGAGGTCAGCAGGAAGAGCGGCGCGGAGGGGTAGGTCACGTCGACCGTTGCGATGCAGCCGTTCGAGAAGTTCTCCTTGGAGAAGAAGAGCGGCGTTCCGTCGAAATCCGCCACGAGCTTGTGCGCGCCGATCGCCTGCCGGAATGCGAGAGCGCAGAGATCCGCATACGCTTCACCGCCTGCGGCTTCCGCATCGGCCAGCAGCATTTGGTCATACGCTTCGCAATCGGCGCGGAGTGAGTTGAATTCGGCGGCGGCGCGCGTCAGGAGTTCTTCGAATCCGTTGATCGATTCGCGCCAGAAAGCCCGGAGTTTGCGGTTCAGGTATTCGATCGACCAGACGTCGTCGTAGGCCGCCACCGCCCACGCTTCGGCATGGCCGTTCGCCGGAACCGCGAGCGGGAGCGCGAATGCCATTGCGATCCAGTTCTCCTTGACGGTCTGCGGCATATCGAGGTCATCCGGAACGGAGGCTATTGTGCCGTTCTGAGCGAAGGGGCGGCGCAGGCTCGGGTTCTCCGCGATGGCGGTTTCCGCCCGGAACTTCCGGGGTACGCCGAAGAAAAAGCGTCCCCATTCGATGCGCAAGTTGTCCCCGGAGCGGCGCAGCGGCCGCTGGTCGGCCGAGGCGAGGCTCATGAGTTCGAACTCCGGATGGTGGAATCTCCCCCAGACGATCTGGTCGCTCGTCTGGTCGACGCACGGTTCGCCGCCGCAGTCGAAGTAAACGCTGCATTCATGTGCGGCGCCGTCGAGCGATTCCACCTGGAAGATCAGATAGGTCAGCGGTCGGGAAAGCACGTCAGGTTTGTGCGGCAGCGCCGGCGTCAGGAACGTGACGGTCAGCCGGACCGCGCTCTCTTCAAACGTGTAGATCGTCCGGGTCGGCAGCACCCGGCAGGAGGTCTGCTTCATTGCCGGGGCGAATTGCGGGCGGCCGCACCAGACAAAGGTTCTGCCGTCGATTCGGATCATGCCGACCATGCTGATGTTGCTGCCGGTCCAGTGGTGCGCCCAGTCGTCGTTGAGCGCGTCGCTGAACGACCAGATGCTGAAGTAGGGGTCGTGCACCACAAGCGGCACGGCCGGATAACGAAGCTGCGAATTTCGATTCATGATCAATCCTCCACGGTTGCGTGATATTGATTTTGTAATATATTGCCGAAAATGGGAAATAAAATGGAGAAAATTGCCGGATTGATGAAAAAAATGGTCATTCTGTCAGATGGAATCCGGAATCCGGCGGCAGAACGATCTGGCGTGCGGCATTTCTGGCGAGTTCGTCGCAGCGGTTGTTTTCCGGATGATCGGCATGTCCTTTGAGCCAGATGGTTGTGACGCTGTGGCGTTTCAACTGCAGGAGAAGCCGCTTCCAGAGATCCGCGTTGAGGACCGGCTGTTTGTCGGCCTTGCGCCAGCCGCATCGGCTCCAGCGTTCGAGCCACCGCTTTGAAACGGCGTTCACAAGGTAACTTGAGTCGGAGTGAAGCGTGACCTCGCATGGCTCCTTCAGCGCTTCGAGAGCGGCGATGGCGGCGAAAAGTTCCATGCGGTTGTTGGTTGTTTCTGCGAATCCGCCGCACAATTCGCGACGGTGAACCCCGTATGCGAGAATCGCGGCCCAGCCGCCGGGACCGGGATTCCCGCTGCAGGCGCCGTCCGTGTGAATGACGACCTTTTTCATCGGCTCCGGCCTTTTTTCGGGATGACCCGGCAGGGGATGCACCCCTCCGGAGAGATTCGTCCGGGAGTGACGCCCGCGTGTTCGAGCAGCTCCCGCCAGCCGGCAGTTCCGGTGAAGTCGAACATCTTCTGGACGAGAAATGCGGCGGCGGCGGCGTCTTCTCCCGCCTGATGGTGGCGGAATTCGAATCCGAGATGGCGGCAGAGCGTGTTGAGTCGGTGGTTCTCGAAATCGGGCCACACTCTTCGGGCGACTTTGCAGCTGCAGAAGTAGGGGAACTCCGGCAATTCAAGTTCGTAAAGTTCCATGACTTTCTGGAACGCTCCGATGTCGAAGGCGGCGTTGTGAGCGACGATGACGCGGTCGCGGAACAGTTCCGCGAGTTCGGGCCACACCTCGTCCCACTCCGGCGCGTTGTGCACCATTTCCGGCCGGATGCCGTGGATCGCGATGTTGAACGAATGGAACCATCCGCAGCGCTCATGCGGCCGGATCAGGATCTCCCTGCGTCGGGTGATCCGCCCGCTTTCGAGTGATGCGACTCCGACCGAGCAGATGCTGCCGGGATCGGCATTCGCAGTTTCAAAATCGAGTGCAAGAATCATGAGGTGTCAAGAGTTTCATGTGAATGGTTCAACACTGCTGCGTAACATAGCAAAAAACTTCTTTTTTTGCAAGCACAGGGGGCTTTTTTTTGAGAAAATCCCATCTCTTTTGTTTGCAAACCAGAGCTCTTCACTGTATAGTTAACCAGTTATCCAAACTTGAGAAACGGGGGCTTGCGGAATGAAAATTACAATCATCGCGGCATTGACCGCGCTGGTGCTTGCAGGATGCGCCACCACTTCGGACGTGCCGTCTTACCGTCAGATGCTGGTGGTGGGGGATGCGCTTACGGCGTGTGCACCGGATGCGTCTCTCGGCTGGCCGAACGACTGGGGAATGGCGGCGACGGCGCGGGAGAAGGACTTCGCCCATCGGCTGCATACGGCTTTGCGCGAAGCGTCGCCGGAGCTGGAGCTCGCGACCGACAGCATCATGTACCAGGACGAGATGACCGGCTGGGTACATCTGCTGCCATGCCGCGCGGATCTGGTGGTGATTCAGCTGGGGGAGAATTACAAGGGGGGAATTTCGCTGGAGGAGTACGGCGAGGCCTACGGGCAGATGATCGATGAATTGCGTGAGGGATCGCCGAAGACGGTGGTCTGCCTCGGTCCGTGGGAAAACGTGCAGCTGGAAGAGGTGATTGCAGAGGCGGCGGCCGCGCACGGAGCGAAATTCGTCTCGTTGCGTGCGATTCACGCGGATCCGGCGAACCGGGCTGCGTCGGAGGGGAAGTTTCCAAAGATCGGCGGGATGCCCGGTGATCGCGGAATGGAAAAAATCGCCGAAGCTGTTCTGAAGTCGCTCGGCAAATAACCAGGAGGGGAAGCTATGTTCAAACCGTGTTTGTTGTTCGTCTGCGCTGTGCTGTTTGCAGCGGGTGCGGGAGCCGGAGAGATCGGGAAGGTGCTGATTATCGGAAACAGCATCATGAAGCATGGAGTCGCGCCGCAGCTTGGCTGGAACACCGACTGGGGGATGGCGGCGACGGCCGAGGAGAAGGATTACGCACATCTTCTGTACCGGAAGATCTGCGACCAGGTGAAACAGGAGAAGGCGCCGGAACTTCAGCTTGCCCGCATTTCGAATGAGAAGGAGATGAAGGGGTGGGATGCGCTCAAGGGGAACGATGCGGATGTGATCGTGATCCAGATTTCGGACAACTATCGCGGCAAGAAAAACAAGGAGGAGTTCCAGAACAACTATTCGCAGATGATCCGGGATCTGCGTGGTGATCGTGATCCGATCATCGTCTGTCTGACGAACTGGGGAGGTGGAGCGCTGAACGAGATGATACGTGCTGCGGCTGCTGAAAACGGGGTTTTGGCGGTGGATCTTGCGCCGCTGGCGGCGGATCCGGCAAATCGTGCGGGGAGCGAAGGGCACTTCAAAAACGGTGGAGTGAACTGGCATCCCGGCGATCGTGGAATGGCGAAGATAGCGGAAGCGACTTTTGCGGCGATTGAGAAACCGCTCCGGGAAAAGGTGGCGAAATAAAAAACCGGATAAAAAAACAGGAAAAGTTTGAATTCCGGTTTGACTTTTTTCAAAAACGGTGTTTATTATAGGATGTCAAGCTCGAAAGGCGTTGACATTTTGGTGGCAGGATAGCTCAGTCGGTAGAGCAGGGGACTGAAAATCCCCGTGTCCCCAGTTCGATTCTGGGTCCGGCCACCATTTTTTTTGCCCGGAAATCAAAGATTCACCTCGGATTTTCCCATTTCAGCAACTTGCCGTCCGATTTTCAATTAACGTACTTCAAGGCCCTTTCTGCCTCAAAGTGTAACCAAACTGTAACCAAAAATAATGGTTCTTTCGGAAAAGTCAAACGGCAAGTAAATCGCCTCCTCCAAAATCTACTTTTATAATCCGGCTGCATTTTGAGAATTAAAAAAGAGGCTCCGGTTTTAATCGGAACCTCTTGCCGGATCAAGCCTCGCGACAACAGGTCTTGAAACCGGCACTGATGACGGAAGCCAGCCAAAACAGACCGGCAAGCAGCATCAGGCCGATACCGACCTCGAACAGAGAGGGCAGCAGAGCGATCAACAGCCATGCGGCAACGATGGCAAGGGCGGCAGTCAGGATTTCTTTCAACATGGTAGGTTCTCCTTCTAAGTTAATGGAATAAGACCGGCAGAAGGGACACATCTGCCGGGGTACGCGGGTAGGCACCAAGTCTGAGTGTACCAAGCTCAAACCGGGAACAGGTCGTATTGGCTGGACCGTGTGGAAAATCATCAGGTGGCTTCAGTGGCTTTCGCATTACTTACCATTATGAATAACCTATTTTAAGATAGGTCTATAAATAGGTTATTCTAAGGGGGAGTTTTCATATCGGCCACTGAAGCCATTTATTTCCTCCAGAGAATGGCTTCCCGTCCATCGAGTCCGAATAACCGGGTCAATCCCCGGTAGCAGAGATCGGCGCGGGCGGGACTGTACTTCTTGGCGGTTTCAGTGAAGGCGTTCAACAAACTCCACCGGGTCGGCTCGGCGAACTCCTCGTGTTT
>NZ_CALXSK010000077.1 GCF_944391105.1 uncultured Victivallis sp.
GATAGTCCCAGAGTTAAGATGAACCTTCTGCCTCTTTTTTCATCCCGCCGAATTAAAAACTTTTGAAATTACCTCATGAGTTTATACGCTCCGCGCAGGGCGGAGATCGGTGCGACGTTCGGCGTCTGGGAGATCTCCTCCCACGGGAAGTAGACTGCCGCCGTCGCGGGCAGGACGCGGCCGGTCATCAGGACGGGGGCGAGCGTCTGAGCGGCTTTGGCGACCTGGGCGGCGCCGCGCCCCTGCGGCGTCAGCACGCCGTCGCCTTCACGCAGCCAGAATCCGCGATGATTTTCTGTCCACGGCTGATGCCAGCAGTAGAAGTAGACCCCCTTGAGTCCGTGCAGAAAGGCCGGCATATAGAGCAGGTGCATGTCCGCGGCGGTTTTCTCAGTCTGGTTCACGCGCCGGAATTCGAAGTTCGATTCGAGGAACTTCAAGGTCTTGTCCCCGACCTGTGTCCGGTGGAAGTCGAGGCTCATCACCGGATCGAGGTACCCCTCGCGCTGGAACGGGTAAAGGTCGTAACCGTAGAAATCGCACGCGTCGCGGAACAGCCACGGATCGGTCGCCGTGCTCGCGGCATAATAGTCGAAATTGATCGGTTTCGGTGAGAGCGGCGTATCGGGAAGGTGCGGTTTGAGCAACCGGTACGCTTCGCGGAAATATTCCGCAACGCTGTATCGCCGGAACTCCATCCAGTCGAACCAGTCGGCGGCCGGGCCCGTGAATTTGCGCGGCGGCTCGACTTCGGAGAAATCCCGGAACTCCGATCCGTACAGTTGATTCAGTTTCGCGATGTGGCCGTAACGCTTCTTCAGCCAGTCGCGGTAGAGCCGCATCGTGTGTTTACTGTAATCGGCCAGCCCCTTGACCTGCCACGTGTGATAACCGTGCTCGTTGTAGTAGACCACCTCCTCGAGACCGGGATGCCCATTGAGCGAGTCGAGTACGCGGGCGGTTTTTTCTCCGAGGCGGCGCGGTACATGCATGGCGATGTTCTTCAGGGTTTCGCCGTCCGCGTTGACCATGAAACGGCCGTCCTCATCGGTTTCGAAGTTGACGTTGCAATGACTGAGAAAGAGCGAATCATTTCGAACTCCTGCGCTCAAACTCTGATCCGAGACGTTGTTGATGTCGCTCCAGTCGTGGCGAACCGTGAAGCCGAGCGCTCCCGACTGTGCCGAACCGTGGGCGGTGCCGATCGACATGCGGTAGGGACTGCGTTCCGGCATGATCCGGATCGGGCCCGAACAGACGGAAAAAAGTTTCTCCTTCGAATCGAACCTGACGTCCAGACGGAACTCTTCCGGCTTTCCCAAGGTGAACTCCCAGGGAACTTCGCTTGTGCCTGAAGGGATGGTCAGAAATTTTTCCCAGACGGTACGGTCTCCTGAAAGCAACCGCAGTGTCCCTGCGGCGGGGGAGGGGAATGGGTTGTCGAGTTTCATGGATTCGGAAAGCTTTTCTCCGGTGCGTGCCAGTGTGCGGCGGGGCAGCACTTCCGCCCGGATCCGGTTGGCGAAGAAGAGTTCCAGTTTCATAAGCTGCATGTGGATGTAGCAATGGGGGCGGCGCAGAATGATCCGGTATTCGGGGAACGATTCTCCACCGGGATTCAGCGTCAGGGAAAACTCCTTTGAGGAGTTGTCCTCGCCGCGCGAGTACCACGTTTCATCAGCGAGTTTCACCGCTTCGCCTTCCCGGACGCCTTCGAGAGTGACTCCGCTGATGAACCACCATTTGTTGGGGGAGCGGGAGGTCAGCACGATTTTCGAAAGTCTATCCCCTTTTTCGAGCCGGACGGAGAGCGTCACCGCTTCGGGCCTGGCCGATCCGCCGGTCCAGCTCGCGGGCAGATTTTCCACCGAGCCCGAGTCCGGCGGCCGGGAGGTAGCGAGCTCATAGACTTCGCTTCCGGAGAGAGAACCGATGATCAATAACTGCGGCAGAAGAAGCCGGGCAATCAGATGCTTCCACATTTTTTCACTCCCATTAGAAGCCCGTTCCCCAGATACGGGTAAAATTCTCATATTTTTTGATCCCCTCGGAACGGAATCCCTCCACGTGGTTGTCCAGAAATACCATATTCGCGATTCCGTTGTGGCGGAAGATCACGCGCTGCGGATCGTCCCAGCCCGGGTTGATGCAGACATAAGGTGCCTGTGCCGTGGCTTTGCCCCCTTTGGAGCTGTCCGCGACGAGAAACACTGTGGAGGCGGAACGTTTTTCTGTTTTAGAGCAGTACCAATTCGCACTCCTAAAACCGTAAACCTCAAATGGATTTTCCCAATTTTGGGACTGATAGGGGACCGCCGGACAGCGGTATACTACTTGATTTGAGTTTTTTGATGAGATTAATTTGCTGGTAATCAGGTATGTTTGCCAGTTTTTCGCATAATCTGATCCCATCCCGTCCGGCATCCACCCGTCGAACGTATCCGCATACATCAGAAGCGCGGTTCCACACTGCTTGAGATTCGAAACACAGTTGCTCGCCTTTGCACGATCTCTCGCCTGATTCAACGCCGGCAGCAGCATTGAGGCGAGAATCGCGATGATCGCAATCACGACCAGAAGTTCAATCAGTGTGAAATGTTTCCGGCTCATGGCAATTCTCCTTCCTTAAAATTATTGATGGCAGCGTTCATATCGAATACTCTCCAGTCCTGTTGGCCAGTGGTCGAAAAACTGCCGGTGCCGCTACTTCGGGAAGGTGTTTGACACTTTCTCCCGGCTTGAACACTGGCGGCAGAATGGTCTGATAACCGTTCGGCCTTTCTCCTTCAAGAATCGAAAAGGCCCGTGTCATGATCTCCTGCATCGGCTGTCGGATCGAGGTCAGTCGCGGTTTGAGTTCATCAAGGAACGGCAGGCCGTCAAAACTAACAAGGCTGACGTCGCCGGGAACCTGCTTCCCGGCATCTTTCAGGGCATCGAGGGCGCCCCAGGCGCTGTAATCGGATATCGCGAAGAGTGCAGTGATATCGAGTCCTCTCTTCAGCGCAAGCTGCATTGCGTGATAAGCACGGTCGTAACGATTGTCATCCCGCGCAACATGCGCGTCGATGATTACGGGTTTTACTCCGGCGAATTCCAGTATTTCGGAAAAACCGATTGCCCGTTCCTGGCAGGGGCGAATTCCGGGCTCGCCGAACAGCAACCCGATTTTTCGATGGTTTTGCGACAGAAGCAGACTTGCAGCCATCGCGCCTCCACGTCGGTTGTCGATCGTGACACTGTATATCGACGTATTCAGATAATCGTCGAAAAGCACGAACGGCTTCTCCTGAAGAACCCGCAGAGCCGCAATCTGATCAAGAGTAAAAAGATCACTGACCGGTGCGTAGGCAACAGCGTCGTACTGTCCCCGGATCGGACTCACCGTCGCGAGAAATTCATCATGCGATGAGACGATTACCGTGGTGACTTTCCAGTTGCGTCTATATGCTTCCGCCTCAAGAGAGGCGGTCAAAAATTCATTGTAACTGTTCTTCGGCGTTCCAAAGTGCGGGGGGCGGAAGTAGAGCAGCTTGCGCGTCAGAAATGATTCTGCCAGTTTCCCCGCCTGCTCCGTGAGATAGGTTCCTGATCCCTGCCGTTGATAAACAAAACCCTCCCGTTCCAGTTCCGCCATCACGAGCCGCATCGTTCCGTAGCTGCATCCGGCCAGTCCGGCAAGTTCGCGCGCAGTCGGCAGCTTGCGTTCCGCCGTCTTGAGTTCTTCCTCGATTTGTGTCACAACGTATCGTTTGGCCGATTGAAACAGATCTTTCCGGTTCATTTTTTCTGCTTTGCTAAAAGTGCTAAAGTGATTTTGCTCTTTAGCATTAATTATGACAAAGTTTCCGGAAAAAGTCAAGGGACGATCCCGAAAAAAAAGAAAATTTTCGGGATCGTCTCTGTTTCTGTTCAGAGCTCCGGCTTGGCGGAGCGGGACATGAGGTTCCGGACGGCGGTCGGGACGTCGCGTCCGTCGTAGAGAATCGCGTGGATCTCGTCGATGATCGGGGTTTCCGCCCCGACCCGGCGCGCGAGCGCGTAGGCCCCCTTCGCCGTGGTGACGCCTTCGGCGACGACCATTCCCATCGACTGGAGGATTTCCGGGAGCTTTTTCCCGCGGCCGAGCTCTTCGCCGACGTGGCGGTTGCGGCTGTGACCGCTCGTGCACGTGACGATCAGGTCGCCGATGCCGCTCAATCCGGAGAACGTCTGCGCCGAACCGCCCAGGAGTTCGCCCAGACGCCCCATTTCGGAGATTCCGCGGGTCATGAGCGCGGCTTTCGGATTGTCTCCGAGTTTCATCCCGTCGATGATCCCGGCCGCGATCGCCATGACGTTCTTGAGCGCCCCGCCGAGTTCGACACCGACGACGTCACTGCCGGTATAGACGCGGAAGTTGTCGTTGATGAAGAGTTTCTGCACAAATCTGGCGTCCTCGGGATTCCTGGAGGCGGCGACCACGGCGGTCGGAACCCGGCGAGACACCTCCTCCGCATGGCTCGGCCCCGAGAGTACCGCGTACCGGTTGGGCCCGAGCACCTCTTCGACCATCTTGTGGATCAAAAGCCAGCTGTCGACTTCGATCCCCTTGGCCACGTCGAGCAGAAGATGTTTTTCCGGATGGAAGTGCGGTTTCAGGGTCGCGAGCACGCTGCGCAGATACTGGGTCGGCGTCGCAAGCACCAGCAGTTCCGCTCCGTCGACCGCGCGGGCGATATCCGGCTCAAATTCGAGCGCGTCCGGCAGCCGCACGCCGGGAAGGAAACGGACGTTCTCATGTTTTTCACGCATTTCGGCGAGATACTCCGGGAAGGGACCGTACATGACAACCTCATGGCCGTTGTCGATCAGAGTCATCGCCAGGGCGGTCCCCCAGGCGCCGTCGCTTAAAACCGCGATTTTCACTGCCGCTTCCCCTTTTCCGCACTGTTGCCGAACCGGCTCTCGGTTCCGTTCAGCAGCCGTTTGATGTTCGAGACGTGACGCAGGATCGCCAGAAGCGCGATGAGCGTGAAGAAGATCAGCGTCGATGCTCCGAGCGGGAACGGCGTCGGGAGTCCGAGCCCGAAGAAGAGCGCCGCCGCCACCGGCAGCGCCGCCGCCGCGACGATGCTTGCGAGCGACACGTAGCGGGTCGTGAGGAACGTCACGAGCCAGACCAGCAGCGCGCACAGCAGCGGATATGGCGCGAGCGCGAGCGCGACTCCCGCCGCCGTCGCGACCCCCTTGCCGCCACGGAATTTCAAATAGATCGGGAAGATGTGTCCGAGAATCACCGCCAGCCCCGCCGCAAGTGCGAGATTTGCCGTATCCTGAGTGAAGACGGAATTGACGAGCGCGACCGGAAGCGCCCCCTTGAAAAAGTCGAGGAAGAAACAGATTTTCCCCTGTACTTTCCCGACGGTCCGGGTCACGTTCGTCGCGCCGATGTTGCCGCTGCCGACCTTGCGGATGTCGATCCCGTGCAGCCGCCCGATCAGATAGCCGAACGGAATCGCGCCGATGAGATACGAGGCCGCCGGAACAATGAAATACTCCAGATTCATGAAAATCTCCCGTTTTTTCGATTGAAACCCGCCCGGGGGAATACTATATTTCTCCATAAGATACCTCGGAAACGTTTTTTTGCAAATGGGGAGTGTGTGGAAATGCCCAAAATCGTGCGTCTGATCGTCGCGTCCGGAGAAACCTCAAGCAACTTGCGTTATGCGGCCGGATTTTCCGCGCCGGATGAGTTCATCTGGTTCGACGACGGTGCGGGGCGCCGCGGAGTTGTCATGTCCGCGCTGGAGTTCGGACGGGCTTCGCGCTCGGCGCGGCCCGATACGGAGGTGCTGCCCGAGCAGCAGTTCGGTGCCTCCCGGCTTGAGATTCTCTCGAAACTCGCGGTCGAACTGCGGGCGGACGGCTATCTTGTCCCGGAGGATTTTCCGCTGTTTCTTGCGGATCAGCTGCGGAAGAACGGCATTCCGGTCGTTGCGCACAGCGGACCGTTTTTCCCGGAACGTGAGTTCAAAACTTCCGATGAGGTTGAGAAGATCATCCGGTCGCAGCGGGCCGGCGAGGCGGGCTGCCGCCGTGCGTTCGCCGTGCTGCGCGAGACCGATATCGATTCCGCGGGGCGGCTGATCTGGAACGGCGAAGTTCTGACCAGCGAGATCCTGCGCGGTGAGATCGACCTTGAAATGGTGAAGCTAGGGATGCTTCCGACCGGAACAATCTGCGCGGGGGGCGAGCAGGGGTCGCAGCCGCACAACGTCGGTTCGGGGCCGCTCTTCGCGAACCGCCCGATCGTCATGGATATTTTTCCGCGCTCGGCGGAGACCGGTTACTGGGGGGACCTGACCCGGACGGTGGTCCGGGGGCGGGCGCCCGAGATCGTCCGGAAAGCGTATGACGCGGTGCTGGCCGCGCGGGAACTGGGCAAGTCGCTCATTGCTGTGGGCGCCGATCCCGCTGAGATTCACCGGGCGGCCGCCGCGAGCATGGAGAAAGCCGGTTTCCGAACCGGCCAGAACGAGAAATCCGCGTTCGGTTTTTTCCACGGTCTCGGTCATGGGGTGGGGCTCGACATCCACGAGTCTCCGCGCCTCTCGCCGCGCAATGCGAATCCGCTGCGCGGCGGGGAGGTCGTCACGGTCGAACCGGGGCTCTACTATCCCGAGTGGGGCGGAATCCGGCTTGAGGATCTCGTCTATCTCTCTCCCGGAAACGCTCCGCAGTGTCTGACCGAACTTGAGGATTTCCTCGAACTCTGATGCTGTCTGCTCCAGATTTTCGACAGCCGGATTCTGTATCTATTTTATATAAATTATACTGAGGTAATTTCAAAAGTTTTTAATTTTGGGGGATGAAAAAAAGAGGCAGAAGGTTCATTTTAACTTAGGGGTAGCA
>NZ_CALXSK010000078.1 GCF_944391105.1 uncultured Victivallis sp.
GTGTAAGTTAATCGCCATAAATTACACGCCGCAAGCAGAAACCGCGAACGTCAGCTATTTATCATACCATCTCCTTTGGGTTGGTAGTTTCATTTCAGGAAAGCGTCCTGATGCTTTCTCGTTCAATGAGTTCGACATCCTGCACAACGTGGCGGGGAACATCCGATCTGCCGCCGAGGATCATCTGGAACATCCTTTCGATCAGCGCCTCGGAGTTCCCCAGCACGGTCGTGAGCGCGGGCCGGGAGAGACGGCCGTAACTCATCATATCCATTGCCGTGACAAGCGAAACGTCCGCGGGACAGCGCAACCCGCGCTCATCAATCGCGCGCAGCGCACCGTACGCCCCCGGAAATGTATCGACCAGAAGCGCAGTAAGTTCCGGATGATGTTCCAGCAGCTCCGCAGTCTGGTGATAGCCGGTTTCAACCGGATCTTTCCAGGGGGACGCCGCTGTTTTCGACCGCAGCAGATGCTGCTGACGCAGCCCGTACTCCCGCAACGCATGATGGATGCCGCGGTCCGTTGCGGCAAGCCGCCCCGGCTCGTTCTCCACAAAACCGATTTTGCGATGCCCGCGGGCGAGCAGCGCTTTCATTCGCAGATAACCGGATTTGAAGTGATCCCAGTCGATCGTGCATAAGTTGCGGTAGATCGACACATTCTCCTGTGAAATCTGCAGCACGCAGGGGAGGTTGAGAGTGTCGAGCTGCCGCAACACCGGGCGGGGCATTCCGGTTGCGGGCGGGATCATCAGAATCCCCTCCAGATCCGGATTCTGCTGTATGACATGAAACAAGGTCGCGTAGTCCGTTTCCGCCTGCATCTTGAAGTTGATCAACCGCAAGTTCTGCTTCAATGCGAGCATCTCCGCGAAGTGAACCGCCTGCCACAGCGGATAGGCGAAGAAGTCCGGATATGCGATCATCACCGTCCGGCTGCCGTTTCGCGCCGCGCTGCTCTCGACCGTCTTGTCCCGCGGCGAGACGAAAGTCCCTTTGCCGGGCCGGCGCACGACATATCCCTCACGCTCCAGCTCCACCATCACTTTGTTCATCGTAGCCCGGCAGACGTTGAACTGCTTCGCCAGCGCCGTCTCCGAAGGCAGCCGCATATTGCAGTCACTGCGCCCGATTTGATCGAGCAGGCACGCTTTGAGTTCATTGTGCCGGGAATTTTCGTTTTTGAAAACAGAACTTTGTATACTCATTTTGAAAAATCATTTTATATTGTCTAGACAGTATTAATTATACCTGAAAAGATGCTTCATGTCAAGACGGGAAATGGGAAAAATGCGAAATTTCCTGGTTTTTTTTGAAAAGGAGAACGGGAAATAAACAAAACAGGCGACCCGTTGAAGGAGTCGCCTGTGGATCGTTTTTCGGTTTTATCAATGCCGATGCCGGGATTCGAGGTAGCGTTCCGCGTCGATTGCGGCTTTGCAGCCCATTCCGGCGGCGGAGATCGCCTGACGGTAACGCGGATCCGCGCAGTCGCCGGCCGCGAAAACTCCTGCAAGTTTCGTCATGGAGGTGTTCTCCTTCAGGATCACGTATCCTGCCGCGTCCGTGTCGATGAACTCCTTGAAGAGCCCGGTGTTCGGCACATGCCCGAGCGCGACGAAGACCGCGTTGCACGCAAGTTCCGAGACTTCGCCGCTCTTGTTGTTCCGGATGCGCAGCCCCGTGACCTTGTTTTCCCCCAGAATCTCTTCGACTTCGCTCGACCAGACGAATTCGATCTTCGGATTGGCCTTCGCGCGTTCCGCCATGATCGGCGAGGCGCGCAGTTCGTCGCGACGGTGAACCACATAGACTTTGCTCGCAAAGTGCGTCAGAAACGTTGCCTCTTCCATCGCGGAATCCCCGCCGCCGAGCACCGCCACCGGCACATCCTTGTAGAACGCTCCGTCGCAGGTGGCGCAGGCGGAAACCCCCTTGTTCCGGAGCCGCTCTTCGGACGGAATTCCGAGGTAACGCGGACTCGCTCCCGTCGCGAGAATCAACGCTTCGGCTTCAATCGTTTCGCCGGAGGAGAGTTTCAGCGTCTGAATTCCTCCGTCCGTGAGCTGGAATTCGACGATTTCATCATATTCAACCCGGGTTCCGAACCGTTCTGCCTGCTGCTGCATTCCCATCACAAGGTCGTATCCCGTGATTCCCTCGGGAAAGCCGGGGAAGTTCTCCACATGCGTGGTCTGGGTCAGCAACCCTCCCGGAACCGGACCGGCCAGAAGAAGCGGATTCAAATTCGCGCGCGCGGCGTAAATCGCTGCCGTGTACCCCGCCGGCCCGCTGCCGACGATGACGAGTTTCTCCTGCATCATGACGTTCTCCTCTTGTTTGTCAGTTGCGCTCCAGGAACAGCGAGAAGATCAGGAGACTCCACAGCAGATAGCTGTGATCCCGCCTCCCGGAGAGATGCTCCTTCCAGATCTGTTCGACCGTCCTGCGCCGGAAGTATTCGCCGTTGCACAGTTTGCCGTCGAACAGGGCCTGTTCCGTGACGTTCCGCCACTCCCCGCGCAGGTAGGTGGCGATCGGGACGCCGAATCCCTTCTTGGGCCGTGCGCTGATTTCGCGCGGCAGCAGATCCTTGAACGCTTCGCACAGAATGCGTTTGCGCTTTGTGCCGCGCAGCTTGTACGAGAGCGGAAGCCGGGCCGCGAATTCAATGACCTCGCGATCGAGGAACGGCGAACGCACCTCGAGGGAAAAAGCCATGGAGGCGATGTCCACCTTCGTGAGGATGTCCCCCGGCAGATACGTGTGTATGTCAAGCTCCGAGAGCCGTTCGATCCGGTTGCCCGAAGTCAGTTCCCATTGCAGCGTTTCGAAGAGTTCTGCGGAGTTGCGGTTTGCGGCCGACTGGAGTTTCTCCCCGAACAGCGACTCCTTGAGCTGGGAGCCGCAACGATCCAGCAGCGTGAAATAACGCTGTCCCGGAGGCGCTGCCATGACCTTCAGAAAACGGCGCAGCCGTCCGCAATGCGTGCGCTCTCCGCCATCGGGAACAAGCGCGCCCGCGGCTTTGAGCAGCGGGCGTTGCAGAAATCCCGGCAGCAGCGAGAAACGCGACGCCCACCGGAGTGCGAGGTAACGCTCATACCCGCAGAAAATCTCATCCGCGCCGTCGCCGGAAAGGGCGACCTTGATTTCGGAGGCCGCAAACTCCGAGAGCCGTGCCGTCGGCAGGATCGAAGCGTCCGCGAACGGTTCTCCGCAGTGGGCACAGAGTTTTTCGAGCAACGGGAAATCTCCCGGCTCGACGATCCGTTCCCGGTGAATCAGCGCCCCTCCCGTCTGCCGGTTGATCGCCGCGGCGGCCCGGGCAGCGAAGGAGCGTTCGTCGTATTTCGCGTCGTTGAAACCGATCGTGTAGGCGTTCGTCTTCTGCGGAAGCCGTTTTGCGGCGGCGACCGCCGTGATGATGGTGGAGTCCACGCCGCCGGAGAGGAACGTCCCGACGGGGACGTCGGCCATCAGTCGCCGTTCGACCGATTTCTCGACAAGTCCGCGCAGAGTCCGTGCCGCCTCGTCGAAACTTTCCGTCAGCTTCAGCGAGTGGTCGAGCCGCCAGTAACTGCGGATGGAGGTCGTCCCCTCGTTCAGCCGGAATTCCAGCTGATGACCCGGTGCGAGCTTGTGGACGTTCCGGTAGATCGTTCCCGGTCCCGGGACGTATTGAAAACTCAGATAGTCGCTTACGGCGTTCACGTCAAGTTCCTTCGGCATTTCCGGATGGCACTTGAGCGCGGGAAACTCGCTGGCGAACACCAGAGTTCCGTTCGTCATGAAATAGAGCAGCGGTTTCTGACCGGTCCGGTCGCGGGCGAGCAGCAGCCGCCGGGTCTTCGCATTGTAGACCGCGAAGGCGAACATCCCTTCCAGCAGCCGCACGCACTCCCCGCCGAGCTCCTCGTACAGGTGCACGATCACCTCGGTGTCGGTCGCGGAACGAAATGTGTGGCCTCGCGCGGTCAATTCATCCCGCAGCCTGCGGAAATTGTAGATTTCTCCATTGAATACCGCGATGACGCTGCCGTCTTCGTTCTTGAACGGCTGAGTTCCGTTTTCGAGATCGATGATCGAGAGTCTCCGGTGGCCGAGCGCCACTTGTTCGTCAAGGTAAAAACCCGAGGCGTCCGGCCCGCGATGTGTGAGCGCGGCGCTCATCGCAGCGATGATTTCACCGACGGCGGGATCGCCGCGGTGGTTGACGATACCGGCAATTCCGCACATGATTACTCCGATGAATGATTTGGATGATGACGGGATAATCCCTTTTTATTAATATACCCGGGATTCCTCTCCTTTTCAAGTTGACTTCTCTTTCAGAGTGAGGTATATTGAACACCATGCCGGATGAACTGGAAATTTTGAAGAAACTGCTCCCGACCCTGCCGCAGGCCGGATCAGTCGTTGTCGGTCCCGGCGACGACTGCGCCGCGCTGGAGTGGAGTTCCGACGGGTTGCTGCTGGCGGCCGTCGATCAGCTTGTCGGCGGCGTTCACTACTTTCGCGAGTCGACGCCGCCGCGACAGGCCGGGCGGAAGCTGCTCTGCCGGAATTTAAGCGACATCGCCGCGATGGGCGGATATCCGCTCTGGGCTCTGCTGACGGTCGCCTCTTCGGGGAGGGGGGCCGAGTGGGTCGTGGAGTTCTGCCGCGGCGTCTCCGACTGCGGGCGGGAGTTCGGCGTGTCAGTGGTCGGCGGGGACATCTCCTCGCTGCCCTCGGAGGGGGAGGTCGCAACACTGACCATCCTCGGCAAGGTGCGGCGAGGGGAGGTCGTGCTCCGCAGGCGTGCTAAGTCTGGCGATCTGCTCTACGTCACGGGGGAACTCGGCAACTCGCTCGCGAGTGGACACCACCTCGATTTTTCGCCGCGTCTTGCCGAGGGGCGGTTTCTGGCGGAAGGGCGTTATGCGTCGGCGATGCTCGATGTTTCGGACGGATTGCTGCTCGATGCCCGGAGACTGGCGGAGGCTTCCGGCGTCCGGCTGACGGTCGATCCGGCAACGTTGCCGCTGCGCGCGGGGGCGGATCAAAGCGGCGCCCTCATCGACGGCGAGGATTACGAATTGCTTTTCACGGTTCCGCCGGAGCGGGCCGGGGAGCTGGAACGAAACTGGAAATTCGGGCAACTGACCCGGATCGGCGCGGCGGAGCCCGGCTCCCCGGAAGTGGCCGGCCCGGATGGTGATCCGTTGTCCGTGAACGGGAAATACGGTTATGAACACTGAAAAGAAAATCATCAGCCGCTCCGAAGCCGAGACCGAGGCGTTCGCCTCCGCTCTCGCGAGCGAGCTGCCGCGCGGAACGGTCATCGCTCTCGAAGGCGACCTCGGTGCGGGGAAGACGGTCTTTTCGCGCGGGTTTGCGCGCGGTCTCGGCATCACCGAACCGGTATCGAGTCCGACCTACACGATTGTGCAGGAGTATCCGCTTCCGGATGGACGTGGGATGCTCTATCACCTTGACCTCTACAGGATCGGGAACTCCGCTTCGGCGCTCGCATTCGGAGTGGACGAGTTCCTCAACGATCCCGAGTCGTTCGCGCTCGTCGAGTGGCCGGCGCGGATCGCCGACATTCTTCCGCCCGGAATGAAGATCGTGCGGATTCGCCACCTCTCTGATTCCGAACGGGAAATTACGCTGGAGGCCGGCGCGTGACCGGGTTTGGACGCATCACCGCCCGGATCTTCCGGGCTCCCTGGAGGCGGGGCCTCGACTGGCCGATTCTGCTCTTTGTTCTGTTCGGCGGATTCGGCGCGGCGCTGCTGGGGGGCACCGGCGGTTTTCTGCTGGGCGAGATGTTCTCAATGGGGGATCCGGCCATCCCGATGGCTGCAATGCCGGTCGGACAGGGGTTGATCGCTTCGGGATTTCTGGCGGGGACTCTGTTGCTGTGGCCGCCGCAGGGGCATTTCGCCGCCAAACTTGGAATCCGTCCGCTCAAAGCGGGGGATTTCCTGGCCGTATTGATCGGCATGGCGGTGATTCTGCTGATCGGCAACCTGGCGACCGCGGGCTGGCAGGCTCTGCTCGACTGGCTCGGAATCTCCTACGACGAGAAGCAGGAGATCGTCAAAATCCTGGCCGGGGCGGGGCCTGTGGCGCAGGTCGGCATCGCGATCGGCACGATCATCGGCGCGCCGTTTTCCGAGGAGATCTTTTTTCGTCGTGTGCTCTTCGGGCTGCTGCGGCCGATGGGAGTGGTTTCTTCGATTCTGCTGACTTCGCTGATTTTTTCGCTCATCCACTTCTTTCTGCTCGGAATCCCCGCACTTTTTGTGATGGGGCTGACCTTTCAGGTGATCTACCTCGTGCGGCGCAATCTTTTGAGCGCAATGCTGATGCACAGTGTCGTGAACCTTGCCGCGTGTGCCGAAGCGCTGTGGTTTCCTGAAGTGGCGTCTCTCTTCTGAACAAAAAAACCGCACTCTTTCGCAGCGAAAAAGTGCGGATTCTTATATTGCTTAAGCGCAAAAAAACTACCGGCTGCGCCGGTATGTAGCCGAATAGCTTCAGCTTAAAGGCGAGAGAA
>NZ_CALXSK010000079.1 GCF_944391105.1 uncultured Victivallis sp.
AAATCACCAGCGATTTTTCTTCATTTGGATATTCTCGTTTCGCTTTCCCTGCCGCGCTAGCGGCTCAGTTCAAGTGTATCTCCGATACAGTTTCGGAAAATAAAAAGCAAAATTTACGAAAATTATTATTTTTGCTCTTGACTTTTCATCATATTTCGATCATAATTAATGGCAGAAACTCAGGAGTACAACAATGCCGAGACAGGGAAAAAGCAACAATATCCGGCTGGTGGCCGCACGAGCGGGAGTCTCCGTTGCATCGGTTTCGCGAGTGGTGAACAACCGGACCGATGTCAGCGAGGAGACCCGCCTGCGAGTCCAGGCGGTGATCGACGAGTTGAACTTTTCTCCCAACAAGGGGAAAGAACGGATTTTCAATATCGGCGTAATTCTCTCTTCCGATCAACCGATCATCAGCAACTACATCTCTCCTCTGATCGCCGGAATGACGGATTACGCGTGCCGCAACGGTGTGATCATCTCCGCAATCATGAACAGCCTCGGGAACGGATGCGGCCGATCGTTGCTGCAGCTGGTCCGGGAGCGGCGTTGCGACGCCATCTGTCTGCCGATGAGCACAAGCTGCTACTCGGCAATTGGAGAAATTGAGCGGGCGGGCATTCCGACAATGGCGATCAACGGCCCCTTTCGCGGGCGCCGACTCGGTTTCATCAACAACAACGCCTATCTGGCGGCATGCCAGGTCACGGGTCACTTGATCAACCTCGGACATCGGAAAATCGGCTATCTCTCCCAGTTCATGGAAAACGATGAGAACCATCAACACCGTTTCAAGGGGTATTGCGAAACACTGGTCAAAGCCGGAATCCAACCGGAAAAACGTTTCTTTGTCGAGCACATTCCGACACAGCTTGCGCAGGAGGCAGGTTACCTGCAGGCGCTGAAACTCTTTGAGCAGGCGCCGGATGTCACAGCCATTGTCGCCGCCGACGATGAGATGGCGATGGGGGCGTACAAAGCATGCTGGAAAACCCGTCGCCGGATTCCGGACGACATCTCCGTGGTCGGGTTCGATGACCTCCCGCAATCGGAATTTCTGACTCCGGGACTGACCACCGCCCGCCAACCGCTTTTTGAAGTCGGGACCAAGGCGATCAATTATCTCGTGCTGCATTTGCAGGGCAATCTCAATGAACTCCCCTGCGAAACTCTTGATCCGGAACTGGTGGTCCGCGATTCCACCGCTCCAGCCAAGTCACCCAAAGCAAACTCATGATAAAGGAGAGCGTAGAGATGAACCACCGTGCCTTCTTCACATTGATCGAATTACTGGTTGTGATTGCAATCATCGCGATTCTCGCTGCAATGCTGCTGCCGGCGCTGAACAAGGCGCGCGACAGGGCAAAGGACATCTCCTGCACCAATAACCTGAAACAGCAGGGGAATCAGGTGCAATTCTATATCGGAGATTACGATGGTTACATCGTCCCTGCCCGTACCGCCAACTACATGGATTTCGGCAGCGACTGGACCAGCACCTATGCCCGAATGCTGGGGGTTCTGTACAGCGGAATGAGCAAAGGGGGACTCCGCAATGCACAAATCTACCGCTGTCCCTCCTCCACCCAGTCCTATCTCCAGATTCTCGGAATGAATTACTGGTGGTACGGAGGGTATGGATTTAATTGCTTCAACAGCACAATCGACGGCGAAAGTTATGCCGGGCTGATGAGTTCTCTCAGCGGAAATACGGCATTCCCGCGGAAAATCTCGGCAGTACCTTCCCCCTCAAGCGTCATGGCAATCTGCGATGTCACGGAAGACTCCAACGCCTACTACAGCAGCGGGAATGTCTCGACCACGACCGGAACATATCCGTTGCTGCGGCATGGCGGTGGCGGAAACATCTGCTATCTGGATGGGCATGTAAAACAGCACACTTCGGCGGCATACAAAGCTCGCCTTCAGAAAGACGGCAGCGCAGATTGCGTTGCTTATTATAAACGGCGTGGCGGAGAGTAACCGCCCCCCCCCACCGCCCCGCATGAATCAACGAAGCACAACTAGGATCAACGATGAAAAAACACCTCTGGATTGCAGCTTTACTCGGGATGGCGCTTACGGGCAATGCATCGGATTCCGTCCTGACCGGAAACGCACGGATTTACAAGGACAACCGTCCTTCCATCGAAACCGGCGCGACATTGCGTTTTCTCACGGAAGGGCCCTTCGCCACAGACGAAGAACTGCTCAGGACCGGCAGCCGTCCCGGCGGAACCAACCGGGCGCTGCTTGACGGCAGTATCGGGCCGCAGGCGGAAACCCTCGCTTTCGGCTCATGGACAAAGGGAAAAACGGCCGACTTCATCATCGACCTCAAGGCACAGTATCTTGTGACGGCTGCGGAGCTCTGGGCGATCGAGGATCCGCAGCGTTCGGTACAGAGTTTTGAAGTTCTGCTGAGCAACGACGGAACGAAATTCATCCCGGTCGGGACCTGGACCAACCCGGGGACCCTCAAGAGCGGCAATCAGGGCAAACAGTTCTACGGGATTCCCCTCACCCTGCAACTGGGAAAACCGGCTCTGGCACGCTTCGTCGAATTCCGGGTGACGAAAAACCCGAACCGGTATCAGATGGTCCTTGCCGAGGCGGTCGTTCTCGGCCGCGTTTCGACCTCCTCCGACGCCGCGCTGTTACCCGAGAATCAGCGTCCCGACGTGAAACTCAAGGTCAGGGGCATTCAGGAATCGGCGGTGACGCTCGACTGGAGCGAATTTGCCGGCAACAACGCCCGGGCGTACCATCTGTATGAATCGGATAAGCCGTTCCGACGGATTGACGAACCGGGAGTGACCCTGAAAAAATCGTTCAGCGCAAATATCCGATCAACCATTCTTTATCCGATGGTTCCCGGCACCGTCCACTACTGGGGAGTCGCCGCTGAGTATGAGGACGGCAAATCTCCGACCGTGCAGGCAGTCCGGTATCAGGTTCCGAAGCCGTTTCAATGTGATCGATTCGGCGACATGCTGGCGATCAACCATTACTGGGGCGGCGGAGGGGCCCGACGTCACCCGCAACGTCCGCACATTGAAGCCTGGGAACAGGTCGCGCTGGATCTGCTCAAGGAAACCCCTTTCAAACAGATCCGCTGGTGGCTGGCGACACCGTCCGTCGTGGAAAAGCTCTATGAGAACGGCATCGGCATCACCCCGAATCCCAACCAATTCGGCTATCGCGACGGTTTTCCGATGGGGGCCTATGGTTTTACCGCGGGCAACGAGCCGGACGGCTCGGGAAAACCGATGGAGGTCTACAACAATTTTCTCAAAAAAGCGTACGAGGAAGGGAAAAAACTTTCTCCGGAAGTGTTGATTTCCGCCCCCACGACCGGTCTGGAGCGCCGTTCCCTTGAGTGGCTGGAAAAGTTCTACCAGGCAGGAATGAAAGAGTACTTCGATGTGATGGATCTTCACACCTACACCAAGCAATCCTCCGACTATCCGGTTCCGGAAGGCTATCCTCCCGCCGCCCCGGAGACCTTGCTGACTCTGGTTCCGCAGGTCCGCGAGATCATGAAGAAGTACGGAGATGAGGCCAAACCGATGATCTCAACCGAATTCGGGTATTCGGACTGCCTCAACTCCAATCCCAGCGGCAACATCACCCGTCGCAGACAGGCGGAGTTTCTGATTCGCGGCCTGATTCTCCACTATGTGCTCGGGTTCAAGCGTGTTTACGTCTACAGTTTCTGGGACGAGGGCGATGACAGGAATTACACGGAACACAGTTTCGGCATGGTCGACTTTTACATGCAGAAAAAACCATCCTACTACGCCAGCTGTGTTCTCGGGGAAATGCTTGGGGAGTGCACAACGTTCACTCCCGTCGACGGGATGAAATCACCCGATTACGGCTGGAATTTCCACAATCCCGTCACCGGGCAATATATCGCAGTGGTGTGGAATGGCGCAACCTCACGACTCGGCACATTTGCAACAACTCCGGGCAAAGTGGACATCGTGTCGATGCTTGGTGATCGTTCAGCGGCCCTGACCAGTGACGACGGCCGGTTCCGGGTTCGTTTCGGCTCCGCTCCGGTCTATCTTGTTTCCACGACCCCCTTCCGGCTTCTCGACATCAAAAATATCGAAGAAAAAGAGATCGCGACGGCCGCGCCACTGACACTCCATATTCCGGAAGTGATTGCCGACAGCGGCGAAAGTGCTGCCATTCCGGTTACAATTTCCAACGCCTCATCCGAAGCGTGCACGGCGAAAATCACGCTGGAAGATGCTGCCGGCAAACCTCTGGACTCCCGGATGCTCTCCATTCCGGCGCAGGGGGAAGCGAAAACCGACTTCACCTGCCGCTTCGGAAAAAATATTCTTGAGCCGGTCAAAATCAGCATCGGCTATGAGGATTCCACCGGGTCCCGCTACCAGGAGAAAACGACCTACCTGCGGCAGCTTGCGATGACACCGGGAGTCCGTAAACAGCAGATGGCCGGTGTGGATACTCCGATCTACTCCCTTGCCTCCGATACCCTGGAGCTGACCGTGGATCCTGCCCGTGGGGGACGGGTTCTGGAAATGCTGGATCTCAAACATGGCGGCAATCAGCTGCAACTCGACTACGCGCAACTCCCGAATCTTCCCAGCGTGCCCTTCGCGTACTGCCTCTGGGACAGGATGACCTGTACAACGACCCCGGAACTCTCGGTGAATCGCAATGCCCCCTATCAAGCAGAAATCGAGGGAAACTCCCTCACGCTGATCGCCGGGAAAGAGCTGCAGCTGACCAAACGCTATACGGTCACGGGAAACACGGCGACCCTGGAACTTTCGGTCAGAAACAATTCGGGAAAGGAACAGATCTTCAAATATTACATGCACCCGGAATACACGGTCGGCGGAACCGGAGACAGTACAGTCGATGAGCTGATCTTTCCCGTTGGCGGAAAAGAGCAGGTCATTCCCTTCTGGTCCGGTCTGGGAGAACGAAATACTCCGCCGCTCGACCGGGGCTACTGGCGCGTATTCGACAAGGCCGGGAAAATAGAACTCAGACAGGAGTTTGATCCCAAAACTTTTGCTCCGCCGCGCCTGTGGTTCGGCATCGGGGCCTACAATCTGGAGATGGAGACGTTTCCGGTGACTCTCTCTCCTGGAGCTGTCTGGAGCAGCAAGCTCACCTGGACGCTCCGATAACCGGCCCACGTGTCACTCTCGTCCCCCGTTTTCCGGCATGCGATTCGGGGGACTTTTTTAATTTCCGCGCGGCCATTCCGGTACGATGCAATCATCACTCAGAAATCAATGAGCGCACAATATCGTACACTACCCTTTTTCAAGTGCCTGCTCTCAAAATGTGCGCAATTTTCCGGACGTTATCCAGAAACAGGCCCTTTTTCAAGTGCCTGCTCTCAAAATGTGCGCAATTTTCCGGACGTTATCTTTGGACAACTTTCCATTGAACGATCGGTGTAAAAGCCTTTGAGTTACGATATCCTGCAATTGGAAATCTGCCTTAATTTTCACTTGGCAGAACTATCAAGATCATCACTTATTGAGCGCCATTCTATAACATGGTCTTTCATCACATTACCTGCTGCGTCAACGACAAGAAGTCCCGTGACTTTTACAGGTACAGTTCCATATGAAGTCGTTTTAAAACTTTTCTTTACGTAAAAATAAGGTTTATTGTTTTTATCCTCCACTAGAATGCAAAATTCTTTCCAATCATTTGGATCTGAAAATACAGGAGGAGTCGTTTTGATAAAACGATTATTAAATGTCTTTAGCTTCAATAAATACTCTTTTAAAGGCTGATTCTCCTCCAAATTTCCTGCACGCTGCTCTATTCCCTCTATAATACCACTCAAATCTTGTAAATCCAAAATATATTTCATATAAGAAATAGAAACAGGTTCAAAAATGATATAATCATTTTTATCAAACGATTTGTCTGATAAGCAGCAACCCGTTAATATAGCGGAGATAGTCAATCCCCATAATACTTGAACTGAGCCGCTAGCGCGGCAGGGAAAGCGAAACGAGAATATCCAAATGAAGAAAAATCGCTGGTGATT
>NZ_CALXSK010000080.1 GCF_944391105.1 uncultured Victivallis sp.
TGTAAGTTAATCGCCATAAATTACACGCCGCAAGCAGAAACCGCGAACGTCAGCTATTTATCATACCATCTCCTTTTATTGGATTTATAAAGACAGGCACTGCGGCGCCGGTCGCACACCTTGTAACTGACTTTGTGCTTGTCGATCTTGTTGATCCTTTCCATCATGCGGCTCTGCCCGCGCTCGATCCGACGTACGACCCACACGAGTCCGGACATGACCGGCACCAGGATCGCAAGCATTCTGCCGATCGCTTCAATATGCTCCATCGTTTTCACTCCCGCCGTTCCACGCGAAAGAGCCGAAGTCGCGCAGCTTGAAGTAGAACTGCAGCATGACGAACATTACCCCATACCGGCGCGGATCAAAAATTCCGTATTGGTTCCGCGCAAGCACAATCCCGTTGATGAGCATTTCGATATCGGCGTTTTTCCGGTCGCGTTCCGATCCCCCGAGATGATAGCGGATATCGTGAATATCAGCGGCCAGGACCAGCGTCGGAAACAGAAAACTGATCAGCCACCGCAGCCAGGACGGCATCCACTCCGCGCCGATCCCGTTGCAGACCTGTTGTGCGCGTTCCGTATCCTCAAGCAGCTCCGCGCCGGAAAGGTTGAGCTCGGTCGCAAGCAGGATCTTCTCCTCGATCTCATTCAGACTGTACATCGGTTCCCCCTCTTTGTTCGTTCATCTTTTCGCGCACCTGCTCGAGCGTCAAGTCAAATACCCCAAGCCACTCCGGGACGCGGGAATCGAGCAAGTCAATTTTCCCATCCGGTGCGGCGTTCGTGGTCAGCAGAGCAAGCCCCATGATCCCCGCCTTAAAGGCAGTCGGGTCTTGCAGTTTTGCAGCAAGCTGATCCGCCGGAACAAGTGCATAGAGCGCATCAAGAAACAGCTCCTTGTTCACCCATTCCGAGGTAATCGTTACTTCAGGAACTTTGCCCGCAAGATACCATCCCCCATTAGCCGCCTGCTCCACGTCCAAGAGCGTCATCCCCTGAGATTCGTAGTATTCTGCCGCGCTTTCACTCTCCCCGAGCCCGACGATGCATGCCCCGGTCTCCTCGTCAATTACTTTTGCGTACTTCTGCATAGCTCCTCCTAGCGGTTCGGATAAAAGTAAACGGTTATGTTTGCAGTTTCGTACTGCATTGATAATACGTCTCCAGCTGCAACAGGATACAGCACATCACTTGATGCAGGAAAATTATTTATCATCGGAGAAGTGTAAGAGGTCGTTGTGAAGAAGACCCATCCATTTGTCGTAAACGTATATGAAGGGGTATTCGTTTTCTGAAATTCGGCTGACAAATTTACCACTGCCCCGTAATTCGGGATTCCAACCATCGCGCTGCTGCCGACCTTTTGCCAAGTGCGCCAGCTCAGCGAACCGCCGGAGAGGCTCGCTGTTCTGATGTACATTTCCTGCGTCGTGAGAGTGCCGATCATATTCCTGACCGCAACCTGCATCGCCGCGCCAGCCGACCCGCTGCTGTTCGTCCATTTTTTTGTCATGACGAAGAACGGGCCGTTCGCCGGAGCGTTCACGTTCGACGTATTGTCCCCGTAGGACAAGTACCAGCTGCAGTTCGTATCAAGCCCGTTGTAGTCGTTCGTGGTTGCGCCCTGCATCGGATGAGCATCCTCCGCCACGGTGTGTGCCGAAATTTTTTCATCTACCATTGACTCTGCAACGTTCGGATCTCCCGGCTCTCCCTGAGGCCCCTGCGAACCGGTTTCGCCTTTTTCGCCCTGAGGCCCCTGCGGCCCGGTTTCTCCCTGTGGCCCCTGCGAACCGGTTTCGCCTTTTTCGCCCTGAGGCCCCTGCGGCCCCTGAGGACCGGTCTCGCCGGTTTCGCCCTTTTCGCCCTGCGGTCCGGTTTCGCCTTTTTCGCCCTGCGGCCCGGTTTCTCCCTGCGGCCCCTGCGGTCCCTGAAGGCCGGTTTCTCCGCGCGGAATGGTCAGATTCAATGTCTGTGAAGGTGATTCTCCGGTTATTGTCGCCGCAGCCATCGTGCCGGGATCCCCCGTGATAACCGCTCCGATTGTGATGGAGTTGGCCGGTCCGGGCTCGCCCTGCGGCCCCTGCATCCCGCTGCCGGAAGCGGGCAGTCGAATCGTCTGCCCAGCCACCGTCAACGGTTCTCCCGAGGCGTCGGCGAGGATCACCGGACCGCCGACCCCGTTCACGGTTGTGTTGGAATGGAAAATGGCTCCTGTTGCGCTCTCTTCACCGTCCGGGCGGGCTGATGCGCGAAAACCGAACCGTGCCAGAGTCCGCGACAGATTTTCTCCGGCGCTGTACGCTTCCAGGAACATGATGCAGCGCCGCCGTTTTTCGGGGTCGGTTGCCACTTCGTAAAAATGGTACAGATCCGGATGAATGTGAAACGTCAGGCGCCCCTGTTCCGGATTGGCGGTTGAACCGTCCGGCCACTCTCCGGGCAGATTGACCATGTCGGCGGAACTTCGGAACATGAGTTCGCCGCCGCTCTCCGCTGCGCAGACTCCTGAAAGAGTGTAATGGGATTCCGGGTCAAGCGGATGCGGCGCAAGTTCCCAGGAGAGATCCTCCCGGAGAGTGCGTTCTTTGAATTCCAGTGCGATCACGGCGGCGGTGTCGAATTCCACCTCCGGAAACGCTCCAGGAAAGGTGATCTCGTCTCCGGCCGGATCAAGCAGACGCCGCGTTGCGGCATCCACCGTCAGGACGTGATGAAGAATCGATTCGGACATAAAAAAATCCTCCTGTTGCTGTTGTCCGGCGGGTCGCTGCCGGACGTTCACAACAGGAGGTTTTTGTCAACTTTTGAGGAGGATCAGCGTCCCATTTTTTTCCAGACAGGTTCGAGCTCGACCACCTGATGCGTGCGCGCGGACTCGTCGAGGGCGAGCGCATAGACCGCGCTCTCCAACCCCTCGTTGCCGCCGCACTTCGGTTTTGCCCCTGTCGTCATGGAGTCATAGAGTTCCTTCATGATGTAATCGTCGCCGCCGCCGTGTCCATCGCCGGAGACTTCGACCTCCATGGTTCCTTCGCCCTTCAGGCAGCGGTAGTAGAGTTTCCCGGTGTAGAGATCGAGCTTCATCGTGCCTTCGCTGCAGGAGAAGTACATTCTCCGCTCCGGAATCGCATTGCTCATCGTCGCCATGAACGAAACCCGTACCCCGTTGCGGAATTCCGCGATCGTGATCGTGTTGTCCATGAGGTCGGTGTCTCCGGAGAACGGGGAGCTGATCGCGTGCGGATCCCACCAGGAGCAGAAGGTCTTTCTGCCGTATTTCTCCATGAGTTTTTCGTTCTCCGGGATGAAGAAGTTGCGCCCGCCGAACGAGGCCACCCGGGTCGGAAGCGAGCCGACGAACCAGTTGATGAGATCGAGGTCGTGGCAGCACTTTTCCAGAATGTGCGGGCCGGCGTATTTCGTGAACCGCCGCCAGTTGCACATGATGTAGCCGCCATGCTCCGGCGTGATGTTTTCGCTGCCGTCGATCGCGATGAGTTTGCCGAGTTTTCCAGAGTCGAGCAGCTCCTTTGCCTTGCGGTAGATCGGCGCGTACCGCAGAACGAAACCGGTCGCGAAAAGTTTTCCGCTCTTCCGGTGCGCCTCGTAGATTTCGCGGCAGTCGTCGATCGAAGTGGCCAGCGGTTTTTCGGAGAAGACGTTCTTGCCCGCCTTGAACGCCGCGAGGATTCCCTCCTTGTGATAGACGTTGGGGGAGAATACCATGACCCACTCCACACCGGGAGTGTTGATCGCCTCTTCGATGCTGTCGCACTCTTTTGTGATGCCGGTGTGATTCCAGATGCCGATCGTTTCGGCCATGACCGTCTTGTCCGGATCGTAGGCCGCCAGGATTTCGACCCCGCCTTTGGAATCCCGCAGCAGATTGCCGACCACTCCGCGCCCCCGGCTGCCGGTTCCCAG
Source organism: uncultured Victivallis sp. (assembly GCF_944391105.1). Classification (GTDB taxonomy): domain Bacteria; phylum Verrucomicrobiota; class Lentisphaeria; order Victivallales; family Victivallaceae; genus Victivallis. The sequence goes on from NZ_CALXSK010000080.1 coordinate 3,933, forward strand.
AACGGCTACGCCGACTTTCTTCTTTTCCGCCATATTTTACCTCGTGTTTAGGGATTGGCTCTTGACAAAAAAATCAGTCGCTGTGTATATTATACTACAGGAAACGAAAAGTCAAATGGATAAAAGCCGCATGAGTAATGACAAAATCATTCAATTCGACTTCAGTTCCGAGCGCCCGGATGTTCACCGGCTGTTGCGGAAGATGCCGGAGCTGCATGCCCGATACGGACTCTGGATCATCAATGCGGGGGCGGCGAGTCGTTCGGCGGAGAACGGTTTCGTCTCATGCAGGCCTCGAAAATTTGAATTTTATTCGATTTCTCACCTGATCGAAGGGGCTGGCCGCTGCTGGATCGACGGTTGTGGAGAATGGGACGTTTCTCCGGGGCAGCTCATAACCGTTGCGCCGGGTGTACTCAACCGTTACGGCGGCGCGGCCGGACTGCCCTACGTAGAAGACTCGATTCGTTTCACCGGGCCGATCGCCGACATGCTGTACCAGTCCGGTATTCTCCAGAACGGCGTCGCCGATTTCGGCAGTGCCCGCAAGCTGCTGCCGATCATGGCGATGATTCAGGACCCTTCGCGCGACGCCCAGTTCAATGCGAACATCATGCTGCAGAAACTTCTCGTCGACCTCTATCTGGAGCGGAACCGCACCTTGTCGGTCACGCCGGTCGAGGCTCTGCTCGAAGCGATCAAGTCGCGCCCGGAGCACTGGTGGACGGTCGAGGAGATGGCGGAGTTCTGCAACCTTTCGGTCGATCAGTTCCGAAGGAATTTCGAACGGCGTACCGGCATGCGTCCGAAGAGGTATCTTGAGGAGTTCAAACTGCGGCTCGCTGCGGAATTCCTCGTTTCGGGTTCGGCCCCTGTTGCGGAGATCGCTTTGCGTCTCGGGTATCGCGATCCGTATCATTTCAGCCGCCGCTTCAAGCTGTTTGCCGGAGTTTCCCCCGAGCGTTACCGACGCGAATTCCCGAACTTCACCGCACCTTCCGGGAACTGACCGGCATGCCTGGAACAAAACCATTCAGAGCCGGGAAACGTTTTTCCCTTCACTACTGAGAAAATTGCGAGTGCCCGTTCCGGGGCAGGGGCGGCAGAACCGTCGATGAGACAAAAAAAATGGTACACCCATAGGGATTTGAACCCCAAACCTTCTGGTCCGTAGCCAGACGCTCTATCCAATTGAGCTATGGGTGCACGTCTTTGACTTCTTACGTTGTCAATGCTTCTTAATATATACCCGGTTGAGCGAATTGCAAGCGTCTTTTTGCACAATTTCCGCTCAAAAACCTGATATTTTCTGAAATTTCACTTTTTTTGACATATTGCCGGATTGTAATCTTTCAGCAATGCTCCGGTAATTTCAGCCGTGTATCTTAAGCAACAGACAGTACGGAAATACCCGGCAGTGCTCGGGCCGTGCAAAAGAACAAGGTTGCTTGAAAAATGAAAAAGACGAATCACTCTGATACCATCATGTCAATCCTTCTGGCCGCGGCATCCGTTGCGAGCGGATACTCGGTCGAACCGGTGGCGGTTGTCCGCAAGGAAAAATAAGCCATCTTTCATTTGACTGGTTCGTTTTCCGGTTCCCTCCGCAGAAAATCCCGTCGCCGTTGTCCCCCAACGGCATCCCCCCGGGAGTCGGCGGATTCCGGCCCGGGCGTTCCTTTATCTCCTCCCCCCAGGAGCGGAACGATTCGAGCGGAGCTCCGGGTGCCGGAGAACGAATGAAGGCCGAAGAGCGTCCGAAGGTCGCAAGACTTTCGGGAATCGGATCTTGAGAACCGGGATACGCTTTGCCCGGTTCTCTTTTTTTATATTGCTTAAGCGCAAAAAAACTACCGGCTGCGCCGGTATGTAGCCGAATAGCTTCAGCTTAAAGGCG
>NZ_CALXSK010000081.1 GCF_944391105.1 uncultured Victivallis sp.
GTGTAAGTTAATCGCCATAAATTACACGCCGCAAGCAGAAACCGCGAACGTCAGCTATTTATCATACCATCTCCTTGTAATTGCGGGGGACAAGTGGTCCTCCGAATCTATTATAGATGAAAATCGTCAAATTACAAGCCGGGAAACGTCATCCCGCCCCGATTTCCCGATGCGGAGTTCCCTCCGAAATACACCCGATTCCACCCGAACCGTCGAAGAGCGAGAAAAAATCTCCGCCGGTCAAGGGTCTGCATTCCCTTATCCTCTCCACGATCGGATGACGATTTCTTGAAAAATCCCGCTTCGAAATCCCAAACGATACTTGACGAAACAGAGTTGTGGATGTATTCTTCATCACGGAATTTCCGCCCGTTTTTCAGGCGAACCAATGCATCGGCCGCCCCGGAACTTTTTCAGCAGCCGCAACGTTCGCAGGGGCGAAAGAAAACATCATTCATAAGATATTGATCATGAAAGAGAATCATAAGAAAACCGGATTCAACGGCAGACAATTTGCGCTCTGGATGTCCGCACTGGTCCTGGGAGGGATTTGCGGAACGCTCGGAATCGGTTGGTTGAATGAATTTTTCCAATTCATCGCGTCTGTCTACACCCGTTTGTTTCAATTTGTGGCAGTTCCCACAATCGCACTGGCGGTGACGACGACGCTGGCGGTGCTCGGAGCCCGGAAAAATACAGGGCGGATTTTTCTGCACACAATCCTCTACACTCTGCTGACCACTGCCGCCGCAGCCCTGGTGGGGCTCCTGCTGTTCAAGCTCATGAAGCCGGAGAATCTTCCGGTGGAGATCATCCGGCAGGGAAACACAACCGTACCGGAAAATCTGGGCGCCCTCTCCTATTACGACCATATCCTCTCCGTGATTCCGAACAATATTCTCGCACCATTTTCGTCCGGAAATGTTTTAAGCATCCTTCTGGTGGCGGTGGCCGTCGGACTGGTTCTGGCCTGGAAGAAGGAGTCGGAAAACATCCAGATTCTTTTGAAGGGGATCATGGGCATGCAGGAGGTGCTGTTTGCCCTGATCAAGGGGCTGGTCTGGACTCTGCCGCTCGGGATTGCGGCGTTTGCCGCGCAGCTTTCCGCACAGGTTTCGGCCGGTTTCATCATCGGCTCTCTGGGCCGGTACGTGGCGGTGGTTCTGGGAGGAAATCTGATCCAGTTCTTCCTTGTTCTGCCTTTGTTTCTGCTGGTGCACGGGATCAATCCGTTCAGGGTGTTCCGCTGTATGCTGCCGGCAGTTCTGATGGCGCTTTTCACCAAAAGCTCCGCGGCAACCCTGCCGGTGACGGTGGAATCCGCGGAAAACAATTTGAAGGCGAAAAAAGAGGTAACGCGGTTTGTATTGCCGATCTGCTGCACGATCAACATGAACGGCTGTGCGGCCTTTATTCTGGTGACGTCGCTTTTTGTCATGCAGAATGGGGGATGGACGCTGGATCTGCCGACGGTGGCGCTCTGGTTTTTCATTTCAATTATCTCGGCGATCGGCAATGCGGGAGTGCCGATGGGCTGCTATTTTCTCACACTCTCCCTGATGTCCGGCATTCAGGCTCCCATCGGGATTCTGGGGATCATCCTGCCGATTTACACGATCATCGACATGATTGAAACGGCGGAAAACGTCTGGTCCGACTCCTGTGTCTGCGCCATGGTGGATCGGACGCTATCCCGGGAGGAAGTTTCCGGCGGTCGATAACCGGATCCGTCGCGCCTGCGGGGAAAAGACGCGGCAATGGCGGAAGGGTTTCCAGGCGGCAGCGGCGGAAAAAACGCCCCGCCCCCTGGGGAACGGTTCCCGAATCCCGCCTTCGTGCCAGCCGAAAACATGGCATCCCCCCCTCCTGTTTACAAAAAACAAACCATCTCTTCATCTTGTTCTGACATTCCGGGGATATTGTATTGTCATTCCCGATAAAAGGGGATTTGTATCGTAACAAACCGGAAAATTTTTTGAGAGAAGCAAATAAAAAAAGTTTTACAGAAGAGATCCCGCAATACACAGACCCGGTCCTTTCGCGACACCCCGGCATATTGTTTTGCATCGCCAGAACTTGCAAAGGTGAAAACTTGTCAAATCTCCAATGCCCGCGGGGTTTCCGGTCAACACTCCCAAGAGGGGCTCGGAGGAGAAAAAGCGGCCGGCAAGGCAGCGTCTCTCCCCGTACCGACCACCCTTCAAACAACCCATGGGCCTGTCATGGCCCCGCGTCCCAGCTTCCGCTCGGCGACGGTCAGGAGGACGGCGTTTACGCTGATAGAACTCCTCGTCGTGATAGCGATCATCGCGATCCTGGCCGGAATGCTGATGCCCGCACTGGGCAAGGCCCGTGCCCGGAGCCGCAGCATCGCCTGCCTGAGCAACGCAAAACAGATCGGACTGGCTCTGCAGCAGTATACGGTCGACTACAACGATTATCTGCCGAATTTCAGCGACGGAAATCCCGGCTCCAATCCGATGAAGTTCACCAATCCCTGGCATCAGGCGCTGGCGGCCTACATCGCGCCGGAATCGGTCTACAAAGATCCCGATAACCGGATCAGTCCGGAAAAGGGAGTCTGGCGCTGCCCGGGACTCGGCGATGATGAAATGCAGGGCACCTACTGGGGCGGCGGTTACGGAGCCAATCGCACGCTGATGCGCTACGTCTACAAAAACGGCACCACGCAAAAAGAGGGGACGATCCGGGTCACCCGCATCCGGAAACCATCGGAGACCGCCGCGATCGGCGATTCCGGCCGCCCGGTCGACGTCGTCGACGGCAAACCGGTCAGCTACGTCGCCTGGATGACCTGGGGCACCTCCCCGCAATCCTCCGGCAACTGGAAGATGCCCTCCGGAACCGGACCGAAATCCGGCACGGAACAACCCGCCGCCCGCCACAACGGCAGCGCCAATATCGTATTTGCCGACTGCCACGCCCGCGCCGTACAGTTCGCCGAATTGAACGACCTTGACAACAAAGACACCTATTTCTGCAATTATCTCTACCAGTAAGACGGTGAAACGATGAAACCTCTGAAACTTCTTCTTTTTGCCATGCTCCTTGCCATCGCGGGAATCGGTTCGGCGGAGGAGTCCGGGGAGCGGCCAAGCTACTCGATTCCGGTGCTTGGCGACATTCACTATGACCGTCCCGACTGCCACGACATGGAGTGGGTGAACGCCAAAATGAGCAAGGATCTGCGCCAGATCCGCAACTACATCCGGGTGACCGAGTTGAACACGCCGGAACTGTTCCGGCAGGTGGAACGAAACGCAGCAACCCGGCTCGAACCGGTCCCGTTCGTGATCCAGATGGGGGATTTCACCGAAGGGTTGTGCGGCAGCCGTGAGCTGCAGGGACAACTCTTCTCCCATGCGCTGGCGGCAGTGAAAAACTCATTCAAACGACCGCTTTACCTCGTTCGCGGCAACCACGACGTAACCGGACCGGGCGCCTGGGAGGCGGGCAACGATGTGCTGCTCCCTTATCTGCGCGAACTCCGCAACGACCCGGAAACGTCGTGGAACTACACCGTTGACTGCGGAGAAGACCGTTTTCTATTCTTCGAATCGATGCGACCCGACCTCGGCTGGCTCAAACAGACACTGGCGGAAAGCGCCGGGAAACGCCATGTGTTTCTCGTGACGCACTATCCGATCCTGCCGTACAACTACCGCGCCCACAGGGGAATGCTCAGTAAAAACCCGAATCAGGAGACGGAGCGACGGGAACTTCTGTCTCTCCTTGAAAAACACAATGTGATGATCTTAAGCGCTCATCTGCACATGCTTTCGCTTATCGATCGCAAAACCGCAAACGGAACGACGGTACAGATGTCGGTTTCGAGCGTCGTCAACAGACGCGATTCGCTCCCCTCCAAAGTCATGGAAGGGGTGGAAGCGTACACCCCGGAACTAGCCGCCGAGCGCGACGCAGCCAACCGGAATCTGGAATGGCGCCAATCGCTGATTGGCGAAAATCAGCCGTATGCCACCCGCTTCTACAAAGCGGAGTTCGACGGGTACGCGGTTCTGGAGGTCTATCCGGACCGGGTCGTCATGCAGTTCTACAACCTGGCCGGGACCGAACCGGTTCTCACGATGCGGCTGAAGTGATATGAACACGTTCCTGCATCTGTTTCTGGGCGCTCTGCTGTGCGGAGGAGCCGCCGCGCTTCTGACTGCGGCGGAAAACAGCTCGCTCACGGGCGGCGTTTACTGCGGATATCAGGGGTGGTTCAACGCCCCTGGAGACGGCAGCGGACGCGGATTCCGCCACTACGGAAAGGACGGCGATTTCGCTCCGGGACGCTGCTCGGTCGAGTTCTGGCCGGACATGAGCGAGGCGACCGAATCGGAGAAATTCCCGACTCCGTTCCGTTTTGCGGACGGGCGTCGAGCTTATGTCTACAGCGCGCGCCATCCGGAGACGGTCTCGCGCCACTTCCGCTGGATGCGCGAGTATGGGATTCGAGGCGCAATGCTGCAGCGGTTTCTGACCGAACTCCGGGATCCGTCCGGGCAGGAAAATGCGGACACCGTGCTCGCCAATGTCCGCCGCGCCGCGTTGCTGCACGACCGGACATGGATGCTGATGTACGACATCTCCGGGAACGCCGACTTCGAACTCTTCGCGCGCGACTGGAAGCGGCTGATCGACACCGGAGTGATCCGGCGCGATGACCCGAACTATCAGCATCACGCAGGAAAACCGCTGGTCGCATTCTGGGGGCTGTTTGCGGAGCGTCCGGAGAGTCCGGGCTGGTTCGAGCGGGCGGTCGATCTGGTTACGTCCGACCCGGTCTATGGAGGTTTTGCCGTGATGGCAGGGGTGAACGACAACTGGCGGACAGTCCCGGGCGAAGCGGGGGACAGAATCCGCCGGATCGTGTCGCGCTGCGCAGTCGTCTCCCCGTGGACAGTCGGCCGCTATGACAATGAGACCCGGGAGGAGTGGATGACCCGGGTCATCCCCGGCGATATGCAGTGGTGTGAAAAACGCGGAATCACCTATCTGCCGGTGATCTTCCCCGGGTTTTCCTGGCACAATCTGCATGGTGGGAAATTCGATCAGATCCCGCGTAGAAATGGTCGGTTTTATCGGGAACAGGCGGAGACGCTGTTGAAATTCGGCGTCCGTCAGATTTATGTCGCTATGTTCGATGAAATGGACGAGGGAACCTGCATTTTCAAGACTTCGAGCGAAGTCCCGGTCGGCGAAAGTCCATTTCTGACATACGGAGAAAAAGTTCCGCCGGACTTCTACCTGCGGCAAACCTTTGCGTTTTCGCAACGTTTGAAACGTGACGCCGGCGGAGAAAATGGAGCTGCGGAACGCACATCCCCGCCCGTGCCGCCGGCTCAGGACCACGGCCCGCATTCCGGCATCCCCATGGGGCAGAGATTCCGGGACGCGATGAGCTTCGAAAATCCGCTCGAACAGCCTGATGCAATCGGCACACCGATCACAACAAGGCGAATGTGAAAATTCAGCACAACGGCAACGGGCGATCTCTGAAACCATTTTCCGGTATTGAACCGGCTGCCGAGCGACAGGTTCCACGCCGTCCGTCAGTCACTTCCGCAATGTTCAAAAGGGAGAGCCAATTTCAAAAGTATTGGCTCTCTCGTGTTAATCACTTGTTTTTTCGTGCGTCAAAACCGTTTCGGCGCA
>NZ_CALXSK010000082.1 GCF_944391105.1 uncultured Victivallis sp.
GAGGCGGAGTTTAACAAATAACAGAAAAAATATAACCAAAGAAAGGGTCAGTCTCTTGACTTTTTCATAATAGGAGGGATACGCCATGAGTCCGACAAAAATCACCGAAGTAACTTTGCCGAATGGAGTAACCGTTCCTGTCGTTTCTGCTGTGGAAACAAATGATGCCACCACAGAAACCTTGCGAAATGTTGCCGCAAAAGCCGGTTCTCATGCGGTTGAAAACGCCTTGTCGCGCGGCGTGTCTGTTACTGTCGCCAAAGCAGACAAGATTGTAACAATCCATCCGGACGGCAGCGAAAGCGTCATCGGAGCGCTGTAGACCGATGACTCCACGCCTGAGAATGCTTGCCGGTCCCAATGGCTCAGGCAAATCGACTCTTGCTGCCCAGCTGAGTTCAGATTATGCCGTCAATCTCTATCGCTTTGTGAATGCGGATCTGCTCTTTGCCGAAGTGGTGCAAAGCCATCGGACGGCCTGTCCGTTTTCAATCGACAATGCCGAACTCGTGGAGTTCGTTGCCCAGTCAACCTATCCCCGAGAATATAAACGACCCTTTGAATCGGGGGAGATTTACATTGACGAAGAAGATTACCTGCACTTTTCTGCGAACGGCATCAACTCCTATTCCGTGGCGATCGTTGCCGACTTCTTCAAAGAGCAATACTTGAAACACCGGATCAGTTTTTCTTTTGAAACGGTGTTTTCCCATCCTGCTAAAATCGATATCCTCAAGCGGGCACAAGCAGCCGGATTCAAGACCTACATGTACTTCGTCGCGACCGAGAATCCCGTGATCAACGTAAACCGGATCAAGGAACGGGTCGCCCTGGGAGGACATGATGTTCCGGAAGAGAAAACCCGGTCGCGATATTTGCGCTGCATGGAACAAGTCCGTTATGCTTTGCCATACTTGAACCGGGCCTACTTTTTCGACAACTCAACGGAACAGTCGATTTATCTGGCGGAGTACGAATCGGAGGTCGGTTTCACTCTGCATTCTGAGCTTCTGCCGTCCTGGTTCAGACGCTTCGTGCTGGGCGAGTAGACCAAAGTCGAATGCCAGGATTTACAACGCTCCCGATACGGGCACTCCGCACAGGCGAAGCTCGTTTCGTTCGGCAGAAACACGCCCTTGTCCACTGCGTCCTGCACCCGCACGGCCAGCGACTCGAACCGCCGGAACGCGGCCTCATCGCGGCAGGTGTAGTGCGTTTCGCAGACCGGATTCTTCGCCTTGGTGATCACGTCGAACCGGAAGAGCGGCGTCGTGCCGTTCAACTTCTCGTAAGCATACGAAAAGACGGTTGCCTGCAAATCACGGTCGGCCTTGCCGGCGGGCCAGCGGCTCGCGGAAGTTTTCCAGTCCACGATGCAGACATCCCGCCCGTCCTGCACGAGAAAATCCCATTCGCCGATCAGCGGCTTTTTGAGTCCGGGAACGTCGATCTTGAACGCCTGCGCGACACCTTTGATCGTGTAAAAGTCCGACCAGTTCGCGAGCGCGGCATCGAGCATCCGGGTCGCCAGCGCGATCATCGAGTCGAAGTTTTCGCCCTCCTTGTAGATCAAATTCGGCGCGATTTCGGTTTCGATCCGAAACGACTCCGCAAAGAGGTTGACGATCTCCTCCCGGGTCAGCGAACTCCCCATCAGACACTCCCACGCCTGCGCGGTCAAAGCCGCATGAAATGCCTTGCCGAACGGGAGGCAGACCGAAGTCCGTTCGATCTCGGGCTGCTCCACATAACGGTAGAAGTATTGCAGCTGACAGACGTTGAGATAGGTGTTCAACGCAGAGTAAGACCAGTGCGGTTTCTGCCGCAGTTCATCGATGGTCGCCATCATGCCGCCCTCCAGCTGTTGATGAGTTCCGAACACTGCCGCTTGCTCAGCTGCCGTACATCCGGCACGCCATGCTGCGCGGCGATCTGCTGTGGAGTCACACCACGCTGCCGGGCAAGATCGAGCAAGTACGAGAGCTGTTTCGAACTCGCCGGAACGTCGTTCTGACGCCCCGCTGCCCGGTTGCCCTGCTGCACGGTTTTGCGTTCTTCTGCAAAGGGATACCCCTCATGATTGCGGGGCACATTTCCATGCAGTTCCGCTTCGACCGAATTTCGCACGAGGTCGAACGTTTCATGAATCCGAGCCTGCAGCTGCTCCTGCGTGAGCCCGTCCGGGAGTTCGACTTCGACCGACGCATGGAAGCTCTGGCTCGAATACTCCTCCCCGGCCGGAACCTTCTTCGAATATGACGCATTGAGTTTCAACATAATACAGATCCTCCTTCTTGTTTTTCCTGAAAAATCAGCTATATTTAGAATGCAAAGAGAAAGCGGCAGATCATCATGGATATTCGAGAACAGAAAATACGGCTTTGGCTGGAACATCCACCGGTTATGAAGTTTCCGGTGCCGTGCAATCTGCCCCCGTTTTCCAAGCAGTCCTTCCGAAACTACGAGGAAATGAACGCCTGGAAACGGGAATATCTGAAGCGGATTGCCGCTCAAGGGGGAATCAAATGGAAGAACTCCTGAAAAAGCTGAATGACGCCGGTGTCCGTTATGTGGTGATCGGCGGTCAGGCGATGCTTCAGGAAGGGATGCCCCGGTTCACGCTGGACTGGGATCTTTTCATTCCCCCATTCGATCAGGCCAATTTCGACAAGCTCAACGAAGCTCTGGCCGACGAGCTTGATATGAGTGTGGAACCGCTGGATGTTCAGACCGGAGACGGTTTTGTACAAACCTTTCAGACCTCCGGTGGGATCCTCCAGTTCCACCTGTCGCCGCCGGGCCTGCCCAAGTTCTCCACAGTGGAAGCGCGGGCGGTTGTCCACGAGTTTCACGGCGTGCCGGTGAAATACCTCTGTCTGGACGACCTCCTGAGTTCCAAGCTGGCGGAGGAACGCGACAAGGACTCCGACGACATTCTGTTTCTGACCATCAAGAAACAGAGTCAGCAGAACGGCTAAATCGCCATCTTGATCCGTTCGATGGCGCGCTTGGCGAGGATGAAATCCCGCTCTTTCTGCTTCTGCTTGAGCACGGCTTCTTTGACCTTGCGGGTCAGCACGCCGGTTTCGTCGAGCAGCAGCTTGAGCTTGCCGCGCAGTTCGTCGATCCCGTGATTCAGCTCCACCATCGGGTCGAGAGCTTCGTTTGCGAACTCCCGGCGGGAGTCGGTTTCTTTGATTTCGTTCGCTTCCATTTTGTTTACCTCCTGGTTGGTTTGTGGATTGGATTTGGGACTAAGGTGAATCGGCATCGCGACGTAACAACCGGCGCCGCCCTCGGCCACGACCGGCATCCGCCCGTCCGAATGGGCGCGGAACTTCGTGTAGTGCTGCTGCAGCATCCGCAGCAGGATGTACTTGTTGAGCGCCAGCACCGCCCGCGGATGGATACCCAGAAACTCTGCTGCCGTCTCGAACGACATCTCCGGAGTATCGACCGGAACGAGCGTGACACTATGCGGCGTCACGTTAAGTTCGATTCCGTTCAGCGGTTCGTGGTCGGGAACCGTTTTCAAAAACGCGATGATCCGTTCCGGCTCGAAGAACTCCAGCGAATAATCTAATGCATTGCCGGACGGAATCACCTGCTTCCAGGCGGGGAATTTCCCGGAGAGCGCCTTACCCTGCCACAGAAAGCCGCCGATCTCGATCCGGAAGAGCCGCTCATTACGCCGACTCCATAGGTGGAGTACGCCGAGAGCGGCGGGTTTCGCCGTCAACAACGCGAGCGGAAACGGCAGCGTAACCTCCTCCGGAATCGCGAGCGGACACGGGAGATGCAGCAATTCTCTTCCGTTCGTCGCGGTGATGCCTTCCGGCGAAAGGTTGACGCCCCGCAGGATGAGCCGCGCACCATCGCGATCCGCAACCGGAGCCGCCCAAGCGAGCAACTCCCCGAACGAGGCCGGAAGCTCGACTTTGACCGCGTCCTCGGGAACCACCTCCAAATCCGGCCATTCGAGCGACTTCCCCGTGACCTCAACCTCGCCACCCCGCGTGGAACGGATCAGCTCCCGCAGCGCCCGATATTCGACCGCGAAATCAACCGCCTCCGCAACCTCACACGCCACACTTACAGCGACACACTCCACGCCGTCGGTCGCCATGAGCCGCAGCCGCCCGCCGTCCCCGACGAACCGGACCGACCGCACCACCTCCACCGGCGAAGTCTGCGCCACGACCTTCCCGAGCACCTTCAACGCCTCCAGCAACACACTCTTTCTGATCTTCATCTTCACCACCTCCATGCGATTAAAACCAATCAGCCCCGCCGGTCCGCAAAGACCGACAGGGCTGATCACTCATTCAGGCCGATTACTTCAGCCTGCCATCACGAAGGTTATATATAGATGAAATCAGTTTGAACTGCATAGATTCTTGTTGCTTTTAACAGTCTACTTTCTAAAAGATGTCCTATTATCAAAAAATGATTTTATAAACTATTTAGTAACCGCCAGCCCACGACTTGCAATCAACAAACTATAGGATATAGTAACTCAAAGGGGATTTGCATCAATCTTTCAATAAGAAGTTGTCCCAAAGTGTACTTTAAAGCAATAGAGGGAGAATTATGGGAGAATTCATCGGTGATGAAAGCAATATAGAAATTCATTATTATCTTCGAGATTCTTCTCATTCTCTAGATGCATTCATTCACAACCGTGCACAATTTGAATTTCTTGCAATTGCAAGAGAAATAGCCTCAGCAATGGACTTCGATCTGCAAATTGAGGTATATCCACTTGCTGAGGGCGGAATAAAACAATATTTTAAATTATTACCCAAAGACGTCAGACAGATATCAATAGGTGTTATCACTGCTCTGATAACAAACTTTATGATTACCCCGCTGACACAATGGAGCAACAAAATATTTGAGGATCAAGAGCTTTCTGAATTAAATAGAGAAAAACTTAGATTGGAGATTAAAAATTTAAATCTAGATGCCAAGCTTAAAGAAGCCAAGCTCGGAGAAAATCAAAAGCTTGCAATCCATAAATCAAGATTGTATCGTGAATTGCAAAAAAGTTCTAAAATAGAAAAAATATCTGTACAAGCGGCAGATGCCAACCGTGAAATTCTTATTCCGGAAAAAGTTGTTCTTCAAGAACATTTTCCTGAATATATCTTAGATTCAAATGTACTACCACCGATTCATGAAGAACACGCAGAAATTGAAATAATATCTCCTGAGGTAATTTCAAAAGTTTTTAATTCGGCGGGATGAAAAAAGAGGCAGAAGGTTCATCTTAACTCTGGGACTATC
>NZ_CALXSK010000083.1 GCF_944391105.1 uncultured Victivallis sp.
GAAATCTGTTCTCTCCTTGCGATATATTGCGGATCATATTTCTTTCTGGTCAATTCTCTGGATAAACTCTGCAATGTTTTCTGAAAATCCTGATTGCTTCCATCTGATTGAATTTCTTTTGGATAACGAAAATCCATTCTGGTCTGCAATACCTTACTGTGACGAGATGACATGGAGTCAATCATTTTGATTCCTCTATTGAGATATCTGGTGTTGAATGTGTGTTCCTGTTGAGAGAGTGGATGACCTTGATACTCTTTTGTCCTGCTGATGTTCTTTACCGGCATGATACATTTTCCTTTTCTGAAACAATGATATACTCTTCTCGTGGGTAGATACTTCATACATTCTTTATCTTCATCTATTTATGTATTATATATTTACCTGATGAGCACGAACAGCGGAAACGGGCTGAACCCTCCATGCGGCCGGATGCTTTTGCAGTCAATCGGAATCGTCATGGCTGGTTGAGTTAGTTCCCATATCATGGTACGCGCGGTAAAAAAAGAATCCCGGGATGGGGATTCTCCGTGACATGGAAGTCACTCTTCTTCGGGCTCTTCCTCGATGGGAAGCGAGCCGAATTCGCAGCCGCAGGAGCAGCAGAGATAGCCGTCGTCCCACGGGATCACCTGCGTGGAGTTGCAGTCAGGACAGTGTCTCATCGTCACACCCTCCACTGGTAGGAGCAGGAACCGCACCGGTAACCGCGGATGACGTTCTCATCGATCAACTTGCCGACGGTGTTGCCGGCCACGGCTCCACTGGCGGCGCCGATGAGGATGCCGAGCGCTCCGCCGATGAGCGTTCCCACGCCGGGGCAGAGCAGCGTTCCGATTGTGGCTCCAGTCTGGCCACCTGCGGTTGCTGCGACATAGCCGCCGGCTCCGGCTCCGAACAGGGTCGTCGTCCCGCGAACGGTTGCGACCGGATAGGATTTTTCTCCACAAACAGGACACTCCATTTTTCCATTCCTTTCTCGTTATAACTTACTTGTTCCACAGTTCCGCCGGTTGGCCGTCCAGTCCGAAGAACCGTGTCAGGCTGCGGTAGCACTGGTCGGCGCGGGCGGGACTGTACTTCTTCGCAGTCTCGGTGAAAGCGTTCAAGAGACTCCACCTGGTCGGTTCCACGAACTCCTCGTGCCGGGGATGCTTGAATTCATTCCAGACACTCAGAATATCACATGACGGAATCGCCTGACGTTCCGCCGCCACCACCAGCGAAGCACGAACTTCATCATCATTGAGTTCATCGATCTTCAACTCCTCTGCGACATTTTCGAGAGTCAGGAACTCCAGTTCAAGAGAGTTTACCGCCTCCAGAACCAGGCCGTTCAGTTCGATCCGGGAGGTGTGGCGACGCTTCAAGATCGTACTGCCTCCAAACATGAGATTTGAACAGACTCTGACACTCAACCCGGCACTTAATCCGAGCGCCAGCGTGCGGTCGTGACTGTTGCGGATGCCGATGCAACGGCTCCACTCCGTGCTCGACGTGCAGTTGATCCGCATCACGCCGAACATCCGCTGACCGTCCCGGGCGAGACCGTACTGCTCTTCCAGAATCTGCCAGTCGTGTGCCTTGACCACCTCCGTCACCGCGTCGATCACGTCGCTGTGCGGAACCGGTTTCCAGCTCGCGGTCGCTTCCGGCGTCGGAACCAGCGCGAGCTCATCGCGTCCGACGAACTTTCCCTCACTCATCATCAATCCCATAATCTTTTGCTCCTGTTGTTGTTTTTTGTTAAAATGATTGTATATTAGAGGAAACAGGAGGGATACGCCATGAGTCCGACAAAAATCACCGAAGTAACTTTGCCGAATGGAGTAACCGTTCCTGTCGTTTCTGCTGTGGAAACAAATGATGCCACCACAGAAACCTTGCGAAATGTTGCCGCAAAAGCCGGTTCTCATGCGGTTGAAAACGCCTTGTCGCGCGGCGTGTCTGTTACTGTCGCCAAAGCAGACAAGATTGTAACAATCCATCCGGACGGCAGCGAAAGCGTCATCGGAGCGCTGTAGACCGATGACTCCACGCCTGAGAATGCTTGCCGGTCCCAATGGCTCAGGCAAATCGACTCTTGCTGCCCAGCTGAGTTCAGATTATGCCGTCAATCTCTATCACTTTGTGAATGCGGAGACCGGCTTCTCACTGCATTCAGAGCTCCTGCCGTCCTGGTTCAGACGCTTCGTGCTGGGCGAGTAGACCAAAGTCGAATGCCAGGATTTACAACGCTCCCGATACGGGCACTCCGCACAGGCGAAGCTCGTTTCGTTCGGCAGAAACACGCCCTTGTCCACTGCGTCCTGCACCCGCACGGCCAGCGACTCGAACCGCCGGAACGCGGCCTCATCGCGGCAGGTGTAGTGCGTTTCGCAGACCGGATTCTTCGCCTTGGTGATCACGTCGAACCGGAAGAGCGGCGTCGTGCCGTTCAGCTTCTCGTAGGCATAGCTGAACACGGTCGCCTGTAAGTCACGGTCAGCTTTCCCGGCGGGCCAGCGGCTCGCGGAGGTTTTCCAGTCCACGATGCAGACATCCCGCCCGTCCTGAACGAGAAAATCCCATTCGCCGATCAGCGGCTTTTTGAGTCCGGGGACCTCGACCCGGAACGCCTGCGCGACGCCTTTGATCGTGTAGAAGTCCGACCAGTTCGCGAGCGCGGCATCGAGCATCCGTGTCGCCAGCGCGATCATCGAGTCGAAATTCTCGCCCTCCTTGTAGATCAAATTCGGCGCGATTTCGGTTTCGATCTTGAACGACTCTGCAAAGAGGTTGACGATCTCCTCCCGGGTCAGCGAACTCCCCATCAGACACTCCCACGCCTGCGCGGTCAATGCCGCGTGAAACGCCTTGCCGAACGGGAGGCAGACCGAAGTCCGTTCGATCTCGGGCTGCTCCACGTAACGGTAGAAGTATTGCAACTGACAGACGTTGAGGTAGGTGTTCAACGCAGAGTAAGACCAGTGCGGTTTCTGCCGCAGTTCATCGATGGTCGCCATCATGCCGCCCTCCAGCTGTTGATGAGTTCCGAACACTGCCGTTTGCTGAGCTGCCGCACATCCGGCACACCATGCTGCGCGGCGATCTGCTGCGGAGTCACTCCGCGCTGTCGGGCGAGATCGAGCAGATACGAGAGCTGTTTCGGACTCGCGGGAACATCGTTCTGACGGCCCGCTGCCCGGTTGCCCTGCGGTGTGGTTTTGCGCTCCTCTGCGGCGGGATACCCCTCACAATTACGGGGCACATTTCCATGCAGTTCCGCTTCAACCGAATTCCGCACGAGATCGAACGTTTCATGAATCCGGCTTTGCAGCTGATCCTGCGTGAGTCCGTCCGGAAGTTCGACCTCGACCGACGCATGAAAGCTCTGGCTCGAATACTCCTCCTCAGCCGGAACCTTCTTCGAATACGACGCATTGAGTTTCAACATCATTTCACCTCCATAAATGAGAAGAGACGGAAGCGGTCAGGCCTCCGTCCCTTCAGTTGTATGTTTGTTTTGTCGATGTGGTCAGATCGCCATCTTGATCCGTTCGATGGCGCGCTTGGCGAGGATGAAATCCCGCTCTTTCTGCTTCTGCTTCAAAACGGCTTCCTTGACCTTGCGGGTCAGAACGCCGGTTTCGTCGAGCAACAGCTTGAGCTTGCCGCGCAGTTCGTCGATGCCGTGATTCAGCTCCTCCATCGGGTCGAGAGCTTCGTTTGCGGACTCCCGCCGGGAGTCGGTTTCTTTGATTTCGTTCGTTTCCATTTTGCTTGCCTCCTGGTTGGTTTGAGGGTTGGATTTGGGACTAAGATGAATCGGCATCGCGACGTAACAACCGGCGCCGCCCTCGGCCACGACCGGCATCCGCCCGTCCGAATGGGCGCGGAACTTCGTGTAGTGCTGCTGCAGCATCCGCAGCAGGATGTACTTGTTGAGCGCCAGCACCGCCCGCGGATGGATACCCAGAAACTCTGCTGCCGTCTCGAACGACATCTCCGGAGTATCGACCGGAACGAGCGTGACACTATGCGGCGTCACGTTAAGTTCGATTCCGTTCAGCGGTTCGTGGTCGGGAACCGTTTTCAAAAACGCGATGATCCGTTCCGGCTCGAAGAACTCCAGCGAATAATCTAATGCATTGCCGGACGGAATCACCTGCTTCCAGGCGGGGAATTTCCCGGAGAGCGCCTTACCCTGCCACAGAAAGCCGCCGATCTCGATCCGGAAGAGCCGCTCATTACGCCGACTCCATAGGTGGAGTACGCCGAGAGCGGCGGGTTTCGCCGTCAACAACGCGAGCGGAAACGGCAGCGTAACCTCCTCCGGAATCGCGAGCGGACACGGGAGATGCAGCAATTCTCTTCCGTTCGTCGCGGTGATGCCTTCCGGCGAAAGGTTGACGCCCCGCAGGATGAGCCGCGCACCATCGCGATCCGCAACCGGAGCCGCCCAAGCGAGCAACTCCCCGAACGAGGCCGGAAGCTCGACTTTGACCGCGTCCTCGGGAACCACCTCCAAATCCGGCCATTCGAGCGACTTCCCCGTGACCTCAACCTCGCCACCCCGCGTGGAACGGATCAGCTCCCGCAGCGCCCGATATTCGACCGCGAAATCAACCGCCTCCGCAACCTCACACGCCACACTTACAGCGACACACTCCACGCCGTCGGTCGCCATGAGCCGCAGCCGCCCGCCGTCCCCGACGAACCGGACCGACCGCACCACCTCCACCGGCGAAGTCTGCGCCACGACCTTCCCGAGCACCTTCAACGCCTCCAGCAACACACTCTTTCTGATCTTCATCTTCACCACCTCCATGCGATTAAAACCAATCAGCCCCGCCGGTCCGCAAAGACCGACAGGGCTGATCACTCATTCAGGCCGATTACCTCAGCCTGCCATCACGAAGGTTATATATAGATGAAATCCGTTTGAACTGCACAAAGTGTTTTTGCCCAAAATCTTGTGACGACAAAGGTCGTTTCAAGCGATGAACTTTCTACGCATTAAATAATGAACCACTGGATGTCAGGAAACAATCAACAGAGAATGTCCAAGGATTCCTTGAGGAAGAAGTGAGGGGAAGAGAAATCTTTAGGAACTTGAAAATAGAATTCTATGTGCTACTCACACCTGTCCTTCTATGTTAGGTTTTGTCAAGTCGTTTTGTGGTATTTCTGACTTTTTCTTAAAAATTCTTCCTT
>NZ_CALXSK010000084.1 GCF_944391105.1 uncultured Victivallis sp.
GAGCCCGTGTCGGGCTGCCGGCAATATCGCCTTGAAGGCGTGGTGCATACCACCGGCTTAGCCGGTGGTTTTGATTGCATCTTGACCGGATAAAAAATCCACATTATTTGACTTTTTCCTGAAGCGGGATATATTCTATCCTATCGAGAGTGCCGCATGGTACTCGCAACTCATCATCCAAAGGGAAAGGAAAAGTATTATGAAGAAGTTTCTCATTCTCGCCGCCGCTGCTGGTCTGCTGTGTGCCGTGACCGGATGCGGATCGCTGCGCACTCCGACTTCCGGAGAGAACAGCAAGAGCGTTTACTACAGCACCTTCTACGGCATCTCCATCGAGAGCCTCGTTTACGGCGACGGTCTGATCGTCAAATAATCTCTGCATCTGCAGGAATTGCAATGCCGGGACGGAACGGACCTTCGTTTCGTCCCGGCATTTGTGTCTATGGAAGAGTGCCGGATTCTTCTTTCTGACACGGAATCCGGCTGGTTGAAAGGAACCGGAGATCGTATGGATTCCGATTCCGAATCGCTCCAGGCCCGGCCCGGCCTGCCGGATGCAAGCGGGTGAAACCAATTCACGTTGTCTGCCGGAGTGATCGGCCCGGAGGATGATTTCACCTTGGTCGGGAAGAAAGCTCCCTGGGGAAGACGGAAAACTCTTTCATGCGCCGGGGAATCGATGAACACCCGCATTCTGTCCGCCCCAAACACGCCATTCCGGTTACGGAACCCGGGTCGACATCGGCCAGATCCGGCTGAAGAGTTCCTGTCAATTACGGCTCATTGCGTCGGAAGGCTCTCATCGGGGAGACAAGCTGCCGTCCGAAGGACCGAATTTCCAATTCTTCACCCCATACGGACCGCTCTGCGCGAAAACCGGCGGAATGGAGGACGGAACCAGTTGCAGGCCTCCGATGGAGATGCGGTCGGTGGTGAATCTGTCATCCCCGCCTCCGAGTTCGAACGCCGCTTTCAGCGAGCCGGAACCGGTCACGTCGACATCTTCAAAATGAATTCCGCGACTCTGAAGGACCTGTATTGCAAACGGCACGGAACCGGAAAGATTTGCGTCCTTGATCTTCAACCGGGAGATCCGGGAGTCCAGTGTCTGAAACAGTGTGAGAGCGCTCCCCCCGGATCCGGAAATGCCGACATCCTGCGCCTCGAAATTTCGGCAGCGCTGAATGACAAGATTCCCGTTCCGGATGCGCACGCCGGTGATCCGGGAATCGCTGTTGCGAAGCTCCCCGAGTCGAGCCGGATCGCCAGTCTCATCCCTGCCGATCAACAGAAAAGTTCCTGCGTCGATCGTCGCGTTGTCAACCCGACAGTCGGTAAAAGTGCGGAACCGCCAGCGGCAGCCGGAGGTGACGAAATCCCGGAGTCGCACCCCGGATACGCCGCTCAGGTGTACGCTGTCATTGCTGCAGTTCTCAATGCGAAACGTCACGCATTGAACATCGAACCGGCTGAAGGCCGGGTTGTCAGTAACCGGATCGAACTGCATGATATACAATCCCGTATTGCTCCCTTTCACGGTAACATCGCGGATGGAGATATCCCGGCTTGCGAGGTACTGCCAGTGATTGACTGCTGTGAGCGGCCCGGCATCGATGATGATTCCACATCCGACTTTATCCTCAACCTCGACATCCGAAATCGAAATGAACTTCGATCCTGCGATACGAATCCCGTTCGCATTGCCGCCCTGAACGCGAATCCGCTTCGCGCTCGCGCCGGAATTGCTCCACGCGCCGAGTTCCGGCAGCGAAAAGACCGTACCGGTCTCCCCTTCGAACTTCTCAGCATAATAGGTGACAAACGCCAGTGCGTCATCACCGGTCCGGATTCCGGTGACGCCATCGACCTCGATATTGGAGCAGGCATTGAAATGGAGACCGTCCGCCCAGCTTTCACGCACTGTGAAGTCGCGGACGGTCACATTGCTGCACCCCATGAAAACCGCACCGGTCTGAGCGCTCTTCCCGACTTCACAATTCACCATGCGGATCTGAGCGAGAGTACGCAGAGGATCAGGATATCCCAAACGGAACCCGTCGCCGTTGCTGCGGACTTTCGGTTTGTTTTTCCAGACGACCTTCACGTTGCGCAGTTCAATGTTCCGGGCGGGGCCGCGTACCGTCACACCGTGCCCGCCGCCGGAACCGTCCGGCAGAAGATTGTCCATAAGCAGAACCGCCTCCGGATCAAAACAAATCACTGCATTCGAAATCCCGTCAAGAAAAATGCCGCCGGGTCCCGGCGTCGCAATGCGGTAACGTCCGGCGGGAAACCGGAGCGTCCCGCCGCCGTTTTTCTTCAACTCAGCAACCGCTGCCCGAATGGCGGCGGAATCATCCGCGACGCCGTCGCCGCGCGCCCCGAATCGAGTCACGTCGATCTCCGCCGCATGCAGCAGAAACACGCCAAGCAGCAGAATTCCCATCCCCAGTCGAATACAAAAATTCATTCTTATCGCCCCTGTGTCTCCCGCCCGTCCCGGCAAATCACCACTCGCCCAGAACGAAATCCTTCTCGAAATCGTCCGCGTTCATGCCCCGGGCGTTCACCGCCGCGGCATGACCGTCAGCAAAGACGACGTTGTCCATTTTGTTGTGCGCGTTCCCCCAGACGGCCGTATCGGAGTTGCCCGCTTCGAAGAAATAGGCACCGGGATTCTTGGCGTCGCAGAAAACAGCTTTTGCCGAAGGACGACGGCAGGCCGAAAGTTTGCGCGGCCGGTACGCCTGCTCAAAAACAGTTCCGTAAACCGATCCGATTCGTCCGTTTATTCCGTAAGTCGTCGTCTTTTTCCCGGAGACCTCGTACTGTTCCTGCACGGAACTGCATACGAAGCTCTTGTGCATCTCCTTGAAGTTGTTGAACTCCTCGGTGCTGGAAGCCATCGGCGAACCGACGACGAACGAATAGAGCATCTCGTACCAGTAAGCCTCCTTCGGCCCGCCGGGACAGAAATAAGATTGCTCATAAGGGCCGTTGCGCAACACCACGTAATCATCATAGGCATCAGCATAGAAGACGTTGCCGACTCCAAGCTGCTTCAAGTTGTTGATGCAGTTCGCGGCCCTCCCGCGTTCCCGCGCCTGGTTCAATGCGGGCAGCAGCATCCCGGCCAGGATCGCGATGATCGCAATCACGACGAGGAGCTCGATCAAGGTAAAGGAATCAGGATTGATTACGTGCTTGCCGCGTAATCAGCTTTCTTGAACTGGGACGCGGTGTATGGGGATT
>NZ_CALXSK010000085.1 GCF_944391105.1 uncultured Victivallis sp.
ATACGTTACCTCCAGTTTTTGCAACGATTTTTATACGGACACTCCGCACAGGCGAAGCTCGTTTCGTTCGGCAGAAACACGCCCTTGTCCACCGCGTCCTGCACCCGTGCCGCCAGCGACTCGAACCGCCGGAACGCGGCCTCATCGCGGCAGGTGTAGTGCGTTTCGCAAACCGGATTCTTCGCTTTGGTGATCACGTCGAACCGGAAGAGCGGCGTCGTGCCGTTCAACTTTTCGTAGGCATAACTGAACACGGTTGCCTGTAAGTCGCGGTCGGCCTTGCTTGCGGGCCAGCGGCTCGCGGAAGTTTTCCAGTCCACGATGCAGACATCCCGCCCGTCCTGCACGAGAAAATCCCATTCGCCGATCAGCGGCTTTTTGAGTCCGGGAACGTCGATCTTGAACGCCTGCGCGACACCTTTGATCGTGTAAAAGTCCGACCAGTTCGCGAGCGCGGCATCGAGCATCCGGGTCGCCAGCGCGATCATCGAGTCGAAGTTTTCGCCCTCTTTGTAGATCAAATTCGGCGCGATTTCGGTTTCGATCCGGAACGACTCTGCAAAGAGGTTGACGATCTCCTCCCGGGTCAGCGAACTTCCCATCAGACACTCCCACGCCTGCGCGGTCAAAGCCGCATGAAACGCCTTGCCGAACGGGAGGCAGACCGAAGTCCGCTCGATCTCCGGCTGCTCCACATAACGGTAGAAGTATTGCAGCTGGCAGACGTTGAGGTAAGTGTTCAGCGCCGAATAGGACCAGTGCGGTTCCTGCCGCAGTTCATCGATGGTTGCCATCATGCCGCCCTCCAGCTGTTGATGAGTTCCGAACACTGCCGTTTGCTGAGCTGCCGCACATCCGGCACGCCATGCTGCGCGGCAATCTGCTGCGGAGTCACTCCACGCTGCCGGGCAAGATCAAGCAGATACGAGAGCTGTTTCGGACTCGCGGGAACGTCGTTCTGACGACCCGCTGCCCGGTTGCCCTGCGGCACGGTTTTGCGTTCTTCTGCAACGGGATACCCCTCATGATTGCGGGGCACATTTCCATGCAATTCCGCTTCGACCGAATTCCGTACGAGGTCGAACGTTTCATGAATCCGAGCCTGCAGCTGCTCCTGCGTGAGCCCGTCCGGGAGTTCGACTTCGACCGACGCATGGAAGCTCTGGCTCGAATACTCCTCCCCGGCCGGAACCTTCTTCGAATACGACGCATTGAGTTTCAACATCATTTCACCTCCATAAATGAGAAGAGACGGAAGCGGTCAGGCCACCGTCCCTTCGGTTGTATGTTTGTTTTGTCGATGTGGTCAAATCGCCATTTTGATCCGTTCGATGGCGCGCTTGGCGAGGATGAAGTCCCGCTCTTTCTGTTTCTGCTTGAGCACGGCTTCTTTGACCTTGCGAGTCAGCACGCCGGTTTCGTCGAGCAGCAGCTTGAGTTTTCCTCGCAGTTCGTCGATCCCGTGATTCAGCTCCTCCATCGGGTCGGTAGCTTCGTTTGCAGACTCCCGGCGGGAGTCGGTTTCTTTGATTTCGTTCGTTTCCATTTTGCTTGCCTCCTTGTTGGTTTGTGGATTGAATTTGGGACTAAGGTGAATCGGCATCACAATGTAACAGCCAGCGCCGCCCTCGGCCACGACCGGCATCCGCCCGTCCGAATGGGCGCGGAACTTCGTGTAACGCTGCTGAAGCATCCGCAACAGGATGTACTTGTTGAGCACCAGCACCGCCTGCGGCTGAACGCCCAGAAACTCCGCGTCCGTCTCGAACGACATTTCGGGAGTATCGACCGGAATAAGCGTCACGCCATGCGGCGTCACATTGAGTTCAATTCCGTTCAGCGGTTCGTGGTCGGGAACCGTCTTCAGAAACGCGATGATCCGTTCCGGCTCGAAGAACTCCAGCGAATAATCCAAAGCGTTGCCGGACGGAATCACCTGCTTCCAGGCGGGGAATTTCCCGGAGAGCGCTTTCCCCTGCCACAGAAAGCCGCCGATCTCGATCCGGAAAAGCCGCTCACTGTGCCGACTCCAGAGGTGGAGTACGCCGGGAGCGGCGGGCTTCGCAGTCAACAACGCGAGCGGAAACGGCAGCGTAACCTCCTCCGGAATCGTGAGCGGACAAGGGAGATGCAGAAGCTCCTTCCCGTTCGTCACAGTGATGCCCTCCGGCGAAAGGTTGACGCCCCGCAGAATGAGCCGCGCACCATCGCGGTCCGCAACCGGAGCCGCCAAGGTGAGCAACTCCCCGAACGAGGCCGGAAGCTCGACTTTGACCGCGTCCTCGGGGACAACCTCCAGCTCCGGCCATTCAAGCGGCGTCCCGGTAACCTCGACCTCGCCACCCCGCGTGGAACGGATCAGCTCCCGCAACGCCCGATATTCGACCGCGAAATCGATCGCCTCCGCCGACTCACACTCCACACTCAATGCGACACACTCCACGCCGTCAGTCGCAACAAGCCGCAGCCGCCCGCCGACCCCGACAAAGCGAACCGACCGCACCACCTCCTCCGGCGAAGTCTGCGCCACAACCTTCCCCAGCACCTTCAACGCCTCCAGCAACACACTCTTTCTGATCTTCATCTTCACCACCTCCATGCGATTAAAACCAATCAGCCCCGCCGGTCAGTAAAGACCGACAGGGCTGATCACTCATTCAGGCCGATTACCTCAGCCTGCCATCACAAAGGTTATATATAAGTGAAATCTGTTTGAACTGCACTCCCTCAAATTACTTTTACAAAAGTGAGCAAGCATAGTCTACCTAATCCCCAAGAGCACATTCTCCGATCAGTTTATTGCTTTAGATGAAGCAAGCCACGTTTGCGATCCGTTATCAATAAAAAAACAAATGTGTGAGGTAATTTCAAAAGTTTTTAATTCGGCGGGATGAAAAAAGAGGCAGAAGGTTCATCTTAACTCTGGGACTATC
>NZ_CALXSK010000086.1 GCF_944391105.1 uncultured Victivallis sp.
TTTCTGCCGCAGTTCATCGATGGTCGCCATCATGCCGCCCTCCAGCTGTTGATGAGTTCCGAACACTGCCGCTTGCTGAGCTGCCGTACATCCGGCACGCCATGCTGCGCGGCAATCTGCTGCGGAGTCACTCCACGCTGCCGGGCAAGATCAAGCAGATACGAGAGCTGTTTCGGACTCGCGGGAACGTCGTTCTGACGACCCGCTGCCCGGTTGCCCTGCGGCACGGTTTTGCGTTCTTCTGCAACGGGATACCCCTCATGATTGCGGGGCACATTTCCATGCAATTCCGCTTCGACCGAATTCCGTACGAGGTCGAACGTTTCATGAATCCGAGCCTGCAGCTGCTCCTGCGTGAGCCCGTCCGGGAGTTCGACTTCGACCGACGCATGGAAGCTCTGGCTCGAATACTCCTCCCCGGCCGGAACCTTCTTCGAATACGACGCATTGAGTTTCAACATCATTTCACCTCCATAAATGAGAAGAGACGGAAGCGGTCAGGCCTCCGTCCCTTCAGTTGTATGTTTGTTTTGTCGATGTGGTCAGATCGCCATCTTGATCCGTTCGATGGCGCGCTTGGCGAGGATGAAATCCCGCTCTTTCTGCTTCTGCTTCAAAACGGCTTCCTTGACCTTGCGGGTCAGAACGCCGGTTTCGTCGAGCAACAGCTTGAGCTTGCCGCGCAGTTCGTCGATGCCGTGATTCAGCTCCTCCATCGGGTCGAGAGCTTCGTTTGCGGACTCCCGCCGGGAGTCGGTTTCTTTGATTTCGTTCGTTTCCATTTTGCTTGCCTCCTGGTTGGTTTGAGGGTTGGATTTGGGACTAAGATGAATCGGCATCGCGACGTAACAACCGGCGCCGCCCTCGGCCACGACCGGCATCCGCCCGTCCGAATGGGCGCGGAACTTCGTGTAGTGCTGCTGCAGCATCCGCAGCAGGATGTACTTGTTGAGCGCCAGCACCGCCCGCGGATGGATACCCAGAAACTCTGCTGCCGTCTCGAACGACATCTCCGGAGTATCGACCGGAACGAGCGTGACACTATGCGGCGTCACGTTAAGTTCGATTCCGTTCAGCGGTTCGTGGTCGGGAACCGTTTTCAAAAACGCGATGATCCGTTCCGGCTCGAAGAACTCCAGCGAATAATCTAATGCATTGCCGGACGGAATCACCTGCTTCCAGGCGGGGAATTTCCCGGAGAGCGCCTTACCCTGCCACAGAAAGCCGCCGATCTCGATCCGGAAGAGCCGCTCATTACGCCGACTCCATAGGTGGAGTACGCCGAGAGCGGCGGGTTTCGCCGTCAACAACGCGAGCGGAAACGGCAGCGTAACCTCCTCCGGAATCGCGAGCGGACACGGGAGATGCAGCAATTCTCTTCCGTTCGTCGCGGTGATGCCTTCCGGCGAAAGGTTGACGCCCCGCAGGATGAGCCGCGCACCATCGCGATCCGCAACCGGAGCCGCCCAAGCGAGCAACTCCCCGAACGAGGCCGGAAGCTCGACTTTGACCGCGTCCTCGGGAACCACCTCCAAATCCGGCCATTCGAGCGACTTCCCCGTGACCTCAACCTCGCCACCCCGCGTGGAACGGATCAGCTCCCGCAGCGCCCGATATTCGACCGCGAAATCAACCGCCTCCGCAACCTCACACGCCACACTTACAGCGACACACTCCACGCCGTCGGTCGCCATGAGCCGCAGCCGCCCGCCGTCCCCGACGAACCGGACCGACCGCACCACCTCCACCGGCGAAGTCTGCGCCACGACCTTCCCGAGCACCTTCAACGCCTCCAGCAACACACTCTTTCTGATCTTCATCTTCACCACCTCCATGCGATTAAAACCAATCAGCCCCGCCGGTCCGCAAAGACCGACAGGGCTGATCACTCATTCAGGCCGTCACTTCAGCCTGCCATCACAATGGTTATATATAGACGAAAAAAGTTCGAGCTGCAAACCGAATTTCTGGTTGCTGAATTTTTCATGCTAATTCCACGGTATACAGAATCTATCTTCCTTGCAAAATAAAGCTCATATGAATTATGTCTCCAGATTTTGTATCAAAAAGTTATTATGAAAGGGAGAAGGCCTTAATAATGTCAAGCGCAATTAATGATTGTCTTCAGAAATTCATTCGGCAGAAAATTGCGCTGGATCAGAGAGCCAGTTATTCAACACGTCAATTTCGACCGGTGGAGGTGTATAGGGGATCCAACGTTTTATTTTTTCTTCTTTTCGCTTTCGATTTTTACATGACGATTGTTTCCGATTACAATAACTTCGGTAAAACGTTTCTGCATCTCGCCACAATGCTGCAAATTTTTCATTTTTTTCATCTTTTGTTTTTTTTAACAAAAAACATTCGTGCCGCTTGATGCTTAGTAATTTTAGGATCTGCAGCATGTTTTTGCGTATAAAAATCATCAAATTCCTTAAAAAAATTCAATCGCCGTTGTACCCTTTCCTGTTTACCTTCAGCTCTATTATTTCCCTTGACCGAGGTTTCTAAAATACCAGCATAATTATATAAAACGGCTTCTAATTCCTGGATGATTTTATAAAACTTCAACAAAACTTCAAAAGAAACTCTATCGGCTTCAACAGCATTCTTGATGCAATCCAATACAGCTTCTAAAAGCAATGGGGGCTCTTTGTGGAATACATTTGTACGCTCCTCTACTAATTTCACCAAAAAGGAAATCAGATCTTGTATTTCAATAGATTGATGAGGTAATTTCAAAAGTTTTTAATTCGGCGGGATGAAAAAAGAGGCAGAAGGTTCATCTTAACTCTGGGACTATC